>DATAUK010000013.1:0-221758 GCA_036268295.1 Mycobacteriales bacterium | reverse complement strand
TCGGGATCGGAAGCGACGCTGAGGAATGGTGGGAAGGTCGCGACCTGATCGTAAAAATCGGCGGCGAACAGGTCGCGGAAATGAGCGCCGCTGGGATCAAGGTGCTTGCGGGAGATCCGAAGGTTTTTTCCTCCGGAGATGTCGTTTGGGCTCTCGACCGGCCGACGGTCAAGCTCTCAGACGGCACCGAAGTCTCGATGCGGTTCACCTTGATCACCAGGGAGCAGGACGGGCGGTCAGTGATCCAGCACTTCCACTTGTCAGCTGGGGCATCCAACGAGGACGTACTCGGAGAGCAACTCACTACCCAGTGACGGCGTCGTCGTCCCAGCAAAGCGCCCCCACCGCAGTAGGGGCGCTCGCTTGGGGCTGGTCAGTCCCCGTTCGGCTTCCACCCGAGCGCCCACTCGGTCGGGTGACCGTTGGCCGCGCACCAGTAGACGAGCTGGAGATCTCTGATCGCCTCATCAAGCGCACTCCGAACCGCGATCGCTTCATCGAGCGACATTCCGACCTCGATACTTGTGTCTTCGAACGCGCGGTTATCGATCGTCAGGCAGATGTCTGGCGCGCCGAAGCCGCCCTTGCTGCTGCGGGCTGCCGGGTCTTCCCCCTGCTGGGTCCGAAAGGTAAAAAGAACCTCGTACCGTTGCGAGTGCGCGTGGATGGGAGGCGCCTCGTGCACGATCGCGCACGGCTCTACGTCGTCTGAGGTGCACCATCCCGGGTGGTTGGGGATCTCGACCTCAGCGACCAGCGGGCTCATCGCTGCACCCCCGTGATCTCGTCGAGCAGGTCTGCTGCGGCGACCAGTTCGGACGCGAGAGCGCGGGCCTGGTCGGATGTCAACTCGCTCTCGCTCTTGATGCACTCCGCGCTGATTTCGATGCCGAACACCTCGCCGCCGATTTCGCCGTGCCGGTTTTGTTCGACGTCCCAGACGGCGGCGAAGGCCTCTGGCGCGCTGTTGTGATGCCGAGTCATCTCTCCGTCGTGCTCGACCCGATCGTATGAATGTCCGTTCGGTAATCCACACCAGGCCGGACAAGCCGGCGGCGGGAACATGGCTTGCTGAAGCGAGAGAGTCTCATCGGCCCAGCGCTGGTACTGCTCGACGGTTTCGAATGTCATGCTTCGGTCCTCCTGGTCGTGATCGTGCAGGAGGCATCCGACGAAAACTCGACGTCGACCGCGAGGGGCTCATGTGCCCTCGAGCGGGACCGTGAAAAGGTAGCCACGGGTCCGTCACCTCCAGTTAGGTGGTGGATCAAGGCCTCGTCCGGAGTCGCAAGCTCTGGGCGGGGCCGCCTTGCTGATGAGGCGTTACACCTGCCAGACGACCCGGCCTAGCGTCCATCACCAGACCGCGGTCATGCTGGCGCTCATGCGGATAGATGTTCACGTCCACAGCGGCACCGCACTGGACTGGATCACGTCCTCGGCCACAATCGTCGCGGTCGTTGTGGCCGCCGTGGCAGCAGTCGCAGCTTGGCGGCAGGTGAGGGCGGCGAAGGGCGCGGTTGACGCAGTTGCGATTGAAGCTGCGAAGGATCGCGAAGCGGCGGCGTATTCCGTTCGCCTGACTCGCACGCTCGATCTTGTGCAAACCGTGGCGCTCAATCGGCTTACCGCCTCGCATTACACAGATGCGATCCTCCACGGCACTCCTCAAGACGACGACAGGACCGCGATCATCGCCCTGCTCGGACTGCCGCCATGGATGCTGCCTGCTCATCGCTATCTCATGCAGCCGAAGTTGTGGCACCACGGCACCACAATCACGTATCTGGGTAAGGATCCAGACGAGGCGCTTGACCGCGAGATCCGAGTGACAATGCGTGCCCTGCTGGCCGACGTTGTCGTACCGCCTCCCGGTGGATACCTCGAGCGGGAGGCGGACTACTCGTCGAGCCGAGGACTTGACCCTGCGCCGCATCACCTTCGCGACGATGGGTCCGAGAGGTCTGTCATCCACGAATGAGTCCGCAAAAAGTCCGCAGCAGGTCCGCACCGTGTCAATCGCTACCAACCCTGACCAGCCGTGAATCTGCAGGTCAACGCGCTAAGCCACATCTAGCCAACCCTAACCATCCACGCATGGCGACTACCTCGAATAAGACTCAGGTCACGGCCGGCGCGGGCGCGCGAGGCTTCCGCTTGGCGTACGCGCGTCCGGTCGCGACCGCCCAACAGAAGTAGACGCCGAACAGCGCGATCAGTCCCCCGAGCACGAACAGCACGATCGAGAGTCGGAGCGAGGGCGTGTACGCCGTACCGCCGTGAATCCGCACGTGAAGGTTTTTGCCGACATCGCCACTGCTAGCGCCGTCGATGGTGCCGAGCACGACGTGTCCGTTGCCGAGCAGGCTGCCGCCTTGGATCCAGGCGCCGGAGCACTCCTCGCTGGTGGTCTTTCCGTTGGAGACCGCATGACACTCACTCACCGTCGCGACCGCCTTCAGGCCGGACTCACCCTGATGCAGTCGAACCGCGCCGCCGGCAACCAGGCCGAGACCGCCGAGCGTCATGACTATGGCGATCGCCCACAAGCCCTTCATCGCGCCCCCAGTAGACCTCCGCTGCGTGGGCGGAGTCTAACGTCACCGGCGCTTACGGAGTGCTGATCGGGAGGCTGGGCAGGCCGGTCGGCAGACCTGTCGGCAGACCGGTCGGGAGACCGGTCGGAACACCGGTCGGCAGCGACGTCGGGATACCGGAGGGCAGCAACGAGTCCTGCACGAAGCTCTCGCCGTAGGAACGGAAGTTCTTGCCGAAGGTGTGAGTCCTGCCACCGCGCACCGTCACCGCGAACTTGCGGGCGCCGTCGAAGAGCCGGACCCTCGAGACGTTGCCATAGGTGTGGGTGACGCCACCCTTGAGGTGAACGGTGACGTTGGTCTGTACGACGTAGTTCGGTGACGGGGTGCCGGCAGCGGCGGAACCAAAGCTCATCCTCGTTGCGAGGGACGCCAGCACGGCGACCACCAACACGAGAATGCCTAGGCCGGTACGGCGGACGGTCAGGGACATGTGGTTCTCCTCCGAAATAGGCGTCTTCAAAGGAAGTGTGCGGATATGCCCGCAGCGCCGCAAGGGAGGTTGGCGCTAGACCAGCAGCTTGATCGCGACGGCGGTGCCGACGATCGCGATTGTTGCCCGCAAGACCTGCGGGGAGAGTCGTCGCCCGACGACGGCGCCGATCTGGCCACCCACCGTGGAGCCGACAAAGAGCAGCCCCGCGACCTCCCACGCGATCGTGGTCGTGACGATGAAGAAGACCGCCCCGACGGCATTGATCGTTGCCGCGATGACGTTCTTGGCCGCGTTGAGCCGTTGGAAGTCGTCGTCGAGGGTGATCCCGAACAGGCCGAGCAGCACGACACCCTGCGCCGCGCCGAAGTAGCCGCCGTAGATCGAGGTGAGAAACGTCCCGACCTGCAGCAACGGGCCCGGATGTTCGCGCTGGGCACCGCGCTCGGCCCGGCGCCGGGCGACGGTGGGCTGGACGAGCACGAGCGCGACGGCGAACAGGATCAGGATCGGGACCACCCGGCGGAACGCTGATCCGGGTAGCGCCAGGAGCAGGCTCGCCCCGATGACCGTGCCGAGGACGACCGCCGGCAGCAGCGCCAGGATCCGTCGCAGCTGGCCCTTGAGCTCGCGCCGATAACCCACCGCGCCGCTGAGCGAACCACTGATCAGACCGACCGTGTTGGAGACGTTCGCCAGCACCGGCGGGTAGCCCAGCGCAAGCAGCGTCGGGAACGTCAGCAGCGAGCCGGAGCCCACAATCGTGTTGACCATGCCGGCCACCAGGCCGACCGCCACGATGATGAGCGCGTGGAACAACGTCACCGAGCGCAGCGTAGGGTGCCCTTCCGTGGCTACTGCGTTCTACCTGCCGACCGGCGAGGCTGACACCTTCGTCGCGACGGAGGACACCGGCGGTCCGTGGGACGCGGCGATGCAACACGCCGGGCCGCTCGCGGCGCTGCTCGCCCGCGAAGCCGAGCGGGCGACCGCGGCCTGGCCCTACACCGTCGTACGGCTGGCGGTGGAGATCCTCGGGCCGGTGCCGGTCGGTGAGGTGAGCGTCGCGAGCCAGATCACTCGCAGCGGCCGCAGCGTGGAGCTGGTCGAAGCCGAGCTTTCGGCCGGCGGCCGGGCGGCAGTGCGGGCGCGGGCCTGGCGGGTACGACGAGTCGAGGTCGACCTACCGACGGCGATCGAGCCACCTCGGGCGGTGCCGCCAATGCCGAGCCACGACACGCCCGGGCCGACAGGCTGGCCCGGCGGATTCATCCAGGCGCTGCAGATGCGGTTCGTCGTCGGGTCGTGGAACGAGCCGGGCCCGGCGACCGCATGGGCGCGACAGCGGGTGCCGCTGGTCGAGGGCGAGGAGCCATCCGGACTGCAACGGCTGATGGTGCTCGCGGACTGCGGCAACGGAGTGTCGAACGCGCTGCCGCACAAGGACTGGCTGTTCATCAACCCCGATCTGACGGTCCACCTGAGCCGCTATCCAAACGGGCCCTGGCTTTGCATCGAGGCCGAGACCAACGCCGACCGCCACGGCTTCGGAGTCGCCATCTCCTCGTTGTACGACGCAGACGGCCGGGTAGGTCATGGTGCTCAGTCTCTGCTGGTCAACCGCCGCTGACCGAGCGTTGTCCGGGCATCGGGCCCTCAGGTCGAGCCGCGATCGTGCCGACAGTGGCGGTATGCCGATGAGCATCGACCTCGAGCGGACCTACCGCACCCGTGACCTGATGGAGGCCCTGCTCGCCGACCCACGCCAGCTCGGCCCCGACTACGAGCCGATCCACTCACTGGCGGACGCGACGCTGCTCGGATACAAGGCGACCGGACGGGGCGCCGCCGGCACCGAGTTCTCGGACACGCTCAGCCTGCTCGACGGTGCCCGCTCGCTCGGCTTCGTCGAGCGGATCGACTGGGCGTTTCGCGCGCTCGCCTTCGAGGACATGCTCGAGCGCCCGGACGTCCCCTTGCACCTGACCCCGGAGCCGGAGACGTACGCGACGCCCTGTGCGCCACGGTTCGCGCGGATCATGGGTCGGGCCAACCGCGAGCTGATGGTCGCCGCTGAGGTCCATCATGACGCGTTCACCACCGGCGTCTCGCTCGACGCCGGCGTCCGTGAGATCCGGGGCTGGGGCTGGCAGCTCGTGCTCGCCGACCTCGCCGATGACGACGACGTGCTACGCCGGGCCGCCACGCTGGCGCCTGACATCGTTCAGATCGACCTGCGGCTACCCGGTCGGATCCCGCCCATGGAGCATCCCGGCGTGCGACGACTGCTGGCGATCGCAGCCGAGGCCGGGGCGCAGGTCATGGCACTGGGCGTCGACTCGCCCGGGCTGCGCGATGCCGCGCTCGAGCTCGGCGCGAGCTCGGCCAGAGGCCGGGTCTTCGGCCAACCTGGAGCGCTGCCGACCGCGTAACCCGCGGTGATTGCGGGTATCACCCAGTCGGGTTGAAAAACGCCGATCGGGGGCCCTGAGGCTGACATTCATAGCCAGATAAGGCATCATGGAAGGTCGCGCCGCGGAACAAGACGCGGTGAGTGAACGTTGCACCGTCTGGCAGGTCGCCACAGGTGGGCCGCGCCACTGAGCATACGCATTAGACGGAGTAGACGACGATCAAGGGAAGAAAAGCACGATCCGGCCGCACACACCACACCAAGATTTGAGGAACTGCGCACACCATGAGCACTGCCACGATCGCCCGCGCCGACGCCGACGGCCTGCCTGCGCCCATCGAGGATCTCCTCGACGGTGCTGCTGAAGCGGGTGCGCTGACGTTTGCCGAGGTGCGCACTGCACTTGACGAGGCCGGTGTCGGCCCCGCCGAGGCCAAGCGCGTCATCACGGCAATTCGCCGCCGCGGCATCACGATCGGTGCCGACGCCCCCGGAGCCGCTCCGACCGCCTCGCCGGTCGTCGAAGAGGAAGAGGCCGACGACACGTGGGACCACGAGGTCCCGACCACCGACCTGGTCCGGGTCTACCTCACCGACATCGGCCGCGTCGCGCTGCTGACCGCCGAGATGGAAGTTGATCTCGCGCGCCGTATCGAGGCCGGGCTCTACGCCGCGGAGAAGATGCGGCAGTCCGACGTCAAGGAGATCGCCAAGATCCCGGTGAAGATGCGCCGTGACCTCACCGCTGTCGCGGTTGACGGTGGCCGCGCCCGCAACCACCTGCTCGAGGCCAACCTTCGCCTCGTGGTCTCCCTCGCCAAGCGTTACCAGGGCAAGGGCCTGACCCTGCTCGACCTGATCCAGGAAGGCAACATCGGCCTGGTTCGCGCGGTCGAGAAGTTCGACTACACCAAGGGCTACAAGTTCTCGACGTACGCCACTTGGTGGATCCGTCAGGCGCTGCAGCGCGCGATCGCCGACCAGGGCCGCACCATCCGGGTCCCGGTCCACATGGTCGAGCAGATCAACAAGGCGCTGCGGGTCAAGCGTGACCTCGCCACCGAGTACGGCCGCGAGCCCACGTTCGCCGAGATCGGCGTCGTGCTCGAGATGACCGCGGAGCGGATCGAGGAGATCCTCGGCTACGGCCGCGAGACGCTCTCGCTCGAGACGCCGGTCGGCGACGACGGCACCGCCACCTTCGGTGAGTTCATCGAGGACATGGATGCGCCGATCGCTGCTGACGTGGTCGACTTCGGACTGCTGCAGGACCGGCTGCGCTCAGTGCTCGGCACGCTGCCGGAGCGCTCCGCGGTGGTCATGCGGATGCGGTTCGGGCTCGACGACGGTCGCTCACGCACCCTCGACGAGGTCGGCAAGGCACTTGGCCTCACCCGGGAGCGGATCCGCCAGATCGAGCGTGACACGCTGCGCGAGCTGCGCCGCAGTGACACCGCGGCCACGCTGAAGGCCTGGCTGTAAGGCCTCACCGCCGTTTCGAACCCCCGACGAGGCAACTTCGTCGGGGGTTCGTGCGTCTTAGGGAGGGGTAGTAGGTGCTAGACCATGCTCGCACGCGAGCCGAGGAGGACATCATGAACTCGACCACGTCAGCACTTTTCGAGGCGGAGCTGCGCACTCAGGTCGCCTCGGCCGAAGCGGGCCTGTTGGAGTCGCTCACCGCCGACGACCCGATCTTGATCGAGTCCGCCCGCGGCCACCTCGACGGCCTGCTCGACCTGGCCCAGCGCAACGGTCTGCACATCGAGACCACCATGCCGGCCGAGCCTGCGATCGAGCAACCGGCTGTCATCGACACCCCAGTGATCTTGACGTAAACGAGGTAACTGGGCCGAGTAGAGCAAGTCTTCGTCAAGATCACGGCGAACTGGTTGCGAT
Organism: Mycobacteriales bacterium; assembly: GCA_036268295.1. Classification (GTDB taxonomy): domain Bacteria; phylum Actinomycetota; class Actinomycetes; order JAFAQI01; family JAFAQI01; genus DATAUK01. The sequence continues at coordinate 214,416 of DATAUK010000013.1, read as the reverse complement.
CACCGGCCTGTTCCGTAAGAAGTAAGTGGACCGCTGAGGCCCCGTCGTGAAAATTGTTCCGCCCGCAATATCCGGTTAAAAGCTGGAACGGTAGCCCTTCACGCGGCCTCAGTTCGCGTCGAATCTCGCGTACCCCCCCGGCCGACGATCTTGTTCACTACGGTGGCCCTGCGTCGCTCTGACGCATGCCACAAAATTGGGAGGGTAAACCACATGACGCTCGCTAACAGCGGGATTCGTGCCGCTTCAGCCGCCGTGATCGGCGTGCTTGCCATCGCGGTGGGCGGAGCCGGGATCGCGACTGCAGCAAACGGGGGCTCGCTCGTACTCGGCAGCCACAACAGCGAGACTCACACCACTACGCTCACCGACCACAGCGGTACGCCATTGGCGTTGATCGCGAAGAAGGGCAAGGCGCCGTTCACCGTCAACAGCAATGGGCTGGTCAAGAAGCTCAACGCCGGCGAACTCGGCGGGCTCACCGCCGGAACGCTGTCCAGCGGGACGACGTCTGAGCTGAAGTACAGCCTGCTTGGGCTGCTGGGCGGCGGCGGGCTCGGCATCGGCCTACCCGAACCATCGGGTAGTACCTCCATTCCGACGCTGCACTACAAGAGCATCTTCAACACCAAGAAGCTCGCTGCCGGGATTTATCAGGTCAACGCCAGCGTGTTCGGTGAAGGGATCTGCGCGGCCGGGACCAAGCCACCAGCGTCGATCGCCAGCGTCGAGAACTTCCTGCTCCTTATCGATCCGGCGCCCAGTTCACTCAACACGGTCCTCAAGGCGAAGAAGGGCCAGGAGATCCACGTCTACTGCGCCGGTATCTCTTCTGACACACCATCGACCGGTCTCGGTGGCATCGTCATTGGCGGCGGGATGAACGTCCAGCGGGTCCAGAGCTCCATCACCGGCCAACATGCAGCAGCGAACTCCGTATTCGGGGGCCTGTTGCGCAAGAAGCTCACCACCAAGTAATTCAGGTCGCCGCCAACGCGTGCCGCACCAGTGCGACCTCCGTTGACCCCGCGAGTTGACGATGAGCGCCGGCTTTGGCCGGCGCTCATCGTCGACTCACGTCCTTTTAGCCGACGTTCAGTTGACGGTCTGAATACCTGTTCCCACCGGGCACGCGACACCGGTTGCGTGCACCGGGCAGTAGCCGCTCGGGTTCTTCGCGAGGTACTGCTGGTGGTAGTCCTCCGCGTAGTAGAACTCGGTCGCCGGCGCGATCTCGGAGGTGATCTCGCCGTACCCGGCCTTGGTCAACCACGGCTGGTAGTCCTCGCGGCTGGCCTCGGCCGCCTTCTGCTGAGCCTCGGTGGTCGGGTAGATCGCGGAGCGATACTGCGTGCCGGCGTCGTTGCCCTGCCGCATTCCCTGCGTCGGGTCGTGTGACTCCCAGAACACCCGGAGCAACTCGTCATAGCTGATCTTCTTCGGGTCGTAGATCACCTTGACGACCTCGGCGTGGCCGGTGCGTGCCGAGCACACCTCTTCGTACGACGGGTTCGGCGAGAGTCCACCCTGGTAGCCGACCGCGGTGCTGAACACGCCGTCGAGTTGCCAGAAGATCTGCTCGGCACCCCAGAAGCAGCCAAGCGCGAAGTACGCGACCTCGAGACCGTCCGGGTACGGCGCCTCGAGCGGCGTGCCGAGGACGTAGTGCGTCGAGGGAACGCTGAACGAGCGGGTGTCGCGGCCGGCGAGCGCGTCCTCGGGAGTGACCATCGTGACCTTCTGACGAGAGAACAGCATCATCTCCACCTTCTTGTCGGGCTTCTGGTCAATCCAACATCACCCGAGGCCCAGGCCTTCCCGAACCTCGCGAGCGCGCAACACTGGGCGGATGGCGGCGAAGGTCCTCGACGGCGATGGCTGGGCGGTCTGCCACGCCGGGCACCAGCACTGGGGCCGTCACGGCGCCGCCGGACTGCTGCTGCGAGCCGCCGGCGAGGACGGCGAGACCCACGTCCTGTTGCAACGGCGGGCCTGGTGGACCCACCACGGCGGCACCTGGGCAGTGCCCGGGGGTGCCCGCGCCTCGTGGGAGACGCCGGAGCAGGCCGCGCTACGCGAAGTCGGTGAGGAGGTCGCGGTGACCCTCGGCGCGCTGGCCATCGACCGGATCCATCATGACGACCACGGCGGGTGGTCCTACTGGACCGTGATCGCGGCTGCGGCGCAGCGGGTCGCCGCCGAGCCACGAGGTCACGAGAGCGCCGAGATGCGCTGGGTGGCGATCGCCGAGGTCGACGCGCTACCGCTTCATCCCGGCTTCGCGGCGACCTGGCCGGTGATCAGCTTGCTGCCACCCGGACCGTGATGCCGTCGAGCAGGGTCGCGGTCGCCGCCGAGATCTCAGCGACCGCACGCTCGAACGCGGGTGTGTTGGCGACCGACGGCTGGCGCATCCCGGCCACCTTGCGGACGTACTGCAGGGCAGCGGCGTGGACGTCGTCGGGCGTCAGCTCATCGAGGTACGGCGGGCGGAGGGTTTTGATGCTTCGACACATGACACGACGGTAACCCGAGTCACCGTCAGGCGGATCCTGCTACAGGTAGAGCCCCTGCGCCGCGACGTCGTCGAGCCGCTCGGCGGCAACAGCGTGGATGTCGCGCTCGCGCAGCAACAGGTAGCTCTCGCTGTGCAGCTCGATCTCGGCCCGATCCTCGGGGTCGTACAGCACCCGGTCTCCGACCTGCACGGTCCGCACGTTCGCCCCGATCGCGACCGCTTCGGCCCACGCCAGGCGCTTGCCCATCTGGGCGGTCGCCGGAATCACGATCCCGCCGTTGGAGCGTCGCTCACCCGCCTCGTTGTCGACCGTCACCAGAACCCGGTCGTGCAACATCTGGATCGGAAGTTTCTCAGCCGCCACGCGACGACGTTACCGGTCGGCGCGCGGCGATGACGGGGAGCGCACACAACACGGCGCAACCGGCGAGCAGAAACGTCCAACGCGGGCCGATCCCGTCAACCGAGACGCCACCGAGCGCCGAGCCGAGCGAGGCACCGGCAAGGAACCCGACCGCCAGCCAGCCGAACGCCTCGGTCGTCGCGCCGTCAGGTGCGACCGCACTCATCCGGGTGTAGAGCCGCGCAAGGGTCGGCGCGATAGCGGCACCACTGAGCAGCAGAATCAGCGTCAGTCCGTACACGTCCGGCGAGACCGCGGCCAACGCAAGGCCGGAGGCCGTGATCGCGACGACACTGGCGAGGCTTCGATCGGACACCTTCTGGTTCGACGCGCCGAACCACAACCCGCCGAGCAGCGATCCGAAGCTCCAGATCGCGAGCACCACGCCCGACTTGGCCGACGCGCTGCGGCCGCTGACGAAGTCGACCGTGGCGATGTCGGTCATGCTGAAGCCGAGGACCAGGAACATGCCGACCGCCGCATAGCGCAGGGCGCCGGAGCGGAGCACGCGCTGACCGCGACCGCTTCCCGGCCCACCGACGACCGCCGCGAACGGCGGCGCGCTGATGTAGGCGAGCGCGCCGGCCAGCCCGATCAGACCGCTCACGATGACCGCGATCCGGGCACTGGTGAGTCCCGCGGTCAGCGCGACAGCCGCAGGTCCGCTGATATAGACGAACTCCTGAGCGGTCGCCTCGAGGCCGTAGATCACCTGTGCCTGCTCCTCGCTGAGCACTCGCGGCCACAGGCCTCGCGACACCGACGAGATCGGCGGCGTCACCAGTCCGATGACAGCGCAGATCGCCAGTTGTACGACGAAGTGCGCGTGGTCCGCGGCAGCAAGCCAGAGCATGCCCGCCGCGTAGAGCGCGGCGGATGGGCCGAGGACCCTGCGGGCGCCGATCCGGTCGACAGATCGGGCCAGCACGACGTTGGAGATGCCGGCCGTCGCGACGGTTAGGCCGGTCGCGAGACCGGCACGCCCGTAGCCGAGGTGCGGGGTGAGGAACAGCAGGATGGCAAGGCCGGACATGCCCTGGGGCAGCCGCGCGAGCATCGACGTGACGAGAAGTCGGGTGACGTGCGGGCGACGCAGGACGTCCTGGTAGCGAGTGAGGACCATCTCTATCTATCCTGCACTGTGCCGGCTGCCACGGATCGCCATCTGAGGTTCACGCTGCCCGACGTCGTCGCGGCGACCGCCGGTCGCGAGCACGCCGCCGGGGCGTGGCTCAGCCATCGCGACGCCCGGACCTCGGTGATGATGCAGATCCCGGACGTAGGGGCGTTCGTCCGGGCCAGCCTCGAGGTCCGGCTCTCCGACCACAGCACCGTCACCTTCGGAATCTGGCTCAGCGTGCATCCCGAGGCGTTACAGATCGCCCACGAGGTCCGGGATCAGCCCAGCTATCTCGCCCTGACCGTCGACGGGCTGCTTGCCAACGCGGTGCCGCCGTGGGGAATGCTGGCGGCGCCGGTGCACGCAGTCGTGCGCGACCGGCGCCACCCGCCGTACTGCGAGTCCAGCTCCGATCCGCTGCTCACCAGGGTGCTCACCCACGAGTGGCCGACCCACACGATCGTGACCGCACTCGACGCGATCTAAGCCTCACCGTCGTGACGGCGGACCCACTCATACATCGCGATCCCGCTCGCCACACCGGCATTGATCGAGCGGGTCGAGCCGGCCTGCGGAACGTGGAGCACCGCGCTGACCGCGGACCGCGCGTCATTGCTGAGGCCCGGCCCTTCCTGGCCGAACACCAGCACGCACGCCCTCGGCAGCGTGGCGTCGGTGATGCTGACCGAGCCGGCGAGCAGGTCGATCCCGAGCAGCGGCAACGCCTCCGCCGCCGCCCAACTGGCGAGATCGGCAATCCTCGCGTGGTGGCGGACGTCGACGTACCGGTCGGTGACCATCGCGCCCCGCCGGTTCCAGCGCCGGTTCCCGACGATGTGCACCGCCGCCGCCATGAAGGCGTTGGCGTTGCGGACCACGGTGCCGATGTTCATGTCGTGCTGCCAGTTCTCGATCGCGACGTGGAACGGCCGGCGGCGCCCGGCGAGGTCGGCCACGATCGCGTCATTGGTCCAGTAGCGGTAGTGATCGACCACGTTTCGGGTGTCGCCGGCGGCGAGCAGCGCCGGATCCAGCCGCGGGTCATCAGGCCATGGCAACGGATGCGGCCCAACCCCTATCTCGAACATGGCACCCCCATTGTCTCGTACCGTGGTTGAGATGCTTCCTCGACAACGAGCAATTCTGGCCATTGCCGCGCTGTGCGTTACCGGGTTGGTCGCCACCTCCGCACCTGCCCATGCCCAGCCGAAGCCACGGCTGTCGGCGAGTCAGCTGGCGGCTCGGGTCAGCAAAGCACTGAAGGGCAGTACGGCGGCGCACGTCGACTACACGTTCCACATCGCCGACGTCGGCAACATCTCCCATGCGCCTAAGCACGCGACCGCGCCGGCAAGCAACGAGAAGCTGTTCACCACGATCACACTGTTGAAGCTGGTCGGGTCGCAGTTTCGTTATACGACAACGATTTCCGGAACCGCGCCGATCAAGAACGGCACGTTGCACGGCGACCTTGTCCTGACCGCGGCCGGTGACCCGACGCTGACGGGGACCGACCTGCGTAGCTTCGCCAAGCGGTTGCATGCCAAAGGGCTGCGCCATGTCACCGGACGGCTCGTCGTCGACGACACCCGCTACAGCCACACCACGCGAGTGTCCGGCTGGAAGCACAAGTTCGTGCCGGAGGAGAGCGGGACGGTCGATGCGTTCGCGGTCGACGGCGATGAATGGCGCAGTGGCAATGCTTTTGAGGCCGATCCAACCCCGGACAACGCGCAGTTGTGGCGGCACGCGCTGAACAAGTCGCATATCACCGTTGGCAAAACCCTCATCGAGAAGGCGCCACCGGGGCTGCACCATCTGGTCACGCACCGTTCGGCCGCGCTCTCCAGCATCGTCGCCGACACGCTGACCAACTCGGTCAACTTCTATGCCGAGATGATGCTGCGCGAGGCGGGAGCGCAACTCACCGGGCACGGCGGCGCGGCGAGCGGGGTCGCGGCCGAACACGAGGTGGCGGGCGAGCTCGGCCTGCCGCTCGGCACTGTTCACGACGGATCCGGCCTGTCCTACACCGACCGTGAGACCCCGGCAACAATCGTCGCCTGGCTCAAGAAGCTGAAGACACTGTCGTCCTACGACACCGTCTACTTCGGGCTACCGCTGTCGTGTGACACCGGCACCCTCGAAGGACGGCTGTGCGGTCCGAACGTCAGAGGCCGGATCCGAGCCAAGACCGGCACCCTGGACCACAACAGCGCGCTATCCGGCTACTTCCAGGCGAGGTCCGGCGACTTCGTCACGTTTTCGATCCTCGCCAGCGGTTTCAAGGACAAGAACTTCACGAAGATCTACAACCACGTCGATGCCGCCATCGAGGTAGTTGCGCGCAGCGGATAGCCGACCCGACCGCGAACCTCACCGAGGTCCAGCCTTGACCCGTGGCCGGCCGTCGCGGTTGCGGTGATCACCACCTCGTCGCCGTCCGCGAGAAACCGCTCGCCGCCCCAACGCTCGATCAGCGACCCGACCTCGTCAGCGCCGGCACCGCTGACGGTGCCCGACGCGTAGAGATCCCCGGTCCGGATAGATGCGCCATTCACGGTCAGATGGGCCAGCATCTGCGCCGGCGACCAATGCATCGTCCGATAGGGCGGCCGCGAGATCAGCTCGCCGTTGACCCGCAACTCGAGCTCGATGTCGAGCCCCCACGGCTGCGACGACTCAACGAGGTACGACGACAATCGCGTGCCGCTCGACGCCACCGGCACCCGCGCCGCTTCGAGTGCTGAGAGCGGCACCACCCAGGGCGAGACCGAGGTCTGGAACGACTTGCCGAGGAACGGTCCGAGCGGCACCGTCTCCCAGGCCTGAATGTCGCGCGCCGACCAGTCGTTGACCAGCACGATGCCGAACACGTGGTCGGCGAACTGGTCGACGCCGACTGACCACCCACGTTGCGAAGGCGTGCCGACGACGAAGCCGACCTCTACCTCGACGTCCAGTTTCTCGGTCGGCCACATCACCGGACCGTCCACGCCCGCAACGTGGCCGACCGGCCGGACGACCGGCGTCTGTGAGACGACGACCGTGCCCGCACGGCCGTGGTAGCCGACCGGCTGGTGACGCCAGTTCGGCTGCAACGGCTCCTGTCCGGGTCGCAGGATCGCACCAAGGTTGCGGGCGTGATGCTCGCTGGCATAGAAGTCGACGTAATCGGCGACCTCGAACGGCAGCAGCAGCTCAACCTCTGCGATCGGGATCAACGGCGCGTCGTTCGCCCACTCCCGCACTCGTTGACCGAGCTCGCGCCAGACCTGCCGCCCGGCTCCGAGCAGCTTGTTGAGGTTCGGCTGTTCGAGCTCATCGAATGCCATGCCGTCTCGCTTGGCGGCATCGGCAAGATCCAGAACGTGCTCGGCCACCCTCGCGCAGACCCTCGGCTCGCCGTGCCCGCGAACCGAGGCGTACACGCCGTACGGGTAGCACTCGGTGAACTCGGTCAAGGCGCCTTGCGCCCTGACCACGACCAGGCGTAGCTCTCGTCCTCACACTCGATGCCTGCCGTGCCGAGCTCGAGCGGGCGGAACGTGTCGACCATGACGGCGAGCTCGTCGAAGAACTCCTTGCCCAAGCTCGCCTCGACCGCACCCGGCTGCGGGCCGTGGGTGTGACCGCCCGGATGCAGCGACACCGATCCCTGCCCGATGCCCGATCCTTTGCGAGCCTCGTAGTCGCCGCCGCAGTAGAACATCACCTCGTCGCTGTCGACGTTCGAGTGGTAATAGGGCACCGGGATCGCGAGCGGGTGGTAGTCGACCTTGCGTGGCACGAAGTTGCAGATGACGAAGTTGCCGCCCTCGAACACCTGGTGCGCCGGTGGCGGCTGATGGATCCGCCCAGTGATCGGCTCGAAGTCGGAAATGTTGAAAACAAACGGATAAAGGCAGCCATCCCAGCCGACGACGTCGAACGGATGCGTCGCCTGGACGTGCACCGTGCCACCGATCGCACCGCCGGCGGCCCGGTGCTTGACGTAAACCTCGACGTCCTCGCCGTCGGCGATCATCGGCTCGAGTGGCACCCGGAAGTCACGTTCGCAGTACGGAGCATGCTCGAGCAGCTGCCCGAACTTGGACAGGTAGCGACGCGGCGGCGTGATGTGGCTGCTGGCCTCGATTGCATACAGGCGAAGCGGCTCATCACCGTCGGGAACCCATCGATGCGTCGTCGCCCGCGGCACGATGACGTAGTCGCCCTGGCGAACATCGAGCGCCCCGAACACGGTCTCGAGCACCGCCCGCCCGGACTCGACAAAGACACACTCGTCGCCGAGCCCGTTGCGGTAGTACGGCGAGGTCTCCCCCGCCACCGCATAGGAGATCCGGACGTCGGCGTTGCCGAGCACCAGGCGCCGGTCCGTCACCGGGTCGAGAGTCTTCCAGTCGAACTCACCGACCAGGTCATGGAGTTTGAGGTGGCGCGGCGCGAGTGGCTGGTTCGGCAACGTCACCTGACTGGGCAGCTCCCACCGCCGGGCAGCGACGATGGCCGACGGAATGCCCCGGTGGTAGAGCAGCGAGGAGTCCGAGAAGAACCCCTCCTCGCCCATTAGCTCCTCGGCGTACAAGCCGCCATCGGGCCGGCGGTGCTGGGTGTGCCGTTTGCGTGGTACGTCGCCAACGCACCGGTAAAACGCCATTGTCGGGCCCTCCTCACGGCCACCGTAGCCCTTAGCGCCGCGGGTCGGCCGCAGAATAGACTCGCCTGATGAGCGAGCCGGATCTGACCTTGCCGCCGGGCTCCCGACTGGTGCATATCGGATTCCCGAAGACCGGCACCACCTCGGTGCAGGGAGCGATGGAGATCGCCCGCGAGCAGATGCGCGGGCTCGGCGTGATCTACCCGGGAGTCAAGCGCTACCACAAACACGCCGGCGTGTTCATCGCCCAGTCCAAACCCCGACGGGGTGACCGGGTGCCGACCGAGCGGGACTGGCTCGAGGTCGTCGAGGAGATCGAGGACGCGCCCACAGACGCCCGGGCGGTCATCAGCAGCGAGTGGCTCAGTGAGGCGCCCGAGGACGGTGTCCGGCGGCTGGTCAAGGACCTCGGCGGCGAGCGAGTGCACATCGTGGCGACCCTTCGCCCGCTGGTCGACATCATGCCGTCGGCGTGGCAGCAATATCTGCAGAACGGCAACCGGACGAAATACGATCAGTGGCTCACCGACATGCTGGTCAACGAGCCGTACGAGTGGCCGACGCCGAGCTTCTGGGCGAGGCACCGCCACGACGAGATCCTGACGCGTTGGGCGGAGGTCGCCGGTGCCGAGAACGTGACGGCGATCATCGTCGACACCCGTGACCACGACAAGCTGATCCGCCAGTTCACCTCACTGCTCGCGCTGCCCGCCGGCGTCCTGCAGGTTCCGCCGGAGCGTGACAACCGCTCGCTGCGCTGGCCGGAAGCCGAAGTGCTTCGCTTCGTCAACCAGCGGGTCCGCGAAGAGGAATGGCCGGACGAGTGGTTCCGGGAGATCGTGCGGCTCGGCGTCGTCGAGCAGCTGTTCACCCTCGACGCCGACCGGCTCTCCCGGCTGCCGAAGATCGGGATGCCCGACTGGGCCGCAGAACGCGCGTCGGAGATCGGCGCCGGGTTCGCCGCGAACATCGGTGCGCTCGGCATCCGGGTGATCGGCGACCTTGAGTCGCTGGGAAAGCGGCCACCTCGGCAGGAGCCGCGACCGCCGGCAATGCTGCCGCCAAAACAAGCCGCGGATGCCATCGTCGCGGCCATCAAGGCAAGTCTGGAGTTCGGTGACATCCGGACCAGGCAGGCGCAGGCCGAAGCCAACCAGGTGAAGCGCGCCGCGGAGCGTGAGCGGCAGCTGACCTGGATCCGGCGGATGCGGCGACGAGCCCGTCGAGCGCTTCGGTCAGCTGGAGTTCGGTAGCCGGCTCGGTGGTCGGATCGGCGCCATCGGCTCGTACGGCCAGCGCCGCGGTCCCGCCCACAACGCCGGGACCGCGTCGGTCGCGTAGGCGAGAGCGTAGGCGATCGACTCGTAGTTCACCCGCCAGCCGCGAAAATGCGGCCACGCCTCGGCGGCGTCGCGTTCGATCTCGAAGCCGACGTCAATCAGCCGTTGTACGCCGGCCTCGAACTCCGCGAACGTCAGCGCAAGCTCGCCGTTGGGATCAGGATCGTGGTCAACAGCGATGCCGACCGCGGCGCCCATCTGTCGCAACGCGGTGAAGCCCATTCGCAGGCACAGCCGCGGCTCGAGCCGGTCGCGGCTGGGTGCTACCGCCAGCAGTAACGCCGCCGAGTCCATGACCGCAAGCAATCCGATCAGCCAGGACGACAGCGGCTGCGGTGAGCGGAACCGCATCAGCACCGGGTAGTTCGAGTGGCTCTCCGCCAGGTCCGCGCTCCACCGCTCCCAGGTCGAGTACAACGCGGGCAGGTCGTCGCGGTCGCCGTAGATCCCCCACTTGGTCCGGACCAGCAGCTCCGGGCCCCACGGTGGCGAGCCGGCCCGCGCGCCGAGCAGCGTGACATCGGTCTCGCGACGATTGAACGCGGCGTACAGCGTCGGCAGATAGCCGATCTGCGCGGCGACAACGAACAGGCCCAGTCCGGCGGCGATCACGTCAAGCGCGGTCGAGCCAGTGCCGCTGGGCGCGTCAAACCCGAGCGTGAACATCGACGAGCCGGACTCGCGGAAAGCCGCGCCGATGTTGTGCGTAGTCGGCCACAACAGCAGCGCGAAGCCGGTGGTGTAGGCGGCGAGCCAGACCGCGAGCAGGGTCAGCAGATAGACCGCGGCCTGGCCGGCAAGGATCCGGTCGCGATCCTCGTACTCGGTCATCCGATGCGTCACGAGAACGAAGGCGTGGTCGACGACCGTGTCGACGATGCGACCAATCCGCCCGAGGCTCGCACGCGGGATGATCAAGGTGCGCATGACGCTGGCCGTGGTCGAACCGATCACCAGCACCGCGAGGACGACGCCAACGATCCGCACCACCGTCATGGCGATCATCCTGCCTTGTGGACAATGCAAGCACACACCCCTGGGTGCGAGGCAGACTGCCCGGCCATGGAACTCTCGATCCGCCCCGACGATCTCTATGCTGCTGCCGTCGCTCTCTCGGCATGCAGCAATCGGCTCAGCGACGCTGCACTCAGCCTGGCCCGCGACGGCCAGCTCGACCTGTCGGCGGTGGGCGTCAGATCGGCTGAGGCGGTCGGGCGCGGGGTTGTCGCCGCCGAAGAGGCGATCCACCTGGTCGCCACCGATGTCGAACGGCTCGGGTCGGCGCTGGCTTCGCTCGCGCGTCACTATCCCCACGTCGACGCATCAGCGGTACGGCGCCAGTGAGGCCGACACCGGTCCCGACGCAGTACGTCGTGCCGAACATCACCGGCGATCCGGCCACCGTCTTCCGGCTCGCGGTCGCCTACCGCGAGGCTGCCGATACCGTCGCATCGACCCAGCGCCGGGTCGCCCACATCATGGGCGGGCTGTCCGGTTCGTGGCGCGGCAAGGGCCGACAGAGCCTCGATGCACCACTCGCGGCGTTGACCCACAACTCCGCGTTGCTGGTACGTGCCTTGAACGAGGTCGCTGACGAGCTCGACAGCTACGGCCACCAGCTTGCCCGCGCCCACCAGCATCACGGCCTCTCGTTGCACAAGCTGTTGAAGGTCGGCGCGGTCGTCGCCGTCTCGGTGACTGCGATCGTGGTCACCGTCGGTGTCGCGGGCGTCGTGGAAGCGGCTGCGGCGACCGCGGCGGTCGGCGAGGCAGCCGAGGCGGCAACGGCGGCGACCACCGCCGACGCTGCGGCGGCCGGCGGCCTCGACTCGATGCTGAGCTGGTTCAACTCGCTCAAGCCGCTGCTCGCCTTCGTCGTCCCTCAACTCGTCCAGGTCGAGTGGAGCGCCGGCGCAATGGCGAGCTGGGAGGAGCTGACCACCGGGCGGCTGAGATGGCGCCCGATTCTCGAGACTGCGGGCATCGCCTTCGTCGCTTCAGTCGTCGCCGCAAAGGGCGTCGCTGCCGTCGGCGAGTCCGGCTGGGCGCCACATGCCGTGCAGGGAGCGACCTGGGCGGGCGCGGCCGCCGCCGACGACGGACTGCTCGAGCACCGGTTCGACGTCCAGGATGTCGCCGAGACGTTCGTCCTCGCCAGCGGCGGCGGGATGGCGCGCGACGGGCTACGGGCCCGCGGGTTGTGGCCCGAGGAGCCGGACTACCGGCGCAATGCACTGATCACCCTGCTCAGGCGACCTGGTCACATCACCGACGCTGAGATCGCCCATGAGCTGGCCCTGATCCGCCAACCGGCGCTGGAGATCCAGCGCGGCAACATCGACCTGCGCCTGCACGAGGGCCCTGGGCACACCATCGAACGTCACACCGCCAAGACCACGGCTGAGCTGCTCGACCGGGTCCGGACCAACCGTCGGCTGCGGGTCGTCTCGACGTACTGGGACGAACCGACCGCGCACGAGTCGATTCAGCGGACGCTGACGGCCAACTCCGCTCTGATCAAATCCTGGGTCGATGCCGGCTGCCCACGCCAGCTGGCGCTGCAGCTGAAGGTCCCCTACGACGTCGGGTACGGCGTCGACCGCAACGGCACGGTCAGGTTCATCAAGGCGGTCAAGGTGGTCCTGCGACGGGACAGCGCCGGCATCGTGATGGTGACCAGCTACCCGCACGGCAGGTAGCGCGTCGTTAGCCGCCGAGAACGGGAAGCAGCGCGCCCAGCTCGTCGGCGATCGAGGTCGGCACGATGTAGTCGTCCTGGTTCTCGATCCGCTCGATGTTGTCAAGGACGTCCTCGGCGGTCGGGGTGTGGCCCTTGCCGCCGTACCAACCCGGTGCGAGGCCGACAAACACGCGGGCGTAGCGGCCGCCGGCGGCCGAGAACGCCTCGTGAGTGAACGTGCACGCCTCTGAGGCCAGGAAGGTCACCAGCGGCGTCACCAGCTCCGGCTGCAGCGCGTCGGCCGAGTCACCGAGCAGCTCCTCGGTCATCCGGGTCGCCGCGACCGGGCATACCACGTTCGACAGGATGCCGGCCTTTGCGCCCTCGATCGCCAGCACGTTCGACAGCCCGACAAGGCCCATCTTCGCCGCGCCATAGTTGCTCTGACCGAAGTTGCCGAAGACACCGGCGTTCGATGCGGTGAAGACCAGCCGGCCGTAGCCGTTCTCCTTCATGATCTTGAACGCCGGTTGCGAGACGTAGAACGCGCCCTTGAGATGCACGTCGAGCACCGCGTCGAGATCTTCCCAGCTGAGCTTGGCGAAGGACTTGTCGCGCAGGATCCCGGCGTTGTTGATGACGATGTCGACCTTGCCGAACGCGTCGACTGCGGTCTTGACGATGGCCTCGCCGCCCTCGGGGCTCGACACCGAGTCATAGTTCGGCACCGCCTCGCCGCCGGCGGACTTGATCTCGTCCACGACCTTCTGCGCGGCCGCGTCGTCGCCACCCTGGCCGTCGACCGAACCGCCGAGGTCGTTGACGACGACCTGGGCGCCGCGACGTGCCAGCTCGAGCGCGTAGGTGCGACCCAGTCCACCGCCCGCCCCGGTGACGATCGCGACCCGGCCGTCAAAGGAGATCTCAGACACGTTCGGCTCCCAAATTCATTGTCGATTATGGATTGTTTCGTGATCATTGTGCCGTCGCGGGTTTGCCGCCCGGAAGCCGGGTGGGATGCTTCCCGCATGCCCTCGAGCCAAACCACCCGCGCGATCGGCCTGGTCGGCTCGCTTGGTGGCGTTGCCACTGCCGCCAGCAGTGGCGCACTGATCATTGGGCTCGGCGACGATTGGTACGGCGACCTCGACCGGCCGCGATGGGCGATGCCGGCGATCGCGTTCGCGCCGGCCTGGTCGGTGGTGGCTGCCAGTCAGGCGGTCGGCGCCTGGTTGCTCTGGCGAGCCGAGGACACTCGCGACGCCCTCGACGTACCGGCGCTCACGTCCTACGCGGTCCAGCTGTGGCTAAGCCTGGCGTGGATGCTGCTGTTCTTCGGGTTGCGAAAGCCGGCGCTGGCGCTCATCGAGATCGGCGTGCTTTGGCTGGCGATCGCGCTGACGATCGCGGAGTTCGGCCGCCGCCACCCGCTCTCGGCCGCCCTGGTTCTGCCGTCACTCGCTGCCGTCAGCTATGTCGGTGCCCTCAACTACGCAGTCTGGCGCCGCAACCGCTAGTGTCCCGCGCCTGGAGTTGGTGGCATAAGTCCGTTGTTCAGGTGTGCGCTCGCAAGGCGGAGGAGGAGTGCGGTAGTCGTGCTACCGCCGACGACGACAACGCCGTGAGCGCGCATCTGGGCGACGGAATTAGCCGCCGAACTTCTGGCGCGGGACACTAGTGACCACTAGTCGCGCGGCGTGACTTCCCAGCGGCGGTGCTGGAGCGAGGGCATCTTCACGCGGCACTCGATCACCTGCTCCGGCGAGATCTCGGCGACCGTGACGCCGTCAGCGTCGGCAAGCTCGGCGAGCACTTCGCCGAACGGTTCGATCACGACGCTCTCGCCGGTGTAGGACGGCGGCGCCTGCACTGCTGCCGCGACGTAGCAGACGTTCTCAATGGCGCGAGCGGTTGCCAGGACTCGGAACTGCTTGGCCTTGTTCGGGCCGGCCACCCATGCCGACGGCACGACAAGCAGCGTCACGCCGTCGTCGACGAGGGCCCGCGCCAGCTCAGGGAACCGGACGTCATAACAGGTCATCACGCCGACCGTGAACCCGCCGCAGCGGAAGGTGAGCCGGTCGGCGGCATCGCCTGAAACCAGTCGCTCGGACTCGATCCAGCCGAGCGCGTCGAATAGATGCTGCTTGCGGTAGCGGCCGAGCAGCTCACCGGTCGGCCCGAGCGCGACGACCGTGTTGTAGGCCCTGGTCGGATCGCCCTCGACCGACTCGAACATCCCCGCCACGACCGTGACACCGCGTCGCGACGCGACCTCGGCCAGACCGGTGACGAACGGACCGTCCAGCGGCTCCGCGACCGGTGCCAGTGGAAGGTCCTGCCGGCCGAAGTCGTGCATCGCGCCCTCGGGCGCGATCACCAGCTCGGCGCCGGAATCGGCTGCCTGCTCGATCAGCGAGCGAAGCCGGGTGAGATTCGCCGGCTTGTCGAAGCCGGCGGCAAACTGAGCGAGTGCGACCTTCATCTGCCCATCCAACTACGCTCGCCGGATGAGCCGCGGAGCTGTCTTCATCACCGGTGCCAGCACCGGGATCGGCAATGCGACCGCGCTGCGGCTGGCCAAGGCCGGATACGACGTCATCCCCGGCCTGCGACGTGACGAGCCACTGCCCGATCCAGTCAAGGCACCGGTGCTGATCGACCTCGCCGATCCGGACTCGATCGGGCCGGCCTGCGCCGAGGTGCTCTCGCGCGCCGACGGGCGTCTGGTCGGCCTGATCAACAACGCCGGCATGACGATCAGCGGGCCGTTCGAGACGCTGGGCTTGGACCAGTGGCGCCACCAGTTCGAGGTCAACTTCTTCGGCCACATCGAGATCACGACGGCGCTTTTGCCCGCCCTCATCGCCAACCGCGGCCGGGTCGTCACAGTCGGCTCGGTTGGTGGCCGGATGGCGCTGCCGTTCCTCGCGCCGTACACCTCGTCGAAGTTCGCGGTCCGCGGCTGGATGGACTCGCTTCGGATCGAGATCGCGCCGCAGGGCGTCAAGGCGATCCTGATCGAGCCCGGATCGGTCGCAACGCCGTTGTGGGCCAAGGGAAACACCGACGCCGACGCGCACGTCGCGGGGATGACCGCCGACCAGATCCGTCGCTACGGCACGCAGCTGGACGGTGCCCGCAAGGCGGCGGCAATGGCCGAGCGGCTCGGGATCCCACCGGAGCGTTGCGCGAAAGTGATCGAACACGCGATCACCTCGGCCCGCCCGAAGGGGCGCTATCTCGTCGGGCCGGACGCCCATTTACAAGCCGGGGTGGCGGCGATGCCGACCCGGGTTCTCGACCGCGTCACCAGGCTCGCCGCCCGCCAGCCTCGAGGCCGCTGATGGTCGTCGAGCGGATGCAGGAGTTCGGCACCACGATCTTCGCCGAGATGAGCGCGCTTGCGCTGACCACCGATTCGATCAACCTCGGTCAGGGTTTCCCCGACACCGACGGGCCGGACGCGATGCTGGACCGAGCCGTCGAGGCGCTTCGCGGCGGCCTCAACCAATATCCGCCAGGTCCCGGCCTGCCGGTGCTGCGAACCGCGATCGCCAACCATCAATCTCGGTTCTACGGCCTGACCTATGACGCCGTCAGCGAGGTTCTCGTCACGGTGGGCGCGACCGAAGCGGTCAGTGCCTCGATCCTGGCGCTGTGCGAGCCGGGTGACGAGGTCGTCGTCTTCGAGCCCTATTACGACTCCTACGCCGCGGCCATCGCGCTGGCCGGCGCGACCCGGGTGCCGGTCGCGCTTCGGCCGGCCGAGACCGGTGGACGATTCTGCTTTGACCCCAACGAGTTTGGTGCCGCGATCACCGCTCGCACACGCGTCGTGCTGGTGAACTCGCCACACAACCCCACCGGCACCGTGCTCACCCGACACGAGCTCAGCAGCATCGCCGCGGTCTGCGTCGAACGGGATCTCATCGCGGTCGCCGACGAGGTCTACGAGCATCTGACGTACGACGGCGCCGTGCACATCGCACTTGCGACACTGCCGGGCATGCGCGAGCGGACGGTGTCGATCTCGAGCGCCGGCAAGTCATTCAGCGTGACCGGCTGGAAGATTGGCTGGATCTGCGCACCCGCCGCCCTGATCCGTGCGGTCAACACCGTGAAGCAGTTCCTGACCTACGCCCACAACGCCCCGATGCAAGTGGCGGTCGGCTACGCCCTCGACCACGAGATGGCCTGGGTTGAGTCCTTGCGGGTGTCGCTGCAGTCGCGGCGCGACCGGCTCGCCGCCGGGCTGGAAACCGTCGGTCTGTCCGTGAGCCGGCCGCAAGGCACCTACTTCATCCAGGCCGATGTTCGCGCAATCGGCCTCACTGACGGCGAGGCGTTCGCGCGGGCACTCCCCCACGACGCCGGCGTGGTCGCGATCCCGACCGCGGTTTTCTGCGACACCCCTGGGGTCGGCACGTCGTTCGTGCGGTTCGCCTTCTGCAAGCGCGACAGTGTCCTCGACGAGGCCGTTGCCCGGCTGGTGCGCTATGCCGCGGATCGGCCGGCGGTTCGGGACAGCTCAGCAGGTGGTACGACGTACCCATGACCGACACGGATCCGGACAGTTTCGACGTCATCGTCATCGGCGGCGGCCCAGCGGGCGAGAACGCCGCCGACTACGCCGGCAAGGGCGGCCTCACCACCGCGCTCGTCGAGACCGAGCTGGTCGGCGGCGAGTGCTCGTACTGGGCCTGCATGCCGAGCAAAGCGTTGCTGCGGCCGGTCGAGGTCCTCGCGCTGGCCAAGGCGCTGCCGGGCATACCGGTCGCTGACGACGACCGACTCGAGCTCGAGCCGGTGCTGTCGCGCCGTGATGAGTTCACCCACAACCACGACGACTCCTCGCAGGTCGAGTGGGCCGAGGACGCCGGCATCACGGTGATCCGCGGCAATGCCAGGATCATCGGCGTCCGCAGCGTCGACGTGACCTCATCCGAGGGCACCGTGCGCGCCCTGTCGGCCAGACATGCGGTGGTGATCGCGACCGGCACCTCAGCGGCCGTGCCGGATCTCCCCGGCCTGCGCGACGCGAAGCCCTGGACCTCGCGCGACGTGACGAACCTGCACCAGGTGCCGGACCGCATCGTCGTGATCGGTGGTGGCGTCGTCGGGTGCGAGGCGACGACCTGGCTACGCGGTCTCGGTGCCAAGGTGACGCTCCTGGCCCGCGAAGACCGGCTGCTGGTCCGCACCGAGCCGTTCGCCGGCGACCTGCTCGCCGAGGCGTTTCGGGACAACGGTGTCGACGTCCGCCTCGGCGCAGCTGTCACCGAGGTGCGCCGCGGACAGGTCCGCACCACCGAAGAAGGCAGGATCCGGGGCAGCGAGGTGACCGTGGTCGTCGACGGCGAGGAGATCCGCGCCGACGAGGTACTTTGTGCGACCGGTCGGGCGCCACGCAGCGAGGGACTTGGCTTGGATGTCATCGGGCTCAAGGACGGCGGCTACGTCGAGACCGACGACTCGATGACGGTGACCGGCGTCGACGGCGACTGGCTCTACGCGGTCGGCGATGTCAACGGCCGGGCATTGCTGACCCACATGGGCAAATACCAGGCGCGGGTCTGCGGCGACGTCATCGCGGCGCGGGCCAACGGCAGGTCGACCGAGGCGGCGAGGTTCCGCGCCACTAGCGATCACGGCGCCGTCCCACAGGTGACCTTTACCGATCCGCAGGTCGCCTCGGTCGGCCAGTCCGAGGCCGAGGCGCGCGACTCAGGCGCCGCGATTCGCTGCGTGGAGTACGACCTCGCCTCGGTGGCCGGCGCCGCGTTGCTGCGCGACGGATATCAGGGCCGCGCCAAGCTGGTCGTCGACATCGACGGCGAGACGCTGCTCGGCGCGACGTTCGTCGGACCCGAGGTCGGCGAGCTGGTGCATGCCGCGACCATCGCCGTCGTCGGCAAGGTGCCCCTCGACGTGCTCTGGCACGCAGTGCCGTCATACCCGACCGCCAGCGAGATCTGGCTCCGGCTGCTCGAGACCTGGCGCGCGAAATAGCATCATGGCGTGACCGAAGACCTCAGCACACTCACCCTGCCAGATGGCCGAACCCTCGGCTACGCCGAATGGGGCGATCCGGCCGGGTCGCCGATCGTCGTGATCCACGGCACACCGGGCTGCCGGCTCAACCGGCATCCGGACAACGCCAAGATCGCCGCCACCGGCGCACGGGTCATCACCTTTGACCGGCCCGGCTATGGGGCATCAAGCCGCCAGCGCGGCCGCGACGTCAACGACTGCGTCGCCGACATCGCGGCACTCGCCGACTCCCTCGACATCGGGCAGTTCGCGGTCACCGGCGGTTCGGGCGGCGGCCCGCACTGCCTCGCGGTCGCCGCCGGCCTGCCGGACCGGGTCACCCGGGCCGCCTGCTTCGTCGGGGTCGCGCCGTACGACCTGATGGGGCCGCAGTGGTACTACGGGATGGACCCGGAGAACGTCAAGGAGTTCGGCTGGGCGCTGCAAGGCGAGCAGAAGGCGCACGACGAGCTCGCCGGCGAGGCCGCGAGGATGTTGGAGCGGATGAGCGAAGATCCGGCCAACCTCCTCGGCGACTTCGAGATCCCTGATGCGGACCGCGAGATCCTCTCCAGACCCGACATCGCGGCGCTGATGGTCGCCGCCATCACCGAGTGCGTGCGCAACGGCGTGTGGGGCTGGGTCGACGACGACCTCGCCTTCACCAAGCCGTGGGGGTTCGACCTCGCCACGATCAAGATCCCAACGACACTGTGGTGGGGCTCCAAGGACGTCCTCGTCCCGCCGCAGCACGGCGAGTGGCTGGCCGCCAGGGTGCCCAACTCCATCACCCGCATCGATGACAGCGGTGGTCATCAGGCCGACCCCGATACCCACATCCAGGCGCTCTATCCCTGGCTCATCGACGGCATTCCCTGGCGGGACTGAGTCGATGCCGAACCGCCAACCGCAGATCCTCGCCACCTCCGGTGGCTTCAAGGGGCCGGCGACCGGGCCGTACCGCGCCCGCCGGGGTGGGCTGCTCGACCACGCGCTTCGGCTGACCGGCCTTGCGAAGCCGCGGTTGTGTTTCCTGGCGACCGCCGGCGGCGACAACGACAGCGAGATCGCCGGCTACTACAACGCGTTTGCAGGTAGCGATGACGCGATCGTCAGCCACCTTGAGCTGTTCCTGATGCCGAACGTCCCCGATCCGCGCGCCCATCTGCTCGCCCAAGACGTGATCTGGGTCGGCGGTGGATCGGTCGCCAACCTGCTCGCGGTCTGGCGGACCCACGGTCTCGACGACGCCTTCCATGAGGCCTGGGAGCGCGGCGTCGTTCTCGCCGGCGTCTCGGCCGGGTCACTGTGCTGGCACGTCGGTGGCACGACCGACTCGTACGGACTGGACCTGCGGCCGGTGACCAACGGACTCGGCCTGCTGCCGCACTCCAACGGGGTTCACTACGACGCGGAGGAGCAGCGCCGGCCACTGTTCGAGCAGCTGATCGGCGACGGCACCCTGCCGGACGGGTATGCGACCGACAACGGGGTCGGCCTTCACTACATCGGCACCGAGCTTCACGAGGTGCTGAGCGAGATCGAGGGGGCAACGGGCTACCGAGTCGAGCGGGTCGGACCAGGTGAGGTCCGCGAGACCGTGCTCGAGCCGACGATGCTGACGGGGTGAAGCCGGCCGGCGAGATTCGAGCCGCCGTGCTCGGAGCGCTCGCCATCGATCGCACCGGATTCGAGCCGGTCATCGCGTTGCGGGCGGCGGCCGGAGTGGTGATTCCGTACGCCGTCGGCGCCGCTGTCGGCCATCCCACCGAAGGCTCGATCGCCGCTGCCGGTGCACTGCCGGCCGGCGTCGCCGCCTTCGGCGGCGGCTTCCGGTCACGCGCCAACACAATGATCGCGGCCGGCGTCGGCATGGCCATCAGCACGTTCGTCGGCGGCATCGTGGCCGGCCACTTCGCCGCGACCACGATGGTGCTGATCGTGTCGGGCTTCGCCGCCGGCATCGTCGTCGTGCTGGGCCGCGAAGCCACGATCGTCGGCACCCAGGCAGTCATGGGCCTGGTGGTCTTCGGCCGGTTCCCCGGATCGGTGGCAAGCTCCGGTGTACATGCCGGCTGGGTGCTCGCAGGCGGCGGCTTCCAGGGCGTCCTGGCGGCCGCGATCCGGCCGCCGGAGCGCTTCGTCTCCGAACGCCGGACCCTGGCCGCCGCGTACTCAGAGCTGGCGGACCTGGCCCTGAACCCCAGCCGCTCCTCGATCACGACCGCCAGTGAGGCCGCGAGCGCCGGCGCCTTGATAGGGCGGCGGACCCCGAGCGAGGACATCGAGTTGCTGCGCGGGCTGGCCGACGAAGCCGACCGGATCCGACTCGAGCTGCACGCGCTCGCGACGGTGCCCGACATCGAGATGGTCGAGGCAGTGAGGCGCGCCGCCGCGGACTGGCTGCGGGGGTCAAGTCAGGCGCTTCGCGACGGGGCCGCGGCACGGCCCGAGCGGCCAGAGCTCGCCACCGAGGTCGACACGCTGCGAGCGCGCCTGGACCCGAGGCCGCGCAGTCGGCGGGCGACTCACGAGCGGTACGCCGCTGCCCGGTCCTCGGCGCTGCTTGGGCAGCTGCGCGCCGTCGACCGGCTCGTGAGTGCGCTCGCCGGGGTCCGTCGGCTGGTGCTGCCGCGGGCGATCGGCTCGCCGGCGGTCATGATGCTGCCCCAGCGGCTGGCCGACTCGGCGCGACGGCTGGCGACGACGGCGCGCGATTGGAAGTCGGCGGCGTTCCGCCACGCGTTGCGGCTCGCCGTGATCCTGCCGGTCGCCGAGGCGTTGAGCCACGTGTTGCCCTGGCAACGCGGCTACTGGGTGACCCTGACCGCGTTGGTGGTGCTGAAGCCTGACTATGCCGCGACCGTGCAACGAGGAATCGGGCGGGTCGGTGGAACCGGTCTGGGTGTCGTGCTGTCCGGTCTGCTGATCGTGGCGATCCATCCCTCCGGTGCGGTCCTTTCGGTCCTGCTCGCGATTGCGACCTGGGCGGCATACACCTCGTTCGCGGCGTCCTACGCGCTGTATTCGTTCGCGGTCACTGCCGTCGTGGTCCTGCTGCTCACGACTCTCGGCGGCAACGAGCTCACGACGGTCGCCGACCGCGGTCTCGACACCTTGGTCGGCGGGGCGCTCGCCCTCGTCGGGTACGCGGTCTGGCCGACCTGGGAGCGCGAGACGCTCTCGACCTCGACCAACCGGCTGCTGAGTGCGCTGGCCGACTACGCCGACGTGCTGCTCGCCGCCTATATCGACCCGGAGTCGGTGGACCGCTCGGAGGTCGGCGCCGCCGCAACAACCGCGCGGCGGGCTCGGATC
Organism: Mycobacteriales bacterium; assembly: GCA_036268295.1. GTDB lineage: Bacteria > Actinomycetota > Actinomycetes > JAFAQI01 > JAFAQI01 > DATAUK01. The sequence goes on along the minus strand of DATAUK010000013.1, from coordinate 192,344 downwards.
GCGGCGCAGGCATCGCTGAACCGGGCCATCGCGGAGCCGGCCCGGGCCGGCGCGGACACCGACTCTGCCGCCGGCATCCTCGCCACCGGTCGCCGGATCGTGATCGCGCTTCATGCGTTGCGCGCCACGATCGACGACGCGACTGAGCACACCGCCGTCCCGGAAGTGGCGGACATCCGGGACGCCATCGTCACCGCTCTTCGCCAGCTGAGCGCCGGACGCCCGGCGGCGGTCAGCGGCCTTCGCGACCGCCAGCAGGACCTCGAGACCGACATCGGCGACGACCCGGGCTCGCTGCGGGCGCGGCGGCGGGCACTCGTCGCCGCCCATCTCGATCCGCTGGTCGACAGCATCGACACGCTCGCGCACGTGATGAACTCGTGAGGCGGGGTAGGACGGGCCTGACATGACCGATCTCGGACCGTGGATGATCACCGCGCGCAACGCCGAGCACGCCGAATATCTGGTTCGCTCGCGGGCGGAGCAGCGCGGCGTCCACATCAACCGGGTGGAAGTCTCCGGCGGCCAGGCTGGCATGTGGCTGGTCAGCGTCGAGATCACCGATTCGGCCGAGGTCGGCGCCGCTGCCCGGCTCGCCGAAGACACCGCGGTGATCCACCTCAACACTCACAAGGACAGACGTCAATCTTCTTGATGGTCAGTCTCATTGACTAGTTGCGGAGTGCGACGTACCGTCCTGCCATGCCGACGACCGCGAACCTCGACGAGACCATCCCGATGCCCGCGCTGATGCGGGCCGCTCGAGGCAGCTACGCCCAGTCGATCCGCGTCCACCTCGAGGCGCGTGGCATCGACGACTTGCCCCGCAACGGCCCGTTCGTGCTGGGCGGGATCGCCAACCACGGTGGATCGGCCGGCGACCTGATCGCCGGGCTCGACGTGACCAAACAGGCCGCCAGCCAGCTGATCGACACCCTCGTCGTACGCGGCTATCTCAGTCGCGAGGCCGACCCCGCCGACCGACGCCGCCAGACCATCGGCCTGACCGAACGGGGTCGTGAGGCCGCCAGGGCGATCCGGGCCGGCATCGAGGACGTCGACACCGAGCTGGCTCGGCTGGTCTCCCCCGCTGAGCTTGTCGGCCTTCGCGCCGGGCTGACCGCGCTGGCCGAGATCAAGGACCGGATGAGGCCCCACTCATGATGATCGGGCTGCACCTGCTGCGGATCGTGCTGGTAGTGGCGGTGATCGCCTCGCTCTCGCGGCTGGCCGGCCGCCGATGGTCCAACCCCGACATCGCGCGACGGATTCGTTACGCCGTCGCCGGCCTGATTCTCGGCGCCACCTGGGTCTGGCGGGAGAGCAACCCGGCCTGGGAGCACGCGCTCCGGCTCGCGATCGTGCTGATCGTCATCGGTCCGCTCCTGCGCTTGCTACGTGGGCGCCCGGCGTTCAACTGGAAGTGGCTCGTCGCGAAGTTCGCCTTGGTCATGACCGGCCTCGGCACGCAATGGCTACTCGAGCAGTGGTCGTCGCGGACCGCGGCCACCGTCACGGTCGCGATCGCGGTCGGCGCCGCGGTCGCCCTGGTAGGCCCGCTTCTTCACCGCCCGCTCACAGCAGCCGGCGACCTGTCGACTCCCCTGATCTCGGGAGATCCGCCGGCACGCCAGCTGGCCGCGCCGCGGCGATGAACTCGGTCAGGTCCTCGCCGGCCACGGCCCGGAACCGCAGCGGGCCACCGGCAGCCCGCCGCGACAGCTCGGCGAGAGGAATCTCGGCGTCGGTCGCCGTCAACACCAGGTTGCCCGAACGCCGGCCGCGCAGGACCGATGGTTCGGCCAGCATCACGACCGACCCGAAGACCGCGCGCAGCGTCGCGGCGACAGTCTGCGAGAGGTTGAACGGCGCCGCGTCGGACAGATTGCAGACGTACAGCCCGGCCGGTCGCAGAGCGTGACGCACCAGGCGGGTGGCATCGATCGTGAACAGGTCGGTCACGGTCTCGGGACCGTCGTACACGTCGCACACGACCAGGTCGGCACTCGCCCGACGGGCGTTTCCCACGACAGCGAGCGCGTCGTCGACGACAACGGTGACCCGATCCGGTTTCCCCAGCGAGGCCGACAGCCGCGCGATCTGCCGCGAGCGCTCGGCGACTCGCTGCCGCGAGCCGGGATGGCGGGCGGCCAGCCATCGCGGCACCGTGCACAGCCCGCCGCCGAGATGCAGCGCCGCAAGCGGCGCGTCATCCGGATAGCAGGCATCGAGGACGCAGGCGATCATTTGCACGTACTCGAACTCCAGATGCAGCGGATCGGCGGTGTCGACGTAGGACTGCTCCGAGCCGTCGACCAACAACCACCAGCCGTCATCGCGCACCGCGTCGCGCAACAGCTCGACGCTCACCCGAGCACCGCCATCACCCGAGAACCTCAGCCGGCTCGCCGCTCGGCGATCCGGTGACCGTCGCGCCGACCGACGCGACCATGACCGCGGCGACCGCCAGCCACTCGTGCAGCCGCAGGTGCTGGTTGAGGAACAGCAGACCCGACAGCGCCCCGACCGCCGGCTCAAGCGACATCAGGACACCGAACAACGAGGCCTTCAGCCGTCGCAGCGCCGCCAGCTCAAGCGAGTACGGCACCGCGGAGGACAGCACCGCGACCGCCGCACCCTTGCCGAACACCGACGGTCGCAGCAGGTGCGAGCCGCCGGTGACGATGCCGTACGGCGCGATCGCCACCCCCGCCACCGACAGCGCGATCGCCAACCCGGTCAGTCCCTCGAACGCGCCACCGACCCGCTGCGAGAGCAGGATGTATGACCCCCAGCAGACCCCAGCCGCTGCCGCGAGCAGGACGCCGACGATGTCGAGATGTCCGCCGCCGCCGGCAAGCAGGACAACGCCGATCGCCGCGATGACGATCCACATCACGTCAATCGCCCGCCGGGAACCGACGATGGCGACGCCGAGCGGCCCGAGGAACTCCACCGTCACTGCGACCCCGAGCGGGATCCGTGCCAGCGACAGATAGAACATCGCGTTCATCGCCGCCAGCACCAGGCCGAACGTGACGACGACCACCAGGTCGCGCCGAGCAGTGCCCCGCAGCCGCGGTCGCGCCAGCGCGATCAGGAGCAGCGCGGAGACGAACAGCCTCAGGAACACCGCGCCGCCCGGGCCAACCGCCGGAAACAGTCGGGTGGCCACGGCGGCGCCACTCTGGACGCTCGCGACCGCACCGACCACCAGCACCGGCGCCGGCACGACATCGGAGCGGGCCACCCCGGAAGCCTCGCATCCGGGTGCGACCGTCCAAGACGCAGGTTGTCCACGGCGCTCCGGGAACACCTGATCGTCCACAGTCGGGCGAGCGCGCAGTCAAAGTCGACCGATTTGGCCGCAGGCTCTGGTCATGACTCAGCCCACCACGCTGCATGCCGTGATCTGCGACGCAATCCGCAGCCGCGCATGGTCGGAGGGCGGCCTGGCCGGAGTCTTCCTCAACCGACATCGCGAGATCCTGCTCATCGTCGAGATCGGCGAGGGCACCCGTCACGTCGACGAGCTGTTCCTGCGACATCTCGTCGACGTCGTCACCGACGTCGGCGTCGCCGACGTCGTCTTCGCGGTCATGCGGACCAGCGGGCGCCCGAGCCGGATCGACAAGCTGTTGTGGCGAGAGCTCAGCGAGCGGCTCGCCGGCACGACGACGAGACTGCACGACGTGATCGTCGTCGGCGAGAACCGAAGTTGCTCAGCCGCAACGAACCGGGCTCATAGCTCGGCCCTGACCGCTGCCGACGCACAGTGATCGGAGCGGACCGCGCCGTCCACCTGAGCTCGCTCATCGACACATCCGTTACCTTCGGCGTGGGCGGTCGGCTCAGCCCGCCGCGCTCCGTCGCCGCAGGTCTCGACCAGCCTCCCGCATCACCTGCTCAAGCATTGTCGGGGGCACTTGTGCGTTGAGCGAGTCGAAGATCAACAGCCCTAGCGAGTAGTCCGGGTCGGTCGCGAACACCCGGTCAAGGGCAACGTTGGCGAGCGCGCCGTCTCCGGTGGCATAAGCGACCCAGGCGAGCGTCGCGCAGATCGGGGCGTCGTACGGCGGTGGGACCCGGCGGACGGCATCACGGAGGACTCTGAGCAGGACCTCACGCGGTTCCGGCTCGATTGCCTGAACGAGCACCTCGTCCCGGACGATGACGTCGTGGCAGAACGCGGCGAGCTCGGCGGCATCGCCGTCAGTCACCGCGGTCCGGGGATCGGAGCCCGCCCTGATGAGGCGCTCCACCAGGGTCCGGACCGCGAGCACCCGCGCCGGCTCGCCCTGCCGCGACTGCCGCGCGAGGGCTGCCTCAACCGCCGCGCGTGCGCCGCCGGGATCGCTGTCGAACGCCACCGAAGCGACCAGCGCCTCGCGGTCGGGCAACACCACCTGGCCGGCGAACGCGTAGGCGGCGGCGATCGCGGTCGCACCGGATGACTGGTCGTCGATCGGGGTGCCGCCGGGCCCGCAACACCCGGCGTCTTGACACAGATAGGACCACCACCGCTGGTCGGCAACCAGCAGGACGTCGAGCATCAGGTCCCCCATCCGCGCGGCCACCTCATCCGCCACCTCGCGATAGGGCAGCACACCATCGAGAACCGGGCCGTCGCCGAAGATGACGACGAACACTCCGTCAGCCTTCTGATGCCTCACTCGGGTCTCGAGGACAGCGGCGAGCTGGTCCGGCACGCAGCCAACCTCGAGATCGAACCGGAGCGTCAACCCGAAGCGGCGTCGCCGGCCGTGGGTGCAGAGCGTGACGATGCTGTCAGTGGGCGTGAAGCCCAGCATCTGTGAGACCGCAAGGACGAGGTCGCCGGGCGAGCTGATCTTGACGACCTCGGGTGAGCGTTTCGACATGGCGACACGGTGTCGCGCCCACCGGCCGCGACGGCGCGGAATCGGATCGCTGTGGATGACCGCGGTCTATCCACAGCCGGCGTCAACGACCCGCAGTCTTCCGTGCCGTGCTCGCCAGGTTTGATGGAGCCATGAGAATTGGATTCGGTGCCCCGGTGTCCGGAAGCTGGGCGACCCCGGAAAACCAGACTGAGATCGCCCGGCGGGCTGAGGAGCTCGGCTACCACTCGCTGTGGACCTTCTCGCGGATCCTGAACCCGGATGGCCCTCCGGAGCAGCGGCTGGCGCCGGTCTACCGCAGCGTCCACGACCCGCTGATCGTCAGCGGCTTTTTGGCCGCCGTCACCACTCGAGTGCGGCTCGGCATCGGGGTGGTCAACCTGCCGTTCTACCCGCCGCTGGTGCTCGCGAAGGCGCTGACCAGCATCGACATCGTCTCGAACGGCCGCCTCGATGCCGGTCTCGGGCTCGGCTGGTCGCCGCACGAGTTCGCGGCTGCTGGTGCCGACCTGGCCCGCCGCGGCGATCGGGCCGAGGAGTTCCTCGCCTGCCTGCGGGCGATCTGGACCGAGGACCCGGTGGAGTTCAGCGGCGAGTTCTACACCGTGCCCCGCGGCTGGGTTGAGCCGAAGCCGGTCCAGCGTCCGCATCCACCGATCCTGCTCGGCGGCACCGCGCCGCGGGCACTGCGCCGGGCCGGCACCATCGCTGACGGCTGGATCTCCTCGAGCCGGGTGTCCGGATCGGAGATCCCCGTCGCGGTCGCGACCATCCGCGAGGCGGCCGAAGCAGCCGGCCGCAAGCCGGACGAGGTGCGGATCATCGTCCGCGGCTCGCTGCGCCTGCGCGAGTCCGACAACGCCGACGATCCGACCATGACCGGCACCGCTGCCAAGATCAAGGCCGACCTCGACCGGTACGCCGCAGCCGGCACCGACGAGGTCTTCCTCGACCTGAACTTCGACGAACAGATCGGCGCGCCCGACGCAGATCCGGTCCGGTCGATGGCTCGGGCGCACGAAGTGCTTGAGACGTTCACGCCGACTGGCGGCTGAGGACGTACCGTGGATCGTGGCTCAAGACAGACCGCCGAGGCTGCGACCGATCGCGCCCGGCACCATCGCGGACAACGTCAGCTCCACCGACGGGCTCTCTGACACCGAGCTGGTCGCCCGGCTCTACGAGGCGCTCGCCACCCTGCCGCCCGCTGAGCGCGCCGCCGCCGTCGTCGCGATCGGCCTCGACGAGGGGCCGGTCGGCGTCGCGATCGAGCTCGGCGTCGAGCCCGAGGACGCCGACGCGATCACCCGCAACGCCTTGCAGCTGCTTCGCGGCGCGCTCGCCGATGTCGACCTCGACGAGCCGGCGTTCTTCGGCCGGCTCGAGCGGCGCCGCGGCGGCAACCCGCCGGCGCCGTAGACCGATCAACTAGCAGCGGACACACGAAAGCCCCGGACCTGGATTGTCCGGGGCTCCGCGCGCCGACCCGCCAGGTCTACCTCTCGGCACAGATTCGCTCGAGGCGACAAAGGTTGGGACCGGGGGCCATGGATCGAGCCGGCGAACGTCTCTCGACGCTCTGGGCCTAACGTATCGCAGTCCCTGGGTATTTCATTGCGCCGGACGGCGCATCAAGCAACCGAGCGCCGGACGGCGCATCAAGTTCGGCCGTGCGTGTCACGATGTGCCGCATGGCGCGATGGACGGCGAAGGACATCCCGGACCAGTCCGGCCGGGTGGCAGTCGTAACCGGGGCGAACAGCGGTCTCGGCTACGTGACGGCGCGCGAGCTGGCGCGCCACGGTGCGCGGGTCGCGCTCGCCTGCCGCAACGAGGCGCGCGGCCGCGAGGCGGTCGCCCGGATCATCGCGGCGGTCCCCGACGCCGAGGTAGAGCTGCGTTCGCTGGACATGGCAAGTCTGGCCAGCATCCGGGCGTTCGCCGACGGGATCCAGGCGTCCTACCCGGCGATCGACCTGCTGTTCAACAACGCCGGGGTGATGGCGATCCCGCGCCGGGCGACCCTCGACGGGTTCGAGATGCAGTTGGGCACGAATCATCTCGGCCACTTCGCGCTGACCGGCCTGCTCCTCTCGCTGCTGGTCGACCGGCCTGGCGCTCGCGTCGTCACGGTGAGCAGCAACGCGCACAAGCCCGGCAAGCTCGACTTCGATGACCTCATGCACGAGCGGAGCTATCGGCGCTGGAGAACGTACTCCGACTCGAAGCTGGCCAACCTGCTGTTCGCCTTCGAGTTGCAGCGTCGGCTCTCAGCGATCGACTCGCCGCTGATCAGCGTGGCGGCGCATCCCGGCACCGCCGCGACCAACCTGACCAACCCCGGCTCGCAGGGCAATCGGATCAAACAGATCGTGATGTCGCTCGGGGTCCGCGTGATCGGGCAGTCCGAGGACCAGGGCGCGCTCCCCCAGCTGTACGCCGCGACCTCGCCGGAGGTCGGCGGCGGGGAGTACTTCGGTCCCAACGGCATCGCGGAGAATCGCGGTTATCCCAAGCGGGTCGACTCGAGCTCAGCGTCGAAAGATTCCGAGGCCGCGACGCGACTGTGGCAGCTCTCCGAAGATCTCACGGGTGTCAGATATGACGCGTTCCGTGGCTGAGTCGCTCGGCGGCAGCGAGCCGGACGACGACTCGGCGAAGTCCGGCACCAGCTCCGGCTGACTCGACATCGCCGGCCCCGGCTCGGCCCTGAGATCCGACCACAGCGACTTCTCGATCGGGATCGCCAGCTTGGCATCTTCGGGGTCGCGAACCTTGCCGCGACGGTCACGGCCACGCAGCTCGCGATACCGTGAGGAGACGGTGCCGGCTACCGCGCCGAAGCCCCTGAGCATGTGCAACCGGCGAAGTTCGGCGTCCTCGTCAGGCTCGAGCCGGCCGGTACCCGGGCGGTCGGAGGCCGGCACAACCTGGTCGTGATCGAACGGCAGACGCTGGGCACTGGTCACTTCTCCATCATCCGCGATATCGGACGATTTTCACTACTCCGATTGGCCCAAAAGTCGCGCCAGCGCCGTCCTGGCCGCGGCCGAGTCGCGGGCCCGGACGGTGAGCTGGTCGGCCAGCAGCCTGGTCCACTCGTCGACGCTGATCTCCCGGCTCGAGATGATGACGCCGCGGACAGCGCGCGCTGCCCGAGCGACCGGCTCCCCGGCTCGGCCGCGCAACAGCTCGAGAGTGACCTCGCCGAAGCCGATCTGCAGTGAGCGCACAGTGCCGGGTCGACCGGCGAGCCGGTCGCGCATCGACTGGTCCCGGGTGATCTCGACCATGCCGGGCGGCAGCGCGTCGACCAGCGATGAGCTCAGCACCCTGGCATAGACCTCGAGGTCGGCGGAGTCGGCGCGCAGCGCTGCGGCGAGTGCGTCGACGTCGGCCGGTCCGGGTACGGCGGGCGGCTCGCTCACCGATCGGTCAGCGGCAGGACCAGCTGCGGCCGGTCGATCACATGGTCGTCGCGCAGTGACCGTACCGCGGTGCCGATCGCAAAGAACTCCGTCGTGTGGCCACCCCAGCGATGTGGCAGTGAGAGCAGCTGAACGCCGACGATTCCCTCGGCCGCAAGCGCCTCGGCTTCGGCCTGCATCCGTGACATCGCCAACTCGCGGGCGTCGTACAGCGCTTCGGTGAACTTCGGGATCTCGACGTTCTGACCGATGTTGCCGAGCGACTTCAACATGCCCTGATGGGCGATGTGATAGACGCACGAGCCCATGACCATGCCGAGCGGTGCGTAACCGGCCTCGAGCAGGGTCCAGAAGTCCTGACCGGAAAGGTCGGAGGTGAACGGCTTGTTGGTGTTGTTGCGCCACTCGCCGCTCTGTGGTGGCGCGTCGGACTTGACCGCGGTGCCGACCGCAATGAACTCAGCCAGGTCTTCGCCGAACTCCTTGAACTCGATCTCCAACCGCACGCCGACGATGCCGTCGGCGCCGAGCATGTCGGCCTCGGCCTCCATCCGCGTCATCGCCAGCTCGCGGGCGTGATACATGGCCTGGGTCAGCGTCTCGAGCTCCTGGTTCTGGCTCCAGCGACCACGCTGGAAGCCGACGTGGTAGATCGACGAGCCGAGCACCAGGCCCAGCGGCCGGAACCCCGCCTCGCGAACCAACAGGAACTCGTTGACGGACAGGTCGGAGGTGAACAGCGAGGTTGACTGGCCCGGCCGCATCTCGGACAGCCGCCGCATCGCGTCTTCGGGAAGACCGAGTTCGGTCGGATCGGTGCTCACAACATGCTCCTTCGTAGCGGAAGAACAACCCGGCTGTCGGTCGGGGCAGCCGAGCCTTGATGGAACTTCACGAGCGCGTTGCCGACCACGGTCGCCTCGGCCACGTGGTCGATGTGACCGTCGGCCGGCTCGATCTGCCAGACGTGCAGCGACATGTCACTCACCGTCGCGGCGTCGGTGCCCTGCCTGCCGGCTCGCTGCTCGAACCGCTCTCGCGCGTCGGCGCGGGCGAAGGTCACGAGCTCGGTATAGCCGGGGATCTCGATGTTCTGCGTCGACCATGACCGGGCGGTTGCCCGGGTGTAGTAGTCGTCGTGGCGGATCGCGACCGAGATGCCCCAGACCAGCTCGGTCGGCGCCCAGCCGGCATGCATCAGCTTCGCGACGTCGCCGCCCGACAGATCGGTCGAGAACAGGTTCTTCGGACGGTTCTTCGACCGCGCGCGCACCGCGGTGCCTCGCGCGAGGAACTCCTGCGCGCCCTGACCGTCGAGCAGCCGCTCACGGGTGACAGCGATCCCGACCACGCCGTCGGCCCCGAGCGCCTGTGCCTCGAGCAGCATCCGGTGCATCGCGGTGTCATAGCCCCGATAGAGCGCGTCGACGTACGGCGCGAACCCGCCGTACCCGCCGCCCTGACCGGAGGTGATCGTCGGCGGCGCCATCATCGCGCTGCCGAACCCGCCCGGGTAGTAGACGCCGCAGCCGCCCCAGCCGGCCCAGCCGATCCGCTCGACGATGCAGCCCATCACCTCACCGACCGGGTCGAGGCCGACGCTCGCAATACCGGCTTGACCGCGAATCGAGAGCAGCGAGGATCGCACGCCGTCGGTGCTCGCCCGGTTGACCCGCGCCTGCGCGGCCGGCGGCAACCCGCGACCATCCCATTCGGTCATCGACACGACGCTATCCCGCTGGCGCACAGCGCCCTAAGGTGACCGGAATCACACCATGACCGAGGGGGTCCCCGATGAAACTCCGCCCTACCTACTCAGCCGTCACTGCGACGATCGCACTGGTTCTCAGCCTTGGCGGCGTCGGATTCGCCGCGACCAGGCTGCCGGCTAATTCGGTTGGGACGCCGCAGCTCAAGGCGAACGCCGTCACCAGCGCGAAGGTCAAGAACCATTCACTCACCGGCTCCGACGTGAAGCCAAACTCGCTGACCGGGAGCCAGGTGCGGGCCTCAACGCTCGGCAAGGTCCCGAGTGCGGGCACAGCGGACAATTCGACCAAGCTCGGCGGCCATCCCGCCTCCGACTTCCTCAAGGGTGGCGACTTCATCACCTCCGGAGATCTGGCATCGAGCTACGGCTCGCCGGAGATCGGCACGCTGCCGGGTGCCGAGCTGTCGGGCACGGTCGGCACCTGCGGGGTGGGTGACGAGAACATTGTGAACTTCGGGGCCGTCGCCTACCAGCAGGCCAACGCGACCGCCACCGAAGACGACGACTGCATCGACGGCATGACCGGGATCACGACGACGCGCCCTGGCATCTACGCCATCACGGCGAGTGTGTCGTGGTCAGCAGACTCGAGTGGCGATCGGCGGCTGACTCTCGTGGACGCCCAGGACGGTGACAGCTGCGACGACTTCGGCAACGGCACCGGCGACGGCGACACGGTCACGCTGGCGGTTTCGGAGGTGCCGCCAGTAACCGTGGCCGGCAACTGGACTCAGCAGAATGTCTCGACCATCGCCCCGATCGGCCACGGGGACGAGATCTGTGTCGAAGCAGTTGCGCTGGGCGTGACGACCGGCCCTGGCGCGGCCGCGGTCAACGACGTACCAGGAACCAACCTGAGCATGCAGTTCATGTCTGGCCCGTACATCCCCTAGCGGTCCGTCTAACGACTGCTTCGCCGCTCAGACGACGGCGGCCCAGTCCACCGCAACCAGACCTGTCGCCAGATCTGCCTTGACGGGAAGAAGCGTGCCGGGCGCGAGCCGAGCAACCTTGTCCTCCGGTACGGCGTAGAGGTTCGATGCCTGGAACGGCGCATGACCATCGATCATGACGTTCAGCATCAGCCCGACATTGGTGTGGCCCGGCTTCACTGCCGGTGCGTCGGTGGGAAAGGTCCCGAGGAGAGTCGCCGAGCCGGCGGTGCCTCGCGCGAGGATGTCGGCCGACGAGGTCACCGTCGGCGCAGTGTCATCAGCGCTCGCCGAGGAACCCGGCGGGCCGGTCGTGACCGCTCCGGTGCCGGAGTCGATGGTGATCGAGATAGCGGAGCCATCACCGGTGAGCTGATAGCTGCCGTCGGCATTGCGGGTCAGTCCGCCGTCGGCACCTCGCACCGTTGCACCGCCACCAGCGCGCATCTGCTCCGCCAGCTGCCGTGCCGCGTCACGTGAGGCGTCCTTGCTCTTCTTGAGCTTCCCGAACTCGATGACGATGTGGGACGGATTGGCACGGTCAACCTTCACCGGCAGCTCCTGGCCCTGATATGGCCACTTGCTCACCGAGCACATGCCGTGATGCACGATCGCCGTCGGCTCAAGACCTGGAGCGCTGACGACGCCGTCCAGTCGGTAGTTCGCCTCGGTGGCGGTCGGCTCCGGCATCGTGATCCCCACGACCTTCAGCGTCCCGTCGACGCCGTCCTTCATCCGAACCTCGGACAGCTTGCCGAAAAGTCCCATGCTTCCCCCTTGGTCCAAGGGGTAACGCTATCGCCTTTTCGCGGTCAGCCGCTCGCGTTGCCCTTCCGTTTGGCGGAGCGGAACCGGGTCGCGGCGTCGAGGTCGACCTTGCGCATCCGGACCGTCCCCGGCGTGACCTCGACGCACTCGTCCTCGCGGCAGAACTCGAGTGCCTGCTCGAGACTGAGCACCTTGTGCGGGATCAACGGCACCAACGTGTCGCCAGCGGACTGCCGCATGTTGGTGAGCTTCTTTTCCTTTGTGGGATTGACATCCATGTCATCCGAGCGTGAGTTCTCGCCGACGATCATGCCTTCGTAGACGCCGGTGCCAGGACCGACGAACATCGTGCCTCGCTCCTGCAGGTTGGCCAGCGCGAAGGCGGTCGTCGGGCCGGTTCGGTCCGCGACCAGCGAGCCGGTCGGGCGGGTGCGCAGCTCCCCGAACCACGGCTCGTAACCCTCGTGGATGTGGTGCAGCAGTCCGGTGCCACGCGTCTCGGTCAGGAACTCGGTGCGGAACCCGATCAGGCCGCGAGCCGGCACGACGTACTCCATCCGGATCCAGCCGGTGCCGTGGTCGACCATCTGCTCGAGGCGGCCTTTTCGCAGCGCCATCAGCTGGATCAGCACGCCCTGGTAGTCACTCGGGGTGTCGATGGTGAGGCTCTCCATCGGCTCGTGCAGCTTGCCGTCGATGATCCGGGTGACGACCTGCGGCTTGCCGACGGTGAGCTCGAAGCCCTCGCGGCGCATGATCTCGACCAGGATCGCCAGCTGCAGTTCGCCGCGGCCCTGGACCTCCCAGGTGTCCGGCCGCTCGGTCGGCATCACCCGGATCGAAACGTTGCCCACCAGCTCGTTGTCGAGGCGGTTCTTGACCAGCCTGGCGGTGAGCTTCTTGCCGGTCTGGCCGGCCAGCGGTGAGGTGTTGATGCCGACCGTCATCGAGATGCTCGGCTCGTCGATCGTGATGACCGGCAGCGGCTGCGGGTCGTCCGGATCCGCGATGGTCTCACCGATCGTGATCTCAGGAATCCCAGCAATAGCAACGATGTCGCCCGGGCCGGCCTGCTCGATCGGCACTCGCTCGAGCGCCTCGGTGCCGAGCAGCTCGGTCAGCTTGACCTTCTCGACGGTGCCGTCCTGCCGGCACCAGGCCACGACCTGGCCCTTCTTCAGATAGCCGTTGTAGATCCGGCAGAGCGCGAGCCGGCCGAGGTACGGCGAGGCGTCGAGGTTCGTGACGTGCGCCTGCAACGGCGCGCTCTCGTCGTAGGTCGGGGCGGGGATGGCGTTGCGGATGACTTCGAACAGCGGCTCGAGGTTGGGACTGTCGGGGCTGGTGCCGTCGGCCGGCCGGTTGAGCGAGGCCTGGCCGGTCCTTGCCTGGCAGTAGACGATCGGGAACTCGATGTGGTGCTCGTCGGCGTCGAGGTCGAGAAACAGCTCGTAGGTCTCATCGACCACCTCGGCGATCCGGGCGTCGGCGCGGTCGACCTTGTTGATGATCAGGATGACCGGCAGGTTCAGCGCGAGCGCCTTGCGCAGCACGAACCGGGTCTGCGGCAGCGGACCCTCGCTCGCATCGACCAGCAGCGCGACGCCGTCGACCATCGACAGCCCCCGCTCGACCTCGCCACCGAAGTCGGCGTGGCCGGGGGTGTCAATGATGTTGATCGTCAGGTCGCCGTGACGGACCGCGGTGTTCTTCGCGAGGATCGTGATGCCCTTCTCGCGCTCGAGGTCCATCGAGTCGAGCACCCGCTCGTTGACCGAGCCCTCGTCAGCCTGGTGCGCCGAGAACGCCCCGGACTGCCACAGCATCGCGTCGACCAGCGTTGTCTTGCCGTGGTCGACGTGCGCGATGATCGCGACGTTACGGAGGTCAGAGCGAGTAGCCACGACATACCAGGCTACGGGTTCGCCACGCCCCCCACCGTTCTGTCAGAACGTCAGGGCGCTGGGGCGCCCTGGAGATCTGACTCATTGGACTGCCAGGCGTCTATGGCAGCCAGCTCGCTGGCCGCCATAGACGCCGGCATCGTCGAGCAGGTCACTGAGGTTCGTGCCAGCCGCGCCAGATCGGCGCGCTGGTAGCCGTGGTGGTCGCGGGCGACGGCGTACTGCTCGAGCAGCGAGGCGCCGAACAGCAACGGGTCATCCGCCGCCAGCACGACCGGCACCCCGGCGGTCTCGAGGGCTCGCAGCGGCACCGCACCGAGGCCGGAGGCGACGCCGAGCGCGACGTTGGATGCCGGGCACACCTCGCAGGCGACGCCGCGGTCGGCCAGCGTCGCGAGGACCGCGGGGTCCTCGACGGCCCGCACGCCGTGACCGATCCGCACCGGCGCCAGCGCCGCCACGGTGCGGGCGACCGACTCGGCACCGAGCAGCTCGCCGGCATGCGGCATCGCCGGAAGGCCACCATCCCGGGCGATTCGGAACGCCTTGATGAAGTCTTCCGGCATTGCGCGCCGCTCGTCGTTGGACAACCCGAAACCCACGACGCCGTACGCCGAGAACCGCACTGCGAGCCGGGCGAGAAGCTCGGCCTCCCACGGCGGTCGGGTGCGGTTGGCCGCGACGATCAGTCGGACACCGACGCCGGTCGCCGCCTCGGCGGCAGCAGCAGCGGCGCAGAACACCTCGAGAGCCGTGACAACGTCACCGAGGCGCGCCGCATAGCCGGTCGGCGTGATCTGTAGCTCGAGCCACTGTGATCCCGACACGGCCTCGTCCTGCGCGATCTCGAGCAACAGCCGGTCGAAGTCCGCCGGCGTCCGCAGCACGCCCCGCGCAACGTCGTAGAGTCGCTGGAACTTCGGCCAGCCCAGCAGCTGCCAGGTGTCGGGCTCCAGGTCGGTGAGCCGGTCGGGCAAAACGACCCCGACCCGTCGGGCCAGCTCGAGCAACGTCTCGTGGCGCATGCCGCCGGTCAGGTGCAGATGAAGGTGCGCCTTGGGCAGCGCGGCCAGGTCGGCATCGGAGATCTCCGCATCGCCGGCCATGACCGAACCCTAACGACGTCAGAGTGACGATCTAGGGTGACGCTCGTGCGAATCGCGACGTGGAACGTCAACTCGGTAGGTGCCCGGCTCCCCCGTCTCAACGAGTGGCTCGAGTTGGCCGAGCCCGACGTGGTGTGCCTGCAGGAGATCAAATGCGCCAGCGATGCGTTCCCCGGCGAGCGTGCCGAAGAGCTGGGCTATGAGATCGCCGCGAACGGCGAGGGCCGCTGGAACGGCGTCGCGATCCTGTCCCGGGTCGGGCTCGCCGACGTCTCGCTCGGCTTCGAGGGCCAGCCGGCGTATGCCCCCCCGCCTGACGAGGATGACCCGGCGCTGATCGGCACCCCGCCTAAGGTCGAGGCGCGCGCGATCGGCGCGACCTGCGGGGCCTTGCGGATCTGGTCGCTCTACGTCCCGAACGGCCGCACCCTGGACAGCCCGCATTACCCGTACAAGCTCGAGTGGCTGGCGGCGCTGAAAACCGCACTCGCGCCCGAGGTAGCCGAGAAACGGCCGTTCGTTGTCACCGGCGACTACAACATCATCCCGACCGACACCGATGTCTGGGATCCGACGCAGTTCATCGGGTCGACCCACGTCACCGACGCCGAGCGCCACGCGCTCGCCGAGCTGCGCGGTCTCGGGCTCGACGACGTGATGCCGCGGGCGCTGAAGTACGACACGCCATACACCTACTGGGACTACCGCGCCGGGATGTTCCACAAGAACCAGGGGATGCGGATCGACCTGGTGTACGCGAACGCGGCGGTCTCCTCGGCGGTGACCGACGCCTACGTCGACCGCGACGCCCGCAAGGGCACCGGGCCGAGCGACCACGCACCCGTGGTCGTCGACGTAACGCTGGACTAGACCTCGGGCGAGATCAGGTGAGCGTTGGCCTTGGCCAGCAGGACGGTCATGACCGCGGCCTGGACCGAGGCGGCGAATGCCTTGCTCGCGGCCATCTGAGCGACGACGCCATGGATCATCGCGGGGATCTGGCTCAGCGTGGTGTCGATCGCCATCGTGCCGCCGGCGTTGAGGAACCGGACCGCGCGGGTGGCGAGCGGCACGTGACGCAGCGCCACCGTCCCGAAGTCATCGGAGATCACGACCCCGGTGAAGTGCAGGTCGCCGCGAAGCATCGAGCGGATGATGATCTTGGAGAAGCAGGCCAGATGGTCGGGATCGATCTTCGGATAGATCGCCGAGGACAGCATCACGAATTGCGCCCCGGCGCTCACGCCGGACTGAAACGGCCCGATGTACGGGCTGTGGCGGGTCACCGGGTCGGTGACCCCACGGGTCGTGTCGGTGTTGCCGGTCGCCTTGCCCAGACCGGGGAAGTGCTTAACCGTCGAGTCAACTCCCGCCGCGCTCATCCCTCGGACGAACGCCGAGACGTGCCCGGCGACAACGGCCGGGGTGTGCCCGAACTCGCGGTCGAACGCGCCGATCGGCAAGTTCTTCTTGGCATGCTTGGCGGGCACGGTGTCGGCGACCGGCGCCAGGTCCAGGTCGACACCTGCGGCGGCGAGTTGGCTCCCCCAGGTCGTGCTCGCCTCCCGCAGCACCTTCAAGGGCACCCGGCCCTGTTTCAGCGCGGTCGGCATCGTGGCGAAACCCTTGCCGGTCAGCCGCTGGACCTCGCCACCTTCCTGGTCGGTGCTGATGAACGGCGCGACCCCGCTCTCGGTCTGGTGTGCGATCAACGACGACGTCACCGCCTTGACCGCGGTGCGGCCGGCTGCACTGTCTTTGGTCAGGATCACGTTGCCGATCCGGCTGTTGCGCAGCTTCGCCACTTTCGCCGGTGTTGCGCCCTTGGACGGGATCCCGGCCATGAACAGCTGCCCGACTTGTTGCGCCGGCGTCATGCGGTTGTACGCCGCGCTCGCCAGCTGCTGCGGGCTCGGCGAAGCGTCCGGCGCGGCAAGTGAGACCAGCTGCTGCCGTAGCGGTCCCGAGGCGGCCGGCGCGGCGACAACACCGGCGCTGAGCAAGCCGGCGGCGGCGAGCGCACCCACCAGCCGCCGGCTCATCTCGGCACCGGCCGCAGCTGGCGGTCGAAGAAGCCAAAGACCCGCTGCCAGGCGTCGTCAGCGGCGCCGGCGACGTAGCCCATCCCCGGGATCCACTCCGCGAACGTCCAGTTGCCGGTGTGCCCGGTCATGAATGCGTGCCCGGCGTCCGGATACTCCTTCACGTCGTGCTCGATGCCGTGAACGCTCAGCGCCCGCTCCAGCTTGGCAGCGGCGGCTTTCATGGTGCGGTCCTTCGCGCCGTACGACGCGATCATCGGGCAGGACTGTGCGAGCACGGTGTCGACGTTGTTCGGGACGATGCCGTAGTTCGGGGCGGCAACATCGAAGCCGCGGGCAGCCGCGAGGATGGCGAAGCCGCCTCCCATGCAGAAACCGATCACGCCGACCTTGCCGGTGCACTCGTCGTGCTCGAGCAGGTAGTCGCGGGCGGCATCGATGTCCTCGATCGCGCGGCCGCCGGCTTGCTTGAACAGGGTGCGAAAGGTCGTGACGAGGCATCGCGGCGCAAGGCCGTAGGAGAGCAGGTCGGGGGCGAAGGCCAGGTAGCCGTTGGTGGCGAACCGATCGGCCTGCCGCCGGATGTCGTCGGTGAGCCCGAACGCCTCGTGGAGCACCACGACACCCGGCCACGGCCCGCCACTCGAAGGAGCCGCGAGATAGCCGCGCAGCCTCCCGGTCGACGCCGGGTAGGTGATGTTCGGCAACTGGTCTCCTAGGCGGGGTCGAGGTGAGCGGTGTCGTTGAAGCGGCGGACGGTCCACCGGTCCCCGAGGACGACGATCTGCGACATCGACGCGTTGTCAGCGCCTACAAAAGCGAAGTTTCCAGCTCCTGTTGCAATCGCCATGATCATCCCGATCACTCCTCCATGGACGACGACAGCCACCTTTTGGTTGGGGTGTCGCTGAGCAATTCGGGTAATACCGGCACTTATCCGCGCCCGAAAGTCGGCCGTGCTCTCGGCACCCGGAATCACGTCCCAGCGCTGCTCGGTGAACATCGCGACCGCGAGCGGGTGCAGCTCTGAGGTGTGCTTGCGAAACGTTGCACCCTCCCACTCGCCCAGCAAGACCTCGCGCAGATCCGGCTCGACGACCGGGGTGAGGCCCAACCGTTCGGCCAGCGGCGCAGCAGTCTGCGCGGTACGACGCAAGGTCGTCACGTAGATCGCGTCGAGCTGCTCGCCGGCCAGCCGATCGGCCAGCCGCCTCGCCTGCTCGACGCCGACCGGATCCAGAGCAGGGTCGGCGTGACCGTCAACACTGTCCGCGGGGCGGTCCTCGCGCGCCGGCTCCGACTCGCCGTGGCGGATCAGGACCAGATCGGCAGCGCCGGGCGGAGCCATGAAGCGATATTGGCGATATTCAACGGATTCGGCGTCGCTGGAGGCTGTCACTGCCCAACGTTATGACGCGTGAGCGACAACCGGTGCTGACATGGTGAACAATCGATGAACGTCCCCGAGTCGCGCGAACGATTCGAAAGGCTCCATATGACACCGTCGTCACCCAAGCTGCTTCGTCGCAGCGCCCTCGCCTTGGGCTGCGCCAGCCTCGTCGTGATGGCGGGAAGCCTCGCGCCGGCATTGGCCTCCGACACGCACCGCACCGTGCCGGCGAAGCCGGCCGGCCAGCCGCCGGTCGTCGCCGGGGCGCGCTATCTCGCGCTCGGTGACTCGGTGCCGTTCGGCTACCGCGAGTCCAACAGCATTCCGAGGCCGAACTACGCGCATCAGAAGTCCTTCGTCGGCTTCCCCGAGGACATCGCCTCGAGTCTCGGGTTGAAGGTCGCCAACGCTGCGTGCCCGGGCGAGACGACGTCGAGCTTCATCAACGTGAAAGCGCAGAGCAACGGCTGCGAGAACAACTTCGTCTTCGGCGCCAAGAACAACCCGAGCCACACCGCTGGCAAGGACTATCGCGCCGACGCGCCGCTACACGTGAAGTACGCGAGCAAGTCCGAGTCACAGCTGACGTACGCCGAGGACTACCTCAAGAAGTGGCCGAACACCCGGCTGGTCACCCTGATGATCGGCGCCAACGACGGCTTCCTGTGCCAGACGGAGCACCCGAAGGACATGTGCGCGGGCGAGATCGCCGCGCTGCAAAAGAAGCTCGCCAAGAACGTCGGCCGGATCCTCAAGGGACTGCGAAACAAGGCCCACTACAGCGGCCAGATCGTCCTGGTGCCGTACTACTCGTTCGATTACACGAACGTGCTGCTCACCGTCGAGGTCCAGGACGTCAACTCTGCGTTGCTCAAGGGAGCCAAGCCCTACCACGTCGCGATCGCGCCGTCCTTCAAGCTCCTTGAGAAGGCCAGCGCCGGCGCCCGCGGCAACACCTGTGCGGCGGGACTGCTGACCAACCTCACGACCAAGCCGGCCAGCTGCGGAGTGCACCCAAGCGTCGCGGGCTCCGCGCTGCTGGCCGAAGCGGTGGAGAAGGTGATCAAGAAGTAACGAGCTCGGCACCTCGGCGGATCCGGACGTCGCCGCTGACGGTACGGACCTTCAGGTCGACCTGGTTGGGCTCGGCCGGATTCGACTCGCCGGGTTCACCATCGAGGTCGATGTCGGACTGAAGATCGCCGCTCACAGTCGTGGCGTCGACGTGGACGCCGCTGCCGCGGGCGATCCCGACCCTGACGTCGCCAGATGACGTCGTGAGCTCGAGGTTGCCGCAGACCGCGTTGTCGACGCTCTGGTCGCCCGACGCTGAGCGCAGCTGGGCGCCGTGGACCGTCCCGGCTTGGAGCTGCCCGGACGCGGTCATGACGACCAGGGCGGCCGCCGCCGAGCCGACGCTGACGTCGCCGGCGGCGGTGCGGATCTTCGCCGGGCCACCAACCGACTCGACCGACACCGCGCCGCTCGCGGTCTGGGCCGACAGCTCGCCGCCGACCGCTTCGAGGTGCACGTCGCCGGAAGCCGAACTGGCTCGAACCGACCCGTACCTGCCGGCCGCTTCGACCGGAGCCGACGCAGTCGAGAGGTCGAGCGCCGAGCCGCGCGGCAGCCGGACGACCACGTCGACCTCATGACGATGCTGCCCGCTGAGGAACCCGAGCGCACCGACGTCGGGAAGCGTCACCCGCACATCATCGCGACCTGTCCGCGCAATGTGTTCGATCTTGATCTGGTCGGCGTACGACGGGTTGCTCGGCGCACTGACCTCCACTTCGACAGCCGGCCGGTCGTGGGTGCTCAGCTCGACCCGCCCGCTTTTGATGCTGACCTGCAGGCGAACCTCGCCCGATGTCTCGAAGACCTCTGACCTCATCCTGAACTCCTTGGTTGCTGATTGCTGGTTGCTGGGTGCCGGGCTAGCTGCGGCCGTAGCCGGTGAGCCGGCGGTGGCCGGGCTGCTGGTGGTGTTGCGGGCGCTGGAGCGCCCGAACGATGTAGGCGTTGACCGAGATCCCCGCGCTCGTGGCGGCGGCCTCGATCCTGACCTTGAGCGGCGAGGGCAACCGCAGCGAGATTCGCGCGTCTGCGTCGCTGTCTGCTGCCGGCGTCTCGCCCACTGGCTCGATGTCCTCGTCGTCGACGAGGACGAGCTCGGCGTCACCACCGACCAGGCGTACCTCGACCCGGCCGCGAGTGAGCGTCGAGTCGAGCTCGGCCGCGACCTGGCCGAGCAGCTCGACCAGCCGGGCCGAGATCGGCGCCGTCATCGCGATCGAGAGCCGCTGAGCGACCTCGGCAGTGGCCTCGTCACCGAGGCTGCCGAGCGCGACCAGATCAGCCGACAACGCGGCGGTGACCGCAGAAATCTGCATCGTGACGCCTCCTGGACTTTGTTGACATCACTATGACATCATATTGACGTCATCGTCAAGTCAGAGTGACGTCACCTGCGGGAAGGGCGCTGTCAGCCGAGTCCGCAGTCAGGGTCGGAGAATGCCGGGCGCACCCAGCAGTGTTTTGGTTGAGGTCGCTCAGCACTAGCCGGCCCGATACCGCGACGCGCAACATGACGCTTCTTCCTGAAGCCGGGCTGTGCCACAGGGTTGCGCCGTGCGGGGAACGGATCGCCATTCGACCCGTTGCGGTCATGACCAGCTCGCTACCTCGAGTGTGGGTGTCGGTTTGCTGCGAGGGCCGGGGCCGTCACGAGACCGAAAGAGGTGAGTGCGAGCCCGGCGAGCGCGCACCAGTAGCGTCGAGGGCCAGGTGAGGAGACCCAGGAGGCTCGCGGTGCCGGACACCACTTGTCATATGTCGATCTCTGTTGACGGTTTCGTCGCCGGGCGGGGCCAGAGCCGCGAGGACCCGCTGGGCAAGCGAGGGCGGGAGCTGCACGATTGGCACCTTGGCGACCCGCGAGCCAACGATGCCGACAAGGTCGCGACCGACTGGCTGCTGCGCCCGCGGGGCGCGTATGTGATGGGTCGGAACATGTTCGGCCCGATCCGCGGAGACTGGGACGACGAGGAATGGACCGGGTGGTGGGGTCCCGAGCCGCCGTATCACGCGCCGGTGTTCGTGCTGACTCATCACGAACATGACCCGATCGAGATGGACGGCGGGACGACCTTCCAATTCGTCACCGAGGGGTTCGACGCCGCCTACTCCGCAGCCTGCCAAGTCGCCGGCGACAACGGAGTAGACATCGCCGGCGGAGCCTCGACCGTCCGACAGGCACTGACTGCCGGAGTGATCGACGAGCTCACCCTCGACATCGCACCGGTGCTGTTGGGTTCCGGCGAGCGCATCTTCGACGGGGTTGAGTCCTTCGGCTTCGAACCCGCTGAGGTGCTTCACTCACCGCTCGCCACCCACATCCACTACCGCCGCGTCGGCTAACGCCGACAGACCGGCGACTCCCGAGGACCGGCGGCGCCGAAACGGCGCGTCCGCGGCGGCCTTCGCGGGAGGCTCGAGCCACTTCTCGCCGTACGCCGGTCTCGAGTGCCGGATCGTCACCGACATCCGGGCGCCGACCGAGCGCGCGGTCTTGGGAACCGTGTGTTCCCAGTCGTTCTGACATTCACCACCCATCACGACCAGATCACCGACGCCCGGCATCAAGGTGTGCGAGATGGTTGAGCTGCCCCGACGTCGCAGCTGGAACTTGCGGCGGGCACCGAGCGACACGGTCGCGACCATCGGCTTGGTCATCGCATGGCGGTGGCGATCGCCGTGCCAGGCGACGCTGTCCTGGCCGTCGCGATAAAGGTTGACCCAGACCCGGTCGAAGCCAACCGAGTAGCGCGCTGCCAGCAGCGTGCACATCTCGAGCAGCAGCGGCGGGGCGTTGCCGGCGTCGGTCGACCAGCCCGCGGTCAGCCGGGGCTCGAGGACTTCGTTGTCCCACATCGTGACCGTGCGCTGCTGCCAGCGCGCGGTCGAGGCGAGCAGGTCGAAGACCGCGTCAGATCCGGACAGCCAACCTGGGCAGTAATCGATCCAGGACGACTCGTCGAGCGTCAGCCGACGCAGCCCGTCGTAGGAGACGTCGAGCGCAGGCGGGCCGCCGTCGAGCAACGACGGCTGCCACGACACGTTCGCGTCCACCCGCCCACGCTAGGCAGCCGGTACGACGAAAACCCCTCAGCTCTGCGGGCTGTCGCCGTACTGCGTGACCGGCGCGGTCGCACCCGGATAGCGACCACCGGCCGCAACGCCCTGAGGGGCAAGCTGATCGAGGCGCCGAAGGTCGTCATCGGACAGCGAGACGTCGCACGCCGCAACGTTCTCCTCGAGGTAGGACGGCCGCTTCGTGCCCGGGATCGGGACCACGTCCTCGCCCTGCGCCATCACCCACGCCAGCGCGAGCTGGCCCGGCGTGCATCCCTTCTCGCCGGCGATCTCGCGCACCGCGTCGACCAACTCGAGGTTCTTCGCGAAGTTCTCACCCTGGAAGCGCGGGTTGCCCTTGCGGAAGTCGTCGTCGTCGAAGTCGTCCGGGCTGGTGATGGCGCCGGTTAGGAAGCCGCGACCGAGCGGGCTGAACGGCACCAGCCCGATCCCGAGCCGGCGCGCGGTCGCGACCACGTCCACCTCGAGGTCGCGGGTCCACAACGACCATTCGCTCTGCAGCGCCGCGATCGGATGGACCGCGGACGCGCGCTCGAGCGTCTTCGAGCTCGCCTCGGACAGCCCGAGGTAGCGGACCTTGCCGGCCTGCACCAGCTCGGCCATCGCGCCGACGGTGTCCTCGATCGCCACGTTCGGGTCCACGCGGTGCTGGTAGTACAGGTCGACGTGGTCGGTGTCCAGTCGCGACAGGCTCTCGTCGATGCAGCGGCGTACGTTCTCCGGCCGACCGTCGATCTGCATGCTGCCGTCGTCGCGGGACAGCGTGAACTTCGTCGCGAGGATGATCTGGTCGCGCCGGCCGCGCAGCGCCTCGCCGAGGAACGTCTCGTTGTGCCCGTCGCCGTAGACGTTGGCGGTGTCGAGGAACGTCACACCGAGCTCGATCGCCCGGTCGATCGTCGCTCGCGACTCGACCGGATCCGCCTTGCCGTAGGACTGCGACATGCCCATGCAGCCAAGCCCCTGCATCGAGACTTCCAGACCGGAGCTGCCGAGCTTGCGGGTGGGGATCGTCATGAGTCCATTCTTAGCCCGCCGTGATCTGGCGCGACTGCCGCCCAGGCACTACCGTCGGCTGCCCGAGGAGAGGACGGCCCTCATGCCGCTCTACATGGATGTCCACAACACCGGCGGACCGGTCAGCGCCGCCGACGTCGCCAAGGCCCACGAAGCGGATCTCGCGATCCAGGGCGATCACGGCGTCGACTACAAGAACTACTGGGTCGATGAAGCTGCTGGCAAGATCTTCTGCCTCGTCGAGGCGCCCAACCCGGAGGCTGCCAACACCGTGCACCGCGAAGCACACGGACTGGTCGCCGATGAGATCCACGAGGTCAGCGGCGGCTGATCCGCCTCAGGCTGCGAGCGGCACCGGCTTCGGCCGGGTGTCGACGGTGCCCTGGTTTGCCGGCGGCAGTGCCAGCCGGCACAACCGCTTCCACATCGAGCCGTACTGTCGCGACAGCGAGCCGGTCTCGTAGTGCACGCCGTACTTCTCGCACAACGCCCTGACCCGTGGCGCGATCTCGCCGTACCGATTGCTCGGCAGGTCGGGAAACAGGTGGTGCTCGATCTGGTGTGACAGGTTGCCGGTCAGGATGTGGAACAGCGGCGAGCCTTCGATGTTGGCCGAGCCCTGCAGCTGGCGCAGGTACCACTCGTGGCGGGTCTCGTTCTCGATCTGGTCCTCGGTGAAGGTCTCGACACCTTCCGGGAAATGACCGCAGAAGATGATGGTGTGCGACCAGATGTTGCGCGCCACGTTGGCGGTGACGTTCGCCAGCAACGTCGGCAACGCTGACGGTCCGGACAGCAGCGGCCAGACGACGAAATCCTTCAGCGACTGCTTCGCCGCCTTCTTTGCCAGCGACCGGATCTGGCGTCGCATCTGCTGAGCGGTCTTGGCCCCGGTGCGCACATCGTCGAGCTCGAGGTCATAAAGCGCGATCCCCCAGTCAAAGACCGGCGCCAGCAGCAGGTTGTAGAGCGGTTGGCCGAGGTGGCGCTTCTCCCAGCGCTGGTCCTCGCTCATCCGCATCATCGTGTAACCGACGTCACGGTCTTTGCCGACGACGTTGGTCCAGCGGTGGTGGGTGTCGTTGTGGGTGTGCTTCCAGGCGTCCGCCGAGATGACGGTGTCCCACTCCCAGGTCGTCGAGTGGATCTCCGGATCGCGCATCCAGTCCCACTGGCCGTGGAGCACATTGTGCCCGATCTCCATATTCTCAAGGATTTTCGCGACCGAGAGCATCGCCGTGCCGGCAACCCAGGCGGGCGGGAACATCGACACGAACAGCGCCGCCCGGCCACCGGCCTCGAGCCCGCGCTGGGTCTTGATGACCTTGCGGATGTACACCGCGTCGCGGTCCCCTCGGGTGGCCAGGATCTCCTCGCGGATCGCATCGAGCTCGCGACCGAACTCGGCGATCTGCATTTCGCTCAGACGCGCGGTGGGACTGGACGTCATGCCGGTGTCCTTTCTATAGATCGATCGAGCACGGGCCGGCCGCGGCCGACACACAGGTCTGGATGATTTCGCCTTCGTCGCCGTGGATCTCGCCGGTTCGAAGATCGCGCACCTGCCCGGAGCGAAGCGGCGCGACGCAGCTGAAGCAGATCCCCATCCGGCAGCCGCTCGGCATCGCGACGCCGGCCGCCTCACCGACCTCGAGGATCGGCCGTCCTGCCGGTGCCTCGGCGTCGCGTCCCGTGACCGCGAAGCTCACCGTGCCGCCCTCGGCGTCCGGCGCGGCGAAAACCGGCGGCTGGAAGCGTTCGACGTGCAGCCGTTCGTAGCGACCGGCATCGGCCCAATGCTTCTCGATCGCGTCGAGCAGCGCGGGCGGGCCGCAAGCCCATACCTCACGCTCGCGCCAGTCCGGGCAGATCTGGTCAAGCCGGTCGAGGGTGAACAAGCCGTGGCGGTCGGTGTGCTGCTCGTGCAACCGGTAGGAGTCGAACCGGTGCGCGAGCCGGCGAAGCTCATCGCCGAAGATCACGTCATCGCGGTGCAGCGCGCTGTGCACGTGGACCGCGTCCAGCAACCTACCGTCGGCGACCATCGTGCGCAGCATCCCCATCACCGGCGTGATGCCTGAACCGCCGGTGAGGAACAACGCCCGACCCATGACCGGCGCCAGCACGAACTCGCCCTGCGGGGGGTCGACCCGGAGCACCGTGCCGACTTTCGTCGAATGCGCGAGGTACGGCGAGACCCGGCCGCCGTCGATCCCCTTCACAGTGATCGAGAACCGCCCGGTGCGGCCGTCAGCCACCGAGGTCACTGAGTAGGTCCGCGACTGCCAGGTGCCGTCGATCTGGACGCCGACCCGCACCCATTGCCCGGCCTGATGCGGAGTCCACCCGCTGCCCGGACGGATCACCAACGTGGTGGCCTGCGCGGTCTCGCGGCGTACCTCGACGACCCGGCCGCGGCCCTCGCGAGTCGACCACAACGGGTTGATCAGGCCGAGGTAGTCATCGGGCAACAGCGGTGTGGTGAGCGAGATCGCGGCGGAGCGCAACCGGTGGCCCAGGCCAGGTCGGCGGTTACCACCGCCTGGCGAGGTTAAGAAAGCCACGTTTACAGCCTGCCCAACAAAAGCCGCGGTGGCATCGTCTCGGTGAACACGGCTTGTGCCACACTATTTGTACGATGGAGACAATCGAAGCGCCGCCGTGGGCCTCGCTGCCCGCCGACGTCGTCGACCGCGTCCGTCCTCATCTCCCCGACGTGGTTGACGAGGTCATCGCCGCGGTCGGCCGCGAGGTGCCCGCCTACCGTCGCCCGCTCGAAGGCGATTTCGGCCGCGGCCTGCGATTTGGCGTGGAAGTCGCGCTCAGCCGGTTCCTCGATCTGCCCGGCACGCTGGAGCCGGCCGGCAGCGGCACCGACCGTGAGGTGTACGTCGAGCTCGGTCGCGGTGAGCTGCGAGCCGGGCGCACCCTCGAGGCGCTGCTCGCGGCTTATCGGGTCGGCGCCCGCGTCGCGTTCCAGCGATTTGCCGAGCTGGCACGAAACGCCGGTCTGGCCGCGGACGCGGTTGTGCCGCTCGCGCTCGCGACTTTCGCCTACATCGACGTACTGTCCTCCGCGAGCATCGAAGGCTTCGCCGCTGAGCAGTCGGCCCGCGCGGGTGAGCGCGACCGGCTGCGGACCGAGCTGCTCACCGCCATCCTCAGCGGCACCGCCGACCCGTCCTCGGTCCACGATGCCGCCGGCGCGGTTGGCTGGGCGCCGCCCGAGGTCATCGTGCCGGTCTTCGTCGCACCCGGCCGCTCCGACGGGCTCGCGGCCAGCCTCGGCCCGGAGGCACTCGTGGCGCCGACCGCCGAAGGCGTGGTCGCGCTGCTACCGGCACCGACCCGAGCCTCGCAGTGGGCCGCGCTGCGACACCAGCTCGTCGGGCGGGGAGCCGTTGTCGGTCTGGTCGCGCCGTGGGCCGAAGCCGCGGCCGCGTTGCGGCCGGCGGCGTTGGCAATGCGACTCGTCGCCGACGGCGTACT
This sequence comes from Mycobacteriales bacterium, assembly GCA_036268295.1. Taxonomy (GTDB): domain Bacteria; phylum Actinomycetota; class Actinomycetes; order JAFAQI01; family JAFAQI01; genus DATAUK01. The sequence goes on along the minus strand of DATAUK010000013.1, from coordinate 165,462 downwards.
CGACGGCGACCCGCTGCTGGTCAACGACCATCTCGTCGACCTGGTCGTGCACCGCGATGCCCAGCTATCCGGCGCATTGATCGCCCGCGAGCTCGCCCCGCTCGCTTCGCTTCGCGACGCGACCCGGGAGCGGCTGGCTCAGACCCTGCTCGCCTGGCTGAGCTATCGCGGCGAGCGGGCCCGGGTCGCCGAAGCACTTCATGTCCACCCGCAGACCGTCGCCTACCGGCTCGGCCAGCTCCGCAACCTGTTCGGCGATGCCCTGACCGATCCGGACCGCCGGTTCGCGTTGGAGCTCGCCCTTCGGGCCCAGTCAGTGGCGTAGAACGCGCGAGAGGAACTGCTGCAGCCTCGGGTTGCTCGGGTGATCGAGGACCTGTTCCGGCGGACCCGACTCGGCGACGACGCCGGCGTCGAGGAAGCAGACCTCGTCGGCCACCCGATGCGCGAAACCCATCTCGTGCGTCGCCATCAGGATCGTCATTCCTTGGGCCTTGAGCTCGCCGATCAGGTCGAGCACCTCACCGACCAGCTCGGGATCGAGCGCGCTCGTCACCTCGTCGAGCAGTAGAAGCCGCGGCTCGTTGGCGAGCGCCCGCGCGATCGCCGTACGTTGCTGCTGACCGCCTGACATCCGGTCCGGATAGGAGTCGGCGTGGGCTGCGAGCCCGACCCGAGCGAGCATCTCGCGGGCCCGATCGTTGGCTTCGGCCTTGCCGATTTTGCCGACCACGCGCGGCGCCAAGCTGACGTTCTGCAGCGCGGTCAGGTGAGGGAACAGGTTGTAGGACTGGAAAACGACGCCGATCCGGCGACGGACCGCGTCGACATCGACCCGTGGATCGGTGATCTCCTCGCCTTCGAGAACGATCTCGCCGTCGGTCACGACCTCGAGCAGGTTCACGCAGCGCAACAGCGTGGACTTGCCGGAGCCAGACCCGCCGATGAGTACGACGGCCTGGCCGTCGTCGACCTCGACGTCGATGCCGTTGAGGACATGGGCGTCGCCGTAGTGCTTGTAGACCTGGCGCACCTGCAGAACGGGAGCACTCATACGACCACGCCCGCCTGCTGGCGCCGCAGTGCCCGCCGGGCGTAGTAGTCGGCGAACCGGCCGGAGGGTGCGGCCAGCAGGATGAACAGGATCGCGGCGATGACGAAGGGCGTGAAGTTGAAGCTCGCGTCGTTGTCGGCGGTCGCGGTCTGGATCGCGTCGGCCACCGCGCCAACGATCGAGATCAGGCCGACATCCTTCTGCAACGCGACGAAATCGTTCAGCAGCGCCGGAATGACGTTTCGCACCGCCTGCGGCAGCACGACGAGCCGAAGCGTCTGGCGCTGGGTGAGGCCGAGCGAACGGGCAGCGGCACGCTGACTCGGGTGCACCGACTGGATGCCCGAGCGCATGACCTCAGTGACGTAGGCGCTGTAGGACACGATGATCGCCACCCCGCCCCAGACCAGCGCGGAGTTCGTGACGTGGTGAAGGCGCAGCGAAGGGATGCCTTCGGCGAACAGGTACAGCAGGATGATCATCGGGCAGCCGCGGAAGAGATCGACATACAGCGCGCAGCCGATCCGCACCGGCGCGAGCACCGGGCTCACTGACGTCCGCAAGGTAGCAATGACGACGGCAAGCAGCAGGATGCACGGCTCGCAGATCACAAGCAGCTTCAGGTCAATCAGCAACCCTCGCAGGATGTCAGGCGTGTCGTGGCGGAACTGATGCCCAGACAGAAACGTCTCCCGCGCAGACGTCCAGCCGGGTGCATGCGTGGCGCCTAGCCAAACCACGACGGCGAAGGCAATCGTGCTGAGGATTGCCACCAGCGTCGACTTGCGCCTGCGGTCGCGACGAAAGCTGCGCCGCCATGCTTCTTTGTCCGAGACCACGAAGTCCTCGGCAGTCCTGCTCACCGGCTAGTGCAGAACGGGTGCGTTGGCCTCTTTCGCCAGCCACTTGGTCTGGATCTTCGCCAGAGCGCCACTGGCCTTCAGCGCAGTGACCGCCTTGCTGACGCACGAGGTGAGTGGGCTGTCCTTGGCGAGCAAGGCGCCGAACTGCTCTGGGTGCGCAGTCGGCGCAAGCTGGCCGGCGATCGTGCTGCCACTCACCTGAGCGGAGGTGATGTAGAACGCGGTAGGCAGGTCGACCACCAGGCCGTCAATCTGGCCGTTCTTCAGGGCCTGCACCGCAAGCGCGTTGCTGCTGTAGAAGGCGTGAGACGAGGGCTTGATGACGTTGTTGATCGCGTCAGCGTCGGTCGTGCCGAGCTGGGCGCCGAGCTTCAGTGCCTTCAGGCCGGCGAGCGTGGTCACCGACGCACCCTTGCTGCCCTTCATCGCGACGACCGCCTCGGCGACGTCGTAGTAGGGCGCGGAGAAGTCGACCGCCTTCTCGCGAGCCGCGGTGATCGAGAACTCGTCGAGGTCGAAGTCGAAGTCACGAGCTGCCGGGCCGATCGCCTGGGTGAAGGTGATCCGCTTGACCTTGGTCTGCGCCGGGGTGTAGCCGAGCTCCTTGGCGATCGCGAGATCGACTGCACTCTCGAAGCCGTTGCCGTCGATCGGCGTCTTGTTGTGGTTGAACCACGGCGGGTAGACCGGCTGGTCAACGCCGATCGTGATGTTGCCGGACGAGACCGTCTTCAGCGTGCTTGGCGGGCAGCCCGCAACGAGCGCGGCCGGGCCGGTCGATGCCGCCGCGGACGAAGCGGCCGGCGGGGCTGGCGTCGACGGGGCGCCGCTACCCGAGCTGGACGCGCCGCAGCCCGCCAGCACCAAACTGGACGCGGCAAGCGCCGCCATCCCCACAACGACGCGATTCACGAACGCTCCCCTTTAAATGCACCCCGACACTTCAGTATCTCGATGCTAGCGCCATCAGGAGCGTCGCGTTATCCGCGTAACGCAGTCGTGATGAGCCCTGGCAGCTTGCCCCATGACGGCCTGGCCTGCATCCGCGCGAACATCTCGCCGGACTTGTGACCGGTCTTGTTCGTCACCGACCAGGTCGGCTTGACCGGCATCCGGAACGGCCCGCGGACCACGGCCTTCTCGACGTCGGCTTCGGCGAGCATCATCGAGTTGTGCACCAGGCCGATCCCGGACTGGACATCGTCGAGGGTGTGGCCTGGATAGGCGCCCCACGTCGTGGAGCCGAGCAGGAACCCGAGCGCCGACCAGTGGTTCACCGCGACCGTGCCGTAGCGCAGGTCGGCGATCGCCTGCTCCACCGCCCGGTGCACCTCCGGGTCCTTGAGCGACTTCGGGTGCACGATCAGCGAGCAGCCGAGCGTCCCCCACATCCCGTCGTTGGCGAAGTCCACCGCCTTGCGGATGTAGTCGACGGTGCCGCTGGAATCGATCCCTACCTCGGCGAAGACGCCATTGAACGACTCGGTCGTGAACGCGATCTCCTCGCCGGGGCCCGGCCGGAGTCCCGGGATCAGCGTCCACGGCACGCAACCCGGCGAGTCGTCGCCGAGTCGCTCCGCCTCCGGGTGCGCTGCGACGAACTGGTCGAAACGATCGCGGGCGCCCGGGTAGTAGGGATGGCGTGAGCCGGCCTCGCGGAGCACGTCACGGACCGCGTCGAGTAGCGCGTCGCGCTGGTCCCAGCTGCTCGGCGTGATCAGTGCGCGCAACGCGATGCAGTTGAAGCCGGCGTTGTTCGTCAGCATCGTCGCGATGTTCTGGGCCTGGAACGTGATGTCCTTCGGCGTCCAGGGTCCGGGTACGACGATGCACGGCGAGACATTGCCCAGCTCGCCGGTCACCGGCTTGGTGACCAGTGGCTCAAGCGCGGCCTTGCGGCGCGCGCCGTCCTCACCGACGCCGAAGACGATCGCCTCGAACGTCTTGTCCGATCCGGTCACGTGGACATCGGAGACGCCGTCGTGACGGACCAGGTGGGTGCCGACCTCGGCGCCGCCGTACACGATCCGAAGCACGCCGCGGTCGATCAGCTCAGCCATGACCTTCTCGAAGATCGGGCCGAGATAGTCGTTGACCGGATTCATCTTCAGCAGCACCGGATGCCGCGTGATGAACATCCGGTCGAGGACGTCGACGAACGGGATCGATGCCTGGTTGCCGGCACCGAGAACGAGTGAGACACCGGGCGCGCCACCGCCGAACCAGGCCGTCGCCTGCCCTTCGATGGCCTGTGCCCCGGCGACTCCGCGCCGGAGCCAGACCTCAGCGGTGAAGCCGGAGAGCGCGACCTTGTCGATCGCATCGAAGGGGAATGCCGGAATCGCGGTATGGCCACCGGTCACCGGATGCGGCTTGCCGGGGAACTGCGGCTTGTTGCCGGCTGCGATGTCGGTCAGCGACGCCGCGAGCAGCCGGACGTAGCGCGCGGCAACCGTGACCTGCGCCCACTCTTCACTGGCGGCCGGCCGGTCGGCCGGGAGGTGCTTGGCGGCGCAGGAGGCCTCGACCCATTCCTGGGCGTGCGTCATGACCGCGTCGTTGAGCCGTTCGAGCAGTGGGATCAGGTCACCGGCCGGCTCGTCGAACCAGCTTTTCGAGTGCTCGACCAGATCTGCGATCGCCACATCGCAGTCGTCGAGAGAGGTCGCGGCCTGCCCGGTCTTCGCTTCGGGGATCGCGATCGTGCCGTGGGTAGCAATTGGCGTCATTTGTCGCACCTCCACCCGAGAGTATGGCTGACTCCGCCTAACCTGCACCCATGGCCATTGCGGAGCTTGCGGCGGACGGGCACGACGACGTGGTGCGGCTGCGCCGCGAGCTGCACCGCATCCCGGAGCTCGGGCTGACGTTGCCGCGGACCCAGGAGCGGGTCCTCGCAGCACTCGACGGGCTGCCGCTGGAGATCTCGACCGGCGAGGAGCTGACCTCGGTCAGCGCCGTGTTGCGCGGCGCCGTGCCCGGGGATCGCGCCGTGCTGTTGCGCGGCGATATGGACGCGCTTCCGGTCATCGAGCGGACCGGGCTCGACTTCGCCTCCGACGGCCCGCAGATGCACGCCTGCGGCCACGATCTGCACACCGCGATGCTGGTCGGCGCGGCTCGGGTGCTTTCGGCACAGCGGGATCAGCTGGCCGGCGATGTCGTGTTCATGTTCCAGCCGGGTGAAGAGGGTCACGACGGCGCGCGCTACATGATCGACGAGGGCGTCCTTGGGGCGAGCGGACGTCAGGCCGACGCGGCGCTGGCAATTCACGTCACATCCTCGATGTTGCCGGCGGGGGTGTTCGCGAGCCGAGCCGGCACGATCATGTCCGCGGCGGACACGCTGCGGGTGACGGTGGACGGCGCTGGTGGCCACGGCTCGGCGCCGCACCGGGCGAAGGACCCGATCCCGGCCGCCTGCGAGATGGTGACCGCGCTGCAGACCTTCGCGACCCGGCGGTTCGACATCTTCGATCCGGTGGTGATCACGGTCGGTCAGTTCCACGCCGGCACCCAGGACAACATCATCCCCGACACTGCGACTTTCGAGGCGACGGTCCGCTGCTACACCGATGCGGCCCACGAACGGCTGATCGACGAGATCGCGGTGGTCTGCAAGGGAATTGCCACGGCTCACGGACTCGAGGTCGACGCGGTCCTCGACGTCCAATATCCGGTGACGATCAACACCGCGGCGCAGGTCGACCTCGCCAAGCACGTCATCACCGACGCGCACGGTGCGGACCGGTGGCTCACCCTGCCCGACCCGCTGTCGGGCTCCGAGGACTTCTCGCGGGTGCTCGCCAAGGTGCCGGGTGCGATGGTCTTTCTCGGTGCGACACCCCGCGACCGCGACCCGGCGACCGCGCCGTTCAACCACTCCCCCGAGGCCGCGTTCGATGAGTCGGTGATGGCCGACGGCGTCCGGTTGTACGCCGAGTTCGCGCAGCAAGTATTGGCCGGGTGACGCGCCGCTCGCTCGTCCTGGCATCCGGGTCGCCGGCCCGGCTGCGGCTGCTGCACGACGCCGGGCTCGACCCGAGCGTCGTGGTGAGCGGCGTCGACGAGTCCGCCATCACCGACGACGATCCGCGCCGGCTGGTCGTGGCGCTCGCCGAGGCAAAGGCGAGCGCCGTCGCCGGCAGCCTCGGTCGCCCCGGTGCGCTGGTCCTCGGCTGCGACTCGATGCTGCACTTCGACGGCGAGGTCCTCGGCAAGCCGGGCACGCCCGAGGCCGCAACCGAGCGTTGGCAACGGATGCGCGGCCACAACGGCACGCTGCTGACCGGTCACTGCCTCATCGACACCGCAACCGACCGGCGGGCCAGCGACGTCGCGGCGACAGTGGTGCATTTCGGCCGGCCGAACGACGAGGAGGTTGCGGCCTACGTTGCGAGCGGCGAGCCGTTGCAGGTTGCCGGTGCCTTCACCCTCGACGGGCGCGCCGCACCGTTCATCGACGGCATCGACGGCGACGCCAGCAACGTCATCGGGCTGTCGTTGCCACTGCTGCGCCGCTTGCTGGCAGCGCTGGACGTCGGTATCACGGAGTTATGGCGCTGAACCCGGTGAGCCCGCTCAAGATCGGGCCGATCACGGTGGACCCGCCGGTCGTGCTCGCCCCGATGGCCGGCGTGACCAACGCTGCCTTCCGCACGCTGTGCCGCTCGTACGGCGCCGGGCTCTACGTCAACGAGATGGTCTCGGCTCGGGCGCTGGTCGAGGGGAGCGAGAAAACCCGGCGAATGCTGACGTTCGGGTCCGACGAAGACATCCACAGCATCCAGCTCTACGGCGTCGACCCCGACGTCGTCGCTCGCTCGGTCACGATGCTCGTCAACGATGTCCGGATCGATCACATCGATCTGAACATGGGGTGTCCGGTGCCGAAGGTGACCAAGCTCGGTGGCGGCGCAGCGCTGCCGCTTCACTCCACACTGTTCGCCGCCATCGTCAAGGCGGCGGTCCGCGCCGCCGGCACGATCCCGGTCACGGTCAAGATGCGGATGGGCATCGACGACGACGCACTGACCTACGTCAAGGCCGGGCTGATCGCCGCCGACGAGGGCGCGGCGGCGGTCGCGCTTCACGCCCGCACCGCGGAGCAGCTCTACTCCGGCGTGGCCGACTGGACGGCGATCGCGCATCTCAAGTCCGTCGTCACGACGGTGCCGGTGCTCGGAAACGGCGACATCTGGGTGGCCGAGGACGGTGTCGAGATGATGCGGCAGACCGGCTGCGACGGCGTCGTCGTCGGCCGCGGATGCCTTGGAAAGCCTTGGCTTTTCCGGGATCTTGCCGACGCCTTCGCCGGCCGCGAAGTGCAGCAACCACCGCCGCTCGGCGAAGTCGTCATGGTGATGCGACGCCACGTCAGACTGCTCGCGGCCACCAAGAACGACGAGTTCCTCGGTGTCCGTGACTTCCGCAAGCACGTCGGCTGGTATCTCGCCGGCTACCCGGTCGGCGGCGCAACCCGGCGTGACCTGGCACAGACCTCATCACTCGCCGAGCTCGACCGGCTGCTGGATGTCCTGCTCGACCGGATCGGGCCCGACACCGCATTGCCGCCCGAGAACCTTCGTATCGTGCGCGGCCACAGCCAGGGACCACGACGGGTCACGCTGCCCGCTGGCTGGCGCGAGTCGGCGGCCGATCCGACACCGCCACCGAAGGAAGCTGACTCGCTCGTCTCGGGGGGCTGATGACCCGACCATTGATCGTGCCACTGCCCGTCGAAGACGAGGTACGCCAAGCGCTTCAGGATCCGAGCCGACAGTTCGAACGAGGTCCTCATGTGCTCTCGCGCCGCGACTCGTCCGATGACGACGCCGCGACGTTCGTGGTGCAGGACGGGCGATACATCTCGGCCCGGCGGCCGGGCGACGCTTACGCATTCGCTCAGCGCGTCATCGACGTACTCGGCTAGCGGCGCTCTGGTGTTAGCCTCATCGACGAGGCTGACTTCTCGGGCGCGCTGGCGTCGCGAAAGACTAGGGGACACAAAGACAATGGGCTCGCGCCGCTCCACGATCCGCGGTGGTCGCCTCGGCGGCGCACCAGGTTCCGAAGTCGACCGGGGCGGCGTCGTCGAGCCGCGTCGCGCTGTTTCCTACTGGTGTCACGCCGGACACGAGAGCAAGCCGGCGTTCGCCCTTCACGTCGAGCTGCCCACGACCTGGGCCTGCCAGGTCTGTGGCCAGCCCGCCGGACCGGTGCAGCACGAGCCGCCGCCTCGCGAGCGGATGGCCGGCGGACCGCCGAAGACGCCGTTCGAGTTTCTGATGATGCGGCGCACGATGGCCGAGGGTGACGAGCTGCTCGACGAGGCGCTGGGCAAGCTTCGCGAGGAGCGCTCGGCGCGCAGCCGGGCCCGCTAGCGCCCCTGAGCCACCTACCGCGGATTGCGAAAGCCACCACGCCGATTCCGTCGCTGCGTCCGGTGCGTAGCGTTCAGGTCGTGCCGTCATCGATGATCCCGCTGTTCCCACTCGGCACTGTGCTCTTCCCGGGCGCGCCGCTCGCGCTGCACATCTTCGAGGATCGTTATCGCACGTTGCTGGCCGACCTGCTCGAGCTGCCGGAAGATGAACGCCGCTTCGGGGTGGTTGCGATCCGCAGCGGCCGAGAGGTTGGCCCCGACGGGGTCAACGCGCTGCACGAAGTCGGCTGCATGGCCGTGCTGACCGCGGTCGAGAAAGCCGCCGACGCAACGTACGACCTCGAGTCGGTCGGCAGCGCGCGGTTCCGGATCATCTCACTGGACAGCGATCGGCCCTACCAGCGGGCGACCGTCGAATGGCTACCGGAGCCGGCTGGCGAGGTCGGCGCGCTGGCCGAGGTCGTGGCTGCCCGCTATGTCGACTATCGCAACGCCCTCGGCGGTCTGCGCGGCGTCAGCCTTGAGATCCCCGACGTGCCGACCGACCCGCGACTGCTGTCCTACCTGGTCGCGGCGACTGTCATCGCCGAGAACTCCGACCGCCAGGAGTTCCTTGCCGAGTACGACGCCGCGGGGCGGCTCGCCATCGAGGCCCGGTGGTTGACCCTCGAGGCCACCTTGCTGCGCGAGCTCTCCGCGGTCCCGGCCGGCCGGCTGCTGGACGTGCCGGCCTCGCTCAACTAGCGAGGCCGGCACTGTCTCAAGCGGATCAGACGACGTCGCGGCGGGCCAGCGCCCAGCCGGCAGCGGCCAGCATGACGACGGCGTACAGGCAAAGAACCGCCGCTCCGACGAGCGGTGTGAGCGAGTGTGGCTCCGGGACGACCGCCCCCATCGAGTTCCCGCCGATCAGCTCCGGCATGAACTTCCCGACCGAGTGCTGGAACGAACTCGGCAACGCCGAGGTGATCGCCGGGACGACGAGAAGCAGTGCCACGACCGCTGTGATCGCTCCCGCGGTGTGCCGTACCAACGTGGCCAGCCCGAGCGAGATCAGGCAGATCAGCGCCAGATAAACCCCGGCGAACAGCACCGCACGGGCCACACCCGGTTCACCGAACGAGGCGTGCGGTGCGTGGCGGGCGATGATCGGCTGTCCGATGAAGAACGCGGCCAGCGAGAGCACCTCGCCGATCACGAGGGCAACCCCGCCGTAGACGACGGCCTTAGCGGCGAGCAGTCGTCGGCGCCGCGGCGTCGCCGCGATGCTGGTGCGAATCGTGCCGCTGGCAAACTCGCCCGTGATCGCGAGAACGCCGAAGACTGCGATCGCGAGCTGGCCGAACACGGTGCCCGACAGACTGACATTGGTCGGATCCCAGCTCGCCTTGTCGGCAGCCGAGAACCCGGAGTAGCCGTGAGCGTTGGTGGCGGAGACGAGAGTGGCAAGCCCGATGCTGGCGACGACCATTGCGCCGAGCGTCCACCAACTTGATCGCAGCGACCGCAGCTTGATCCACTCGGCCGCGATTCCTCGATTGAAGCTGGTCATGATGCACTTCCTGTGGTTGTGAGCTCAGCGGTGAGCTCGACGAACATGTCTTCGAGCGACGCCCGTTGTGGCGTCAGCTCGTGCAGCACGAGCTGCGCTCGCGCGGTCAGCTCGCCGATCCGGGTGGCGGGCAGATCGCCGACCGTCACGCTGTAGCCCCGCTGGGCAAGCACGCGGCCGCCGGCCGTGACCACGATCTCCTCGAGCCTGGCCGGCTCCGGTGTGACGACGAGCACCGCGCCCGACGATCCGCCATCGAGCAGCTCGCTCGTCGAGCAGTCGGCGATCAGCTTTCCGTCTCGAATGACGACGAGATGGTCCGCGGTCACCGCGACCTCGCTGAGCAGGTGGCTCGAGAGCAGGACGGTCCGGCCCTCATCGGCGAGCCCTCGCAGCAGGTCGCGGATCCATCGCACGCCCTCGACATCAAGGCCGTTGACCGGCTCGTCGAGCATGAGTACGCCGGGATCGCCGAGCAGTGCGACGGCGACTCCGAGCCGCTGTCCCATCCCCAGCGAGAATCCTTTGATCCGCTTGTCGGCCACGTCGGCGAGCCCGACCAGCTCGAGCAGCTCGTCAACCCGCGACATCGAGATGCCTTGGGTGGTGGCGAGATAGCGCAAGTGGTTGCGGGCCGATCGACCCGGGTGCAGCGCCCGCGCCTCGAGCAGCGCGCCGACCTGGCGGAGCGGATCGGTGAGGTCGGCGTATTGCTTGCCGCCGATCGTCGCCGTGCCGCCGTCGGGTCGCTCGAGTCCGAGCACGAGCCGCATGGTCGTCGACTTCCCGGCACCGTTGGGGCCAAGGAAGCCGGTCACGCGACCCGGCATGACGGTGAAGGTCAGGTTGTCGACGGCGCGGGTGTCGCCGTATGTTCTGGTCAGTCCGTTGATGTCAATCGATTCCATGCCTATGACAATCGCTGCCAGAGCGCCGGCGCACCATCCGGCACTCCCCCGACTTCAGGTAGGGATAACCCTAGGAAAATCCGGTGGTCAGCCGGTTAGGCGCGAGCCGCTCGATAGGCCACCCTGGACTGATGCGCAGGACCTTCGGGGCGTTCTTCAGCCGCCTGATGTGGGGCGAGCTGCTTTATGCGCTCGTCGGCCTGCCGCTGGCGATCTTCTGCTTCGTCTGGCTGGTCGGCTTCCTGAGCCTGGGGTTCGGTCTCGCGATCACATTGATCGGACTGCCGATCATCGGCCTCACCATCTATTCGGCTCGCGGATTCGGCGCGGCCTACCGCGGCCTCGGCCGCAGCCTGCTCGGTGTCACGGTGGAGACACCGCGCACCGACCTTGCGTGGTCCGGGCGGCTACGCGCTCTCAGTGACCGCACCGGCTGGCGGGCAACGCTGTTCGTGTTCGTGCAGTTTCCGTTGGCACTCCTGTACTTCACGGTTGCCGTCACGCTCTGGGCGATCGACCTCGGCGGTCTGTCCTACTGGATCTGGCGGCAGTATCTACCGGTCCAGCACGACCGCGGCGTCGGCCATCGCGGCGGCCAGCTCGTGCCCCACTACTTCCTCGACACGACACCGCGAATCGTCGGAACTGCGGTCGTCGGGTTCGTTATCCTGCTTCTCACGCCGGCCATCACCCACGGCCTGCTGGCACTGGATCGAGCCTTGATCCGTGGCCTGCTCGGACCCACCGCCGCGTCGAAACGCATCAAGGCACTCGAAGACACCCGGGCGATGGCGGTCGACGACTCCGCGGCATCGCTTCGACGCATCGAACGCGACCTGCACGATGGCGCACAGGCCCGGTTGGTGGCACTCGCGATGAGCCTTGGGCTCGCGAAAGAGGAGCTCGCCAGGAACGGGTCCGCCGACGACGATCCGGACATCGCCCTCGCCCGGGTCCGCGAGCTGGTCGAGACCGCGCACAGTGAAGCCAAGGGCACCATCGTCGACCTTCGCGACCTCGCCCGCGGGATCCACCCGCCGGCCCTCGACAACGGGCTGGCGGATGCCCTCGCCACACTTGCCGCGCGCTGCCCGGTCGCGACCGCCCTGCACGTCGAGCTCGCCAACCGGCCGAGCGCCGCGGTTGAGTCGATCGTCTACTTCTGCACGGCGGAGCTGCTGACCAACATCGTGAAGCACAGCGGCGCTCACCACGCATCGATCGACGTCCGCGAGGTCGGGAACGGGTTGTTCGTCCGAGTCGGTGACGACGGCGCGGGTGGTGCTGCCAGCGGACGAGCCGGCGGGTCCGGGCTCAGTGGCCTGGCCGGACGGGTCGCCACCGTCGACGGCACGCTTGACGTCTCGAGCCCGGAGGGCGGGCCGACCCTGATCACCATCGGGATCCCGTTGTGATCGCTTCGATCGCTGCCCCGTTCGTAGATCGCCGCACTTGGCGCGAGCTGCTCTACGCACTGGTCGGTCTGCCGCTCGGCGTCGCCGGCTTCGTCTTCGTCGTGGTCACCCTCAGCCTCAGTGCCGGGCTCGCGATCACGGTCGTCGGCGTCGTGATCCTGGCGATCGCGGTGTCAGCGGCCCGCCCGCTCACCGCTGTCTACCGCGACCTGGGCCGCGGCCTGCTCGGCATCGAGGTCGAGAAGCCATCGCTGGACCGCCGACGGGTCGGCATACTCGGCTACGTCACCGAGCGCACCGGTTGGCGCGCCATGCTGTTCCTGCTGTTGCGATTTCCGCTGGCAATCCTCGACTTCGCGATCGCCGTCACGGTCTGGGCGTACGCCGTGGGCGGGATTACCTATCCGCTCTGGCGACTGCTTCTCCCGCTCCAGCGAGACAACGGCGTCGAGCATCGCGGCGACCAGCTCGCCTCGCACTACTTCCTCGACACGCCGGCGCGAATTCTCGGCGTCTTCGTGGTCGGTGTGGTCCTACTGATCATCGCGCCGTGGGTGGTCCGCGGCGTACTGACGTTGGACCGGTTGCTCATTCGCGGTCTGCTCGGGCCGACCCAGTCCTCGATCCGGATCAGGGATCTCCAGGACACCCGGGCCATGGCGGTCGACGACTCGGCGGCATCGTTACGACGGATCGAGCGGGATCTTCACGACGGCGCGCAGGCGCGGCTGGTCTCGCTTGCGATGAGCCTGGGTCTGGCCAAGGAGGAGCTCGAACGCGACGCCCAGCCGGCCGGCGGGCCCGATGCCGCCCTGGCCCGGGTCCGCGAGCTGGTCGATGCCGCGCACCGCGAGGCCAAGGGCACCATCGTCGACCTCCGCGACCTTGCCCGCGGCATCCACCCCCCGGCGCTCGACCGCGGACTGCCCGACGCGCTAGCGACATTGGCGGCGCGATGCGCGATCCCAACCTCGCTGAACGTCGCGTTGCCGGACCGGCCGTCGCCGGCGATCGAGACGATCGTGTATTTCTGCACTGCCGAGCTGCTCACCAACGCGGTCAAGCACAGTGGCGCCCACAATTGCGCCGTGGACGTGCGCACCGTCGGGGATCATCTGTTAGTGCGGGTAAGCGACGACGGCGCCGGAGGTGCCGAGCCAGGCCGCGCCGGCGGCACCGGGCTAGCCGGCCTGAGCGGGCGGGTCTCGACCGTCGACGGCCGGCTCGAGATCTCGAGCCCGGAAGGTGGACCGACATTGGTCACGATCGGTATCCCGCTGTCCGGGTCACGCTGATGCGCATCGTGATCGCTGAGGACTCGGTGATTCTGCGTGACGGCCTGGTGCAGCTGCTGACGGTTCGCGGCCATGAGGTGGTGGCGGCGGTCAGCGACGCGACCACACTGGCGGCGGTGGTCGACGAGCAGCTGCCCGAGCTCGTCGTGGTCGACATCCGGATGCCACCGACACACACCAACGAAGGCCTGCAGGCTGCGATCGCGCTTCGCGCCCGACACCCTGGCCTCGGCGTATTGGTCTTCTCGCAGTACGTCGAGACGCGTTACGCCGCCGAGCTGCTGGCGGGCGGTTCGCAAGGCGTCGGCTACCTGTTGAAGGATCGGGTCGCGGATGTCGGCGACTTCATGGATGCCCTGACCCGGATCGCTGCCGGCGGCACGGTGCTCGATCCCGAGGTCGTCACCCAGCTGCTCGGGGCGAGCCGGCGGACCGACTCGGTCGATGCCCTCACCGCGCGCGAGCGCCAGGTGCTTCGGCTGATGGCCGAGGGTCGTGCCAACGCCGCGATCGCGACGGCGTTGCACCTAAGCCCCGGCGCGGTCGAGAAGCACGTGACCAGCATCTTCGGCAAGCTAGGTCTGGCGCCCTCGACCGATGACCACCGCAGGGTGCTCGCCGTACTCAGGTGGCTCGATTCCTGACAGGATGGCCACATGAGCGATCTGCTGAACCTTCCGGTCACCACCTTGTCAGGCACGCCGAGCACCTTCGGTGACCTCGCCGCGGGCAAGATCGCCCTGGTGGTCAACGTCGCGAGCCGCTGCGGCCTCACGCCGCAGTACGAGAAGCTCGAGGCGTTGCAGCGCGCCCTCGCTGACAAACCGTTCACCGTGTTGGGGTTTCCGTGCAACCAGTTCGGCGAGCAGGAGCCCGGGACGGACGAGGAGATCGCGACGTTCTGCTCCGCGACATACGGCGTGACGTTCCCGATAGCGACGAAGATCGACGTCAACGGCGACGGCCGGGACGCGGTATACGACGTGCTGACCGAGACGCCCGACGCCGAAGGCGCGGCCGGTGACATCCAGTGGAACTTCGAGAAGTTCGTCGTCGGCGTGGACGGCTCGGTGCTCGGCCGGTTCAGGCCGCTGGTCGAGCCGGACGCCCCCGAGCTGCTGGCATGCATCGCCTCCGCGTTGGGTAGCTGACCACCATGCAGCAGCTCACCGGCCTCGATGCCGCGTTCCTCGCGATCGAGACGCCGGCGATGTACGGCCATGTCGGAAGCGTCTGCATCCTCGACCCGGCAAGCGCTGAGACCCCGATCACGCTGGCGAGCCTGACCGACCTGATCGAAGCGCGGCTGCACCTGATCCCGCCGTTCCGGCGCCGGCTGGTCGACGTGCCGCTCGGCCTCGACCAGCCGTACTGGATCGAGGACCCCGACTTCGACATCGAATATCACGTCCGCGAGCTCGCCCTGCCGGCGCCGGGCGACGACCAGCAGCTCGCCGAGCAGGCCGCCCGACTGCACGCCCGTCACCTCGACCGACGGCGCCCGCTATGGGAGCTCTACCTGATCCATGGGCTGGCGAACGACCGGGTCGCGATCTACACCAAGGTCCACCACGCCGCGATCGACGGCGTCTCGGGCAACGACATCCTCAGCGCTGTCCTCGACATCACGCCCGAGGGTCGGGAAGACGACGAGGACATCCCCCCGCGGGTCGTCGAGAGCGAGCCGTCGGCGATCAGCATGCTGGCGCGCAGCGCCTGGTCGCTGGCCGGCAACCCGGTCCGCGGCGCGCGGCTGACCTACTCCCTTGCCCGGTCGCTGCCGCTGCTCGCGGCGAGCCCCGGCCGGCCGCGGCTGCCGGTGATCGACCGGCTGCTCGGCCGGGACGCGAACGTCATCCTCAGCTCAGCCGGCCTGCGGGCTCCGAGCACGCCGTTCAACAAGCCGATCGGGCCCCACCGCAGGTGGGCGTTCCGTACCGTGCCGTTCGAGGACGTGCGGGCGGTGAAGAACGCGTCCGGTACGACGATCAACGACGTTGTGATGGCATTGTGCGCCGGGGCGCTGCGCCGCTACCTCGACGACCACGATGCGCTGCCGGATGCCCCACTGGTTGCCGCGGTACCGGTGTCGGTGCGTACCGAGGAGCAGAAGGGAGCTGGCGGCAACCGGGTCTCCTCGATCATCGCCGCCCTGCCGACCAGCATCGACGACCCGGCTGAGCGGCTCGAGGCAACGCACGAAGCGATGCGGGCTGCCAAGGAGCAGCACGGCGCGATGCCGGCCGACCTGCTCACCGACGTGGCTCAGTTCGCGATGCCGGCGCTCGCCGGCCAGGCAGCGCGGCTCTCGGCGCGCCTGCGGCTGCTCGAGCGAATCAACCCGTTCAACCTGATCATCTCCAACGTCCCCGGCCCGAACATCCCGCTTTACTACGCCGGGGCAAAGCTGCTGCAGTACTACCCGCTCTCGGCGATCGCGGACGGTCAGGGGCTCAACATCACGGTCATGAGCTACGGCGGCGGGATGCACTTCGGCCTGATCGCCGACCGCGACCTGGTGCCCGACCTCGACCTACTGGCCGGCTTTCTCGTCGATGAGCTCAAGGTGTTGGTCCATGCGGTGGTACCGGAGGGCCCGCAACCCGAGTAAAATGGCTTTATGCGCCGCTATGTCCTGTCGACCGTGCTGGCGGTCGCGGCTGCGTCCAGTTTTGCGCTCAGCGCCGCGGTCGCCGCACCGGTGACCGGGAGTGGGTCCGCCGTGCCGCGGGCCGGCAGTTACGCCGGCGCTGAAACTTTCAAGCCGACGCCGATCCCGGTGCAGTTCACCGTGACCAATGGCCCGAAGACGGTCCGAAGCTTCGCCAGCAGCGCCCGGGTCAAGGCGGGCTGCAAGAACAACATCGCTGGCTACCAGGCGCCGACCGGGCCGATGAAGGTCACCAAGGCGGGTCGTTTCTCGGAGTCGCTGACGACCTACCCGGGTCCGGCAGTGAAGGTCACCGTCATCGGCCACTTCACGAGACCGGCCAAGGTCACCGGTCGCATCACGGTGAAGTTCAAGCGCGCCAAAGGCTGCAACTCCAGCCGGGCGTTCACGGCCACCCGCGGCTGACCAGCGCGATCGCGGCCGGACCGGCCGAGATCGGGGCCCGTCGGCATAGGGTCGACGGATGCGCTTTCGACGGCTTGGCTCTTCCGGTCTCAAAGTCTCCGAGATCTCCTACGGCAACTGGCTGACCCACGGCTCGCAGGTCGAGGAGGACGCCGCGCTCGCCTGCGTGCGGCAGGCTCTCGAGGTCGGGATCACGACGTTCGACACAGCCGACATCTACGCCAACACCAAGGCGGAGACCGTCCTCGGCAAGGCCTTGAAGGGCCAGCGGCGGGAGTCGCTGGAGATCTTCACCAAGGTCTACTGGCCGACCGGCCCGGGCGGACCCAACGACTCCGGGCTGTCGCGCAAGCACATCCGCGAGGCGATCGAAGGATCGCTGCGGCGATTGCAAACCGATCACGTCGATCTCTATCAGGCGCATCGCTTCGATCACGAGACGCCGCTCGAGGAGACGATGCAGGCGTTCGCCGACGTGGTTCATTCCGGCAAGGCGCACTACATCGGCGTCTCGGAGTGGACCGCCTCTCAGATCCGCGCCGCCCACGGTCTGGCTACCGAGCTGAAGATCCCGTTCGTGTCCAACCAGCCGCAGTACTCCATGCTCTGGCGGGTGATCGAGGCCGAGGTGGTGCCGACCTGCGAGGAGCTCGGCATCGGTCAGGTCGTCTGGTCCCCGATCGCGCAGGGCGTGCTGACCGGGAAGTACAAGCCGGGCCAGCCGCATCCTGCCGGCTCGCGGGCGACCGATGCGATGGGCGGCGCGGACATGATCCGCCACTGGCTGCGCGACGAGGTGCTCGAGGTCGTCCTCAAGCTCGAGCCGATCGCCGCCGAGCTGGGGCTGTCGATGGCACAGCTCGCTGTTGCCTGGGTGCTGCAGAACCCCAATGTTTCCAGCGCGATCATCGGTGCGTCCCGGCCGGAGCAGGTCACCGACAACGCCGCCGCGGCAGGGGTCACGCTCGAGCCCGGCGTGCTCAAGGCGATCGACGAGGCGCTCGGCGATGTGGTGACGACCGAGCCGTCCCACACCTCACGACAGTCACCAGAAACCCGCCCGATCCACAACTAAATCATGCCGATTGTCGGGTGCGTGGCTTAACGTCTATATCGTGACGTCGCTTCCCCGATTTCGCCTCACGCTCTGCCTCGCCACTGCCCTGGCGTTCGCCGGTGTGACCACGGCCGCTCCGGCCGGCGCGGGGCCGCCGGCACCAGCGGTCCTCGTCGGGCCGATCGCCCCGATTCAGCCGACCGCGGCGAGCCCGACGACGGCTTCGGCCTACCACCCCGTCACCCCGTTTGCGGTCCGCTCAGCGAAAGCGCGAATCGCGGCCGGGCATCCGGTCACAGTGCCGCTTGCCGGCCGCAAGGTGCTGCCGGGCGCCGGCCAGTTCGACGCGGTGACGGTGGCCGTGACCGTCTCGGACGCGAGCCGGGCCACCTCGGCGAGCCTGGTCGAGACCGGCACGTCGACTGCGATCCGGGTGGTGTCGGCCGCGGCGCACCGCAGGGCGACCGGTGTCGCGGTGATGCCGGTCGGGCCGGCGGGCAAGATCCGGGCCCGGGTGTCAGCCGGCCGGGCCCGGCTGCGGATCGTGGTGACCGGCTACCAGAGCACCGGTCTACCAGGCGAGACCTTCCACGCGCTGGCCCCGGCGACGGTGCTCGCGGCCCACCGCTTCGGCGTCGGCGCCAGCCGGCGGCTGACGATCGTGGGAGCGCCGCGTACCGGGCTGCCATCCAACGGCCAGGTCGCCGCGGTGGCGCTCGCGGTGAGCGTTGCCCGGCCCAGTGCCACCACCGCCGTCACGGCCTACCCACATGGCACGCCGGCCGCCGCCGTCACCGCGGTCAGCGCGCATCGCGGCGTCACGACCTCCGGCGCCGCGATTCTCGCGGTCGGCAGCCACGGCCAGGTTGTGCTGCGCAACTCCCGCGGTCACGCGACGATCGGTGCCAAGGTCGAGGGCTACTGGACGACCGACCCGACCGGCAGCAGCTTCCATCCGGTCCGCCCGGCCCCGCTCCTCAAAGCGAGTCTGGCGCCGAAGGAATCGCATCGGGTTCGGGTGGCCGGTCGCCACGGCCTGCCCTCGGCCGGCCAAATCACCTCGGTGGCGCTCTCGATCACCACCGGCGCACCGTCGCAGTCCGGCACCCTCGCGGTCGAGCCGACCGCGCACGGCTCGACCAGGACCACGATCCTCAACACAGCCGCCCACACCCACGTGACCGCCACTGTCCTCGCCCGGCTGACCGGCTCGACGCTGTTCTTCACCGCCAGCCATCGCACCCCGGTCAGTGTCAGCGTCGTCGGTTGGTACGCCGCCAACGCGACCGGCACGGACCTCGACGCGAGCGCGGGAAGCTGCGCCGGGCCGATCGCGGCGACCAACGGCTTCGCCGTCGTCAGGGCGACCGATGGTCAGCCCTACGGCTCGGCAGACGCGTCGTGTTTCGCAACCGAGACCCTCGACGCCAAGCAGTTGCCAGCAGCGCCGGAGTTCTACTTGAACCTCGCCGATCCGGGCAAGGAGAGCTCGCATTGGGACCAGGGCGGGCCGCGGGCCTGCCACGTGACAACGAACTTCGATCCCGGCTGCGGCTACGACTACGGCTATCTCGCCGCCAAGCAGGCGGTGGCGTTCGCCCGGGCCAACGGCGCGCCGGCCGCCGGCCGGTGGTGGGTCGACGTCGAGCCGGACAACACCTGGGGCAATCCGCGGTCGGGACCGCCGAGTCACGTGGCCGCGAACGTCGCCGACATCCAAGGCGCGCTGGGCTACCTCGATTCCCATGGCTACCCCGCCGGCGTCTACACCGAGACGCTCTGGTGGGAGCAGATCACCGGCGTGCCGCCGGCGCTGTCACACGTGCCGGTGTGGGGTGGCGGTGCCGGCAGCGCGGCTCTCGCCCGCGCCAACTGCAAGCAGGTGTCGATCACAGGCGGCCCGGCGCTGCTCGTGCAGTGGTTCACCAGCGCCGCGGTCGACCACGACATCGCCTGCTGAGCGCTCCCGGCATACTGGACGGATGCCACTGGATGGAGAGTACGAACCGAGCACCCAGGAATGGGTCCGCGACCAGGTCGAGCTGATCGAGAGCTCCGGCGGCACCGAGGGTGCCGAGCTGCGGGGCATGCGGGTGATCGTGATGACCAACAAGGGCGCGAAGTCCGCCAAGCTGCGCAAGACACCGCTGATGCGGGTCGAGCACGACGGGAAGTACGCCGTGGTCGCCTCGCAGGGCGGCGCGCCGAAGCATCCATTCTGGTATCACAACCTGGTCGCCAACCCGCACGTCGAGTTGCAGGACGGACCGGTCAAGCAGGACATGACCGCCCGCGAGGTCACCGGTGAGGAGAAGGCGCAGTGGTGGGCTCGCGCCGTCGCGGCCTTTCCCGACTACGCGAGCTACCAGACCAAGACCGACCGTGAGATTCCGGTCTTCGTCCTTGAGCCGCTTGGCTGAGCTGCTCGCAGCGCGGCTGTACGCCCAGCTGCTGGCCGGGCCGCCGGCAGACAGTGTCGTCGACGTCGTACGGCGACTGCTCGCGGTCCACGCCCAGGATCCGCGCGGTGCTCGCCTCGCGATTCGTGCCCGGAGTGCCGGGTTGTCGGCACGCGATATCGACGAAGCGCTGAGCGTCGATCGATCGCTGGTGATCAGCAGCCTGAACCGCGGCACGTTGCACCTGGTGCGCAGCGAGGACTACTGGTGGCTGCGCGACCTGACGACACCGCAGCTGATGGCCGGCGCGATGCGACGCCTCGAGATCGAGCAGGTCTCCGGCGAAGCGGCCGACCGCGGGGTCGCGGCGATCGAGCGTGCACTGGCCGATCACGGACCGCTGACCCGCGACCAGCTGCGTCAACAGCTCTCCGGCGCCGATGTCGCGACCGCGGGGCAACGGCTGATGGGGCTGATCTTCCTGGCGACCGTCCGCGGCCTGATCGTCCGCGGGCCAATGGTCGGCAGGAACCAGGCGTTCGTGCGGGTGGCCGACTGGCTCGGACCGGCACCCGTGCCGACGGATCGATCGACCGCGCTCGGTGAGCTGGCCCGGCGCTACCTGGCGGCGCACGGCCCGGCGACTGACGCCGATTTGGCGAAGTGGGCCGGCATCACGCTCGGCAACGCCCGACGCGGGCTCACCGAGATCTCCTCACAGCTGGTGGAACGCGACGATGGACTGGCCGCGCTCGCGGATCGCTCGGGTCACACCCAGCTGCCGCCGCCGAGGCTGCTCGGCAGCTTCGACCCGTCGCTGTTCGGCTGGATCTCGCGCGAGCCGATCATCGGCCACCACCAGAGCGTCGTCACCGCCAATGCGATCTTCCGGCCGTTCGCCATGGTCGAGGGCCGGGCCGTGGCGACCTGGGCACTGACCGAGGGCGCCGTCGTCGTCTCGCCGATGGGACCGATCCCGGCCGCCGTCACCTGCGCACTCGACCTCGACGCTGCCGACGTGCTCAGGTTCCTCGCGTAAGGTCGGGAAGTTGGGGGGCAACACAATGACTGAATCGAGGCTCCGCGGCGGTATTGCGGTCGCCGTCCTGGCATCCTGCACCGCGATGGTCGCGGTCACACCAAGCACCGCGACCACACCGAGTTCAGCGACCAAACCGGATTCAGCGACCGTTCGAACCGCGCTGCCCAGCAGCATCGGGCTGACCGCCGTGTCCGTCGCGCCCGGCACATCGAAGGCGTGGGCGGTCGGCAATGCCAGCGACGGTGAGGACACGTTGACCGGCACAATCCTGAGAGATACCGGCACCGGCTGGGCCACCGTGGGCTATCCGGCGCCGGCGGGGCAGGCGGTGTTCTCCGACGTAACCACCGGCTCTCCGAAGGCCAGCTGGGTGATCGGCAACGTGCAGAACGATCGCAAGGGCACCGACAAGCCGATCGTCTTGCACTCGACCGGCGGCCGATTCACTGGCCAGTCGCTTCCAGGCCCCGCCAATGCGATCCTGATCAGTGCCAGCGCGTCGTCACCGACCAACGCATGGATCGTCGCCAACACCGCAGGGAGGCGACCGACGCCGCGGGCCTATCGGCTCACCGCGGGCAAGTGGCGAGCCATGCCGCTGCCGCCTCTTGCCCGCACCCGCCGGGTGGTCTCGGTCTCGACCTCGGGGTCGCACAACACCTGGGTCCTTGCACCCGGCCACAACGGCGGCCGTTCGGTGATGCTGCATTGGAACGGCCAGCGGTGGGCCAAGTCCAGGTTGCCCGACCCCCCGGCACGCGACTTTGAGCTCGCGATCGCGACGTCGGGACCACACAATGCCTGGGTGGTTGGCTTCACTGCGGGCCGCCCCGCGGTGCCGCTGTCCTGGCACTGGAACGGCCGCCGTTGGACAAGGACCAACACCCCCAACCAAGCCGGCATCATGTTGTTCGACGTCGCCACGTACGGTCATAACGCTGTCGCGGTCGGCTTCAGCGACTCGGGTGCCGCGGTAATGCGCTATGCGTCGGGCAAGTGGCGGATCGACACCGCCGACCAACACGGCGACGGTCCGGCGCTCGCCTCGGTCGCCGCGTCCTCGAGATTCCAGATCGCGGTCGGCGAGAACTTCAACGGCACCAAGCTTGAACCACTGATCGAGATCCGCGATGGATCACACTGGCGGCGGGCCGCGGTCTAGCGGCGTTGACGGTTGCGATTGGATCGCAGGAGTCCCTACGAGAAACCCGGAGTGCAGATGTCAACGGTCAGCGAGTGGAACACCGGAATTGTCGAGGAGTTCCGCGACGGCGGTGGGTTGGTCGGCGGCCAGTTCGAAGGTGCGCCGCTGCTGCTGCTCCACCATTTCGGACGTACCAGTGGCGAGGAATACATCGCGCCGATGATGTACCTCCCCAACGACGACGACGTTGACCTGGTCTATGTGTTCGCGTCAAAGAACGGCGCACCGACCAACCCCGACTGGTATTACAACCTCACCGCCTCGGGCAGCGGCGCGATCGAAATCGGCACCGAGCACTACCAGGTGAGCGTCACCGAGGTCACCGGCGACGAGCGCGATGCCATCTTCACCGAGCAGGCCACCCGTTACCCCGGCTTCGCGGAGTACGCCGAGAAGACCGCGGGCATCCGGACCATCCCGGTCCTCGCACTGCGCCGCGCTTAGCGGTGCCAGGCGAAGGTTCCATCGATCGTTGAGATGAAGCACCACTTGCTGGTCGCGCACGAGACATCGGTCTGCGAGCCCGAGCTCGGCGCCTTGACGGCGTGCCAGGCGGACGGCTTTGCCGCCGCGTGAGTCGTGTACATGTCGGTAGTGGCAAAGCAGAACGACTTCGTCGCGCAGTCGACCGTGCTCAGGTCGTTGTCCTTGTTGTGGACCTTGGTGGACTTCCAGGTGAGCTCGCCTGCGGCCAGGTTGCTGGTGACCGCCACGTGTGAGCCGAAGTCGAGTGCGCCGACCGCGACGCAGCGGCTGGCAGTGGGGCACGAGATGCCATCCCAGCCGCCGCGACCCGGCTCCTTGACGTGCTTCCATCGCGGCCTCGCGGCGTTCGCGTTGGTGGTGTAGAAGATCTTTGACGACCCCATCACCGCGGCACACACCGAATGGCCGACACAGCTGAGGCCGGGCGGGTCACCGTCGCGGTTGGCGGCGAGAGACACCGACCGCCAGGTCGGGACGGCGGCACCGGGATCGGTCGAGATCAACGCGTTCCCGTAGTAGTCGATCGCCGCACACAGCGAAGGCGCCGAGCAGGACAGGCTGAGCAGCTCGATGCTGTTGACGTCGGCCTCGTGCCATGCCCGCTTGCCGCCGGTCGGGTTTCTCGTCGCGAAGGTATTGCCGAGGTCATCGGCGGCGAGGCAGAACTTGGGGCCGGCGCAGCTGACCACAGTCAGGATCACGCCGCCGGTCGTCACGGTGGGCTGCGACGACGGCTCTAGGGCAACATGCTTCCAGTGCGGCTTGCCGGCTGTCGGGTTGGTGGACCAGGTCACCTTGTTGGCGTCAACGCCCACGCACAGCTTGATCGTCGGGCACGAGAGCCCGTTCGTGGTGTCGCCGTGGATGTCCTTCCAATGCGCAGCAACGACTGACTGCGCCCCGCTGGATCTGGGCGTTGCTCCCGACGGCGCGCTAATGCCAACTACCAGCGCAGCGGTTGCAGCCAGCGTGAACAGCGGGATCCGGCGGCGGGTCAGCATGGCGTTCAACCTGCCAGCCCCGCCGGCGTCGCGCAGGCCAACCGCGACATTGTTCAGGTTCGACGGGTTGTATGGAGGGGTGAGTGTCGCCCTCGAACCGGCGGTGCAGCCAACCGCGCCCGACACCGGGCGCCGGCTACCACGCCGGCTGGTGATCGCGGCGGCGGTGAGCACGGTGCTCGCGGCCGGCGTCTACCTGCTGCTGGTCCACACCGCGCTCGGACAACGCTTCGACAACGCTGCGCTGCTCGGAGCCCGCGCCCAGGGAACCTCGACGCGGGTGGCCGACATCTCTGGCCTGCAGCGGATCACCGCCGACTCCTTCGCGGTCGTTCTCGCCATCCTTGTCGGGCTCGGGGTGATCCGCCGCCGACCGCGGCTCGGCATCGGCGTTGCGCTGGCCGCCGCGATCGCCGTCATCGGCACCGACTTCCTTCGCAAGACGGTGCTCGACCGGCCGGCGCTGGTCGGCAGCGACGCCTCGTTCCCGCTCAACACGTTTCCCAGCGGTCACACCGCGACTGCGATCGCCTGTGCACTCGCACTCGTCGTCGTGTCGCCCCCGGCGTGGCGCGGGGTTTCCGCCGTACTCGCCGGCTCCTACGCCTGGTTCACGGCCGCGGCGGTGCAGACCGCGGGCTGGCACCGGCCGAGCGACGCGATCGGCGCGTCGCTGCTCGGTTTCGCGGCGGTTGCCGTCGTCGCGGCGATCATCGCAGCCTGGCGACCGATCGGCTCAGGCCGCCGGATCGCGCACTACCCAGCGCTCGCAGTGCTCGGTGTGGTCTGGCTGGTTGCCGGCGCGGTCAGCACGCTGAACGGCGTGCGGGTGCTGCGCTACCTCGGCCGCCACTCCGACTCACTCGGCACCACGCCGGCGATCCGCGACGACGCCTACCACTTCAGCATCAACCTGACCATCGTGGTCGTGGTCAGCCTGCTGGCCGCCCTGCTCGTGCTGTTGGGGCGAAGCGACCTCGACGAGCCGGCCCGCTAGCGGCAGCGTCAGCCCTGCGCGTCGTACTCCTCGGGCGGATGCCCGATCGGCAGCTGATGCTTTGCCACCCGTGCGGTCGGGGTCCGCGGCAGCACATCGAGCGCCTGCCAGAATCGCGGCACCTTGAACGCGGTGAGCCGCTCGGCCGCCCATTGCCGGAGTGCCTCGAAGTCCGCCGGCTTGCCCGGCGCCATGACGACGAACGCCTTGACCTCCTCCTCGGACAGCTCCGACGGCACCCCGACCACCGCGCACTCGACCACGTCCGGATGAGCGAGGATCGCGTCCTCGACCTCGGCCGGCGAAAGGTTCTCGCCGCGGCGGCGCAGCACCTCCTTCTTGCGCGCCACGAAGGTGTAGGTCCCGTCGTCGTTCACGGTGACCAGATCCCCGGTGTTCAGCCAGCCGTCGACGATCGCCGCCTCGGTCTCCTCCGGCATCTCGAAGTAGCCCAGGGTGAGGGTCGGGTTGCGCAGCTGCAGCTCGCCAGTGCCACCGACCGCGACGACGGCACGGTCCTCGTCGAGGACCCTCGCCTCGTTGACGGTGCCGAGGCTCGGGTGCTGGCGCACACTTCCGAGGGTGCCGAACGGGCGGGTGCCGTGCGCCCAGATCAGGCCGTACGGCGACTCCGACATCGCGTAGCCGCACACGACCCGCAGCCCGAATCGGGCCTCGAACGCCTGCTGCCATTCGCGGGCCGGCGAGGGACCGGTGTAACACAGCCGCAGCGGGTTGTCGGCGTCGTCGTCGCGCTCGGGCTGGCGCATCAGGATCTCGAGCATCGCGCCGATCGCGTTGAACTCGGTCGCGCCGTGACGGCGGGCGGCCGCGAGATAGTCATGCGCCGAGAACCGCGCGAGCAGCACCAGACCCGCCCCGCAAGCGAGCGAGCCCATGACGGAGTAGGCCGGGCCGTTGATGTGGAACAGTGGCAGCGAGGTCATCAGCCGGTCCTCGGGCCCGAGCTCCATCCAGAACGGAAAGCCCTCGCCTGACATCGCATATGCCCGGTGGGCTTGCATCACCAGCTTCGAACGCCCGGTGGTTCCCGAGGTCGGGATCAGCACTGCAAGATCGCCTGGCTCGGTGCCCTGCGGCACCGGCCATGCGGAAGCATCGAGGGTCTCGCGCCAGTCCCCGACCAGCTCGCCGACATCGAGCCGATCGACAGCGAGCCGGTCGGTGCCGGCGAACAGCTTCGGGTCGGAGACGACGAGGCTCGGCCGCACCTGACCGACCAGCGACTCGAACTCCGGTGTCGTCGCGGCCGGGTTGGTCGGCACCGCCACTGCACCAAGGCTGCAGACCGCGAGCCAGCTCAGCAGGTACGGCGGGGTGTTTCGGGTGGTGACGACGACCCGGTCGCCGGCGCCGACGCCGGCGTCACGAAGCCGGGACGCGATGCGACCGACCTGGCTCGCCGCGGCGGCGAAGCTGAGCTGGCCGTCGTCGGTGCGAAGCCAGATCCGGTCGCCATGGTCCTGCGCAGCGCCGGCGAGCACGCCGGCAATGGTGCGGTGCACGTGGTGGGTCCGTATCGAATCGTTGGCGGGTCTAGGGATTCGTCCGGTAGATGTCCTCGATGATGCCGTCGGCGAGGACGGTGGTCACGGTGTAGTCGAGCCGGCCGTTGGCCCGCAGCTCCTGCACCGCCGGCACCGGGTCGGCATCAGCGAACAACCGGTCGTCGCCGTAGTCGACGGGCCGCCCGGTCGGGTCGACGACCCACCATGACGCCTCCAACGCGATGCCGTTGTTGTCGCTGAAATAGATCGAGCGCAGGAAGCCGTGGTCGACCACGTCGGTGACCTCGCAGTCGTGACTCTTGAGCCGATCCCGCAGCCGCAGCAGTGCCTCTTCGTCGGCCAGGTTCATCGACAGATGGTCGAACTGCGAGGCCTTCTCGTACGGCACCCCGGCCGGTTTGGAGTAGGTCGCGAGCGGCTGCCCGATGTATTCGAAGAACGCGACCGTGTTGCCCGGCGCGACCTCGAAGAAGTAGTGGCGGAACGCCGGCGTCGCCAGTGTCGTCACCAGCCGCGCCCCGATGACGCCGTGCCAGAACCGGACGGTTGCGTCCATGTCGGGGGTAATCAGAGCAAGGTGGTGAACGCCCCGCCAATGAACGTGATCCGCTGCGTCGGCCATGTTCGAAATCTACGCCGCGCCGACGTCGGCGGAGTAGCCGAGGTCACCGCGCAGCCAGGTCTGGCGGACCGAGGCTCGCCAGATGTCGCCGGCGTCGAGGTGAGCCAGATCGGCGTCGATCACGGCGAAGTCGGCATCCATGCCGGCGCGGATCGAGCCTTGGCGATCCTCGACGCCATTCACCGCGGCACTGCCGGAGGTGTAGGCCGCGAGCATCGACGCGAGCTCGATCGACTGCTCGGCGATGAAGGCGTCGCCGCCGCAGCCGCCGGCCTCGACCGGCAGCGCGCGGTTGACCGCGACGTGGATGCCGAGGATCGGGTCGGGGCTGCTGACCGGCCAGTCACTGCCGCCGCACATCGGCGCACCGGAAGCCAGCAATGACCGGAACGGATATTGCCAGTTGGAGCGCCGGTCGCCGAGGAACGGGATCGTGTAGTCATCCATCTGAGGCTCGTGGGCCGCCCACAGCGCCTGCAGGTTGGCGGTCGCGGACAGCTCGGCGAACCGCGGGATGTCCTCGGGATGCACGACCTGCAGGTGGGCAAGGTGGTGGCGGCGCCCGGTCGAGCCGCTGGAGCGGCGAGCCGCCTGCACCGCGTCGAGGGCATTGCGTACGGCGCGGTCACCGAGGGCGTGGAAGTGGACCTGGAAGCCTTCCCGGTCGAGCCGGCTCACATAGCCGGGCAGCTCGTCAGGATCGATGAAGTCGAGCCCGCGGTGGTCCCCGGTGCACTCGTCGTGGCCGAGGTATGGCTCGAGCATCGAGGCGGTGTGATTCTCAGCGACGCCGTCGAGCATCATCTTCACGCTGCTGGCCCGAAACCGATCGCCGCGCCAACGGTCCCGCCGCTCGATCAGCTCGGGGACCTGGTCAACGCCGCGGTCGCGGTCCCACCACAGCGCCCCGACCACGGTCGCGGCCAGCGAGCCGTCATCGGCGGCGCGAAGATAGGCCGGCAGCGGGTCGGCGCCGTCGAGGTAGTCGCCGACGATCGCGTCCTGCCAGCCGGTGATGCCGAAGCTCAGGAGGTGGCGCTGAGCGGTGAGCAGTGCGTCGTACCATCCCTGCGCGGTGACGGCCGGCAACAGCCGGCCCACCAGCGTCGTCGCACCTTCCTGCAGCATGCCGGTCGGGTTGCCCAGCTGGTCGCGTTCGATCCGGCCGTCCGGCGGGTTCGGCGTTGCCCGGTCGATCCCGGCGAGCTCGAGCGCCCGGCTGTTGACCCACGCACCGTGGCCGTCGCGGTTGGGCAGGAAAACCGGTCGATCAGGGACGACCGCGTCGAGCAGCTCCCGGTGTGGCAAGCCACCGGTGAAGGCGTCCATCGACCAGCCGCCGCCGGTGATCCAGGCCTGCTCCGGATGTTGGCGGGCGTAGGTGGCCACCAGCGCGACGTAGCCGGCCGCATCATCGGCGCTTCGCAGATCGCAGTGCCGTAGCTGGTTTCCGGCGAACACCGGATGGGCATGGGCGTCGATGAAGCCAGGCACCAACGTGCCGCCGCCGAGATCGACCGGCTCCGCCGACACCGGCGGCTTGTCGTCGCCGACGGTCACAACCCGCCCGTCCCGAACCAGCACCCCCGTGCCCGCCGGAAGAAACCGCCACCCGTCAAAAACGCTGCCGTTAAAGAAGAACAGCTCGCGCTCAGGCACGAACGTCAGCCGTGATCAGCTGTGAACGAGTGACTGTGGCTGGCGTGGACAAGGCCGCAGGGAGCGCCGCGTGCGCTAGCACGCAAGCAACCGAGAACGCCGTCCACCTCAGCTACAGCCACAGGACGAGTGACTGTAGCTGGCGTGGACAAGGCCGCAGGGAGCGCCGCGTGCGCTAGCACGCAAGCAACCGAGAACGCCGTCCACGTCAGCTACAGCCACTCGTCGAGCCACAGGACTCGCAGACGTAGCAGGACCCGGCCGGGCGCATTTTCACGCCGCAGCTCAAGCAGAGCGGAGCGTCGGCTGCCGTTCCTTGCTGGGCTTCGATCAGCTCGGTCGAGGACCGGACCTCGACCGGTGCCGGCGCCGCGTGTGCTGCCTCGACCGGGACGCTGCCGCGCATCGCTTCGACGTCGAGCTCCTCGTCGTCGTCGACCGCGGGTGCGGCCGGCGCCGAACCGTACGACGATGCCGCCACCGTCGCAGCCCGCTCCTCGGCGGTGTGGATGCCGAGCTCGGCGCGGGTCTCCTGCGGCAGGTAATCGAGCGCGAGGCGACGGAAGATGTAGTCCATCACCGACTGCGCCATCCGGATGTCCGGGTCGTCGGTCATGCCGGCCGGCTCGAATCGCATGTTGGTGAACTTCTGGACGTAGGTCTCCAGCGGCACGCCGTACTGCAGCGCGATCGAGATCGCGATCGAGAACGCGTCCATCACGCCGGCCAGGGTCGAACCCTGCTTGCCGAGCTTGAGGAATACCTCGCCGAGCCCGTCGTCCGGGTAGGAGCCGGCGGTCATATAACCCTCGGCGCCCGCCACCGAGAACGACACCGTCTGGCTCGGCCGTTTGCGCGGCAGGCGGCGGCGAACCAGCCGGTGATCGCCGGCATCGGCCGGCGCAGCGACGGTCTTGGCGCGAGCATCGGTCAGCGGCTGGCCGACCTTGCAGTTGTCGCGATAGATCGCGAGTGCCTTCAACCCGAGCTTCCAGCCCTGGTAGTAGACGTCCGCAACCTCTTCGACGGTTGCCGACTCCGGCATGTTGACGGTCTTGGAGATCGCGCCGGAGATGAACGGCTGGGTGGCGGCCATCATCCTGACGTGGCCCATCGCGGAGATCGAGCGCTCGCCCATCGCGCAGTCGAAGACCTCGTAGTGCTCGGGTTTGAGACCGGGCGCATCGACGATGTTGCCGTGCTCAGCGATGTGCTCGACGATCGCCTCGGCGCGCTCGTTCTCATAACCCAGCTTGGTCAGCGCCCGCGGGATGGTCTGGTTGACGATCTGCATCGAGCCGCCGCCGACCAGCTTCTTGAACTTCACCAGCGCCAGATCCGGCTCGATCCCGGTGGTGTCGCAGTCCATCATGAGCCCAATTGTCCCAGTTGGCGCGAGTACTGAGGCTTGGGCATTTCGCCAGCCGTTCTTCTCCCCGATCGCCAGGCACTCCTGCCACGCCTTGGTCGCGACGTGCAGGACGCGGGCCGCGTCTGCGTCGATCGGGCGCACCTCGTCGTTGGCCGCGGCGTGCTTGCGCATCACGCGCTTGTGCGCCTCGGCATTGCGGGCGTAGCCGTCATAGGAACCGACCACACCGGCCAGCTCTGCCGATCGTTTGTACGCCGTGCCGGTCATCAACGAGGTGATCGCGGCAGCCAGGCTGCGACCGCCGGCGCTGTCGTAGGCGTGGCCGGTCGCCATCAACAGCGCACCGAGGTTGGCGTAGCCGATGCCGAGCTGGCGGTAGGCGCGGGTCGTGTCGCCGATGGCCTCGGTCGGGAAGTCGGCGAAGCAGATCGAGATGTCCATCGCGGTGATGATCAGCTCGACGGACTTGGCGAACTTCACGGCGTCGAACTGGTCGTCGCTGCCGAGGAACTTCAGTAGGTTAAGTGAAGCAAGATTACAAGATGAGTTATCTAGATGCATATATTCACTGCACGGGTTAGATGCGGTGATTCGTCCGGTTTCCGGCGTGGTGTGCCAGTCATTGATCGTGTCGTCGTACTGGATGCCGGGGTCGGCACACGCCCAGGCGGCCTGCGCGATCTTGCCGAACAATTCCTTGGCGTCGACGGTCTCGATGACCTCGCCGGTGCCCCGGGCGCGAAGGCCGAACGGCGCACCCTGCTCGAGCGCCCCCATGAACTCGTCGTTGACCCGCACCGAGTTGTTGGCGTTCTGGTACTGCACGGACACGATGTCCTTGCCACCGAGATCCATGTCGTATCCGGCGTCACGCAACGCCCGGATCTTGTCTTCCTCGCGAGCCTTGGTCTCGACGAACTCCTCGATGTCGGGGTGGTCGACATCGAGGATGACCATCTTCGCCGCCCGCCGGGTGGCGCCGCCGGACTTGATGGTGCCGGCGGAGGCATCCGCGCCTCGCATGAAGCTGACCGGCCCGCTCGCGGTGCCACCGGATGAGAGCAGCTCCTTCGACGACCGGATCCGGGACAGGTTCAGCCCGGCGCCGGAGCCGCCCTTGAAGATCAGTCCCTCTTCGCGGTACCAGTTCAGGATCGAGTCCATCGTGTCGTCGACGGCGAGGATGAAGCACGCCGAGACCTGCTGCGGCGACGAGGTGCCGACGTTGAACCAGACCGGTGAGTTGAAGCTGAAGATCTGGTGCAACAGCATGTGGGTGAGCTCGTGGTCGAAGATCTCGGCGTCTTCGGGGGATGTGAAATAGCCGTTGTCCTCGCCGGCCCGGCGGTAGGTCGAGACCACCCGGTCGATGAGCTGGCGAAGGCTGGTCTCTCGGGCGTCGGTGTTGACCGCACCGCGGAAGTACTTGGTCGTGACGATGTTGGCGGCGTTGACCGACCACGAGTCGGGGAACTCGACCCCGCGCTGCTCGAAGTTGATCGACCCGTCCCGCCAGTTGGTCATGACGACGTCGCGACGCTCCCAGGTGACCTCGTCATAGGGGTGCACGCCCGGGCGCGTGAAAACGCGCTCGAGCCGCAGGCCGCGCTGGCGCCGGCTGGCTCCGGTCGTGCGCGACGCGCCGCTCACCGTCTCGGTCATAGGTGTCCTCCGGATGCTCATCTTGCTCGGTTAGTACAACGCTGGAAGGGCCGGGATTGGTCCCGGTTTGGTGCTGTCCTGCTCGCGAATCGCGGCGACCTCGATCACGAAGTCATCGAGCGAGGCGAAGTTGCGATAGACGCTGGCGAACCGGATGTAGGCGATCTCGTCGAGCTCGGAGAGCGGCTCGAGGATTGCCAGGCCCACCTCATGGGCCGGGATCTCGGCGGCCCCGCTGGCTCGGACCGTCTCCTCGACCCGCTGACCTAGGCGGGCCAGCGCGTCCTCGTCGACCGGCCGGCCGGAGCAGGCCTTGCGGACGCCGTCGATGACCTTGGTCCGGCTGAACGGTTCACAGGCTCCTGAGCGCTTGACCACGCTCAGGCTCGCGGTTTCCAGCGTGGTGAAGCGCCGGCCGCACTCCGGGCAGGAACGGCGGCGGCGAATCGCCGCACCGTCGTCGGTCTCGCGCGAGTCCACGACCCGGGAGTCCGGGTAGCGACAGAACGGACAATGCATCGCTTTGTCACCTCCTGCTGGCTGGTTCCCGCCGATTCGCCCTTATGCACACCCTGTGGACCCGGTGTTCCACAACCTGTGGATGGAACTACACCGGTGTAACACAAGATGTTGGGGGCCGAAGTTACGGCCTCGCGAGCAATCGCGCAAGCATTTCGGCCATCTCGGCGTGTTCCTGGGCCTGCCGGCGTCAGCTGATCTGCGGCACGATCAGCCGCTGTCCGGCCTGCACCGGGGCGCCGGTGAGGTGGTTGAGTGCTTCGATATCGGCCACCACCAAACGGGGGTCGTCGTGCGGGGCGATTCGGGTGGCAAGCGACCACAACGTCTGTCCGGGCGCCAGGATCACGGTGTGGCGCGCCGCATCTGGCGCCGGGCCTCCGCTGGCGGCCAGGCTCGAGCCCAGCCCGAGCGTCAGCCCTGCCAGCACCGTGAGCATCGTCACGGCCGCCACCAGCACCAGCCGACCCCGCCGGGTAAGCCGCAACCGCACTGCATGGACTGTTGCACTGGCTGCCGCACTGCCTGCCGCACTGGCTGCCGAGTTCGCCATGGTCGTCTTCCCTTCGAATGCACGTTCGATCGAACGCATGTACGAGTTATAACACGTCCCGGCGACAAAATCGCGACACGTTCGAACAGGTGTTTGAATCTGCCCGCTCAGATCGCTACGGTGCGGACATGACCGACACCAGCGAGACCGGCAAAGCCAGCCCGAAGACCGGCCCGAAAGCCAGCTCGAAGACCGGCCCGAAGATGAGCCGAGTGCGCGAGATCCCGGACGGCCCGCCGGATGCCGCCGGTCTGACACCGCGCCAGCGCAAGGTGCTCGAGGTCATCCGCGACTCCGTCGAGCGGCGCGGCTACCCGCCGTCGATGCGCGAGATCGGCGAGGCGGTCGGTCTCACCTCGACGTCCAGCGTCGCCCACCAGCTCAGCACGCTCGAGCGCAAGGGCTTCCTGCGCCGCGACGCCAACCGGCCCCGAGCGGTCGAGGTTCGGGTGCCCGCCAGTGCACCTAGCGACGTCACCGGCGAGGGAGATGATCGTCCGACCCCGGCGTACGTCCCGCTCGTCGGGCGGATCGCGGCCGGCGGCCCGATCCTCGCCGAGCAGGCCATCGAGGACATCTTCGCGCTGCCCCGCCAGATCGTCGGCGACGGCGAGCTGTTCTTGCTCCAGGTGGTAGGCGACTCGATGATCGAGGCCGCGATCACCGATGGCGACTGGGTGGTGGTGCACCGCCAGCAGACCGCCGAGCCGGGCGAGATCGTCGCCGCCCTGCTCGACAACGAGGCGACCGTCAAGACGCTGAGTCTTAGAGACGGCCATGTCTGGCTGCTGCCGCACAACCGCGACTACTCCCCCATCGACGGCGATGACGCGACCATCCTCGGCCGCGTGACGGCGGTGTTCCGCCGCCTGTAAAGTCGGCGCTCCGGCGGCGCCTGCCTCCCTTGCCTTTGGCGGTCGACTACCGTCATTGCAACGTGGCACGCGGCACCCGCCGCACTCGACGGAGAACCGGCGCAGGGGGACGATTGACGGACGCCTCGATGTCGGTCGTGGTGGCGATGTTCAACATCGCGCGATACCTACCGGAGTTCCTCGATTCGGTCGACGCGCAGCGCCTCGACGGCGCCCCGATCGAGTTCGTCTTCGTCGATGACGGCTCGCCAGATGAGTCCGCATCGTTGGTCCGGGCGTGGATCGAGCGAACCCCGCTCAAGGCCTCGCTGGTCAGCCAGGCCAACACCGGGCTGGCCGGCGCCCGCAACCGCGGCCTGGCCGAGGTGTCCGGCACCTGGGTCACCTTCCCAGATCCCGACGACCGGCTGGACCTGGGATATTTCGAGGCGATCCAACAGTTTCTGCGCTCCGAGCCGGCAACCGAGACTCAGCTCGTGGCCGCCAACCTGCTACGCCTCGACGACGAAACCGGGCGGGTGTCGAACACCCATCCGCTGCGGTTCAAGTTCGCCCGCGGCCAGCGAGTCATCGAGCTGGACCGCCAACCCCGCTACATCCACCTGCAGGCGGCGTCGGCGTTCTACCGCCGAGCGGTGATCGAGCGATCCTCGCTTCGGTTCGACCCGCGAGTCCGGCCGAATTTCGAAGACGCCCACTTCACCGCGCGTTATCTAGCGTCGGTCAACGCGCCGGTGCTCGCGGTCATCCCGGAGTCGCGATACCTCTACCGCGACCGCGCCGACGGATCGTCGCTGGTGCAGAGCAGCTGGACCAAGGCGGCGAAATACACCGACCTGCTGGAGTACGGACTGCTCGGCCTGCTGACCGAGATCCAGACCCAGCGCGGCGCGATCCCGCGATGGGCTCAGCTGCTCGTCATCTACGAGCTCGCCTTCTTCTTCCGCAACGATGGCCGCCCGAACTCACCGACCGGCGGCATCTCCGAGCCGGTCAGCGAGCGGTTCCATGAGCTGCTGCGACGGATCATGACGCTGATCGACACCGAGGTCATCGAGGACTTCACGCTGGCCCCGATGAGCACCGAGGCGCGGGCCGCACTGCTGATCGGCGCGAAAGGGGTCGAGCCGTCCCCACCGACCGTCCACATCGACGCCTTCGACGTCACACGGCAGCTGGTTCGCGTCTGGTACTACTACGCCTGTGAGCGCCCGAGCGAGGCGTTCCGGGTCGCCGGCCTCGCGGTGTCGCCAGAGCATGAAAAGGTCCGCGCAGTTCGCTTCCTCGGCCAGACGATGCTCTATCAGCGCATCGCCTGGCTGCCGGCGGCTGGGACGCTCGCCGTCGAGCTGGACGGCAAGCGCGCGCCGCTGGCGCTCGGCCGGCCGACGCGGCCGCGATACCGAGCCGCCCCGCGGGCGGTGCAACGCTCACTCGGTCAGGAGCCCGCGTTGCGGGTCCGCGTGCGCCGGCGACGCGGTCGGCGTCAGCTGCGCCGCCAGCTGCTCGACGCCGCCCTGCGCCGCTACGCGCGTAGCACGTTGGCGACCCGCCGCTACCGCGACGCCTGGTTGCTGATCGACCGCGACGACCAGGCCCAGGACAATGCCGAACGGCTCTACCAACACCTGAAAGAACACGAACCGGCGGTCAACGCCTGGTTCGTGCTCTCGAAGCGCAGCTCGGACTGGGACCGGTTGCGGCGCGCCGGCTTCCGGCTGATCGACCACCGCTCCAGGCGCCACACGATCGCGCTGCTGAACTGCCGCCACCTCATCTCCTCGCAGGTCGACCACTACGTCGTCAGCCCGCTGTCAGCGGCGCGCTTCGGTCGCCCTAGATGGAAGTTCACCTTCCTGCAGCACGGGGTGACCAAAGACGACCTGTCGGTATGGATCAACCCCAAGCCGATCGAGCTGATGATCAGCGCGAGTCCCGACGAGCATGCGTCGTTCGTCGGCGACGGTACGCCGTACGTCCACACAACCCGCGAGGTCGCAATGACCGGGTTCCCGCGCCACGACCGGCTCCTCGAAATCGCCGGCCGGACGCCGGCCGATGGGCGGCGGTTGATCCTGGTCGCGCCTACCTGGCGACGCGACCTGCTGCAGGACCGCGTCGCCACCAGCAACCTGCGGGACGGTCTGGCGAACTTCTGGCAGAGCGAGTACGCCCTCGCGTGGCGCTCGTTCCTCGAATCCGAATCGCTGCACGCGGCGGTCGCTCGACATGGTTGGGAGGTTGAGTTCGTCCCGCATCCGAACATGCAGCACTACCTCGACACCAGCCCGTTGCCCGAGAGCATCACGTCGCACCGGTTTCGAGATGTCGACATCCAGGCGCTGCTCGCACGGGCCGGGATCCTGGTCACCGACTACTCCTCGATGGCCTTCGAGGCCGCGTATCTTGAGCGCCCGGTCGTCTATTTCCAGTTCGATCAGGCGGCGTTCTTCGACGGCAACCATGCCTACCGTCGCGGCGAGTGGGACTACGAGACCAGTGGCTTCGGGCCGGTCACCCGCACGGTCGAGGCGGCCACCGAAGCGGTTGAGGAGCTGCTCGCTCGCGACGGCCGGGCCGAGCCGAAGTACGCCGACCGGATGGCGGCCGCCCTGCCGCTCCGGGACGGCAAGTGCTGCGCCCGGACCGTCGAGGCGATCCGGGCGCTGGAGGCGCCTCAGCCCTGACGGGCGGATCGTCCGTTCGAGTTGTGGTGTGCGGCGCTGCGCTCGTGGGACCCGCCGCGGCGGGGGTTCCTCGATCGCGGTGAACGACCCGAGGTACCAGAGGTACGCCGCGACGGTGCGGATGGCGGCGTCGAACGCTCTATCAGCGCGGTGACGATGACCGGGTCGCCGGACTCGGCGAGTGCTCGCACCTGCGGCGCACCGGGCCGGACCGACGCCGTCGTCGCCGTCACCGACGCGGCCTCGAGCATCCGGGCGACATCGCGCGACTGCGCCGGGTCGACGAACGACACCACGGTGCCGCTGGCGCCGGCCCGCGCAGTGCGACCGGAGCGGTGCAGGTAGTCCTTGGAGTCATTCGGCGGGTCATAGTGGACCACCAGGTCGACGTTGTCGACGTGGATGCCGCGGGCGGCGACGTCGGTCGCCACCATCACCCGGGTGCGGCCGGCGGTGAATCCGTCGAGTGCCCGCTGCCGCTGGCCCTGGTTGAGGTTGCCGTGGATCGCAACTGCCTCGACACCACCGTTGCCCAGCTGGCGGGCCAACCGGTCGGCGCCGTGCTTGGTGCGGACGAACAGCAGGGTCCGTGCCGGCCGCGACGCGATCTCGGTGGCGAGCGCCACCTTGTCGGAGTTCTGCACCGTGAACACGTGGTGCTCGACGTCCTCGATCGGTGCCGCCGCCGAGGCGATCGCGTGCATCGCGGGATCGCTGAGATAACGCTCGACCAGCCGGGACACCCCGCGATCGAGAGTCGCCGAGAACAGCATCCGCTGACCGCCGGCCGGCGTCAGGTCGAGCAGCTGGGTGACCGCCGGCAGGAAGCCGAGATCGGCCATGTGGTCCGCCTCGTCCAGGACCGTGATCTCGATCGAGTCAAGGTTGAGCGCGCGGCGCTCGAGCAGGTCGATCAGCCGGCCGGGAGTGGCGACGACGACGTCGACACCGCGACGCAGCGCCTCGATCTGACGGCCCATCGGCGCCCCGCCGTACACCGTCGTCACCCGGAGGTAGAGCGGATGGCCCAGCGGGGAAAGCGCGTCCGCGACCTGGCGGGCGAGCTCGCGGGTGGGGACCAGCACCAGCCCGCGCGGCGAACCCGGCGCCCGGCGGTTGTTGGTCCCGGACACCAGCCGGGTCAGCAACGGCAGGCCGAAGGCGAGGGTCTTGCCTGACCCGGTCTGGGCGCGGCCGAGGACGTCGCGGCCGGCCAGTGCGTCCGGCAGGGTGCGGGTCTGGATCGCGAACGGCTGGTGCACTCCGCGTCGAGCCAGGACGGTCACCAGCGGCGCGGGCAGACCGAGCTGGGCGAAGTCTCTGATGGCGGGCTCAGGGGCGTCCGCCGCCTCGTCGAGCGCCCGCTCGAGAGCGGACGGTGCGGGGACCCGGATCGGCTTCGAGGCCGACGCTGGCTTGCGGCCGGAACGGCGGTTTCGAGGCGCGGCATTTCGGCCGCGCGGGGATTGCGCAGGCATAACAGAACTCCAAACATCGCGTGGGCCGCGGTCGTGTGCTGAAGCCCATCGATGAGAAGAGCAACCGGTGCTACGTGCGACCTCGCGGGCGGCTCGCCCGCGGGAGGGACGGCTGCGACGCCGTCAATGACCCAGGCTAGCAGTCAGCGACGATGGCTGATCAGCTTCACGCTGCGGGTCGCGACCGGGCCGCTCACGCGCAGCGTTGCGTGATGCGTGCCGCGGTGCTTGGAGTGGAACGACAGGTGCAACGTGCAGGCATGGCCGGCGGCCAACCGGCACGACTTCGGTGACACCGACCAGTACTTGGTGCCGGAGTGCAGCTTCGCGGTGATCTTCGTGCTGACGTAGGCCCTGACCTTGACCGTGGCATGCCCGCGCTTCGCGTTGTGGGTCACGACCGTCAGCTTCGCCGCCGACAGTCCGACCGGCATCGTCGCGGCGATCGTCCTCCAGATCGGCGACCGGTCGACCTTTTCGCTGTGATCGTCGCCGATGAGCACCTCGGCCATCGACGTACCGAACTTGGTGTTGTACGCGACCGCCGCCCCCATCACCAACGGCGCGGTGTAGTGGTCGTTGAGCAGGCTGTCGCGGTGGCCCCAGCAGCCGCCTTTGTTCGTCGGCGTGCAGTCGATGTTGCCCGAGCCCAGGCCGTCGTCGTAGACCCACTCGAAGTCCGAGAGCAGCGCCGAGTTCGCGCCACCGGCCCACGCCCCGCCGTCCCACTCCCCGGGCGTGTACGGCGGGAACGATGCGTCGGTGTCGTGGTTGGCGCCGCCCTGAGCGAGCTTGTCGAGTGCACCCGAACGGCCGGCAAAGGCCGGCAAGCCGCGGTCGACCCGCTCGATGTTGGTGATCGCCATCAGCTGCGACGGCACGCCGAGGCGGTCGAAGTCGTGCGGGAGCACCATTCGACCGAGGCCTTCTTGATGGCGGACCTTGTCGAAGTCGACCAGCGCAGCCTTGTCACAGCTGTCGTTGCTTGCCTTGGTGGTCGACATGAAGGCGCAGGCCTGAATGAACGACTGGCTCGGCGCGGTGTTGGTCTTCGGGTTGGCGCGGGGGTTTGGCGGCTTCGCGTGGGCACCCACCGGATTCAGCAGCGCGGCGACGGCCGCCGCCACCACGACCAGGACCACGACCGATCTGTTTCGCACGCTTTCTATTCGACCACAGCGGGTGCGGCATATGTCGCGACTTCGCCAGCCAGCCAGCGAGGGAGCCGCGCCTCGATGTGAGTGCCTTCTGCGGTGTGCGAGACGGTCTGCACATCGCCGTACTTGTGTACCCGCGACACCACCTCGCCGTGGTCGAAGGGCACCAGGATCGAGACCGGCACGTCCGGTCGCGGCACCAGTGCGCTGACCCGGTCACGCAGGGCGTCGATGCCGGCGCCGGTTCGTGCCGAGACGACGACGGCGCCCGGCTCGGCATGACGCAGGTGATAGAGCGCGTCGGGGTCAGCCGCGTCGGCCTTGTTGATGACGACCAGCTCCGGCACACCGAGCGCGCCGATATCAGCAAAGACCTCGCGGACCGCGCTCAGCTGCGAGAGCGGATCGGCATCGGACCCGTCGACGACG
Source organism: Mycobacteriales bacterium (assembly GCA_036268295.1). GTDB lineage: Bacteria > Actinomycetota > Actinomycetes > JAFAQI01 > JAFAQI01 > DATAUK01. Next base: position 126,186 of record DATAUK010000013.1, on the reverse strand, counting down.
TGCAGGATCAGGTCGGCTTCCTCGACTTCTTCCAGCGTCGAGCGGAACGCCTCGACCAGCTGGTGCGGCAGATGGCGCACGAAGCCGACAGTGTCGGCGAGTGTGAACGCGATGCCGTCGGGGGTCGCGGCCCGGCGTACCGTCGGGTCGAGGGTGGCGAACAGCGCGTTCTCAACCAGCACATCGGCGTCGGTGAGCCGGTTGAGCAACGAGGACTTGCCGGCATTGGTGTAGCCGGCGATCACGACCGATGGAACCGACCGGCGCTTGCGCTCCTGGCGCTTGACCTCGCGGGCGGCCTTCATCCCGGCGATCTCACGCCGCAGCTTCGCGGTGCGGGTGCGGATCCGGCGCCGGTCGGTCTCGATCTTGGTCTCACCGGGCCCGCGGGTGCCTATGCCGCCACCACCGGCGACCCGACCACCGGCCTGCCGCGACAGCGACTCACCCCAGCCGCGGAGTCTGGGAAGCATGTACTCCAGCTGCGCCAGCTCGACCTGCGCCTTGCCCTCCTTGCTCCGGGCGTGCTGGGCGAAGATGTCGAGGATCAGCGCGGTCCGGTCGATCACCTTGACCCGGACGATGCCCTCCAGCTTGTTGAGCTGGCTGGGCGTCAGCTCGCCGTCGCAGACGACGGTGTCGGCGCCGGTCGCCACGACGATGTCGCGCAGCTCGCGGGCCTTGCCTGAGCCGATGAAGGTGGCCGAGTCGGGGTTGGAGCGGCGTTGCACCAGACCTTCGAGCACGATCGAGCCGGCGGTCTCGGCCAGCGCGGCGAGCTCGGCCATCGAGACCTCGGCGGCAGCGAGCGTTCCCTCGGTCCACACCCCGATCAGGACCACCCGTTCGAGGCGGAGCTGGCGGTACTCGACCTCGGTGACATCGGTGAGCTCGGTGGAGATCCCGGCGACCCGGCGAAGCGCGCGGCGCTCCTCGAGGTCGAGCCCGACAGCGGCGCTCGCAGCAGAGCCGTCGTGCTCGATGTCGCGCGGGTCGTAGTTTTCGGCGGTCATGTCACCGCAATGGTGTCACGCACCTAGCGGCGTGGCGATTGGATAACCGGCGGCTCGACCTCGCCGGCGGCGACGAGCACCGCCGGCCCGGTCATCAGCACCGTGCCGTCCTCGCACCACGCGACGACGAGCCGGCCGCCCGGCAGATCGACAATGCAGGTCGAGCGCTCGGCGGTTTCGTCCATCACGGCAACAGCGGCGGCGCAGGCGCCGGTGCCGCAGGAGCGGGTCTCTCCGACGCCTCGCTCGTGGACCCGCATCCGCACGTGGCGCTCGCCAACCGGCTCGAGCAGCTCGACGTTGACCCCATCCGGGTACGCCGACGCCGGATCGACTGCGGGCGGCGAGCTCAGGTCGAGCAGGTCGATCGGACCGGCGTCGAGCACAACGAGATGCGGATTGCCCATCGACCAGCCGAGTGCGTTCCATGACGACGTACCGACCGTGATATCGGCACCGGCGAGCCTGGTAGCCGGGCCCATGTCGACGGTGATGTCGCCACCGTCACCCGGCACCGTCACCGCACGCGGGCCGGACAGCGTGCCGATAACCAGGTCTCCGGCCGGCAGCAGGCCGGCGGTCACGAGGTAGCGGGCGAACACCCGGATGCCGTTCCCGCAGGTCTCGGCGATTGATCCGTCGGCATTTCGGTAGTCCATGAAGTAGCCATCGGGGGTCAGCAGGACACGCAGCACGCCGTCGGCGCCGATCCCGGCATGGCGGTCGCACAGGGCCCGCACCAGTGACTCGTCGAGGTCGCCCTCGAAGTCAGGGAGCACGACGAAGTCGTTCTCGGTGCCGTGACCCTTGACGAACCTCACGGCTAAAAGGGTAGGCGCGGTTTCAGAGTTTTGGCCCGACCGCGCCTCGCTGCGCATCGAGCGCCGGCACTCGCGGCTGCGGCGCGGTCCAGCCGGCACCATGGGCCAGCATCAGTCGGGCGTGCTCGGCGATCTGCGGTCCGCTGAACAGATAGCCCATCGCTCGGTCACACTCGATCTCGCACAGCCGGGCACCTTCGCTCCAGCTCTCGACGCCTTCGGCGACCACTCGCACCCCGTGGGCATGCGCCAGTGCAATGACCGAGGAGACGATCGAGTCGTTCTCGAGGTCGGAGCCGACGCCCCGGACGAACGACTGGTCGAGCTTCACGGCGTCGATCGGCAGCTCACCGAGGGTGCCGAGTGCGGAGTACCAAGTGCCGAAGTCGTCGATCGCCAGCGCGACGCCGGCCTCGCGCAGCTCGTGCAGCATCCCCGGCGCATGGCGGCTGCCGGTGGCCAACGTCTCTTCGGTCACCTCGAGCCCGAGGGTGTCGAGAGGGAGGTCGAACTCCTGGACCAGGGCGGCGATCCGCTCGACGAAGTCGACCTCGAGCAGCTGCGAAGCAGAGACATTCACCCAGAGCTGGCGTGGCGAGCCACCGGCGAGCGGCGACAGCGACCTCCAGGAGGACAGCTCCTTCGCAGCGCGGCGCAGCACCTCCCAGCCCAGCGTCGGCAGCAAGCCGGCACCGTCCGCGATGACGAGGAAGTCGACCGGCCAGAGCAGGCCGCGCTGCGGGTGCTGCCAGCGCAGCAGCGCCTCCATGCCGACGACGGCCCCGCTGGCGAGGTCGACCTCAGGTTGGTAGTGCACGACCAGCGCATCATCGGCGACGGCGCGCGAGAGCGCCGGCACGAGGTCAAGGTGGATCCGGGTCACGGTCCGAGTATTCGTCACGACCGATCTGGGTTGACATGGCCCGTCGTGGCCATATTTGGCACGGTCCTGGCCCGCGGATGTGCCATTGGTGGGGCTATCGGCCCACGCATGGCACATCCGCGGGGCTATCGGCCCACGCATGGCACATCCGCGGGTCAGGGGCGGACGAGTGCCAGTACGTCGTCGATCGCGGCGGCAGGGTCGATCCAGCTGATCCGGGGGTCGCGGCGGAACCATGACCGCTGGCGGCGGACGAAGCGCCGGGTGGTCTGCGCGGTCTCGGCGATCGCCTGGGCGATGGTGAGCCGGCCATCGATCCACCCGAGGATCTGGGCGTAGCCGAGCGCGCGGGATGCGGTCACGCCGCGGCGCAGACCGGCCGCCTCGAGCTCGCGCACTTCCTCGACGAGACCCTTGCCGAGCATCGTCTCGACCCGCTGGCTGATCCGCGCATCGAGCGCGGCGGTCGGTAGGTCGAGCCCGATCTGGACCGCGTCGTAATGCGGTGCGTCGTACGCCGGAAGTGCCGCCGTGAACGGCTCGCCGGTCAGCGCGATCACCTCCAGCGCGCGGACGATCTTGCGGCCGTTCTCGGGCGCGATCGCCTGGGCGGCGGCGGGATCGACCGTCGCCAGCCGCTCGTGCAGCCGCCGCGCACCTAGCGTCGCGAGATCGGCCTCGAGGTCGGCGCGCAACGCCGGGTCGGTCCCGGGGAACTCGATCCGGTCAAGCAGCGCACGGACATAAAGGCCGCTGCCACCGACGATCACCGGCGTCACGTGGCGGGCCAGCAGCTCTTCGATGCAGTCACGGCCTCGCTGTTGATAGTCGGCAACGCTCGCGGTCTGGGTGACATCCCAGATGTCGAGCAAGTGGTGCGGCACGCCGTCACGCTCGACCGGAGTGAGCTTCGCGGTGCCGATGTCCATGCCGCGGTAGAGCTGCATCGAGTCGGCGTTGATCACCTCGCCGCCCAGCCGGTTGCCCAGCGCGACGGCGAGCGCCGACTTGCCGGTCGCGGTCGGCCCCACGACAGCGATGACGCGCGGCATCAGCCAGGTCGACCCGGCATACCGAGCAACACGCCGGTCGGCGCCGGCGACTCGCGCTGCGCCTGCCAGGCGTCGCCGCCACGAGTACGCCGGATGTCGAGGACCTCGTCGGCGACCAGATGATGGGGCGCGGCGTAGGAGACGACGGCGCGGACGACGTCCCCAGGTCGCGCCTCGCAGGCCGCGACATGGACCAGCCGGTTGTCGCGGGCACGGCCAGAAAGCCGTTGAGTAGCAACGTCTTTGCGGCCTTCGCCTTCGGCGATGAGGACCTCGACGGACGAGCCGACACAGGTTTTGGATTCGCTCCATGCACTCTGCTCGACAACCGCGATCAGCCGCGCGTACCGCTCCGCGACGACCTCCGGCGACACCTGGTCAGGCATCGTCGCGGCCGGAGTGCCCGGTCGCACCGAGTATTGGAAGGTGAAGGCGCCGGCGAACCGGGACTGCGCCACCACCTCGAGCGTCCGGGCGAAGTCGTCCTCGGTCTCGCCCGGAAAGCCGACGATCACGTCGGTGGTGATCGCCGCGTCGGGGATCGCGGCTCGCACCCGGTCGATGATGCCAAGGTATTTCTCGGCCCGATAGGACCGTCGCATCGACGCCAGCACCCGGTCGCTGCCCGACTGCAACGGCATGTGAAGGCTCGGCATGACATTCGGTGTCTGCGCCATCGCGGCGATGACGTCGTCGGTGAAGTCGCGCGGATGCGGCGAAGTGAAGCGCACCCGCTCGAGCCCGGCGACTTCCCCGCAACTGCGCAGCAGCTTGCCGAACGCCTGCCGGTCACCGAAATCCACGCCGTAGGAGTTGACGTTCTGCCCGAGCAGGGTGACCTCGAGTACGCCGGCGGCAACCAGGGTCTCGATCTCGGCCAGGATGTCGCCGGCGCGGCGGTCCTTTTCCTTGCCGCGCAACGACGGCACGATGCAGAACGTGCAGGTGTTGTTGCACCCGACGCTGATGCTGACCCAGGCGCGGTACGCCGACTCGCGCCGCGACGGCAGCGTCGAGGGAAACGTCTCGAGCGCTTCGAGCAGCTCGACCTGTGATTCCGCCTCGACCCGGGCACGTTCGAGCAGGACCTGCAACGACCCGATGTTGTGCGTGCCGAACACGACGTCGACCCACGGCGCGCGGTCGACGATGACGCCCTGGTCCTTCTGCGCCAGACAGCCGCCGACCGCGATCTGCATGCCGGGATGGTCCTTTTTCATCGGGAGCAGCTGACCGAGATTGCCGTAAAGCCGGTTGTCGGCGTTCTCCCGGACCGCGCAGGTGTTGAACACCACCAGATCCGGCGCCGCGCCGTCGTCAGCCCGCGAATAGCCCGACGCCTCGAGCAGCCCGGCGATCCGCTCCGAGTCGTGCACGTTCATCTGGCAGCCGTACGTCCGCACCTGATATGTCCGCGCTGCCATGAAATCCAGCCTACGGCGCGACGCAGTACGTTAGCGGCAGGTGCGCAAACCGGCGGAGCCAGCCACGCGGCCGAAGGGGGTCCGATGTCGAGCGACCGACGCTTTGTCAGGCTGCTCTCGGGCGCCGCGATCGCGGCAGCGGGCCTCGCGTTAGCCGCACCCGCGTCGGCCCGGCCGGCCAGCACTCCCGAGTCGCTCACCATCCTGACCAGCGGCGTGGTCCACGTCACCACCACCTCCGGCCGGCACCTGTCGCTCTCGGTGCGGGCGACCCGCTTTGCCAAGAACGCCGGCGGCTCCAATGCCGATCGTCCGAGCACCGTTGCGGTCAGCCTTCGTGGCAACAGCGGGCACGAGACTCACACCTGGAGCTTCACCGTTGCGCCGGGTTCGTTCACCGACACCTCGGGGGGCAACGGCACGCTGAAGACCGCCGGGCAGCTGGCGCCGTACGGCCGGCTCTCACTCGTCATCTCTCCGGTCAGCCGGCTGACGACCCAGGTGTGCGACAACGCCAACGGCAACCAGATCCACCTGGTGGCGCTGAAGGGCACACTGAAGTTCCGCAGCCATTCGCCAGGCACCGAGAGCTGGGGTGCGGTCGCGCAGCGATCGGTGTCCTTCGCTCACGGGAGGCTGAGCGCAGGTCATGGGCCTGACGTCGAGGAGGCGTGCGCCGCCATCCCCTGCCAAGCCGGCCTCAGCTGGACCGCGAGCCACGCCAACATCGACATCAACGGCACCGATGTCGCGGCCAAGGGCAACAAGCCGGTGAGCCACCTCGAGGCCAACCGCTCGATCCGGCTCTCAACGCCGGCCCACGCGACCCGCATCGACACCGTCATCGTCAAGTCGCCCGCGCCGAGGCTGACCTCCGCCGGCGGGGCCACCGTGACCGCGCACTCCGCGGGTGGGATCGCGACCGGCTCGGCCCGGTTGACCAGCACCCGTCGAAGCGGCTACCGGCAGAACTGCTCGACCGGGCAGCTGGTGGGCAAGCAGTGGAGCGCGACGTACGACGCGGCGATCCGGCCACTGACCTTGCACGAGCAGGTCTTCGGAGCGCTGCGGATCTCGGCCGACAAGAACGCCACCTTCCGCAAGGTTCATATCAGCTGATGGCGACGCTCGCGGATGTCGGCCGCCTCGCACGGGCGCTGCCGGAGACTTCGGAGACGGTCCGCACCGCGGGCGACACCCACTGGCGAGTCAAGGACAAGCTGTTCGTCTGGGAGCGGCCATTGCGCAAGAGCGATCTCGCCGCGCTCGGCGACGCCGCGCCGACCGGCGCCATCCTCGGCGTCCGGGTCGCCGACGTCGGGGTGAAGGAAGCCCTGGTCGAGGCCGAGCCGGACATCTACTTCACGACGCCGCACTTCACGGGCTACCCCGCGGTGCTCGTGAAGCTCGACAACATCGACCTGCCGGAGCTCGAGGAGATCATCGTCGAGGCATGGCTTGACCGCGCCCCCGCCAAGCTCGCCAAGGACTGGAGGGGAACTGACATGACGACCGAAGGGTCCCGACGGTCGTCTGTTGAGCCTGCAAATCTCGGCGGCGAGATGACCGGCGAAGAGCAGAAGGCGACGACTGGCCATCAGGCCGCGGTGCCGGACCCGACGGCGGTGCGGGTCGCGCTCTGGCGGGCCATGCACGTCGAGGTCGACCCTTCTCCGCACGTACTCGAAGACGAGATCGGTCTCGCTCTGGCGGCTCCCGATGACAGCTGGCGTGACCGGCCGGACATGGATCCACAGACCACGAGACCATTCCGCGCCTCGATCGTCGGGCGGGCGCGTTTCGTCGAGGATCTGGTTGTGGAACAGGCGGGTCGCGGCGTAGATCAGTACGTCATCCTCGGTGCCGGGCTCGACACGTTCGCTCAGCGCAGACCGGAGATCGCTTCTCGCCTCACGGTATTCGAAGTGGACCAGTCCGGCCATCAGGCTTGGAAGCGACAACGTTTGATCGAGCTCGGCTTCGGCGTACCGGAGTGGCTGCGGCTCGTTCCGGTCGATTTCGAGTTAGGGGAGTCCTGGCGGGAGCACTTGGCGTCGGCTGGCTTCGATGCGGACCGGCGGGCGGTTGTCGTCTCCACGGGCGTCAGCATGTACCTCACCAAGGAGGCGAACCTCGTCGCGCTGAGGCAAGTCGCAACGCTTGCCGCTGGGTCCACGTTCGCCACGACGTTCATCCTCCCCCTCGAGCTCGCGGATCCCGAGGTACGCCCCGGTTTGGAGATGGCAGAACGCGGCGCCAGGGCGAGCGGGACGCCGTTCATCAGCTTTTTCACGCCGACCGTGATGCTGGATCTGGCCCGCCAAGCTGGCTTCAAGGAGGTCCAGCACGTGTCAGCGGCCACGCTGACCAAGCGCTACTTCCGAGGCAGGACCGACGATCTCCACCCCCCGAACAACTCCGAGGAACTCCTAGTAGCAGTTTCCTGACCCTTGCGCCGGTCTGCGACTGGCTATCTGTCGCCTGCGCCTTGACGAACAACCGTGTTCGGCGGCGGGAGAACCACCCGCAGGCCTTCTAACTGGGTAAACGGTCTCGCCTTAGGGCACCTCAAGAAGACCCAACCGGTGCGGTCCGATAGTCGTACGGATCGACCTGGCAGGTGAGACCGGTCGGGCTGGTCCAGATCACCGCCCCGTCCTCGCGTTTCCGGTACCGCCATCGACCGTGGGTTTTCGACCGATGCCACCGCCTGTCAACCGGAGTGACATTGATTGGATCTGTCGGACCGCGCTGATCGTGCGGGATGTTGTGCTCCATGTCTGCCAGCCGGGAGTCAACGGTGCTGTGGGGTGCCGCTGAGGTGACGTTCTTGGCGATCAGATAGTCGGCGAGGTCAGGGGGCACGGTGTAGGTGCTGGTGTCGTAGTCGAGCAGGTGCCCGGTCAGTGGGTCGATGATCAGCCGGCGAAGTGGCGCGCCGTCGGCGAGCAACCAGCGAGCGGCGTCGGCGGGTAGTGGCCCGACGCCGGGGATCTCGGCAGGGTGGTTGCGCAGCCCGAACAGGGTGGCGAGGTCGATCACGACGTTGACGGTGGGCAGCCGGCGGTGGTGGCTCGGGGTGTCGGCTGAGGCGAGGTCGATCTCCGCCCAGTCCCGCACCGCGGCAAGCTTGCGCTGGTCGACGGTGCCACCGAGGCTGTCCTTGGTCTTGGCGGCGTACGCGGTGAGCGCCATGTGGATCGCCGTCGTGATCTCGAGTGGCCCGCGGACGTACAGCTGTCCGACGCCGTCGCCGAACGCGGTGTGCGTGACCTCGACCTCGGCGCGAGCCTCCTTCGAGCGCTTGACGAAGTCCGGGTCGAGCGCGGCCGCGGCGCGAGCAAGGCTGGCCTTGAAGTTGCGGAGGCTCTGGATTGCCGCCCGCCGCAGCACCCGCGCTTCGATCGCCCGCGCCACCTCCACCGGCAGCTGGCCCGTGGTGTCGTGCAGGGCCAGTGCTTGTGCGGCAGTCACGTCACCGGCGCGCATCGCAGCACCCGTCGCGCGAAGCACGCTGACAAGATCTCGCGCCAGCGCGATCTGACGATCCGCGGCGTAGACGCTGCTCTTCGTCGCGACAGCGATCTCGTGGGCGGAGAAATCGTCTCGGGCTTCGTGCAACGACGCCGGCACCGGCCCGGCGATCAATGCAGTCAACTCGGCCTTCAGACCCTCGACGTATGCCGCGTACTCAGTCATCCGTCGCAGCGAAAGGCTGCGGCCCTCCTCCGAGAGCAGCTCGAACGGCGTTGCGGTCAACAATCCCAGGGTCGCTAGACCCGGTGCGCACAACTGCGCCTCGTGCACCCACTCGTCCAGGCCGGCCGGGATCGACGGTGTCTCGCCGTCGTCGGCGGGGAAATCCCAGTCACCGATCGAGGCACGATCATCGGCCGATATGGCCTCCCACTCGCCCGGATCAACTTCGAACATGTGTTCGATCCTATCCTGACCGGCCGACAGTTTCAAGCGCCCGGGCCAAACTTTTTACTAGCAATAGCAGCGAAAATACCGCCGCAGCCCGGGCAAGGGACGCCGGTGGATCAAAGGCGCCCGCGGCTCGTGAATGTCGCTCACCCAGCCACGCGCCGCGCAACTCACGGGACGACGTCGGTCGCCTCGTCGGCGCCGGCAACCTCCTCGGCCCATTCATCGTGCTCGCGGCGGGCCCAGCGCAGTGGCGCCCGCCCGGTCCGCATCGAGGTCATCGCCTGCGGGTCACGCAGCGCGTAGAGGACGTGGCCGACGACGAGCAGACCGAGCCCGAGCGCGAACCAGTCGTGCACGAACGTCGCACCGCTACGCCAGGACAACCGGAAGACGTTGGTGAAATACATCACGATGCCGCTCGCCAACAGGGCGCCGATCGCACCGGCACTCAACGCGCCGTTGAGCTTCTGGCCGGCGTTGAACTTCCCGACCGGGATCGAGCCGTCACGGCGATGCCGCGACCGCAGCCACTTCCAGTCCAGCGAGGTGAAGCGGTTGAGCCGGCCCAGGTCGAGGCGGTAGGCCCGCGACACCAGCCCGACGATGATCGGCACCGGCAGCGCGAAGCCACACCAGACGTGGACCTGCTCGACGACGTACCGGTCGCCGAAGAAGACCGCGAGAGAGCCGTTGTAGAGGATTGCCGCCGTCGCGATGCAGACGATCAGCAGCGCCGCCGTGGCGGCGTGCACCAGCCGGACGGCGAGGCTGAAGCGGACGAGTTCGCGGCGGTCCTTAGTGAGTGGGCTCATCACTTCGTCCGTTCGAGGCACCGACGAAGCCGTTGATGGCGTAGCCGCGATGCTCCCAGTAACCGGGCACGACCTCGGCAGTCAGCTCGATGCCGGACAGCCACTTCAGGCTCTTGTATCCGTACATCGGCGCGACGTAGAGCCGGACCGGGCCGCCGTGATCATGGCTCACCGGGCCCCCGAGCATGTCCAGCGCGACGATGACGTCGGAGCGCCGGGCCTGGGCGAGGGTCAGGCTCTCGGTGTAGCTGCCATCGAAGGACCGGAACCGCACCGCCGTCGCCTCGGCGGTCGGTCCCGCTGCCTCGAGCAGATGCGAGAGCTGGACCCCGCGCCAGTGGACCTGCGGCACCCGCCAGCCGGTGACGCACTGGAAGTCCCTCACGATCGCGAGCTGTGGCATCGCCTGAAGGTCGGCAAGGGTGTAGGTCGCGGGCCGCTCGACCAGTCCCGAAACCCGCAGCCGGTAGTCGCCCGCATCGCGTTGCGGCACACTCGCGGTGACCGAGTAGAACCGGAAGGTGTCACCTAGCGGAAACAGCGAGAGCAGCCCGGTCGGGTCGCGATCCTCGAGCGGGCCGAGCACTCGCAACAGCGCGGTCTGCAGCCGCGACCCGGTGACGATCCCCACCGCGCCGACGCCGAGCAGGCCGAGTACGACGCGCCGCCCCACCGGTGCACCGTCCGGCCGAGCACGCGGCTCCGCAGGCATGCGTCGATCGTAAGGCGGTGACTGTGTCACTGGTCCGTGGCAGTCTGCTCCCATGACGCCTCCATTGCGCCTGGCCGGCGCCCTCGTCGACGTCCCCAGAGCCGACTTCGACCGCGCGGTCACGTTCTGGACCGGCGCACTCGGCAAAGAACCAGAGATCACCGAGAAGTTCCCCGACTACGCGCAGTACGACGAGGTGACCCCCGGGGTCTACTTCATGGTGCAGGCCACCGGGGACGACACCCGCCCGGTTCACCTCGACTTCGAGAGCGCGGATCGTGACGCCGAGGTCGCGCGCCTGGTGGGCCTCGGCGCGACCGAGATCTCGCGGAGCCACCACTGGGTGGCCATGCGCGATCCGGCCGGAGTGGCCTTCTGCGTGGTGCAGGGTGGCTAGCCACCGCAGCCGGCTCGCCGGCGCGATCATCGACGTCCCGCGCCCGGACTATGACCGGGAGGTGAGATTCTGGGCGGCCGGGCTCGAGCGGGCCGCCGAGGTCGAGGCCGATGATCCTGACTACACCTCGCTCGGCGAGCCCACACCCGGCGTCGAGCTGATGATCCAGGCGGTTGGCGACGAGACGCCGCGGATCCATCTCGACATCGAGACCGATGACATCGAGGCAGAGGTGGCCCGGCTGATCGCGCTCGGTGCCACCGAGGTCGCGCGGATCCAGACTTGGGTGGTCATGCACGATCCGCTCGGCACCGTCTTCTGTGTCGTCAGGGTGCAGATCCCCGCCCAGTTCGAGGCCAGCGCCACCACGTGGCAGCGATGAGAGGCTAGGTTTTCCCCATGACCCGCCGCCCTGCCCTGCCCTGCTCACGCAACCTCGGCATCGCCGCCGCCCTCGCGTCGCTGGTGCTTCTCGCCGGCAGCGCCTTGCCCGGCGCCAGCGCCGCAGCACATCCGGGCGCACCGACCAAAGCACCGAAGTCGCAGACCGCCGCCAAGGCGCACCACGCGAAATACTCGGTGACCATCCAGCGCACCGCGGGCGGCGTGCCACACATCACCGCCAGCGACTTCGGATCGCTGGGCTACGGCGTCGGATACTCCTTCGCCACTGACGACATCTGCACGATGGCGAACGACTTCGTGACGGTGGAGGGCAACCGGTCGAAGTTCTTCGGCGCAAACCACACCTACACCAGCTACTCCGCCGGCGTGACACTGAACAACCTGGACAGCGACATCTACTGGAAGGGTGTCACGAAGTCCGGCCTGATCAAGCGCGAGATGTCGGCCAAGAGCGGCAAGTACGCACTGTCACCGACCATCCACAAGCTGCTCCGCGGTTACGTCGACGGCTACAACCGCTACCTGTCCAGCGTCGGCGGCGCCAAGGGCATCACCGACCCGGCCTGCAAAGGCAAGCCCTGGGTGCACCCGATCTCGATCGCCGACGAGTATCTGCGGATCGACCAGCTGACCGAGCTGGCAAGCGCCTATGTGTTCATCGAGTCGATCGCCACCTCGGCGCCACCGGCGACCCCGGGCGAGCGGCACGCGAGTGGCCCGACCCACCAGCAGGTCAAGACGATCGTGCGGCGACTGGTGGCGGCGCGCAGTCACTCCGGCGCCTCGCTGGGCAGCAACGCGATCGCGATCGGAAAGAACGGCAACCGCGACCACACCCACGGCGTCCTGCTCGGCAACCCGCACTTCCCCTGGGTCGGCACCGAGCGGCTCTACCAGATGCAGCTGACCGTCCCCGGGCAGATGAACGTCGAGGGCGCCGGTCTTTACGGCGTACCGCTGGTGCTGGTCGGACACACCGCCAACCTGGCATGGAGCCACACCGTGTCGACGGCCTACCGGTTCGTCCCGATGCAGCTTCAGCTCTCGAAAAGCTCCCCGACCAGCTATGTCGTCGACGGCAAGACCCGCGCGATGAGTCATGAGACGGTCACCGTCAACACCGGCCACGGCCTCGTGCACCACACGTTGTACTCCACCATCTACGGCCCGGTCTTCAACAACCTCGAAGGCGAGCCGCTTGCCTGGTCGGGCACTCAGGCCTTTGCGCTGTTCGACGCCAACGCCGGCAACCTGCGGATCATCCGGCACTTCTTCGCCGTCGACAAGGCGCAGTCGGTCAACAAGCTGCTCTCGATCCTGCGCAACGATGAGGGGCTGCCGTGGGTCAACACGATCGCCGCGGACCGCACCGGCCACGCGTTGTATGCCGACATCGGCTCGATCCCGGACGTCTCGAATGCGAAGGCGACGTCAGGCCGCTGCGCCACGAGCATCGGGATCGCCGCGTTCCTGGAGGTCGGCCTGCCGATCCTCAACGGCGCGCATTCCGCCTGTGCGCCCACGACGAGCAAGAAGGCGGCAGCGCCGGGAATCTTCCCGCCGGGCAAGCTTCCGTTCCTCGAACGCTCGGACTACGTCACAAACTCCAACGACAGCTACTGGCTGTCCAATCCCAAGCACCCGCTCACCGGGTTCGCCCGGATCATCGGCACCGAGAAGACCGAGCGCTCGCTGCGCACCCGCAGCGGGCTGACCATGACGGCCAAGCGGCTCGCCGGCACCGATGGCGAGGGCAAGCCCGGTTTCACCGGCCATCTGATGCAGAAGCTCGAGTTCAGCGACATCCAGTTCGGCGCCACGCTCGTGAAGCCGGCGTTGGTCAAGATGTGCAAGGCCTTCCCCGGCGGCCTGGCCCCGACCTCCAGCGGGCCGCCGGTCGCGGTGGGGGCCAGTTGCAGCGTTCTGGCCAAATGGAACGACCTCGAGAACATCCACTCCCGCGGCGCGGTGCTGTTCCGGGCGTTCTGGGAGAAGGTGCTCAACGTCGCTGGTGGACCGTGGCTGCATCAGTTCAGTGCAGCGCATCCGGTCACCACCCCGAACGGGCTGAAGACCTCGAGCACTGCGGTCAAGGAGGCGTTCGGCGACGCGCTGGCCGAGATGAAGACCGACCATTTGCCGTTCAACGTCGCGCTTGGAACCGTGCAGTACGTCGTCCGCCACGGCAAGCACATCGCGCTGCCCGGCGGCCCGGGCGACCCGGACGGTGAGTTCAACGCGATCTACCAGAACGTGTTCGACCCTGCCACCCGCGGCAAGAACCCGACCATCGGCTCGTCCTACATCCAGGTCGTCACCTGGCACTCCGCGCACGGTTGCCCCGATGCCCACACGATCGTCACCTACTCCGAATCGGCCAACCCCCGCTCGCCGTACTACGACGACCAGACCAAGTTGTTCTCACACCGCAAGTGGCAGACCGAGGACTTCTGCAAGGCTGCCGTCGACAAGCACACCATCAAGACGGTCCATCTGCACGGGACCGCCAGCTAGCGGCGTTGACGCGTCAGGTCGGCAGCCAGGACACGTGGCCGGCCAGCTCGGCGTACCCGATGAAGGCCACCGCGTCCATCAAGGTGTGTGCGATCAAGAGCGGCATCACCCGGCCCCAGCGCTGGTAGATCCGGCCGAAGATCAGACCCATAACGGCGTTGCCGACGAACGCGCCGAAGCCCTGATAGAGGTGATAGCTGCCGCGCACCGTCGCACTGAGCGCCAGCGCCCGGTTGTCGCTCCACCCGAGCTGTCGGAGCCGATGCAGCAGGAAACCGAGGACGAGCACTTCCTCGAGCGTCGCGTTCTGCAGCGCCGAGAGGAACAGCACCGGGATCCGCCACCACACCGCCGGCAGGTTCTCCGGCACGACCGTCAGCGCCAGCCCGAGGGCATGCGCGCCGAGATAGAGCGCGAGACCCGCACCGCCGATCACCGCGGCGATCCCGGCGCCGGCAAGCAGATCGGTGCGCGGCCGCTTGCCGTCAACTCCGAGCGTCGACATCCGTTCATCGGAGCGACGCAGGAAGTGCCAGACCAGAAACACCGGCACGACGCCCGAGGCGAGCGCGAGCAGCTGGAAGGCCAGATCGAAGCCCGGCCGGCCCGGCGCCCGCGACCCGTTGAGCAACGCGACCTGAGAGGTCAATGTATGACCGCTGGTCGCGTCCTCGAGCAGCCGGAGCAGCGCGACCACACCGGCGGTGCCGAGCGAGAGCGCGAAGGCCAGCCAGAGCTCGCTGGTGAACCAGCGGGTCGAGGGCGCCGGCTCGGCCTGCTCGGGCGTGGTCACCCGCTCAAGTGTGCCGGGCCGCGCCAGCCGCGCCGCTGCGCCCCGACCAATCGCGCGATGACATAGACGACGAAGGAGATCATCGAAACGAAGAACGACGCCGGCGCGTTCCATTCCAGCGAGGCAAGGACACCACCCTCGGCGGCGAGCAACGCCGCGGCGATCGACAGGGCGACAACCGCCGCCGGTCGAGCCGTAAGCCTGGTCGCTGCCGCAGCCGGCGTCACCACCAGGGTCAGGATCAACAGCACGCCGGTGACCTGGATCGTCTCGGCGACCGCCGCACCGAGCATGGTCGCGAACAGTACGGCGAGGACCCGCACCGGCACCCCACGCGCCTCGGCGGCGGCCGAGTCCACCGAGGCGAACCACAGCGGTCGCCAGACGAGGACCAGCAGCACCATCACGATCCCGGCGACGATGACCAACAGCCGCAGCTGGCTTTCGGACACCGAGGTGATCGATCCAAACAGCAGCCCGAAGCCGGTCGTGGCATAGCCATTCACCCGGCTCAGGAACAGCACGCCGAGACCCAGTCCGGCGGCGAGCACCACCCCGGTGGCAGCGTCCCGGTCGCGCTCGCGAAGCCCGAGAACGCCGAGCAGGGCGCCGACTGTCACCGACCCGATCAGCGCGCCGGTCGCGGCGTCGAGGCCGGCTAGCAACCCACCGGCGGCCCCGGTCAGTCCCAGCTCGGCGATGCCGTGGACCGAGAAGGCCTGGCCGCGGGCGATCACCAACGGGGAGAGCGAGCCGGCAACGAGCGCGGCGACACCGGCGGCGAGCAGCGAGACGTGAATGAAGTGCTGCTGGAGCAGCGTCCAGAACATCAGCTGCCGCCGTGGTGATGCGGACCGGTTGCCTCGTCCGGCGCCCCAACGATGACGACGTTGTCGCGGACCCGGACGACATCGACGTCGAGGCCGTAGAGCGTGGAGAGCCGCTCGCTGGTGAGGACCTCCTCCGGTGTACCCGCCGCCCACCTGCCGGCGGCGAGGTAGACGACCCGGTTGACGTGGCGAAGCACCGGGTTGACGTCGTGGGTGACGACAACGACGGCAGCACCGACGGCACGACGTCGAGCGTCCAGCACGTCGGCGACCTGGCGCTGGCTGGCGAGATCGAGGGAGAGCAACGGCTCGTCGGCGAGGATCAGGGCGGGATCATCGACGATCGCCGAGGCGATCCGCAGCCGTTGCTGCTCGCCACCGGAGAGCAGACCGACCGGCGCGGTGGCGTATTGCTGCGCGCCGACGGCAGCGAGCGAGGCGTCGACCCGGTCACGGATCGAGGTCGAGACCCGGCGCGGCCCGAACCGGTGACCGTCGGCGCCGAGCCGCACCAGGTCGACGCCTCTGATCGGCGCGTCCGGGTTGAACGCGGCATGTTGCGGCACGTAACCGACCCGCCGATCACCTCGGCTCGGCGCTTCGCCGAGCACCTTGATCGAGCCGGCCCGCGGCGGGATCAGACCGAGCAACGCCTTGAGCATCGTGGTCTTGCCGGTGCCGTTGCCCCCGAGCACCGCAACGAACTCGCCGGGCTCGATCACCAGGTCGAGCCCACTCCAGAGCACGCGGCCGGGATAACCGACCGCGACGTCATCGAGCTCGACTGTGGCGCTCATGAGGCCAGCGCCGCGGTGATCGCCTTGACCTGGCCGAGCTGCCAGGACTCGAAGCTGTCGGCGCTCGGCATCGTCTCGGTGACCGGCACCACCGGGATCTGGTCGACCTTCGCCAGCGCCTGTAGCTGCGCGGTGATCGGACTGGTCGCCTGCTCGTTGTAGATCAGTGCCTTGATCCGGTGGCCGGTGATCAACTCCCGCATCGCCGCTTCGTCCGATGCCGAGGGCTCGCCGCCGGCCTCGATCGAGCGGGCGAAGCCGGTCGGGGTGAGGACCGGAAGGCCCGCCGCGGCGAGCAGGTAGCCGGGCACCCGCTCGGTGTAGGCGACCGGGTCGCCGGCGTCGGTCGCCTTGAGCGCCTTGACCGCGTTCTCCAGCGGCTGCAACGCCGCGATCGTCTGTACCGCACCGGTGCGGTACGCCGTCGCATTGGCCGGGTCGGCGGTCGAGAGCGCCGCGGCAATCGCCTTGACCACGATCGCAAGCCTGGGCGCGTCGTACCAAAGGTGCGGGTTGGGATCGCTGCCGGTCACGTGCAACACGTCGGACACCCGCACCACGGTCCGCTTCGACGACGGCGAGGCGGCGAGCAACCGGTCCATGAACGGGTCGTAGCCCGCACCGTTGACGATCACGACTGCCGCCGTCGCCACCGCCAGGCCGTTGCTGGTGCCTGGCTCGAACAGGTGCGGATCGGCGTCGGGGTTGGTGATCAGACTGGTCACGTCGACGTGAGCGCCGCCGATCTGCTCGGCAAGGTTTCCCCAGAAGTTCTCGCCGGCGACCACTTCAAGCCGGCCGTTCGCCGATCGCCCGGAGCCGCCGCCGCTGCAGCCAGCCGCGGCCAATGCCACTGCGCAGAGCAGGGGAACCAGGACCGAGCACCGCATGGCTGCCATGCCAGCAAGCCATGACGATCATTGTCCAATGCGCATCAGTGCATAGATCGCGCCGACGGAGTCAGTCATTGACGTCGGTCTCCCGCAGTGGGCCGAACGGACAGATCAGGTCGAGGTAGGCCGCGGCCATGCGACGTGCCCCGTGTGGGTGTACCAGAGGCTAAGTCGCGAGGCTGTCAGCGTCCGGAGAACCGATGCCCTCGCCGACCACCCGGCGGACGACGGCATATGACACTGAGGCGCCGAAGCCCTTGCGGCCGAGCATGGCGGTCAGCCGGCGGCTTTGAACCTCGCGGGGCAGCCCGGACATCGAGCGAAGCCGGCGGCGCACCAGCGCCTCGGCGGCTCTCGCCTCGTCGTCGGTGCTGACCGAAGCCAGCGCATCGCTGGCGACCTCGGCGTCGATGCCACGCTTGTGCAGCTCACTGGCCAGCGCCCGGCGCGCCAGGCCACGACCGTGATGGCGGCTCTCGACCCAGGCGTTGGCGAACGCCACGTCGTCGATCAGCCCGACCGCTGCGAACCGGTCGAGGACGGACTCGGCAGCGTCGTCGGGAACGCCGCGACGCGCCATCGCCGTCGCCAACTCGGCCCGGGTGCGAGGCGACCGGTCGAGCATCGCCAGCCCGATGGTCCTGGCTTGCGCCTGCGGGTCAGAACTCAACAGGCGTGGGTGTCACGTCAGCGGTGAGATCGATCGGGGCATCCGGGTCGACGATCAGGCCGTCAGCGTCGGTCGGCGCATCGAGTTGCGGCCCGATCCCGAGCTTCTCCTTGATCTTCTTCTCGATCTCGTTGGCGAGGTCGGGGTTGTCGCACAGGAAGGCGCGGGAGTTTTCCTTGCCCTGACCGAGCTGGTCGGCGTCGTAGGTGTACCAGGCGCCGGACTTGCGCACGATGCCGTTGTCGACGCCCATGTCGATCAGGCTGCCTTCGCGGCTGATTCCATGGCCCCACATGATGTCGAACTCGGCCTGCTTGAACGGCGGCGCGCACTTGTTCTTCACGACCTTGACCCTGGTGCGGTTGCCGACCCCGTCCTGGCCATCCTTGAGGGTCTCGATCCGCCGGACGTCGAGCCGGATCGAGGCGTAGAACTTCAGCGCCTTGCCACCTGAGGTGGTCTCCGGTGAGCCGAAGAAGACACCGATCTTCTCGCGCAGCTGGTTGATGAAGATCGCGGTCGTGCCGCTGGTGGCGATCGCGCCGGTGATCTTGCGCAGTGCCTGGCTCATCAGCCGGGCCTGCAGGCCGACGTGGGAGTCGCCCATCTCGCCCTCGATCTCCGCCCGCGGCACCAGTGCCGCGACCGAGTCGATGACCAGGATGTCGATCGCGCCGGAGCGGATCAGCATGTCCGCGATCTCCAGCGCCTGCTCACCGGTGTCGGGCTGGGAGACCAGCAGCTCGTCGGTGTCGACCCCGAGGGCTTTGGCGTACTCCGGGTCGAGCGCGTGCTCGGCGTCGATGAAGGCGGCGATGCCGCCGGCCTTCTGCGCGTTGGCCACCGCATGCAACGCGACCGTCGTCTTGCCCGAGGACTCCGGACCGTAGATCTCCACGACCCGGCCCCGCGGCAGCCCGCCGATGCCCAAGGCGACGTCCAGCGCGATCGCCCCGGTCGGGATGACCCCCATCGGGGCCCGGGCCTCGTCACCGAGCCGCATGATCGCGCCCTTGCCGTGCGCCCGCTCGATGTTGCTCAACGCGGCCGACAAGGCCTTGTCGCGATCCATGCCTGCCATGTCGAATCCTCCGGGTCGTGAAGTGCGAGCGATGCCGTGCGGTCATGGCTGACGCTATGGGCCGGGTCGGACAGTTTTCGAGTCCGACCCGATCATGTGGACAGCCGTGCAATATCCACAATCGTACGAACACGTGTTCGAGTAAAGCCGACACGCCGGACGAGGTCTTCGGGTGAGGTTGAGGTTGGCCCACCGCGATCTTGACGAACAGTGTCTTTGTGAGCCCCACATTGACACTGCTCGTCAAGATCACGGTTTGGAAGGACACTCAGTGGCGTTGGGAGACCGGGATCTCGAAGTGCTCGCAGACTGCCTGCCAGACCGTCTTCGGGTCCTCGCCGGCATCGAGTGCCGCCACGATCGACCGGCCGCCGAGCCGGCCGATCACCTGGTCGTTGGCAACCGACGCGGCGTACGCATGACCGAACTGCGCTTCCATCCGCCACCAGAACTCCGTCAGCCGCACCCGGACACGGTATGTCGCAGGTCAGGACAACAATGGCGGGGTGAGCGCACTCGATCGGTTCTCCGCCGCGACCCGCGAGTGGTTCACCGCCTCCTTCGCCGCACCGACCGCGGCGCAGAGCGGTGCATGGGAGGCGATCACCGATCGTCACAACGCGCTGGTCATCGCGCCGACCGGCTCCGGCAAGACGCTGGCGGCGTTCCTTCACGCGATCGACCGGTTGCTGACGGGTACGCCGCCGGCCGAGCCGATCAAACGCTGCCGGGTCCTCTACGTCAGCCCGCTCAAAGCACTCGCGGTCGACGTCGATCGCAACCTTCGCGGCCCGCTCATCGGCATCGGTCATGCCGCGACCCGGCTCGGCACGCCGATCAGCGATGTGACCGTCGCGATGCGCACCGGCGACACCACCGCGCAGCAGCGCCGCGCTTTCATGCGCGCGCCGGCCGACATCCTGATCACCACGCCCGAGTCGCTGTTCTTGCTGCTGACCGGTGCGGCGCGGGAGGCGCTGCGCGGCGTCGAGACCGTCATCGTCGATGAGATCCACGCGGTCGCCGGCACCAAGCGAGGCGCCCATCTGGCGCTGAGCCTCGAGCGTCTCGACGAGCTGCTCGAGACACCGGCGCAGCGGATCGGGCTGTCGGCCACCGTCCGCCCGGTCGATGAGGTCGCCCGATTCCTTGGTGGCCAGCAAAAAGTAACGATCGTCGCGCCGGCGGCAGCCAAGACGATCGAGGTCGACGTCGTGGTCGCGGTCGAGGACATGACCGAGCCGTCCAACGCCGAGCGCAGCATCTGGCCCTCGGTCGAGGGCCGGATCGTCGACCTGATCGCGGCCCACCACAGCACGATCGTGTTCGCCAACTCGCGTGGTCTCGCCGAGCGGTTGACCAACCGGCTCAACGAGATCGCCGCCGACCGCCGGCCCGACCTGCCGCCGGTCGAGATCGCCCGGGCGCACCACGGCAGCGTCAGCCGCGAGCAGCGCGCGCTCACCGAAGAGGCGCTCAAACGCGGCGAGCTGCCGTGCGTCGTCGCCACCAGCAGCCTCGAGCTCGGCATCGACATGGGAGCGGTCGACCTCGTGGTCCAGGTCAAGTCGCCCCCGTCGGTGGCCTCCGGGCTGCAGCGGATCGGGCGGGCGGGGCATCAGGTCGGCGCGATCAGCCACGGCGTGATGTTCCCCAAGCACCGCGGCGACCTGATCCCGGCAACCGTCGTCTCGGCACGGATGTCGGCCGGGCAGATCGAGGCGATCCGCTCGCCGCGCAACCCGCTCGACGTGCTGGCCCAGCAGATCATTGCGATGGTGGCGATGCAGGACTGGACCGTCGAGGAGTTGGGGACCGTCGTACGACGATCGGCGCCGTTCGCGGCGCTGCCCGACTCCGCGCTGCACGCGACGCTGGACATGCTCGCCGGGCGATACCCGTCGGATGAGTTCGCCGAGCTGCGGCCACGAATCGTCTGGGACCGGGTCAGCGACACTCTCACCGGCCGGCCCGGCGCGCAGCGGCTGGCGGTGACCAGCGGCGGGACCATCCCCGATCGCGGCCTGTTCGGAGTCTTCATCGTCGGGGAGAAGCAGAGCCGGGTCGGCGAGCTCGACGAGGAGATGGTCTACGAGTCGCGGGTCGGCGAGGTCTTCACCCTCGGCAGCTCGTCGTGGCGGATCGAGGAGATCACCCACGACCAGGTGCTGGTCTCCCCCGCACCGGGCCAGCCGGGCAAGCTGCCGTTCTGGCACGGCGACGCACTCGGCCGCCCGATCGAGCTGGGCCGCGCACTCGGGGCGTTCGTCCGCGAGCTGCAACGCTTCGACGAGCCGGCGGCACTCGCGAGGCTGCGGTCGCTCGGGCTCGACGAGTGGGCAGCGGCCAACACGATGGCCTATCTCGCGGAGCAGCGCGAGGCGACCGGCAGCATCCCGGACGACCGCACCATCGTCGTTGAGCGATTCCGCGACGAACTCGGTGACTGGCGCATCGCGATCCACTCACCGTTCGGCGCCCAGGTCCATGCGCCGTGGGGGCTGGCGCTGCAGGCCCGGCTGCGCGAGCGCAGCGGCATGGACGTCCAGGTGATGCACACCGATGACGGCATCGTGTTGCGACTGCCCGACACCGATGACGTCCCGCCGCCGGATCTCGCCGTCTTCGATCCCGATGAGATCGAGTCGGTCGTGACCGCCGAGCTCGGCGGCTCGGCGTTGTTCGCCGCCCGGTTCCGGGAGTGCGCGGCCCGGGCGTTGTTGCTGCCCAAACGCAACCCCGGCCGCCGGGCGCCCCTGTGGCAGCAGCGGCAGCGCTCGGCCCAGCTGCTCAGCGTCGCCGGGCAGTACGGCTCGTTCCCGGTCATCCTCGAGACGATGCGCGAGTGTTTGCAGGACGTCTTTGATGTGCCTGGGCTCGCGACGCTGATGCGTGACATCGCCGGGCGCAGCGTGCGGGTCGTGGAAGTGGAGACCGGGCAGCCCTCGCCGTACGCCCGCAGTCTGGTCTTCGGCTACATCGGGCAGTTCATCTACGAGGGCGACCAGCCGCTGGCCGAGCGCCGCGCCGCTGCGCTCGCACTGGACTCGACGCTGCTCGCCGAGCTGCTCGGCACCGTCGAGCTGCGCGAGCTGCTCGATCCCGACGCCGTCGAGGAGGTCGAAGCCGAGCTCGGCTGGCTCACCGCCGAGCGACGGCTGTGCGGCAGCGAGGACGTCGCCGATGCCCTCCGGGTGCTCGGTGACCTCTCGACCACCGAGCTGGCGCTGCGCGGCGGCGACCCGAGGATGGTCACCGAGCTGGAGAGCCAGCGCCGCGCCATCAAGGTGCGGATCGCGGGCGAGCCGAGATGGCTGGCGATCGAGGATGCCAACCGGGTCCGCGACGCGCTCGGCACCCCGCTGCCGGTCGGCCTACCGCAGGCGTTCCTCGAACCGGTCGCCGACCCGCTCACCGATCTGCTGTCACGGTTTGCCAGGCGCCGCGGGCCGTTCCACACTGGCGATGCGGCGGCCAGGTTCGGGCTTGGCACGGCGGTCGTCGAGTCAGTTCTTCATCGGCTCGCCTCGACCGGCCAGGTCGTGCACGGCGAGTTCCGGCCGGGCGGTGCCGGCCTGGAGTGGTGCGACGCCGGCGTGCTGCGGGCGCTTCGCCGCCGCTCGATGGCCAAGCTGCGCAAGGAAGTCGAGCCGGCGCCGGTGCAGTCACTCGCCCGGTTCCTGTCGGCCTGGCAGGGGGTCGGCCCCAGCTCGGGTCGCGGCGTCGACGCGTTGGTGCGCGCGATCGAGCAGCTCGACGGCGCCGCAGTGCCGGCGTCGATGCTCGAGACCGTCGTGCTGCCGGGCCGGGTGAGCGACTACCAGCCGTCGATGCTCGACGAGCTGACCTCGACCGGCGAGCTGCTCTGGATCGGCCAAGGATCGTTGCCGGGCAACGACGGCTGGGTCTCGCTGCATCTGGCCGAGACCGCGCCGCTGTTGATGCCGATGCTCGACAGCAGCGCTCACAGCTCGGTGCAGCGCCAGGTTCTCGACGTCCTCGGTGGCGGCGGCGCGATGTTCTTCCGCGCCGTCGCCGACCGGATCGACGCGGCGACCGACCAGGACCTGGCCACCGCGATGTGGGAGCTGGTGTGGACCGGAGAGCTCACCAACGACACCGTCGCGCCGCTTCGCGCGTTGCTCGGTGCCGGCCGGTCTAGACCGGTGCCGGCTCGTGGTCGCCGCCGACCCCGGCCGACGCCGATCCGTAGCGGGCCGCCGGCGATGACCGGCCGCTGGTCCGCGACTCCGCAGCGTTCGGCGGACCAGACCAGGCGCGCCCACGCCGCGGCCGAGGCGCTGCTCGCCCGACACGGCATCGTGACCCGCGGCACCGTCGTCGCCGAGCACATCCCCGGCGGGTTCGCCGCGGTCTACCCGGTGCTCAAGGCCTTCGAGGAGACCGGACGTTGCCGGCGCGGCTACTTCGTCGAGGGCCTCGGCGGTGCCCAGTTCGCGGTGGCGGGAGCGGTCGACCGGATGCGCTCGATGTCCTCGCCGCGTCGCGACCAGAGCGCAGCAGTGGTGCTCGCTGCCGCCGACCCGGCCAACCCGTACGGCGCGGCGCTCGGCTGGCCCGAGCACGACGGCAGCCATCGACCGGGGCGCAAGGCCGGCGCCCTCGTCGTGCTTCTCGACGGTGAGCTGTGCCTATATGTCGAGCGGGGCGGCAGGTCGCTGCTGTCGTGGAGCGAGGACCCAGCCGTCGTCCAGCCGGCCGCCGACGCGCTCGCGCTCGCGGTCCGCGAAGGGATGCTCGGCCGGCTCGCGGTCGAGCGCGCAGACGGCAAGTCGGTCGTCAACTCCTCGCTTGGCACCGCGCTGGAAGCGGCCGGCTTCCATCCGACGCCGCGCGGCCTGCGGCTGCGGGCATAAGCGATGTCCACGGTCTCGGTTCGGTCGGCCACCGCTGAGGACGCTGAGTTCGTCCGTCGGACGCTGATCGACTCGTGGGACGCGACCGAGGTGGTCGCCGGCGGCGAGCTGTACGACGCCAGCGCCCAGCCCGCATTCATCGCCGTGGTGGACGGCGATCCGGCCGGGCTGCTGACCTATCGACTAACCGACGAGGCGCTGCTCGTGGTGTCGCTCGACGCCGTGGTGAAACGTCGCGGCATCGGCGCGACGCTGCTCAACCATGCCTTCGACGACGCCAGAGGCCGTGGCCTGCAGCGGGTCTGGCTGACGACCAGCAACGAGCTGGCCGACGCGCTCGCCTTCTATTTGAGCCAAGGCATGCGGCTGACCGAGGTTAATCTCGACGCGATGGCCGACGCACGGCAGTTGAAGCCGCTGATCCCGACCCACGCCGCCGACGGCACGCCGATTCGCGACGAGTGGGTGTTGGAGCGGGCCCTTCGCAACAACCGCGATGCCTGAGGGCGACACCGTCTGGCTCGCCGCCCGCCGGATGGATCAGGCGCTGGCCGGCCGGGCGCTGACCCGATCAGAGTTCCGGGTGCCGCAGCTCGCGACCGTCGATCTGACCGGTCGGCAGGTGCTCGAGGTCGGGGCCCGCGGCAAACACCTGCTCATCCGGATCGAAGGTGAGCTGACCCTTCACACCCACTTCATGCTGGCCGGCATCTGGCGAATCTTCCGCGCCGGCGCACGACTTTCGGGCGGCCCGGCGCACGAGATCCGGGTCATCCTTGCCAACCACGACCACGCCGCGGTCGGCTACCGGCTGCCGGTGGTCGAGCTGCTGGCAACCGGCAGCGAGTCGGAGGCGGTCGGTCATCTCGGCCCGGACCTGCTCGGCGCGGACTGGGACCAGGCGCAGGCCTTGCGGCGGTTGGCGTCCGCACCCGATCGCGAGATTGGCGAGGCACTGCTCGACCAGCGAAACTTGGCCGGGATCGGCAACCTCTACAAGACCGAGGTGTTGTTCCTGTCCGGCATCACCCCGTGGACCCTGGTTGCCGACGTGGCAGACCTGCCGGCGATGCTCAGCCGGGTACGTCGGCTGATGATGGCCAATCGCGACCATGGCCCGCAGACCACGACCGGGAACCTTCGCCGCGGCCAGGACCACTGGGTCTTCGAGCGGGCGGACTCAGCCTGCCGGCGCTGCGGGCACCGGATCCGGCGAGCACGGCAAGGCGAACCGCCCCAGGATCGGCTCTGTTACTGGTGTCCGGCCTGCCAGGCCGGACCGACGCCGACCTCGACCGGCAGCAGCGCGGCGGCGAGCAGACCCGCCTGATCGGCGGCAAGTGAGTTGGTCGTTGCGATGAAGCTGGTGAGCCATCGCAGCACCAGGTCGATCGAGGCG
Organism: Mycobacteriales bacterium; assembly: GCA_036268295.1. Lineage (GTDB taxonomy): Bacteria > Actinomycetota > Actinomycetes > JAFAQI01 > JAFAQI01 > DATAUK01. The sequence goes on along the minus strand of DATAUK010000013.1, from coordinate 100,883 downwards.
GCACTGGTCGCGACGCCGGCCGCCACCAGGACGTCGCGCACCGCTGAGCGCGCCAACCCCCACAGCGGCAGGTCGGTAGGCGTGATCAGCGAGGCCAGCACCATCGGCTCGTCGGCAGCGATCCGCCGCAGCGCCGGGTTCGAGCCGAGCCGGTCGGCGCCGAGGCTCAGCGCATCGGTCAGATCGTCGTGCGCCGCCGCCACGCACTCGGCCGCGATCACGCGGATGCCGGCGTCGAGCGCCGCGGCGTACACCGCTTCCTTGGCCCGGAAGTGGTTGTAGAGAGTCCCCTTTGCGATCCCGGCGAGCGAGGCGATGTCGGCCATCGTCGCCTTGCGCGAGCCATGCTTCTCGACCGCCCGGGCAGCGCCGTCGAGGACGGCGGTGCGGGTGCGAGCCATCGCGTTGCCGGCCCGGCTGTGAAGCCCGCGCTCGTGGATCGGTGCCGCCGAGGCGTAGTGCGGGGAGCTCATGTCAGATCACGCAGCGACGATCGGCAATGAAGACTGCCTGCCGAGCCGGCCGACCGGCGCCGCCGGACGGACCGGGCCCGGGCCGCGCGACGGCAGGTGCGGCGGCAGGCCGGCGACCGGACGACGCAACGCGGGCGAAGTGGCGAATCCGGGCGGAGTCGAGGTGAACCCGACCGGGGCGAGCCGGCGGCGGCGCTCGTCGCGCGCCAGGTCGTCGCTGACCTCGCGCAGCACCTCGGCGAGCGAAACGTCGAGGGCGCCACAGATCGCCGCGAGCAGCTCGCTCGATGCCTCCTTGCGGCCGCGTTCTACTTCGGAGAGGTAGCCGAGCGAGACGCCGGCCGCGACGCTGACATCCCGCAGCGTTCTGGACTGGCGGAGCCGGTGACGGCGGAGGACCTCACCCAGGGTGCGACGAAGCAGCAACATCGCTCCAGGTTACTCGGCATCGGCGATGGCCCGGTGCAGAACCGTCAATGCGTTCTCGACCGCACCGAGCCGGATCTCCGAACGGTCACCGCTGAGCATCACGGTGGTCACCGTCGGCTCACCGAGGCGGCCGGCAACGCCGACGTGAAGCGTTCCGACCGGTTGCGAATCCTGGCGATCCGGGCCGGCAACCCCGGTCAGACCCAGCCCCCAGGTCGAGCCGAGCCGGGTCCGGGCGCCGTCGGCCAAGGCGGCCGCGACGTCCGGATCCACGGCGCCCCGATCGACCAGCAGCGATTCGCCGACCCCCGCCAACGTCGCCTTGAGGTCGGTGGCGTAAACGATCAGCCCACCCCGGTACGTCGCCGACGCGCCAGGCGTCTCGGTGAGGGCGGCACCGACCAGACCACCGGTCAGCGACTCCGCGGTCGCCACCGTCTCGCCGCGATCCAGCAGCAGGCGATGGATCGCCGCAGCCAGCTCGCTCATTTGCCGCGCAGCCGCTTCGACGCCGTCCGCTCGCTGTTGCGACGCAACGTCACAGCGCGCGAGATGTAGTCGCCGCCGGTCACGATCGTCAGTGCCAGCGCCAGTCCCATCACCCAGAACCGCAGGCTCGCCGGCCAGCCGGTCAGCGGGAGCACATAGAGCCCGATGGCGATGTTCTGCACCAGCGTCTTGGCCTTGCCGCCGCGGCTGGCTGGGATCACGCCGTGACGGATCACAAAGAACCGCAGCCCGGTGATGCCGAGCTCGCGGGCGAGGACGACGACGGTCACCCACCAGGGCAGATCGCCGAGCGAGGACAGCGCGACCAGCGCCGAACCGGTCAGTGCCTTGTCGGCGATCGGATCGGCAATCTTGCCGACCTCGGTGACGATCCCCCGTCGCCTCGCCAGGTCGCCGTCGACCAGGTCGGTGATGCAGGCGATCGCGAACGCGACGAACGCCCAGGTGCGCCAGCCGGCCGAGTGGCCGCCGTTTCCCAGCAACAGCAACAGAAATGCCGGCACCAGCAGTAGCCGGACCAGCGTTAGCTGGTTGGCGATGTTCCAGATCTTGGCGCCGCTCGCCGGATCGCCCATCTGGTCGGGCTTGGGCGGCGTCAGCCGTGGCAAGCCACCCGGGAGGCCAACCTGGCCGGCATCGTTCACGCAACGGTCGCGATCAGATCGGCGCCGTTGTTGTCGCGGACGGTCGCTACCACGATGTCGCCGACTCGAGGCGCGTCGACCCGCTCGACGGTGACCGAGCCATCGACCTCCGGCGCCTGATGCTCCCCGCGCCCTTCAACGCCGCCGGCGTCGATCGACTCGATCAGGACCTCGATCGACTCACCGAGCCGGTCCTCGGCGCGCTGCGAGACCAGCTCCTCGGCAAGCGAGGCCAGCCGCTCTACCCGCCCGGCGACGTCGGCGGGTTCGACTTTGTCGGGCAAGGTCGCCGCCTCGGTGCCGTCCTCGTCGGAATAGCCGAAGACCCCGATCGCATCGAGGCGAGCTGCGGTCAGGAACCGCTCCAACTCGTCGACGTCTGCCTCGGTCTCGCCCGGGAACCCGACGATCACGTTGCTGCGAACCCCGGCGTTCGGGATCCGTGACCGCACCGAGTCGAGCAGCTCGAGGAACCGCTCGGTGCCGCCGAAGCGTCGCATCCGCCGCAGCAGCGGCTCACTGGCATGCTGGAACGAAAGGTCGAAGTACGCCGCGACCCCTCGGGTGCTTGTCATCACCTCGACCAGCGACGGCCGGGTCTCCGCCGGCTGGAGGTAGGACACCCGCACCCGGGCGATGCCGGTCACCGCCGCCAGCTGGGGCAGCAGCTTCTCCAGCGCCCGCAGATCACCGAGATCCTTGCCGTACGACGTGGAGTTCTCGCTGACCAGCACGACCTCGCGGACCCCGAGCCCCGCCAACCACTCGGCCTCGGCAAGCACGTCGTCAGGCGGGCGCGAGACGAAGGCACCGCGAAACGACGGGATCGCGCAGAACGCGCAGCGACGGTCGCAGCCGGATGCGAGCTTCAGCGGCGCTACCGGGCCGGCTTCCAGCCGCCGGCGCATGATGGCGCGCGGCCCACCGGCGTGACCCGGAATGCCGACATCGACCGCGCCGGTCGCGCGCTCGACCGGGCTGATCGGCAACAACGTGCGCCGGTCGCGCGGGGTGTGCGGCACCAGCGGCTTGCCCGCGACGATGTCATCGAGTCGCTCGCCGATCGCTGTGTAGTCATCGAAGCCGAGCACCGAGACCTCGGTCAGCTCACGCGCCAGCGCCTCGCCGTACCGCTCCGCCAGGCAGCCGACCGCGATCACCGGGCGCTCGCCATCCGCGGCAGCGAGGAGCTGCTCGATGCTGTCGCGTTTGGCGGCCTCGACGAATCCGCAGGTGTTGACCATCACCGCGTCGGCCTGCTCGGCGTCGTCGACCACCTGCCAGCCGCCGGCCTCGAGCCGGGCGGCGAGCTCCTCGGAGTCGACGTCATTGCGCGCGCAGCCCAGGGTGACGAGAGCTACCGAGCGGGACACTGTGCCAGGTTAGTGCGAGAGCGCGCGAATCAGGCCTGGTGCACTGTGTCGGCGCCGGGCTCGACATTGCCGCGTGAGACGTTGCCCGACGACGGCGGCGGTCCGATGTCGTGCCCGTTGACCACCACGTCGACGGCCGGCGCGTTGCCGATGACGAACGCCAGGCCGTGGCGTGAGGTGAAAACCTTGTGCTCACCGGCGCCGAGCACGCCGACGAACAGCGTCTTGCCGGTCTTGGTTTTGATCGAGAGCCAGGTCTTGCCGTCGACGGTGCGCACCAGCATGGTGGCGCGCCGAGTGGCCTGGGTCGACCCGCCGGTTGACGCCGGCGGCGTCGAGGAGTGCGAGGTCGGCGGCGTCTTGGGGCTCGTGGAGCTCTGCGTTGTCGCCAACGGGGCCTTGTGGCCACCGCCGGAGTGCCCGAGCAGGGCGACTGAGAGCCCGATCGCGAGGACCACCACGACGGCTGCAACCGTCGCGATCATCCGGGTCGGATCGCCGCCCTGCGGCCGAGAGATTCGAGGAAGCCGCGAAGCCCACGGGACCGCAGCGCTCACCCTGAGGTCAATCGGCTCGCTGGCGATCTCAGGCACTGGCCGATCCACATGGTTTACCGCGTCGAACTCAGCGATCAGCGGTGCGGCGTCGATCCCGAGGAACCGGGCGATGCTGCGAAGGTGGCCGCGCGCGTAGACCGCGCCGCCACAGAGGCTGAAGTCATCGGCTTCGATCGCCCTGATCAGCGTCGCGCGGATGCGCGTGTCGGCAGCGACATCCGCGATCGACATCGCTCGCTCGTGCCGGGCGTGGGAAAGTGTTTCGCCGACGGTCACAGAACCGGCCTTCTTAGCAGGGTGATCCAGAGGCACAGTCTAGGACCGGCGGAATCGCTCCGCAACGCCCGGGTTTCGCCGCGGTCGGCGAGGCGCTCAGTCGCCGCGAAGCGTCCCGATGATGCTCTCGATCTCCTCGGGGCGCACCAGCACGTCACGCGCCTTGGAGCCCTCGCTCGGGCCGACGACGCCCCGGCTTTCCATCAGGTCCATCAGCCGGCCGGCCTTGGCGAACCCGACCCGCAGCTTGCGTTGCAGCATCGACGTCGAGCCGAACTGGGTGGTCACGACCAGCTCGACGGCCTGGCACAGCAGGTCGAGATCGTCGCCGACCTCCTCATCGGCCTCCCGCCGGCTCGGTGCCACAGTTGCGGTGACGTCCTCGCGATAGCTCGGCTGCGTCTGGGTCGTGCAGTGCTTGACCACGGCATCGATCTCGGAGTCCGAGACGTAGGCTCCCTGCAGCCGGATCGGCTTGCTCTCACCCATCGGCAGGAACAGCGCATCGCCGCCGCCGACGAGCTTCTCGGCACCCGGCTGGTCGAGGATGACCCGGGAGTCGGCCAGGCTCGCGGTCGCGAACGCGAGTCGGCTCGGCACGTTCGCCTTGATCAGGCCGGTGACGACATCGACGCTGGGCCGCTGGGTCGCGAGCACCAGATGGATGCCGGCGGCGCGTGCGAGCTGGGTGATCCGGACCACCGCGTCCTCGACGTCGCGCGGCGCCACCATCATCAGGTCGGCGAGCTCGTCGACGACCACCAGCAGATAGGGGTACGACGCGAACGTCCGGTCGCTTCCCGGTGGCACCGTGATCTTGCCGGCGCGGAACTTCGCGTTGAAGTCGTCGATGTGGCGGACGCCGGCGGCCTCCATGTCGTCGTAGCGCATTTCCATCTCGCGCACGACCCACTGCAAGGCGTCCGAGGCCTTCTTCGGGTTGGTGATGATCGGCGTGATCAGGTGCGGCACGCCCTGGTAGTGAGTGAGCTCGACCCGCTTCGGGTCGATCAGCACCAGCCGAACCTCATCTGGCGTCGATCGTGCCAGCACTGAGGTGATAAGTGTGTTGATGCAGGTGCTCTTGCCGGCTCCGGTCGCGCCGGCGATGAGAATGTGCGGCATCTTGGCGAGGTTGGCCGCAATGAACCGACCTTCGACATCCTTGCCGAGCGCGACCACGAGCGGGTGGTGGTCCCGGCCGGCGACCGGCGAGCGGAGCACGTCGCCGAGGCTGACCGTCTCGCGGTCGGTGTTGGGGATCTCGATGCCGATCGCGGACTTGCCCGGGATGACGTCGATGATCCGGACGTCCGGGCTCTTGACGGCGTACGCGATGTTGCGTTGCAGTGCCTTGATCCGCTCCACCTTGACCGCCGGGCCGAGCTCGACCTCGTAGCGGGTCACCGTCGGGCCGCGGGTGAAGCCGGTCACCGCAGCGTCGACCTCAAACTCGGCGAAGACCTGAGTGAGCGCGTCGATGACAATGTCGTTGGCCTTGCTCCGGGTCTTGGGCGCCGAGCCCTCGCGCAGCATCGTGAGCGCCGGCAGCTGGTAGGTGCCGTCGCCGAGCCGGAGCTGCTTGACGGTCTTCGCCGGCACTCCCGCTTCCGGGATCGTGATCGTCTGCGGGATCTCCGGCACGTTCTCGGCCAGGACGGGTGACGCCGCGAACGGCGCATCAGGATTGGTGGTGATCGAGCCTGCCTGCCGACGCCCGCCGCGACCACGGCGCAGCGGCTCGGTCGCGAGCATGCCCTCGTCGAGGTCCGGCACCTCGATGATGTCGTCGTCTTCGGGGTCGGGGCGCAGCGCGCGCAACCGGTCCGGGACGGCGTGAAGCGGCGTGCCGGTCACGACCAGCAGCCCGAAGACCGCGATCAGGGCCAGCACCGGGATGGCGAGGTAAGCGGTCAGCGCAGTGCCGAGCGGCGATCCGGCGAGTACGCCGAGCAGCCCGCCCGCGCCGCGTCGCGCCGCCGACGCCGACGGGTCGCGGTGCGCAAGATCAAGGATCCCGAGCACGCCGACCGCCACCGCGAGCCAGCCGACGACAACCCGGCCACGCGGGCCTTCGGAGGCCGGCCGGCGCAGCAGCGTGACCGCGCCGAGGACCAGCGCGATCGGCAGGATCATGACGCCGGAGCCGATCAAGGTCCGCAGCACCGAGGTCAAGTGATGGCCGAGCGGTCCGGCCGAGTCGGCCCACGCGCCGACGGCGATCACCAGCGCGGCGGCGATCGCGGCAAGGCCGGCGCCGTCGCGGCGATGCGCCGGATCGAGGTCGCGGGCGCCACCGCCGAGCGAGCGCACCGTCGCACCCACGGCGTGCGCGAGCAGCATCCAGATCCCGAGCAGCATCCGCCCGAAGGCGCGAACCAACCTGGTCGGCACACCCGGCCCGCGTCGAGCCGGCGCCCGCCTGGCAGCGGGTTTGCGCGCCGCCGGTTTACGCCGCGGCGGAGCTTTGCGCGCCGCCGGCTTCCGCCGCGGGGCCGGCTTACGCGCCGAAGTGGTCTTGCGCGCGGCCGGTTTGCGCCTGCTGGTGCCCGATCGTGGGCGCGGGGAAGTCTTCGTTGCCACCCCAGCACCTTAACGCTTGCGTCACATCAGTCACACCAGCCACGCAGCAGCCAGGCAGCAAGAATGCGGGCAGGTCAGACCTCGATCACGACCGGAATGATCATCGGGCGGCGCCGGTAGGTGTCGCTCACCCACTTGCCGACGACTCGGCGTACCCGTTGCTGCAGCTCGTGCCGGTCGCCGATGCCCTCGCGAGCGGCCGATGCCATCGCCTCCTCGACAAGCGGCAGCACCGCCTCGAACGCCGCGGTGTCCTCGGAGAACCCGCGCGCCAGGATCTCCGGCACCGTGGTCATCTTGCCGGTGACCGAGTCGACCACGATCACGACCGTGACGAAGCCGTCGCCCCCGAGGATCAGCCGGTCCTTGAGCTCCTGCTCGCCGAGGTCGCCGACGCCGAGCCCGTCGACGTAGACGTAACCTGCCGGGATCGCGCCGACGATCTTGGCCTGGCCGTCGATCAGGTCGACCACCACGCCGTCGTCGGCGAGCACGACGTTGTCCCGCGGCACGCCGGAGGCGACCGCGAGCTCGGCGTGGGCACGCAGATGCCGCCACTCGCCGTGGATCGGCATCACGTTCGAGGGCCGGGTCATGTTGAGGACATAGAGCAGCTCGCCGGCCGGGGCGTGGCCGGAGACATGCACCAGCGCGGTCTCTTTATGTACGACGTGGGCGCCGAGCCGGTTGAGGCCGTTGATCACCCGGAAGACGGCGCTCTCGTTGCCCGGCACCAGCGACGAGGCGAGCACGACGGTGTCCCCCGGCTCGATCCGGATCTGCTGGTGGGCGCGGTTGGCCATCCGGGACAGCGCCGACATCGGCTCGCCCTGCGAGCCGGTCGAGACCAGCACGACCTGCTCGGGCGGCAGGCTCTCGATGTCACGCAGGTCGGCGACCAGCCCGGGCGGGACCTTGAGATAGCCGAGGTCACGGGCGATTCCCATGTTGCGCACCATCGAGCGGCCGATCAGCGCCACCCGGCGATGGTGGGCATGCGCGACGTCGAACACCTGCTGCACCCGGTGCACGTGGGAGGCGAAGCAGGCGACAATCACCCGGCGGTTGGCGCCGCGGAAGACGTCCTCGAGCACCGGGCGGATCTCGCGCTCGGCGGTGACGAAGCCCGGCACCTCGGCGTTCGTCGAGTCGCTCATCAGCAGGTCGACGCCCTCGCGGCCGAGCCGGGCCCAGCCGCCGAGGTCGGTGATCCGGCCGTCGAGCGGGAGCTGGTCCATCTTGAAGTCGCCGGTGTGAAGGACGGTGCCGGCCGCCGTGCGGATCGCCACCCCGAGCGCGTCGGGGATCGAATGGTTGACCGCGAAGAACTCGCAGGCGAACGGCCCGAGCTGCTCGGTCTGGCCCTCCTTGACCTCGAGCGTCAGCGGCTTGATCCGGTGCTCCTGCAGCTTGCCCTCGATCAGCGCCAGCGTCAGCCGCGACCCGATCAGCGGGACATCGGGCTTCTCGCGCAACAAGTAGGGCACGGCGCCGATGTGGTCCTCGTGGCCGTGGGTGAGGATGACCGCGTCGAGGTCGTCCCAGCGCTCCGCGAGGTAGGAGAAATCAGGCAGGATCAGGTCGACGCCCGGCTGCTCGGTCTCGGGAAACAGCACGCCGCAGTCGACGATCAGCAGCCGGCCGCGGTGCTCGAACACCGTCATGTTGCGGCCGATCTCGCCGATCCCGCCGAGTGCGACGACGCGCAGCCCACCGTCCGGCAGCGGCGGCGGGGTCCCGAGGTCGGGGTGCGGGTGGCTCACTGCTGCCAGCTCACAGCGTCAAACCGGATGCCTTCAGCTCGGTGCGTAATGTCGCGATCTCCTCATCGGTGGCATCAACCAGCGGCAGCCGCACCGGACCGCCCGGCAGGTCCTGCAGCCGCAGCGCCGCCTTGGTGAGGATCACGCCCTGGGTGCGGAACAAGGCGGTGTAGACCCCGGCAAGCCGCTGGTGGATCGCCGCGGCCTCGGCGACCCGCCCGTCGTCGTACGCCGCGACCAGCTCGACCAGCTGCGGGGTGACGAGGTGCGAGACGACGCTGACGAAGCCGACCCCGCCGATCGAGAGCAGTGGCAGGTTGAGCATGTCGGTGCCGCAGTAGTAGGCCAGGTCGGTCTGGGCGAGGACATGGGAGGACGCGCCGAGGTCATCCTTGGCGTCCTTCACGGCGACGATCTGCGGATGCTCGGCGAGGCGCAGCATGGTCTCAGTGCGGATCGGGGTGCCGCTTCGTGTCGGGATGTCGTAGAGCATCGAGGGCAGCCCGGTCGCGTCGGCGACCGCGGTGAAGTGCTGGTAGAGCCCATCCTGCGGCGGCTTGGAGTAGTACGGCGTGACGACGAGCAGACCGGCGGCGCCCGCCTTCTCGGCGTGACGCGCCAGCTCAACGGTGTGGGCGGTATCGAACGTGCCAACGCCGGCGATGACGTGAGCGCGGTCACCGACCGCCTCGACGACCGCCCGCAGCAGCGCGTCCTTCTCCTCGTCACTCGTGGTCGGCGACTCCCCCGTCGTGCCGCTGATGACCAGGCCGTCGTTGCCGGCGTCGACGAGGTGGGTGGCCAGGCGCTGAGCGCCATCGGTGTCGAGGGCGCCGTCGGCCGTGAACGGCGTGATCATCGCGGTCAGGACGCGACCAAACGGAGCGGACATAGGGCTCAAGATATCGCGCCGGGCGGACATCCGCTGGCCGCCGCGTCCGCGCGGACGTACGTCGTGACCCGATAGCGGATCCCGGTGGTCGAAGTGCTCCAGCCGGCTGTCGGCTCGCGGGTCGCGACCGTCCAGGATTCGTCGAGTACCGGCGCGAACGTGTCCCCGTCGTAGGACGCATCGACCTCGGTCATCACAACCGACGACGCGACCCGCAAGGCGTCGGCGTACACCTGGGAGCCGCCGATCACCCAGAGCGGACCGTCGGCCGCCTCGATCGCCGCGTCGAGCGACGGTACGGCGACAGCGCCAGGTTCGGCCCAGTCGGACCGGCGGGTCAGGACGAGGTTGCGGCGACCTTCGAGCGGGCGAAACCGCGGCGGCAGGGACTCCCAGGTCACCCGGCCCATCACGACGGTCGAGCCCATCGTCAGCGAGCGGAACATCGCCATGTCCTCGGGCAGCCGCCAGGGAATCGCGCCGGCGTTGCCGATCACCCGATCGGCGGCCTGCGCCCAGATCAACGAGATCTTCACACTGCGACGGGTGCCGGCAGCGCCGGGTGATGCTCGTAGCCGACCAGCTCGAAGTCCTCGTAGGTGTAGTCGAACAGCGAGGCCGCTTTGCCGACCTTCAGCTCAGGGAAGGGCAGGACCTCACGGGAGAGCTGCTCGGTGACCTGCCGATGGTGGTTGTCGTAGATGTGGCAGTCACCACCGGTCCACACCAGGTCGCCGACCTCGAGGTCGGCCTGCTGCGCGAGCAGATGGATCAGCAACGCATAGCTGGCGATGTTGAACGGCACGCCGAGGAACAGATCGGCGCTGCGCTGGTAGAGCTGGCAGGAGAGCCGGCCCTCGGCGACATAGAACTGGAACAGCGCGTGGCACGGCGGCAGCGCCATCTTCGGGATCTCGCCGACGTTCCAGGCCGAGACCACCATCCGGCGGGAGTTCGGATCGGTTCGCAGCAGGTCCAGGACGCCGCTGATCTGGTCGATCGTGGTGCCGTCGGGCGCCGGCCAGGACCGCCATTGAACGCCGTACACCGGGCCGAGGTCGCCGGCCGGGTCGGCCCACTCGTCCCAGATCGTGACACCGTTGTCGCGCAGCCAGGTGACGTTGCTGTCGCCGCGAAGAAACCAGAGCAGCTCCACCGCGACCGACCGGAAGTGGACCCGTTTCGTTGTGATCAAAGGGAATCCGCGGTCGAGCGGGAAGCGTAGCTGACGGCCGAACACACTGCGGGTGCCGGTCCCGGTGCGGTCGGGCTTGTGCGTTCCGGCGTCCAGGACGTGGCCCAGAAGCTCCTCGTACTGGCTGTCGGGAGCCCACGGTCGAGGAGCTTCAGCCATCCTGCGACGCTACCGGTTCAGGGCCGGATCCGCCCCGAGCGACGCGTCTGGGCCGACCGCAACTTCCATACCCGCTGCTGCTCCTGACGGAGCCGGGCATCGCTGCGGGATGCGATCCACTCCGCTTCGCGGCCGAGCTTGCGCCAGCTGTCGAGCCGGCGTTGCGGCAGGCTTCCCTCCTCGACTGCCGCGAGCACGGCGCACCCAGGCTCGCTGTCGTGGCGGCAGTCACTGAACCGGCAGGACGCCATCATCGACTCGATCTCCGGGAAGGTCTGCGCGACGCCATCGTCGGCGATCCACATCCCGACCCCGCGCAGCCCTGGGGTGTCGATCAGCACGCCGCCGCCGGGTAGTGACATCAGCTCGCGATGGGTGGTGGTGTGCCGGCCCTTGCCGTCCTGCCGGACCTCGAACACCGCCATGTGGTCGACGCCGAGCAGTGCATTGGCCAGCGTCGACTTGCCGGCACCCGATCGTCCGACCAGACACAGCGAGCGGCCCGGCCGGTCGTAGCCGGCCACGTCGGCCATGCCTTCACCGGTCACTGCACTGACCAGGACCAGGTCGCAGCCGGGCGCCGCCTCGGCGATCTCGGCGCTGACCCGTTCGGGGTCCGGTGATACGTCGATCTTGGTCACGACCACGACCGGCGAGGCGCCGCTGTCCCAGGCCAGCGCGACGAGTCGCTCGACCATCCCCAGTCGCGGCCGCGGGATCGCCGGCACGACGACGAGGACGTGGTCGATGTTCGCGACCAGCGCCTGCGCACTCGACTGGCCGGTCGGCGAGGCTCGGACGATCGCAGTACGCCGGGTCAGGATCGCGTCGACCTGGCCGTCGGCGATGGCGACCCAGTCGCCGACCGTCAGCTCGCCGTGCGCTCGGCTGAGCTCGACCCGAAGCGGGCCGGCCTCGCTGATCAACTCGGCAGCGCCGCGGTCGACCCGACTGACCCGGGCGGCGACGTGAGTGTGGTGATACGGCTCGAACTCAGCCGCGAACTGCTCGTCCCAGCCAACGGACGCAAGATTTGCAGACAACGGAAGACCTCTCAACGATGAAGGAGTGGGGGCATGCGAATGTCACGTCAGGCATGAAACCCACCTCCTTGCTCCGTTGTTGTTGCGCCGACCGTAGCGTCGTCGTCCTCAGCAGTCACCTCAATTTCTAGGCCCAGCCCAGCTCGTGCAGGCGGGCGTCGCCGATCCCGAAGTGATGCGCGACCTCGTGGACGACCGTGATGCGGACCTGCTGAACCACGTCCTCGGGGGTGCGGCAGCGGCGAAGGATCGGCAGCCGGTAGATCGTGATCCGGTCCGGCAGGAATCCGGCGTAGGACGTGGTGCGCTGGGTCAATGGCACGCCCTGGTAGAGCCCGAGCAGGTTCCACGAGGCGCCGAGATCCTCGACGACGACGCTGACGTTGCGCATCCGCTTGCGCAGGTCGTCAGGGATGCTGTCGAGTGCTGCCTCGACGAGCGTCCCGAACGTGTCCTCGTCGACCTCGATCACGGTTGCGGCTAACGCAGTCCGGCGAACAGGTCACTCTCGGGTAGTGGCGCACCGGACTTGTCCTGGACCCGGACGAAGTGCTCGACGCCCATGTACTCGACGAACTTCTCCAGACCCATCTGCAGGAAGAAGATGTTCTCGCCCTGGCTGGCGTGCGCGGCCAAGGCGTTGTACTTCTGCTCGCCGTACTCGCTGACATCGACCCAGGTGGTGATCTCGTCGTCCGGCAGCCCGATCTCGGGCTCGCCGGAGTCGGGCTCGTCCTCGTCCCAGTCGGCGCCGAGCTCGCGCATCACCCGGCCGAACTCCTCCATCAGCGATCGCGGCACCGTCGTCCAGTAGACCTTCGCCGGAGTGCCGGTCCGAGCCACCGCGGCCATCGTCACGCGGTGGGCCTGGATGTGGTCAGGATGGCCGTAGAAGCCGTTCTCGTCGTAGGTGACGATCACGTCGGGTTGGTAGCGCTCGATCAGCTCACCGAGCTTCGCGGCGGCGGTATCGACCGGTGTCTGCCAGAACGAGGCAGACACGTCGTTGGTCGGCCAGCCCATCATCCCGGAGTCGGCGTACCCCAGCAGCTCCAGATGATCGACCTTGAGGACCGCGCAGCTGGCTTCAAGCTCGCGTTGGCGCATCGCCACGACCGTTGCGGGATCGTGTCCCGGCTCGCCCGGCTTGACGCCGCCCTCGCCGTCGCCGCAGCCGCCGTCGGTGCAGGTGACCAGCACGGTCCGGGTCCCTTGCGCGGCAGCCATCGCGAGCACGCCGCCGGTGCCCGTCGCCTCATCATCGGGGTGAGCATGGACAGCCATCAAGGTCAGTAGTCGATCCGCCATGCGTCCCACACTAGGTTCTGGATCCGACAGCCCGCGTGGCTCCGCCGCTGGCGGCTAAGAACGACCAGCCCGGCGCATCGAAGTGACGTCTAGCGCAGACCCAGCCGGGTTCGTCCGTCGAGCAACTCACGGGCGATCTCGAGATGGCCGGAATGAGCGGCCGTCTCCTCGATGAGGTGCAAGACGATCGCGCGCACCGTCCGCGGCTGCTCTGCGTCAGGACTCACGTGGAAGCCCCGCGGTGCTGAACCGAGGGGCGTCACGGCCAGCATCTCGTCGGTCTGTCGCGCCTGGTCCTGGTAGTAGGCAAGGACCTTCGTCGAGGGCCAGTCGATGACGAACGGCGCGTTCGGGTCGTACGGCTCGTCGTCGTCGGAGTCCTCGTCGAACGGGTGACCCGGGTCGTGGTCGAGGACCACCCGGCAGGTCCAGTGCCGCTCGGCGCCGCCAAGGTGCGCGACAAACCCGGCCGGTGTCCAGCCGGACGGCACGACCGAGGTGTGCCAGTCCTGCTCGGACAAGCCCGCCACGATCGATTGCACCGAGGCGCGCTGATATGCGAGCGCCTCGAGAAGGTCGGCTCGGTCCGGCTCATCCAAGTTCGTTGTCATCACCGAATTATGGCAGCGCGCGCCGCCCAAACTCCCGGGGTCGCTAGTCTCTGAGACAGATCCGACCCGACCAGGCGAGGCGTCCAATGACAATGCCACCACTGCCACCAGACGGCCCTGACGATCCGGGCGACCCGGATCCGACGTTGGGCCAGCAAGAACGGACCACCGAAGAGGCCGAGGACGAAGAGTCGGTCGACCACACCGAGTGACCACCCGAACCCGCGCCGGATCTCAGCGGGTGAACCTGCCTGGACGGTGAGTCCGGTTGCGCAGGTAAGGCCGGCGCTGCCACGCCTTCGGAAACGGCCGGGGTGCGAAGAACCACACCAGGAACAGGCGCGTCCGCTGCCAGAACCCGGTCGGATGATCGATCGGAATCAGATCCCCTGGCTTCCGGCGATGCGCGTGGTTGCTCACCAGCTCAGGATGGCACCTAGTGCTCTGTCAGCGGTACGGCGAGCCCTGCCTGCTGGAGGCGAAGTTCGAGAAGCCGCCTGATCAGTGGCGTGGGCAGCGGCTCGTCCAGCGGGAAATGCAGAGCGCTCTTCGTGTAGGTGTAGCCGGCGAGCTGCTCGGACATCGCGGGAAGCACCGAGCCACTGTGCGGCAGATAGCTGAGGTGGCGGGTGAACGCCGCCAGGCCCGCAATCATCGTCCGCTCGATCCTGAACCCGGGCACCTGATAGGAGATCACCTGCTCGGCCTGCGGCACCAATCCGAGGATGCGGCTGCGCATCTGCTGAAGCGTCGCGCGCTGAGGCAGTCCGAGTCCCGAGATATAACCGTCGACGTCCATTACGACGACCGGTAGGACGTGAAGAACTGCCACATCGTCGTGTCAGCGTTGATAGCCCCGCTTCGCGGTCCGAGCACGCCGCTCAGCCTAGGCGGCAGCTGCGGGCCACCCGGCCATTCGTGGCCCTCGCCGCTTACTGCGTAGAGCTCGACGGCGACGTGATCGGCGCAACCTTCGTAGCCGGTCACCGTGTATCCGCTATGCGCCACGGCCCGACTCTTACCCCGGCATGAGTCATGGGCGGCCCAGCGCTGCGCCGCCCGAGGTACTGAGTAGGTCCAGTACGCCTGACCGTTCCCGGCGTACGGATCGATCTGATCCGACGTGCCGTGGAACGCGATCACCGGCTCGGCATGGCCTGGACACGGCGTCGGCAGCCGCAGCCCTGCCACCGGAGCGACTGCGGCATAAACGCCCGTGGCGTCGCATCCGAGCTGGCTTGCCATCCGACCGCCGCCGGACATGCCGGTCGCGTACACCCGATGGAGATCGATGCAGTACGAGCGCTGCAGCGCCGCGGGCAGCCTGGTCAGGAAGGCCAGATCGCTCGCCGCCCCGGGCGGCGGCGACCCGCCGCCAAAGAGCGGCACGCCAGGAATGTTCCAGTCGAAGCCAGTGCCGCTGCGGATCAGACCCTGTGGGTAGGCGACGACCAACCCGGAACGATCGGCTACCGGATCCATGCCGCTGAACGCCTCTTGCCCGGCCGCGGTGCTGCCGCTGCCGTGCAGATCGACGACCAACGGACGCGGCGCTGTCTTCGGATTCGCCGGGGTGTGGACGACGACGACGCGACGCTGACCGTCGACCGTGAGCTGCACCGTCGACGTACCAGCCGGGCACGACCGGCAGCCGGTGGTCGCCGGAGTCGCGGACGCAACCGCATGCCCGCCGCATCCGGACAGGGCCAGAAGCGATGCCACGACCGCCATAAATACGCAACCGGGTTGCATATTTGTTAAGGTAGTGCTCGATGCAACCAAGGGCAAGCCCGGGCTATCGCTTCGGCGACCTGCTGGCACTGGCGCGCCAGGACTGGGTGCGGCAGATGTCCGCGGAGTTGCTCCGCGCCGGATACGCCGACTACCGAATCACCGACGCGGCCGTCATGCGGCTGCTGTTACAGGGTCCGCTTTCGGTCGGAGAGGTTGCCGCCGGACTCGGGGTCACGCGACAGGCAGCGCGCAAGATCGGCCGAGGGCTAGAAGTACGCGGGTACGTCCTCGCAGCACCAGACCCCGACGACGCGCGGCGACTCAACGCGACGCTAACCCCAGACGGCGCGACGTACGCCGGACGGATCACCACGGCGATAAGCCGACTCAACCGGCGGGTGGTCGCACGCACCGCACCCGACGACCTCACTGCGATCGACGCAATGCTGCGGTCGATCATCACCGACCAGGACATTCGTCGACGCGCGTCGAGAATCCCGCCACCTGGCCAGGCAGCGATCAACGATCAATCGCCGCAGGCACGCCGATCGGCAGCGACTGCAGCTCCGCGTCCGTTCCAGTGATCTCAACGTGCCACTCGTCGTCGGCCCGCGACAGCTCCCAGCGCAGGAATCCGCAACAGGCTCGTTCCGCGGCCACGAGGCGCTCCAGTTCGACGCCGACGTTCGGTTCATCCCGGAATCTCAGGGTGAGCTTCCCCGGACCTACCGAGCGACCAGCTGCAGCGGCGGTTGCAATCCGTCGCCATTCCTCGAGCCGGTTCGCACCATCGCCTGGGCCGAGCCCGCAAGCGATGGGCAGCAGATGGGGTTCGTCTGGCTTTCTCACCACTTTCTCACCACGCCACCAGTATGCGACGGCCCGGTATTTCTGCGTTGCATGGGTTTCGCCAGCCAAGGCTTGCCGTCGGCGTCTAGGATCCCCCGCGTGCAGCTCATCCACGGCGCCGGACGCTGGACGGCGCCGCAAGCCGGCGAGGTCAACGACTGGGAAGAGCATCTAGGCGTTCCCGACCTGTCCGTCGGCACCTACTGCATCCCGGCTGGTGGCACCGATGACCAGAGTCCTCACAGTGAGGACGAGGTGTACGTCGTGACCGGCGGCCGCGCCAAGATCTCTACGCCGACCGGCACGGTTGACCTCGTCCCCGGGTCGGTGATCTTCGTGCCCGCCGACGAGGAGCACCGCTTCGTCGACATTGCCGAAGACCTGACGCTTCTCGTCGTTTTCGGCCCGGCGTTTGGCTCCCGTTCCGCGACGCCTTGATCGGTGAACCCACCGGGTCGGAGTCCGCTTGATTTGTGTCACTGGCATCGGATATGTCCGAACTTATGTTCGGATGGATCGGGGCGGTGCCCGAGGATTGGGAGCCGATCCCCGACGACCGTCTGGTCCACCCTGGTGCCGCTTCCGGCTGCGGGCCTGCCCGCCGGAGTCACCGCTGAGGTCTTCGGTGACGACGCCCGATGCCTCGCACTCTGAAAGCTGACCGGAGTCACTGCGCACGTCGAGGCGATCCGGCACGAGTTCACTGCGGCGATCGGGGGGCCGACGCCGACCAATCCGGATCGGCGGCTCGACAGCGACTCTGCCGCCAACGACGTCTCGATCGCGACCCGAAGCAGCGGCTATGGCGCCGACTCGATGATCGCGTTCCTCCGGACCTCGCCGACTTCCTGATCGCGAAGAACGTCACGTCAGTCGGTCCGCACAGCACCGTCGGCGCAAACCTGGCCGACATGGAGCACAACCAACCGCCCGCACGACCAGGCCGAGCCGACCAATCCGATCAACATGACGCCAGTTGAGCGCCGGTGGCACCGGACCAAGTCCCACGGCGGCTGGACATACGTCAACAACGACGACGACAGCGTCACTTGGACAAGTCCGCACGGTCTGAGCTGCCAGGTCGAGCCACACGATTATCGGTTCGGTCCCTAACCGGCGATACGACACGATGTGCTCATGACCGACTGGCTGCTCAACCCGGATGTCGCCTACCTCAACCACGGCGCCTTCGGCGCGCAGCCCGAAGTCGTCGGCGAAGCGGCCGCCGACCTGCGCGCGATGATGGAGCGCGATCCGGCCGACCTGATGATGCGCCGGCTGCCCGGCATGCTCGACGACGTACGGGCCCGAATGGCCGCGTTGCTGCATGCGGACAGCGCGGGCTGCGTGTTCGTGCCCAACACCACCGCCGGCACCGCAACCATCATCGCCTCGCTCGCGCCCACCTGGGAAGCCGGCGACGAGATCCTCGCCACCGACCATCGCTACTCCGCCGTCGCGGTGCAGCTCGCGGCGGTAGCGGCCAACAAAGGCATCCGCGCGGTGTTCGCGCACGTCCCCCTGGACACCCAAAGCGCCGCCGACGTCGTCACGGCGATCACGGAGCGGATCACCGAGCGGACGAAGCTGATCATCGTCGACTCGATCGCCTCGGCGAGCGGCTTCGTCTTTCCCGTCGCCGAGATTGTCGCGACGGCACATGAGTTCGGCCTGCCGGTGCTCGTCGACGCCGCTCACGCACCCGGCCAGATCGAGGTCGACCTCGACGCGATCAGTGCCGACTTCTGGGTCGGCAACATGCACAAGTGGATCTGCTCGCCGCGGGCCGCCGGCATCATGTCAGTCGCGGCGGAGTGGCGCGACGTCGTACAACCGCTGGTTCCCTCACATCTCTACGCCCAAGGATTTCAACCTGCCTTCGACTGGACCGGCACCTTCGATCCGGTGAACCTGCTCGCGGTGCCGGCCGCGCTCGATTTCTGGGAGGACCTCGGCTGGGCGAACGTCCGGCGCCGGCAGCGCTCGCTGGTCGACGACGGTGCGGCGCGGGTCGCGGCCGCGCTCGGTACGACGGCGCCGGTGGCCGACGAGTTCCGGGCGGGGATGCGCGTCATCGAGCTTCCCCGCTCGCTGGTGCCGGAGCAGGCGCGGGCAATCGAGGAGACGCTGAGCCAAAAGCACCGGGTCGAGATCTCGTTGATGCCGTTGCACCACAAGCATTTCGTGCGGGTGTGCGGGCAGATCTACAACACCGCGGCCGACTACGACCGGCTCGCCGCTGCGCTGCCGGACCTACTCGAGACCGAGTAGGCCCTCGATGCCGACGGTCAGGCCGGGGCGGTCGGCGACGGCGCGTACGGCGAGCAGCACGCCGGGCATGAACGACGCGCGGGCGAGCGAGTCATGGCGAATCGTGAGGGTCTCGCCGTTGCCGCCAAGCAGCACCTCCTGATGCGCGACCAGTCCGGCTAGGCGGATCGCATGCACCCGCACCCCGTCGACATCTGCTCCGCGAGCGCCGTCGAGTGACTGCGTCGTCGCGTCCGGTGACGCCTTGCCCGCCCGGGCTTCAGCGATCAGCTCGGCCGTCCGTCGGGCCGTGCCACTCGGCGCATCGGCCTTGTTCGGATGGTGCAGCTCGACGATCTCGACCGAGTCGAAGTACGGCGCGGCCTGGGCGGCAAACCGCATCATCAGCACCGCGGCGATCCCGAAGTTTGGCGCGACGATGACGCCGACCGACGGAGCGTCGGCAAGCAATCCGCGCACCTCGTCGAGCCTCGAGTCGTCGAAGCCGGTGGTGCCAACGACGCAGTGAAGCCCGGCGCCGATGCACCAGCGCAGGTTGTCCATGACCGCGCTCGGCGCGGTGAAGTCGACCACGACATCGGCGCCGCGAAGTGGCTCGCGCTCGTCGTCGACGTCGATCGCCGCCACCAGCGACAGGTCGTCGGCAGCTTCGACCGCGCGGCAGACCTCGAGGCCCATCCGGCCGCGCGCGCCGAGCACACCGACCTGCTGCCGACTCATGCTGCAAACTCCGTGGTTGTCTCGTCGTACGGTCCGATGACCGCGAGCGACGCCGGCCGGGTCAACAGCTCGGCCGCGAGCGCCTGTACGCCGTCGAGAGTCACGGCCTCAATATTGCCCAGGATCTCCCCGACCGTCATCAGCTCGCCATAGACGAGCTCGGCTTTGCCGAGCCGGCTCATCCGCGACCCGGTGTCCTCGAGCCCGAGCACCAGGCCGCCCCGCATCTGACCCTTGCCGCGCGAGAGTTCCTCGGCCGAGAGCCCGAGTGACGCCGCGAGCTCGAGCTGCTCGCGGCACAGCTCGATGACCTGCCGGGCGCGGTCCGGGTGACAGCCGGCATACACCCCGAACAGCCCGGTGTCGGCGTAGTGGGAGGTGAACGAGTAGACCGAGTAGGCAAGGCCACGCAGCTCGCGAACCTGCTGAAAAAGCCGCGAGGACATGCCGCCACCGAGTGCCGCGTTCAGCACCCCGAGGGTGAACCGCCGGTCGTCGTGGCGGGAGAGGCCGGGCACGCCGCAGACGATGTTCGCCTGCTCGGTCGGGCGGCCGCGAACCGTCGTGCCGACCGTGAACTCCGGCGCGCGGCGGGCCAACCGCGGTGCGGCCGGCGATCGGGAGTCGTCGACCTCGATGCCCACCAGCGCCTTGTTGACCAGCCGGACCAGCGCCGCGTGGTCGACGTTGCCGGCGGCGGTGATCACCAACTGGTCGCTGCGGTAGCGGCGGCGGTAGTAGCCGGCGATCGCGGTTCGGCTCATGGCCTCGATCGAGGCGACCGAGCCGAGCACTGGGCGACCGAGTGGATCACCCGGCCAGATCAGCTCGGCGAACGTGTCGTGCACCGAGTCGCCGGGATCGTCGTCGTGCATCGCGATCTCTTCGAGGATCACGCCGCGCTCGTTGTCGACCTCCTTCGAGGCGAGCACCGAGGAGACCACCATGTCGCAGACCACGTCGACCGCCGTCGGCAGATCGGTGTCGAGCACCCGCGAGTAGTAGCAGGTGTATTCCTTGGCCGTAAAGGCGTTCAGCTCGCCACCGACCTCGTCGAGGGCGGCTGCGATCGCCAACGCGTCGCGCCGCTTCGTGCCTTTGAACAGCAGGTGCTCGAGATAGTGCGACGCCCCGGAAAGCGTCGGCGTCTCGTCGCGCGAGCCGACCCCGATCCACACCCCGAATGCGACCGAGCGCACGCCGGCGACCGCTTCGCTGATGACGCGGATCCCGCCGGGCAGGACGGTACGGCGGATCACCGAGCCATCGCCATCCGTGATCAGCGTGCGGGTCGACCCCACACGCTGATCACGCCCGGCCAGATCGACCGGCATGGCTCAGGCTTCGGCGTCGGCTGGCGCAGCCTCGGCCGGCGCCGCGGCGCCGGACCCGCCGCCTTCGGCCGCCTCGTCGAGGACGGGAACGAGGCTCAGCTTGCCGCGCGGATCGATCTCGCCGATCTGGACCTGCACCTTGCTGCCGACCGGAAGCACGTCGTCGACGTTCTCGACCCGCTTGCCGCCCACGATCTTGCGGATCTGGGAAATGTGCAGCAGACCGTCCTTGCCAGGCGTCAGCGACACGAACGCGCCGAACGTCGTGGTCTTCACGACGGTGCCGAGATAGCGCTCGCCGATCTCCGGCAGCTGCGGCGAGACGATCGAGCGCACCGCGCGAAGCGCGGCCTCCGCCTTCACGCCGTCGACCGCGGCGATGTAGATCGTGCCGTCATCCTCAACCGTGAGATCCGCGCCGGTGTCGGCCTGGATCTGGTTGATGATCTTGCCCTTCGGCCCGATGATCTCGCCGATCTTGTCGACCGGGATCTTCTCGGTGATGATCCGCGGTGCGTACTCCGACATCTCGCCCGGCGCGTCGATCGCCTCGGACATCACGTCGAGGATGGTCAGACGGGCGTCGCGAGCCTGCTGCAGCGCACCGCCGAGCACCGACGCCGGGATCCCGGTCAGCTTGGTGTCGAGCTGCAACGCGGTGACGAACTCCCGGGTGCCGGCCACCTTGAAGTCCATGTCGCCGAAGGCGTCCTCAGCACCGAGGATGTCGGTCAGCGTGACGAACTGGTCGCCCTCGTTGATCAGACCCATCGCGATGCCTGCAACGGCCGCCTTGAGCGGCACACCGGCCGCCATCAGCGACAGCGATGATGCGCAGACCGAGCCCATCGACGTCGAGCCGTTGGAGCCGAGCGCCTCGGACACCGCGCGGATCGCGTACGGGAACTCTTCCTTGGTCGGCAGCACTGGCACCAGGGCACGCTCGGCGAGCGCGCCGTGGCCGATCTCGCGGCGCTTCGGCGAGCCGACGCGGCCGGTCTCACCGGTGCTGTAGGGCGGGAAGTTGTAGTGGTGCATGTAGCGCTTGCGGGTCTCCGGCGAGAGGGTGTCGACCATCTGCTCCATGCGCAGCATGTTCAGCGTCGAGACGTTGAGGATCTGGGTCTCGCCTCGCTCGAACAAGCTCGAGCCGTGCACCCGGGGTACGACGTCGATCTCCGCCGACAGGGTGCGGATGTCGCGCACTCCGCGGCCGTCGATCCGGACCCCGTCGTTGATGACCCGGCGGCGGACGAGGGACTTGGTCAGTGACCGGTAGGCGGCGCTGACCTCCTTCTCGCGACCCTCTAGCTCGGCAGCGGTCCGCTCCTTGGCGAGCTCCTTGATCCGGTCGAGCTCGGTCTCGCGCTCCTGCTTGTCGGCGATCGTCAACGCCTTGGTGAGCTCGTCGCTGACCGCGGCGGTCACCGCGGCGAGCGCGTCGTCGGCGTAGTCCAGGTAGACCGGGAACTCCCGGGTCGGCTTCGCGGCTGAGTCGGCGAGGCGCTGCTGCGCCTCGCAGAGCTGGGCGAGGAACGGCTTGGCGGCCTCGAGGCCCTGCGCCACAACCTCTTCGGTCGGCGCCTGCGCACCGGCGGCAACCAGCGAGATCGTGTTGGCAGTGGCTTCGGCCTCGACCATCATGATCGCCACGTCACCGCCCTCGACCATGCGACCGGCGACGACCATGTCGAAGACCGCGCGCTCGAGCTCGGAGTAGGTCGGGAACGGCACCCACTCGCCGTCGATCAGCGCGACGCGAGCCGCGGCGACCGGGCCGGAGAACGGCAGGCCGGCAAGCAGCACGCTTGCGGCTGCGCCGTTGATGGCGAGGACGTCGTAGAGATGATCCGGGTCGAGCGCCATGATCGTCGAGACGATCTGGATCTCGTTGCGCAGGCCCTTGGCGAAGCTGGGCCGCAGCGGCCGGTCGGTGAGCCGGCAGGTGAGGATCGCGTCCTCGCTCGGGCGGCCTTCACGGCGGAAGAACGAGCCGGGGATCTTGCCGGCGGCGTACTGCCGCTCCTCGACGTCGACGGTCAACGGGAAGAAGTCGAGGTTGTCCTTCGGGTTCTTCGAGGCCGTCGTCGCCGACAGGATCATCGTGTCGTCGTTGAGGTAGGTGACCACGGAGCCCGCGGCCTGCTGGGCGAGGCGTCCGGCTTCGAACCGGATCGTCCGCTCGCCGAGCGATGACTTGAGAACTGCTTCAGAACTGTATTCCTCGGAGCCCGTCACGGGCGCCTCCATTCAGGTAGGCGCGCCGACTGGAGGGGCGGACCGGTCATCGATCGAAGCGGGCAGGTCGATCCCTGCCTGCCACTACCGAGGACCGGCGCTCGCATCGTCAGGCCAGCGCGCGGATCAGCTGGCTCGCTACCGACGAAGACCAAGTCGTTCGATCAGGTTTCGGTAGCGCAACACGTCCGTGCTCTCCAGGTAGCGCAGCATCCGCCGGCGACGGCCGACGAGCAGCAGCAGACCACGCTGGGTGTGGAAGTCGTGCTTGTGTTGCTTCATGTGCTCGGTCAGGTCGGAGATGCGCCGGCTGAGCAGCGCGACCTGGACTTCGGGAGAACCGGTGTCGCCTTCGCTGGTGGCGTATTCGGTCATGATCTGTTGCTTCACAGCGGCGTCGAGCGGCACTCGTTGATCTCCTGGTTATCAGCCCGCAGGGTTACACCACAGGGGCAGACGAATTACGAACGCTCTCAGTGTAGCCGAGTACGCGCCTCGGCGACGTCGTTCGCCATTTGCTCGACCAGCGCCTCGACGGACTCGAATCGCTCCATGCCGCGCAGTCGCTCCGCGAACTCCACGATGACGTGCTCGTCGTAGAGCTCGAGGTCGTGACCCTGGTCGATGACGTAGGCCTCGACGCGGCGCTGTACGCCGTCGAACGTCGGGTTGGTGCCGACGCTCACGGCGGCGTCGGTGCGCTCACCGGTGCTTCTCATCAGGTGACCGGCGTAGACGCCGTCCTTCGGGATCGCGATGCCCGGATCGACGGCGAGGTTGGCGGTCGGGAAGCCGAGGTCGCGGCCGCGCGCGTCGCCGCGGACGACGGGTCCTTCGACGAAGTGCGGCCGGCCGAGCGCGGCTGCGGCAGCGACGACATCGCCGTCGGCGATCAGCTCACGGAGGTGTGTCGAGGAGATCACCTCGCGGTCTTGTAGCAGTGGCACGTCGTCGACCTCGAGCCCGAACTTGCGCAGCAGCGTGACGTCGCCCTTGGCGCGGTGACCGAAGCGGAAATTGGCGCCGACCACGATCCGCACCGCATTGAGCCGCTCGACCAGGGTCTGTTCGACGAACTCGTCCGCGGTCTGGTGCGAGAGCGCCTCGGTGAACTTCAGGATGACGACGCCGTCCGCGCCGTAGCTCTTGAGCAGCTCGATCCGCCGCTCGATCGTGGTGAGCATCAGCGGCATCGCCTCGGGTCGCAGCACGGCTACCGGGTGCGGGTCGAAGGTGATCACAACGACCCGGGCGTCGCGTTCGTTCGCGGCCTCGACGGCGCGCGCGAGGATCAGCTGATGGCCGCGGTGGACGCCATCGAAGATCCCGATCGGGACGACACTCGTGCGACTCACGTCAGACAGTTTGCCGGTCACGCGAACACGCACAGCGGCTGGGCGACACCGCCGCGGTCCTCGACGAGGGCGATCACCCGACCGCCGGGGCCGAACACGCCGGTCGGCGACGCGGCGAGGTCGAGCGCGAGCCGCTGGCCGTGCCCGATCCTGACCGCTTCTTCGTCGGTCACCGTCACGGCGGGAAACGCGGAGCGCACCGCGGCGGCTAGCGGTACGACGACGAGCGCTTCCTCGAGCTGTTCGAGCGTCTTCGCCTCGTCGACGGCGAAGCCGCCGACTCGCGTCCGCCGGAGCGCGGTCAGGTGGCCGCCGACGTCGAGGGCACGGCCGAGGTCGCGCGCGAGCGCCCTGACATAGGTCCCGGTGGAGCAGGTGACCCGCACATCGAGGTCGTCGCCGCGGCGTTCGACCAGGTCGAAGCGCTCAACGGTGACCGGACGCGCGTTGAGCTCGACGGTCTCGCCGTCGCGCACCCGCTTGTAGGACCGGACCCCGTCGACCTTGATCGCCGAGACGCTCGACGGCACCTGGTCGATCGGGCCGGTGAGCGCGTTCATCGCTTTTTCTATCGCGGCATCGCTGACGTTCGCCGCGCTCCTTGCTTCCACCTCCTCGCCTTCGGCGTCGTCGGTGGTCGTCGTCATTCCCAGCTTTACGGTCGCGTTGTAGTCCTTGTCGCTCAGTGCGAGGTGGCCGAGTAGGCGGGTGGCCTGGCCGATGCCGATGACGAGCACTCCGGTTGCCATCGGATCGAGGGTGCCGGCGTGACCGACCCGGCGGGTGCCGGCGAGCCGGCGCAGCCGGGCGACGACGTCGTGTGAGGTCCAGCCGGCCGGCTTGTCGACGATGACCAAGCCGTCGGTCACTGCTCGGTGGCGAGCGGTTTGTACGGGTCGGCCTCACCTGCGGGTTGGGCGCCTTCGGCGGCCCGGTGCACGCGTTCGTCGGCTTCGCGGGCCCGCGCGAGCAGGTCCTCGATCTGCTTCGCGTTCTCCGGCACACCGTCGAGCACGAAGGTGATGCTCGGCGTGTGCTTCAACCCGGTCGCGCGTCCGACCGCACTGCGGATCACACCCTTCGCACTCTCCAGCGCGGCTGCGCTGTCAGCGCGGGTGGCGTCGTCGCCCCAGACCGTCCAGAACACTGTCGCCTCGTGCAGGTCCGGCGTCATCCGGGTGTCGGTGATCGTCACCATGCCGAGCCGGGCGTCCTTGACCTGACGCTCGATGACGCTCGCGACCACCTCGCGCACCCGGAAGCTCATCTTCCGGGTGCGCGCCGCGTCGGCCGGGCTCACTGGCGGATTTTCTCGCGGAGCTCGAAGGTCTCGATCACGTCACCGACGTTGATGTCGTTGTAGTTGCCGAGACTGATACCGCACTCGAAGCCCTCGCGGACCTCGGTCGCGTCATCCTTGAACCGCCGCAGCGTGGTGATGGTCAGGTTCTCCGCAACGACCGCGCCGTCACGGACCAGGCGGGCCTTGGCGTTGCGGATGATGACACCGTCGCGCACCACGCAACCGGCGATGTTGCCGGCCTTGCTCGAGCGGAAGACCTCGCGGATCTCCGCGTTGCCGAGCAGCACTTCCTCGAACTCCGGCTTGAGCATTCCCTTGAGGGCGCTCTCGACGTCGTCGATGGCGGCGTAGATGACCGAGTAGAACCGGACGTCGACCTTCTCGCGCTCCGCCAGCTCGCGGGCCTTGCCTTCGGGCCGCACGTTGTAGCCGATGACGACCGCGTCGGAGGCGCGGGCCAGGTTGATGTCGTTCTCGGTGATCGCACCGACACCGCGGCCAATGACCCGGAGGCTGACCTCGTTCTCGTTGCCGACCTCGATGTTGAGAAGCGCGTCTTCCAGCGCCTCGACCGAGCCGGACACATCGCCCTTGAGGATCAGGTTGAGCTGGTTGAGCTCGCCCTGCTGGATCCGCTCCAGCACGTCCTCGAGGGTCATCCGACCGCGACCCTTTGCCAGCTCGGCGAACCGCTCGCGGGCCTGGCGCTGCTCGGCGATCTGCCGCGCGACCCGGTCCTCGGGGACGACGAGGAAGTTGTCGCCGGCACCGGGAACGCTGGTGAATCCGAGCACCTGCACCGGTCGCGACGGACCGGCCTCGTCGACCGCGTCACCGTTCTCGTTGAGCATCGCGCGGACCCGACCGAACGCATCGCCGGCGACGATCGAGTCGCCGACGTGCAACGTGCCTCGCTGCACCAGGACGGTGGCAACCGGGCCGCGACCGCGATCGAGGTGAGCCTCGATCGCGACGCCCTCGGCGGTGCGGGTCGGGTTGGCCCGCAGGTCCAGCGCTGCGTCCGCGGTCAGGACGATCGCCTCGAGCAGCTTGTCGATGCCGAGCCCGGTCTTGGCCGAGACGTCGATGAACAGCGTCTCGCCGCCGTACTCCTCGGCGACCAGACCGTACTCGGTCAGCTGCTGGCGCACCTTGGCCGGGTTGGCGTCGTCCTTGTCGACCTTGTTGACCGCGACCACGATCGGCACCTCGGCCGCCTGGGCGTGGTTGAGCGCCTCGATGGTCTGCGGCATGACACCGTCATCGGCCGCCACGACGAGCACGGCGATGTCGGTGACTTGCGCACCACGGGCACGCATGGCGGTGAACGCCTCGTGACCGGGGGTGTCGATGAACGTCAGGGTCCGCGGGTTGCCGTCCACGGTGGCGTGCACCTGGTAGGCGCCGATGTGCTGGGTGATGCCACCGGCCTCGCCCTTGACCACATCGGTGGTCCGGATCGCGTCCAGCAGCTTCGTCTTTCCGTGGTCGACGTGACCCATGACGGTGACGACTGGCGCGCGAGCGACCAGGTCCGCCTCGTCCTCGTCGGCATCGAACTCGATGTCGAAGCGCGACAGGATCTCGGCGTCTTCTTCCTCGGGCGTAACGATCCGCACGTCCCAGCCGAGCTCGGTGCCGAGCAGCTGTAACGTCTCTTCCGGCGCCGACTGGGTCGCCGTCACCATCTCGCCGAGCTGGGTGAACACGACCTGGACCAACGAGCCCGGGTTGGCGCCGATCCGGTCGGCGAAGTCGGCAAGGCTGGCGCCGCGAGGCAGCCGGATCTGCTCACCGTTGCCGCGCGGGACCTGCACGCCACCGATCGTCGGGGCCTGCATGTTGTCGAACTCTTGACGCCGCTGCTTCTTGGACTTGCGGCCTCGTACGGCGCGACCGCCCGGGCCACGACCGAACGCACCCTGGGTCGGCGCACCGCGACCACGGCCACCGGGACCACCTGGCCGGCCACCGAAACCACCGGGACGGCCGGGCGCACCACCAGGCGCACCACCGGGAGCGCCACCTGGCCGGCCGCCATAGCCGCCGCCACTTGCGCCACCCGGACCACTGCCGGGACGACCAGCGCCGACCCCGCCTGGCCGTCCACCACCGGCGCCACCTGGGCCGCCGGGCCGCTGGGTGAAGCCGCCCGGACCGCCGGGGCGTTGCGCCGGGCGCGGCGGCATCATGCCGGGGCCGGGGCGCAGGCCACCTGGCCGCGGCGGCATCGCGCCGGGGCCGGGACGCTGCGACGGTGCGGCCGGTCGGTCGCGGGTCGTGAACGGGTTGTTGCCGGCTGGACGAGTCGTGAACGGGTTGTTGCCCGCGGGGCGTGGCGCGCCGGGGCGCGGCGCGGCGGACGGGTCGGCAAGTGCGGCCGGCGCGTCCACGTCGATCACCGGGGGGGCCGGCGGCGGCGCCGGCGGGAAGACCTCTTCGGTCGGGGCGAACGCGGGCGGCTCGGCCGCGACGACCGGCCCTGCATCGGTCGGCTGAGGCTCGGCCGGCGGCGCGGGCGCCTCGGCAACCGGCTCAGCGGCAGCGGCCTTTTTCGCGGTGGTCTTCTTCGCCGGCTTCTGCTGGTCTTCGGGCACCGGCGGGAAGGCGGCGTACACCTTCGCCACGACTGGCGCTTCGATGGTCGATGAGGGGGTCTTGACGTACTCCCCGTTGTTGTTCAGCCATTCGATCAGCTGCTTGGACGGCAGTCCGACCTCTTTGGCAAGTGCGGATACCCGGGCCTTGGCCACAAATTCTCCTTCGGTGGCCCGCGGTCGGATTTACCGCAAGCCGTTGTCAGTGCACGGCGGTACTCATCGGTGCTGGCTCATCGAGCGCTCATGGTGTGGTTCCGCTCTGTTGGTCTCGGTCGTGGTGCTGTTGTGCGACGTACTCCTGGAGAGCATCCGCGCGAAGTGGTCCGTCGAGCCGCAAGGCCCTCGGGAACGCTCGGCGGCGCTCCGCCAACGCCAGGCATTCGAGGTCGGGGTGCAGATGCGCACCACGTCCGCTCGATGTGCCTCGCGGGTCAGGGAGCAACGCTCCGGAGACCGCGACGACGCGCAACAACTGTGACTTCGCGGCGCGGACCCGGCACCCGACACAGGTTCGGACCGGCTCGACGCCCTTCGTCACTGCGCAGTCTAGCCCTGCGAGTCGATTTGGCGGTCGGAGTGGATATCGATGCGCCAGCCGGTGAGTCGGTTGGCCAGCCGGGCGTTCTGGCCCTCCTTGCCGATCGCGAGCGAGAGCTGGAAGTCCGGAACGACGACGCGAGCCGCTTTCGCGCCCGAATCGACCACCGTGACGCTCTCGACCTGGGCCGGTGAGAGCGCGTTGCCGACGAAGGTCGCCGGATCCGGATCCCAGTCGATGATGTCAATCTTCTCGCCGTGCAGTTCGGTGACGACGGCACGGACCCGCGAGCCCATCGGGCCGATGCACGCGCCGCGAGCGCGGACCTCGGGGTTGTTCGACTTCACCGCCACCTTCGTGCGGTGACCTGCCTCGCGGGCGATGGCGGCGATCACCACGGTGCCGTCGGCAATCTCCGGGACCTCCATCGCGAACAGCTTGCGGACCAGGTTGGGATGGCTGCGGGACAGCGTCACCTGCGCGCCGCGAGGTCCCTTGTGCACGCTGATCACTAGGCAGCGCAGCCGCTCGCCGTGGACATAGCGCTCGCCGGGCACCTGCTCGGCGTGGGGCAGCACCCCCTCGATGTCGCCGAGGTGCACGAAGACCGGGCCTTCCGGGCGAACCCCCGAGTGATGTTGCACCAGGCCGCTGACGAGATCGCCCTCGCGGCCGGCATATTCGCCGTACGTGGTCTCCTGGGCGACGTCGCGCAGCCGGGACATGATGACCTGCCTGGCGGTCATCGCCGCAATCCGACCGAAGTCCTTCGGGGTGTCCTCGGTCTCGCCGGTCAGCTCGCCGTTCTCGTCGAGCTGCTGGGACCAGATCGTGACCTCGCCGGTCTTACGGTCGAGCTGGGCGCGGGCGTGCTCGTTGGCGCCGTCGGTCCGGTGGTAGGCCGCGAGCAACGCGGACTCGATCGCCTCGACGACGGTGTCGAACGACACGTCTTTCTCGCGGACCAACCCACGCAGCGCTGCGACATCGATGTTCACGGCGCCTGGTCCTCAGGCCGTTTGAACTCCACGACGACCCGACCCTCCGGCAGATCGGTGAACGAGACGGTTTCGACGTCGCCGTTGTCGTCGATCACGACGCCGTCGTCGGTGACCTCCCGGATCCGTCCCTTCACGTGCCCGGCGTTAACCATCCGACCGACGTTGCGATGCCAATGCCGCGGCTCGGTGAGCGGCCGGTCGACACCGGGCGAGGTGACCTCGAGAACGTAGGGGGAACTGCCGATGCTCTCCGCCTCGTCGAGCGCGGCCGAGACGGCGCGGGAGACCTCGGCAACCGCGTCGAGATCAACGCCGCCATCGCGATCAACGACCAGCCGGACCACGCTTCGGCGCCCGGCCTGGGTCACCGTCAGCTCCTCGAGGTCGTATCCCGCGGCGACCACGACCGGCTCGACGACCGCGCGCAACTGGGTCTGTGAGAGCGCGGTCATGCGGTCACCGTAGTCGAGCGTTGCTCACGGGATGGCAGACTCGGGACAGTGCAACCTCGCGCCGCTGTTTCCCGACGGGCGCTGCTCGGGCTTGCCGCACTATCGGTCGCCGGTTGCACCAAGCACAGCAAGCATCCGGCGACTACGCCGAAGTCGACCTCGCCGGTGGTGCCTGACGCGGCCGCCCTGCTGAGCGCGCGAACCGGCGAGCAGCGGCTGCTTGCCGCGTACGACGCAAAGATCGCCCATGCCGCGGCGAAGGAACGAGCCCGGCTAGAGGTGGCGCGGGCGATCCACGCGGCCCACCTCAGCGCGTTGCACGGCGCCCCGTTGCCCTCCGAGCAACGGATCCGTCACCTGCCGGCGGCGCTGCGCTCGAGCGCCCATCATCTGCGTGGCCTGGCGCTCGCGGCCGTCGTCGGCGAGAACGCGGCGCTGCTCGCCAGCATCGCGGCGGCGCACGAGGCGAGCGCCGGATGACCGAGCTGACCGCGCTGCAAGCAGCGCTCGCCGCCGAGCAGGCCACGATCTACGGGTACGGCGTCGCCGGCGCGGTGCTCACCGGCGCTGACCGGACCTACGCGACCACCGCATTGGCCGCCCACACCGTGATCCGTGACCAGCTGACGGCGTTGATCTCCGCACTCGGCGCGACGCCGGTCGCGGCACAACCGGCTTACCGGTTGCCGACACCGCTCAACGACACCGACGAGGCGCGCGCACTGGCGGCGCAGCTCGAGCAGAGCGGGGCCGGCGAGCTGTGGGACCTCGTCGCCGCCACGAGACCGGCCGGCCACGCGCGGGCGTTGGCGATCAGCTGGCTCAGCGACGCCGCGGTCCGAGCCGCCCACTGGGGCGCCGAACCCGCCCTGCCAGGCCAGCCCGCCTAGTTCTGCCGCAGGAAGCCGTCGACGACGTCGACAAGCTCGCTCAAGTCGTCGATCACGGCGTCGGATTGGACGTCGTACGCGGGGACGAACTCGTTGCGGATCCACACTGTCCGCATGCCGAGGGCTTTCGCCCCGCTGACGTCGTCGTGGAGCCGGTCGCCGACAAAGACAGCTTGCTCGCCGGTGGTGCCGACCGCGTCGAGCAGGGTCTGGAACGCGCTCGGGTGCGGCTTCATGTGGCTGAGCTCGCTGGTGTAGACCGTGGCATCCAAGAGCTCGAGCAACCCGTCGTCGGCCAGGAAGTCGTCGTGCCACGCTCGGGGCCAGTTGGTGTTGGACAGCAGGCCGGTGCGCAGCCCTCGCTCACGAAGCGCACGCATCATCTCGAGCGCCCCGGGCCCGGCGGCGGTGTGAGGCAGCCAGCCGAGCCGGTATACCTCGGTCGCGGCGGCGTACGTCGCTTCGTCGACCTCCAGCCCGACCGCGGCGACCGCGTGGCGCATCAGCTGGTCGGTCGTGAAGCTCGCCATCGAGCTGCTGGTCTGCAACCACAGCTCGCTCTCCGCCGCCACCAGCGCGGCGGCGAGCTCGTCAGCCTGCTCGGGCGCCAGAATCGACGCAGCCGCGCTCCAGATCTCGAGCAGGTCGACGACGTGCCAGGGCGTGATGGTCCCGCCCCAGTCGAACAGCACCGCGTTGATCGTCGCCATCGGCTAGGCGGCCGACAGCTCGCCGACGACCGCGTCGAGCGCGACCACGCGGCGCTCGCCGCTACGGCGGTCCTTGACCTCGACGTTGCCCTCAACCAGGCCCTTGCCGACCACCACGATCGTCGGCACGCCGATCAGATCGGCATCGGCGAACTTCTCCCCCGCCGAGGCGTCGCGGTCGTCGAGCAGCACCCGGGCGCCGGCCGCCTCGAACTGCTCGGCCAGCGCGGTCGCTGCCGTCAGCTGCTCGTCGCCGCGACCGACCGGCACGATGTGGACGTCGTACGGCGTGATCGATGCCGGCCAGCACAGCCCGGCGCTGTCGAGGGTCTGCTCCGCGACTGCCGCAACGGCGCGGGATACGCCGACGCCGTAGGAGCCCATCGTGATGCGGATCGGCTCACCGTCGGCACCGGTCGCGTCAAGCTCGAAGGCATTCGTGAACTTGCGGCCGAGCTGGAAGATGTGGCCGATCTCGATTCCGCGCGCGATGCTGAGCTCGCCGCCACAGCGGGAGCAGTGGTCACCATCGCGGATCTCCACCGCACCAAGCTCACCGGCCGGCTCGAAGTCACGACCCCGCACCACGAACGCCGCATGCCGGTCCGGCTCGTTCGCGCCGGTGACCCAGGCACTGCCGGGGACGACGGTCGGGTCGACGACATAGCGGATCCCCCACTCGGCGAGCCGCTGCGGACCGATGTAGCCGACGGTCAGCTCCGGATGCGCGTCGAGGGCGGCCTTGTCCGCGACCTCGACCAGGACCGGCTCGAACTGACCGGCGATCCGCTTGAGGTCGACATCGCGATCACCAGGGACTCCGACGATCAGCAGCTCCCAGTCCTGGCCGGGAGCTCGGGTCTTGAGCACGACGTTCTTCAGGGTGTCCGCAGCCGTCATCGTCCGGCCGAGATCCTGGTCGTTGAGGACCTGGACGAGGGTTTCGATCGTGGGTGTGCCAGGCGTGTCGAGCACCCGCATCTCCGGATGCCCGGACGGATCCTGTTTATCCGGGACCGCGATCTCGACCGCCTCGGTGTTGGCGGTGTAGTCGCAGTTGGCGCACTGCACGAAGGTGTCCTCACCGTTGTCTGCCGGCGCCAGGAACTCCTCGCTCGCCGAACCGCCCATCGCGCCGGAGGTCGCAAACGCGATCCGGTAGTCAAGACCGAGCCGGTCGAAGATCCGTCGGTAGGCACCTCGATGTGCCTCGTAGGAGGCCCGGAAGCCGTCGTCGTCGAGGTCGAAGGAGTAGGAGTCCTTCATCACGAACTCCCGGCCGCGCAGCAGCCCGGCCCGCGGCCGCGCCTCGTCGCGATACTTGGTCTGGATCTGGAACAGCGTCACCGGGTAGTCCCGGTAGGACGACAGCTCGCCCTTCACCATCAGCGTGAACAGCTCTTCGTGGGTCGGTGCGAGCAGGTAGTCGACCCCCTTGCGGTCGCTCATCCGGAAGATCGCGTCGCCGTAGTCGTCGTAGCGGCCGCTGGCCTCGAAGATCTCGCGCGGAATGATTGCCGGGAACAACACCTCCTGGCCGCCGATCCGCTCCATCTCCTCGCGAACGATCGCGGCGACGTTGTCGAGCATCTTCTTGCCGAGCGGCATCCAGGAGTAGACACCGAGGGAAACCCGGCGGATGTAGCCGGCCCGGACCATCAGCCGGTGGCTCGGCAGCTCAGCGTCCGCGGGGTCGTCACGAAGGGTACGGAGAAACAACGACGACATGCGGGCGATGGCCATACGAGCCATTAAAACAAGACGGACGCGAAGGTGCCGACTTCTTTGAATCCGACCCGTTCATAGGAGCGGCGGGCCGGCGCGTTGAAATCGTTGACATACAACGACACCGCCGGCGCGACGTCGCGCAGGCAGGACGCGACGACCGCGGCCATTCCGGCCACCGAGAGCCCCTGGCCCCGCACCGCCGGATCGACCCAGACGCCTTGCACCTGGCAGGCCGAGCTGGTGACCGCGCCGACCTCCGCCTTGAACACGATCCGGCCGTTCTCGATCCGGGCGAACGACCGCCCGGTCGCCACCAGCTCGCGCACCCGGGTGCGATATAGCGCGCCACCGTCGCCGGCGACCGGCGAGACGCCGACCTCCTCGGTGAACATCGCGATGCTCGCCGGCAGCAGCACCTCGAGCTCGTCGAGTCGGACCCGGCGCACGGCACCGTCCGGATCGGCGAGCGGCGGCGTGGTCGTCACCATCAGCGGTTGGCGCAACCGGGCATCGCGGGCCGGACCCCACGAGGCGCTGAGGATCGCCCACATCGTCTCGACCGCGCCGGCAGGACCGACGATCGAGGAACAGCGGCGACCGTGCTGCAATGCATGGCTCGCGAACGCCCGCAGCGCCTCGGGATCGTTGCCTACCGGCACCAGGTTGGCGCCGGCGTAACAGAGCGCGACCAGCTCGCCGTCGCGGCAGAACCCCCACATCTGCGCGCCGAGCCGACCCGGGTCGAGACCGGCCGCCTCGACCCGCGAGATTACGAAGACGTTACCGATCGGGTCCTGGTTGAGCATCGCCAGCGCGGCTGGCGTATCGCGATCATCCAGAACGCGCAGCATCCCGGCTCAGCTGACCGACACGCTCGGCTCGCCGGAGAGCTCCCCCGCGGCTTCCATATCCTCAGCGATCCGCAGCGCCTCTTCGATCAGCGTCTCGACGATCTGCGACTCGGGGACGGTCTTGATGACCTCACCCTTGACGAAGATCTGGCCCTTGCCGTTGCCCGACGCGACGCCGAGGTCTGCCTCACGCGCTTCGCCGGGACCGTTGACGACACAGCCCATCACCGCGACCCGAAGCGGCACCGTCATGCCCTCGAGGCCGGCCTGCACCTGCTCGGCGAGGGTGTAGACGTCGACTTGGGCGCGCCCACATGACGGGCATGAGACGATCTCCAACCGGCGCTCGCGCATCCCGAGCGACTCGAGGATCGCGATGCCGACCTTGACCTCTTCGACCGGCGGCGCCGACAGCGAGACCCGGATGGTGTCACCGATGCCCTCGGCGAGCAGCGCGCCGAAAGCGACCGCGGACTTGATGGTTCCTTGGAACAGCGGGCCGGCCTCGGTCACCCCGAGATGCAGCGGATAGTCGCACTGCTCGGCGAGCATGCGGTACGCCGTCACCATCACGACCGGGTCGTGATGCTTCACCGAGATCTTGATGTCGGTGAAGTCGTGCTGCTCGAACAGCGAGCACTCCCACAGCGCACTTTCGACGAGCGCTTCGGGTCGCGGGCCGCCGTACTTTTCCAGGAACCGTTTGTCGAGGGAGCCGGCGTTGACACCGATCCGGATCGGCACACCGGCCGACTTCGCGGCGAGTGCGACGTCGCGCACCCGGCCGTCGAACTCCTTGATGTTGCCCGGGTTGACCCGCACCGCGGCGCAGCCGGCGTCGATCGCGGCGAAGATGTAGCGAGGCTGAAAATGGATGTCGGCGATCACCGGGATCTGCGAGTGCTTTGCGATCTCCGGCAGCGCGTCGGCGTCATCCTGGCTCGGCACCGCGACCCGCACGATCTGGCAGCCGGACGCAGTGAGTTCCGCGATCTGCTGCAGCGTCGCATCCACGTCCGTCGTCTTCGTCGTGCACATCGACTGAACGCTCACCGGCGCGCCGCCGCCAACCAGGACCGGTCCGACCTTGATCTCGCGAGAGGACCGGCGCGGCGCCAGCGACGGCGGCGGCAGGTCCGGCATCCCGAGCGACACCGTCGTCATAGCACCCACGCCCCTATTGCAAGCGGATCGGATTCGCGATCCCGGCGTAGAGCAGGATCAGCGACAGCCCGACAAAGGCCGCAACTACAGCGTAGGTCAGCGGCAGCACCTTCATGATGTCCACTCGGCCAGGATCCCGGCGGCCCACCACCTGATAGAGCTTCGAACGCGCCTGCTCGAAGGCCAGGATGGCAACGTGCCCGCCGTCGAGTGGCAGCAGTGGCAGCAGGTTGAACAGCCCGACGAACAGGTTGATCTCGGCGATCAACAGCAACAGCGACGCGACGATCTCGCCGGTCGTCGCACCCGAGGAGGTGATCTGCCCGCTCACCCGCGCGACGTCGACGACACTCGCCGCCCCGTTCGGGTTGCGGGGCTTGCTCTCGACGATGCCGGCAACCTCATGCGGCAGGCCCCCGATCGCCGTACCGGTGGACTTCACGAACGAACCGAGCAGGGTAAACGTCCGCGGCACCGCGCCGAGCACGCTGACGTGCGCCGCGTTCAGCTCTTCCTGAACCCCGATGCGGCCCTGGACCTTGTGGTTGACGGTGAGCGGGACCGGCGTGATCGTCACGTTCTTGATCCGGCCGTCGCGCCTTACCGTAATGGTGGCCGGTTGGTCCGCGCTGCGCCGCAGGATCGTGATGAAGTTCTGACCGTCCGAGCTCACCGCTGTGCCGTTGATCGCCACCAACACATCGCCGGCCTGCAGCTTGCCCAGCGCCGGGGCGACCGGGTCACCGGGCTTGCAGGCGCCGCTCGGTGCCGCGGTGACGCATTTGGTCACAGCTGCCACCGTGATCCCCGACGTCCGGATCGGGTCCTCGCCAGTGGCCGCGAGGATGCCGAAGACCAGGAAGATCGCGATCACGAAATGGACGAATGACCCGGCGCACAGGACGACGGTGCGCTGGCCTGCCGGCTGCTTGTAGAACGCGCGGTCCTCGTCGCCCGGCGCCATCTCCTCCAGCGAGGTCATTCCCTCGATCTTGACAAAGCCGCCGGCCGGGATCGCCTTGACGCCGTACTCGGTCTCGCCGCGCTGGAACGACCACAGCGTGGGGCCGAAGCCGACGAAGAACCGTGACGCCTTCATCCCGAACGCCTTGGCGGTCGCGAAGTGACCCGCCTCGTGCAGCATCACCGACAGGATCAGCGCAACGGAGAAGGCGATCACGCCGATCGCATAGCTCACGCCGAGGTCCCTTTCGCGATGCGCTCGTGGACTTGGCCGCGCGCCCAGTCCTCCGCATCCTGTACGTCGGCCAGTGTGGTGATGTTCATGAGAGTTTCGTGAGACGCGACGACCGCTGCGACGGTGTCGACGATGTCAACGAACGGCAGCCGGCCGGCCACAAACGCCTCGACCGCCTCTTCATTAGCGGCATTGAAAACCGCCGGCGTCGTGCCGCCTGACTTGCCGGCCGCCTTGGCCAGCTCGACCGCCGGGAACGCCTCGTTGTCCAGCGGCTCGAAGGTCCAGCTCGCCGGCGTTGTCCAGTCGAAGGCCGACGCCGCGCCGTCCACCCGCTCCGGCCAGGCCAGCGCCAGCGCGATCGGCAGGTGCATGTCCGGCGGGCTGGCCTGCGCGATCGTCGACCCGTCGACGAACTCCACCATCGAGTGGATCACCGACTGCGGATGCACGACGACGTCGATGGCGTCGAAGCCGACGTCGAACAGCCAGTGCGCCTCGATCAGCTCGAGGCCCTTGTTGACCAGCGTCGCGCAGTTGATCGTGACGACCGGCCCCATGTCCCAGGTCGGGTGCGCCAGCGCCTGTGCCACGGTCACGTGGCCGAGCTCGCTTCGTGGCGTGCCGCGAAACGGGCCGCCGCTGGCGGTCAGCACCAGCCGTCGTACCTCGTTGGGCGTGCCGGACCGAAGACACTGCGCGATCGCCGAGTGCTCGGAGTCGACCGGGATGATCTGGCCGGGCTTGGCGCGGGCTTTGACCAGCGGCCCGCCGGCGATGAGTGACTCCTTGTTGGCAAGCGCCAAGGTGCGACCGGCGTCGATGGCCGCGAGGGTGGGCGCCAGGCCGAGCGACCCGGTCATGCCATTGACCACGACGTCGCACGGCCACGCCGCGACCTCTTCGGCGGCGGACGAGCCGGCGAGCAGCCTCGGCATTGCGAAGTCGCCTCGGCTGTAACCGCGGCGCTGCGCCTCGGCGTACAACGCCAGCTGGACGTCCTCGAGCGCCGCCGGCTTCGCGACCCCGACCACCGCGACACCGAGCTCGAGCGCCTGTGCGGCGAGTAGCTCGGGGCGGCCACCACCGGCGGCGAGCCCGACGACGCGGAACCGGTCCGGCGCAGCGCGGACCACATCGATCGCCTGGGTGCCGATCGATCCGGTCGATCCGAGCAGGACTACGTCGCGCGTCATGGCTCCATTGTCGCCCTTCGGTGGCTGGGCGATCCGGTAGGACCGGTCGCTTCCTTGGCCATCCGCACCGCCGTGATCACGACGTCGTGTCTCGCGCCACGGGGTTGACAGTGCCCGCGCGACCGGACGGCAGGGCTTCGAAGGTCCGAGCGCTGGGCGTCGTCGTAGAGCTGAAGTCTGCTGCGTCGGAGGTGGTGTGGCCGGCACGCCTTTGCGGCGTGACCCGCTGACGCGGCGGTCGCGACCTCCGCAGCCGCCGTCAATCCGATCCCGACCGCAACGGCCACCAACCCGTGCTGAACGATCATAGGAACTCCGCCACCCCGTCACGGGGCCGACGGGCTTACGATCCGGTCATGACCGAGTCACTCCCGCAGCAACGCTCCATCGTCACCGCCGTCCCGGGTCCCAAGTCCGAAGCGTTGATGGCGCGTCGTGCCGCGGCGCTTCCGAGTGGGGTCGGCACGACGCTTCCGGTCTTCGCGGTGCGCGCCTCCGGCGGCATCGTCGAGGACGTTGACGGCAACCGGTTCATCGACCTCGCCGCCGGCATCGCCGTGACGACGGTCGGCAGCGCAGCGCCGCGAGTCGTCGCAGCCGTGACCGAGCAGGTCGAGCGGTTCACTCACACCTGTTTCCAGGTCACGCCGTACGAGTCCTACGTCGCAGTTTGCGAGCGGCTCAACGAGCTGACGCCGGGCGATCACGACAAGCGGTCGTTCCTGGTCAACTCCGGTGCCGAGGCGGTGGAGAACTGCGTGAAGGTCGCCCGTCATGTCACCGGGCGCGACGCGGTCATCGCCTTCGACCACGGCTTCCACGGCCGCACCTTGATGGGAATGACGCTGACCGGCAAGGTCATGCCCTACAAGCAGGGCTTCGGCCCGTTCGCGCCCGAGGTCTACCGGGCCGAGTATTCCTACCCGTTCCGCGGCACCGGCGACCTGGCGTCGACGCTCGCGTTCCTCGACAAGACGGTCGGCGCCTCGCAGGTCGCCTGCATCGTGGTCGAGCCGATCGCCGGCGAAGGCGGCTTCATCGTCCCGGCGCCGGGCTGGCTCGCCGGCCTGTCGAAGTGGTGCACCGACAACGGCGCCCTGCTGATCGCCGACGAGGTGCAGAGCGGCATCGCGCGTACCGGCACCTGGTTCGCCTGCGAGCACGAGGGTGTCGTGCCGGACATCGTCGCCACCGCCAAGGGACTCGGCGGCGGCCTTCCGATCGCCGGCGTCACCGCGCGAGCCGACCTGATCGACCGGGTTCACGCCGGCGGGCTCGGCGGAACCTTCGGCGGCAACCCGCTGTCATGCGCGGCGGCGCTCGCCGCGATCGAGACGATCGAGGCTGACGGCCTGCTCGACCGCGCGACCGCGATCGGCGAGACGATGACGTCGCGGCTGCGCTCGATGCAGGCGTCGTACCCGTCGATCGGCGACGTTCGCGGCCGTGGCGCGATGATCGCGATCGAGCTGGTCGGTGCCGACGGCATCAGCCCGGACGCCGACCTGACCAAGCGGGTCGCCGCCGGCTGCCATGCCGAAGGCGTTCTCGTGCTGACCGCCGGCAGCTACGGCAACGTGCTGCGCTTCCTACCGCCGCTGGTGATCTCCGACGAGCTGCTCGACGACGGCCTCAGCGTGATCGAGAAGGTACTCGCAGCCCACAGCGGGTAGGAGACGGGTGAGATCGTGACCTCAATCCGCTCAATCCGCCGAGGAGTTTGCCCGTGACTGCTGTGCCCGACATCACCTTGAACAACGGCCGGACGATCCCGCAGTTCGGGTTCGGGGTGTTCCAGATCGAGCCGAAGGACACCGTCGAGGCGACGTCGGTGGCGCTTGAGGCCGGCTATCGCCACATCGACACCGCGCAGATGTACGGCAACGAGAACGAGGTCGGCGAGGCGATCGCCAAATCCGGCATCGACCGCGGTGAGGTGTTCGTCACCAGCAAGCTCAACAACCAGTTCCACCGCCCCGAGGATGCACGTATCTCCTTCGACATCACCCTCGAGGCACTCGGATTCGACTACCTCGACCTGTTCTTGATCCACTGGCCGCTTCCGACCAAGTACGACGGCGACTTCGTCTCGACGTGGGAGGTCATGGAGGAGTTCTACCGTGACGGCCGGGTTCGCTCGATCGGCGTCTCGAACTTCACCGCGCACCACCTGCGCCGGCTGCGCGCCGAGGCGACCGTCACCCCGGCGGTCAACCAGGTCGAGATCCACCCGTACTTCACCCAGGAGGAGCTGCGCGCCGACTGCGCCGACCACAACATCGCCGTCGAGGCATGGGCGCCGATCGCGCAAGGCAAGGTGCTCGACGACCCGACCATCGGCGCGATCGCCGAGCGGGTGGGCAAGAGCCCGGCTCAGGTTGTCCTTCGCTGGCACATCCAGCGCGGCGACATCGTGTTCCCGAAGTCGGTCACACCGGCCCGGGTCAAGGAGAACATCGACATCTTCGACTTCGAGCTCTCCCCGGCGGATCTGGAGTCGATCACGTCACTGAACCGCGACGAGCGCGGCGGCCCGGACCCGGACACCTTCGACTGGATCCCCGAGGACTAGGACGGGGTGCGCTCGACCATTCCCCAGGGCGCGCCGTAGTCGGCGAGCAGGTCGAGGAACGGTATCGGGTCAAGAGCCTCCGGACCGAGCACACCGGCGCCTGACCAGCTGCCCGCGGCGATGAGCTCCATCGCGACGATCGGGTTGACCGCGGTCTGCCAGACGACCGCCTGTGAGCCCCATTCGCGCATGCACTGCTCGTTGTCGGCGACCTGGTAGAGGTACACCTCGCGCGGGTTGCCGTCCTTGCCGGTGCCGGTCACCAGGGTGCCGGCGCAGGTCTTGCCGCGCATCTGGTCGCCGAGCGTCGCCGGGTTCGGCAGGCAGGCGGCGACCACGTCGC
This sequence comes from Mycobacteriales bacterium, assembly GCA_036268295.1. Lineage (GTDB taxonomy): Bacteria > Actinomycetota > Actinomycetes > JAFAQI01 > JAFAQI01 > DATAUK01. The sequence continues at coordinate 60,020 of DATAUK010000013.1, read as the reverse complement.
GCGGTGACACCGATACGCCGCCGACCGTGACCGGTGTCGTCGAGTCGAGACCGACCTTGTGCAGCGCCCGGAGCACGGCGATGAACTCGTCGCCGAGGCCGTACTTGAAGGTGACCCGCTTCGCCTCGACCCAGCGCGGCATCAGCAGCACTTCCTCGTGCTCGACGTTGACGCACTCGACCGGGCCGATGCCCTCAGGGAAGTCGAAGACCTCCGGCTCACTGAACGGCGGCGTCGTGAACCAGCCGCGGTCCCTCTCCCAGATCACCGGCGGGTTGAGGCACTCTTCGATCGTGGTCCAGATCGAGAACGTCGGAGCGAAGTCGTAGCCGTCGACGACCAGATTTGCGCCGTCTCGGACGCCGAGCTCATCGATCGAAGCGAACAGCTGGTCCGCGGCGTACTTCGCGAAGATGTCCGAGAGTCCGGGCTCCACGCCGATCCCGGCGAGTGCGAGCACGCCGCGCTTCTCCCACTCGTCGGCCTGCTCGAACTGCTCGTCGCCGAGCTTGACCCCGGTCTTGGCGTACGGCTCGTCGGCGTGCGGATGTGACAGCGACATCGCCATGTCGAGGTATGTCGTGACGGTCTCGAGCGCCGCGTCGAAGATCGGCATCACGAAGCGCGGGTCGCAGGCGTTGAGCACCGCGTCGGCCTTAGTGGCACGAAGGAGCTCGGCGACCGCGGCTGGGTCGCTCGCATCCACCTTCACGCCGCTGAAGCGAGCGTCGCCGGTCTCCTGGGCGACCGCCTCGGCGCGGCCGCTGTCGTAGTCGGCGATCACGACCGATTCGAAGAACGGCCGGCGCGCTGCGATCTTCGCTGCCGCCCCGCCAACCCCGCCTGCCCCAATGATCACTGCACGCATGCGGGGAGCGTAGCGCCGCTGAACAGAGAATACGAGGCGGCATGCCACGGAATTCGAAGCAAGATCGGCATTAGTCAACGGAAACGCTTGCTATGTGGCGTAATTGATGCGAGAAACCTTGCTACACCTCGGGAGGGCAGGCCATGAGCGCCATCGTTTCAGATCCGCAGACCGGCACTGATAAGGGTCTGAAGGGCGGCACCCTCGGCCTGTGGTCGACGGTCGTGGTGGGCGTGGCATCGACGGCACCCGCCTACAGCCTCGCCGCGACGCTCGGCTACATCGTGTTCTTCGTCGGTCTGCGCGCGCCGATCGTCGCCATCCTCGCGTTCGTCCCGATGTGGATGATCTCGGTCGGCTACAGCGAGTTGAACAAGCAGGACCCCGACTGCGGCACGACCTTTACCTGGACGACGCGAATGTTCGGGCCGCGCGCCGGCTGGTACATGGGCGGTTGGGGCATCATCGCCTCCGACATCCTGATCATGGCCAGCCTTGCTCAGATCGCCGGGCAGTACGTCTTCCTGCTCTTCGGTGCGAACGGCATCGGCGGAAACCCGGCCAGTGGTTGGGTGCTGCTCGTCGGTCTGATCTGGCTCGCCGTTATGACCTACATCTGCTACCGCGGCATCGAGGTCTCCGCCAACCTGCAGAAGGGCCTGCTGGCGATCGAGGCCGGCATGCTCGTCGTGTTCGCGGTCGTCGCGCTGCTCAAGGTCGCCACCGGCCACGCCGGCGCCACCCACGTGGACCCGTCGTTGAGCTGGTTCAACCCGCTCGACATCCCAAGTGTCTCGGCCTTCGTCGCCGGTCTGATCCTGATGATCTTCATCTACTGGGGCTGGGACACCGCCGTCACAGTCAATGAGGAGACCAAGGACCCGGCCACCACCCCAGGTCGTGCGGCAGTCATCTCGACATTTCTCCTGCTCGCCATCTACGCGCTCGTCATCCTGGCTGCGGAATCCTTTGCCGGCGTCGGCACCAAGGGCGCGGGGCTGGCCAACCCGGACCACGCCAGCGACGTGTTGAACGTCCTCGGGCGCGGCGTCTTCGGCCACTCGTTCATTGGGAACGTCGGCGTCAAGTTACTGCTGTTGATGGTCCTCAGCTCTGCCGCGGCGTCGACCCAGACGACGATCCTGCCGACTGCTCGCACCTCGCTCGCGATGGCGGTCTACCGCGCGATCCCGACCACCTTCGCCAAGGTGCACAAGCGGCACCTCACGCCGACCAACTCCACGATCACGATGGGAGCGATCTCCGCGGTCCTCTACGTCGTGTTCAACTACCTCTCACACGGCCAGGTGATCAGCGACTCGGTGACCTCGTGTGGCGTCTTCATCGCGCTCTACTACGGCGTCACCGGCTTCACCTGCGCCTGGTGGTATCGCAAGACGCTGACGAGCAACGTCCGCGACCTGTTCATGCAGGGAATCATCCCGGTTCTCGGCGGCATCATCTTGTTCATCGTCGGCGGCTGGAGCATGTACCTGGACTGGCTGAGCCCGTATGCGAAGAACTACAACTCTGCCGAGGCCAGCTTCACCGGCTGGAACATGTCGTTCTCCCCGCATTGGCAGATCGGCGGCGTCGCCCTCCTCGTAATCGGAGCAGCGGTCGTCGGCTTCGTCTTCATGTTTGTGTACGGCGCGGCCCGGCCGGCGTTCTTCCGTGGCGAGGTGCTGAACCGCAGCACTCCGACCCTGGTGCCCGAATCCACCGGCGTGCCGGCCGGCTTCCCGCCGCAGATCGGCCGCGACGACGTGCCTCCTAACGCGCCGCTGGTGCCGCCCGAGCTCGACTAGCCGCGGCGGCGGACGGCGATCCCGGACAGCGCTTCGAGCACGACCCGGTTGGCAAGCATCGCCGTGACGTCAGCGGTGTCGTAGGCCGGCGCGACCTCGACCACGTCGATGCCGACAATCGGTAGCCGCTGCGCCAGCCGGCGTACCGCGTCGAGCAGCTGGCGTGAGGTGAGCCCGCCGGGCTCAGGCGTGCCGGTGCCCGGCGCCATCCCGGGATCGACGACATCGACGTCGATGGAGAGGAACACCCCGTCGCAGTCGTCGAGCGCCATGCCCTCGGCGTCGTCGAGGCAAGCGTCGAGCCCGCGCGCGACCACCTCGGTCATCTCGAACCAGCGCATCCGCTGCTCCGCCATCCAGACCAGCGTCGGCGGCTCCGGCCAGTAGCCGCGCAGCCCGACCTGGATGAACCGGTCGCCACGCGCCGAGCCGCTCTCGATCAGCCGGCGCATCGGCGTGCCATGGCCGTACAGCGAGCCCCACTGCTCCTCACCGGTGTCGGCATGGGCGTCGAAGTGGATCACCGATACCCGTCCGGCGCCGAAGTGCCTGGCACAGCCGGCGATGTCCGGCCAGGCGATGGTGTGGTCGCCGCCGAGGATCACCGGGATCGCGCCGGCGGCGCAGACCGCATGCACCGCGTCCTCGAGCCGGTTCAGCGACTGCTCGGTCTCGGTCGGCGGCATCACGATGTCACCGGCGTCGAGCACCCGCAGGTCGCGCAGCGGGTCGACGCCGAGCGCCAGGCTCGGCCGCGACCCGTCGTGCGGAAGGTAGTCGGTCGAGCGGATCGCCATCGGCCCGAACCGCGCACCCGACCGGTACGACGTGCCGCTGTCGAACGGCGCGCCGAGGATGATCACGTCGGCGCCGGCGTACGACGACGGATCGCCGAGGTCACATCGGTCGACACCGACGAAGGTGACGTCCGGGCCGAACATGGGTCCGCGGGTCATCGGTCACTCTTTCGCTGGTCGGGGGGCAGCAGGCTCTCAAGCAGGTCGGCCGCGCGTGCCGTTCCCGGCGCCGACTGCAGCCGCCGTGACAACGCGGTCAGCCGGGCTGACATCTCCTGACTGGTCAGCACGGTATCCAAGGCGGTCGAGAGCTCCGCTGCGCCCGCTTCGTAGGTCCGCAGCCGTACTCCGTAGCCGGTCTCGGCGATCCGCTGGGCGTTGTCGGGCTGGTCCCAGAACAGCGGCAGCACGACCATCGGCTTGCCGAAGTACAGGCACTCGGTGACGGTGTTGTTGCCGCCGTGGGTGATGACCGCGTCGACAATAGGCAGCACCGAGATCTGCGGCAGATACTCCGCACCGATCATCGTGTCCGGCAGCTCGAGCTGGTCGTGCAGCGGACCTTTCGACACGATCACCCGGCAGCGGGTCTGGGCGAGCGCATCGACCAGCTGGCGCATCAGCGGCAGGTCGGCGCTACCCAGCGAGCCGAGGCTGAAGTAGACCAACGGCAGCGCCGGATCGCCGAACTCGGACGGCACCATCCAGTCATCGGTCGCGTCGCGCACGCTCGCCTGCAGGCCGTGCCAGCTGGCCGGCAACGGCTCCGAACGCGGGTAGTCGAGCTCACTCGGAAAGAGGCTGAAGTTCAGCCATTCCGAGCGATGAATGAACTCTCCCGCCCGCAATCCCGGCGCGCCGAGCTCCCGGCAGGTCTGGTCGAACTCGGCGTGCAGCTGGCCAAGAACCCGTTGCGATTCCTCACGAAACTCCTCCCACTGGGCGCGGTCCTCGGTCGGGTAGCCGGAGAACACCGGCGGCAACGCCGGGTCCGGCAGCTCCAGGGGGTTGCACGACATCATCCGCACCCACCGCCGGCCGCTGGCGAGGATCGCCGGGAACGACACCACGTTGTCCTCGATGACGACATCCGGATCGACCTCGTCGAGCACCTCGGCCAGCCGGCGGTCGACGTACCTCGCGCCGTCACAGAGTGCTTCGAAGGTCGGCCGGATGAATCCCTCGAGCGCCTCGATCGTCGGCCGCCGGAAGGTCGGCGAGGTGTCGCGGACGAAGTCCTTCCAGAATTGGCCCGGGACCTCCGGGGTGTCCGGCGGCGGCGCCAGCCGGACCAGCCGCTCCTCGAATCCTTGTGCCGCCAGCGTCCCGGCGAAGGACTCCTCGACAACAAAGACGACCCGGTGACCGCGGCGGATCAGGACCTTGCCGATCCCGACGCAGTTGTTCGTCGGCCCGAACGCGGCCTCCGGGAAGAACAGGAACGTCGCCGTCACGAGTCGAACCCGATCCCGAGGCGATCCAGGCCGGCCAGCCAGAACCCTCGTCGCCCGTCGTGATCATCGGCGCGAGCTATCGCACGGCGGGTGATCGCGACGGCCGCGGTGCGGACCGGCTCCGGCGGGAACGGGAACGGCATCCGGCGGACGTAGTCGAGGGTGAGCAGGTCCGATCCGGGCGTGAGCAGCCGGTCGGCGAGGACCCGGGCCGCAAAGCAGGTCGTCGCGACGCCGAGCCCGGTGTAACCGAGGGCGTAGACCACCCGGCCGCCGATCGCGGTGCCGAACATTGGGGTGAACCGGGTCGTCGTGGCGATCGGCCCGCCCCAGCGGTAGGGAAAACGCAGTCCGGTCAGCTGCGGGAACATCGCGGCGAAGTTGGCCTCGAGCGTCGAGTACGTCGCGGCCCGGTCGTCGTGCTGTGGGCCGACTCGGCCGCCCGGGTAGTAGACCGCGTCGTAGCCACCCCACAGGATCCGGTCGTCCGCGGTCAGCCGGAAGTAGTGGAACTGGTTGCCCGAGTCGGACATCCCCTCGCGGCCGGCCCAGCCGATCGAGGCGCGCTGCTCCGGCGTCAGCGGGTCGGAGGTCAGGACGTAGTCGTAGACCGGGACGAAGTGGCGACGAGTCCGGCGCAGCACCGCTCCGCTGTAGGCGTTGGTCGCGAGTAGGACCTTCGCGCATCGGATGGCACCGGCGCTGGTGCGCACCACCGCCGCCAGGCCGGCGCGCTCGATGCCAATCACCGGACTGGACTCGTGGATCACCGCGCCGAGCCCCACCGCGGCCCGGGCCAGACCATGGCAGAGCTTGACCGGGTCGATGATGCCGCCGGCGTCCGGGCGTCGGATGCCGCCGAGGATCGCCGGCGAGGACAGCCTGGCCTGCGCGCCGGCTCGATCGAGCAGCTCAACGTGATGGCCGAAGCTGGTCTCCGCCTCGGCCCACTCGGCAAGTCCCGGCAGCTCGTGTGGCCGGGTCGCGACCTCGGTGGTGCCGACCGGCTCGAAGTCGGCGTCGATCGAGTACGTCGCGAAACCGGCACGCATCCGCGCGTAGTTCTCGCGGCCGAGCTCCTCGAGCCGCTCGATCTCAGCCGGGAAATGCCGCAGCCCGTTGAGCAGGCCGTGGGTCAGCGATGGGTCGAGGAACCCGCCATTGCGGCCCGACGCGCCATAGCCCACGACGTCTGCCTCACAGATCACCACCCGCAGCCCCGGGTCGCGCTCGAGCAGCTCGATCGCGCTCCACAGCCCGGTGAACCCGGCGCCGATGATCGCGACGTCCGCGCTGCGGTCGCCCTCGAGTCGTGCCCGTCGGGCCGAATCGCCGGCGTGGTCGAGCCAGAAGCTGACCACGCTCAGATGCGGCGGCGTGAGAGCAAGACGCTGGCGATCGCGATCAGCACGCCGCCGACGAAGATCAGCGTTCCCATCACATTGACCTGCGGTGGCACACCGAGCCGGGTGGCGCCGAACACCCACAGCGGGAACGTCAGCGTCTGGCCGGCGTTGAACTGCGTGATCACGAAGTCATCGATCGAGAGCGCGAAGGCCAGGAGGCAGCCCGCCACGATGCCAGGCAGCAGCAACGGCAGCGTGATCAGCCGGAACGTCGTCAGCCCGCCGGCGCCGAGATCTCGGCTCGCTTCCTCGAGGTGGACGTCGTACCCGGACATCCGGGCGCGGACGGTGACCGCGACGTAGGCGATGTCGAACATGACCTGCGCGATCACGATGGTCCAGTAGCCGCGGGCCAGGTTGACCGTGATGAAAAGCGACAACAGCGCGGTCGCCAACGTGATCTCGGGCGCCGCGATGTTCGCGAACAGGGTCAGCTCGGTGAGCACCGTGCCACGGAACTTCCACCGGCCGAGCGCGAAGCCCATCCCGGTGCCGAGGATGCCGGCGACGATCGTCACGATCGCCGCGATCGACAGCGAGTTGAGCAGCGCGCTGGTGAGGTCGGGGATGTCGAACAGATGGCGGTACCAGTGCAGCGTGAAGCCCTGCCAGGTGTAGTTGAACTTTCCCTTGGTGTTGTTGAAGCCGAAGGCGATGATCACGAAGATCGGAAGCATCAGCCAGAAGATGATTCCCCAGGTGTAGACCTGCATCAGCCGGCCGCTGAGCCGCCCTCCGGCGGCGTTGGTCTGGGTCTGGCTCACGACGGCCTCACCCCGCCGCCGCGTCAAGCAGGTCCCTGGTGCCCAGCGCCCTGGCGTAAACAAAGATGCCGATCATCAGGATCGCCATCAACACGATCGACAGTGCAGAGGCGTTCGGGTAGTCGCTGTTCGTCAGGTACAGCGTCTGGATGATGTTGCCGATCATCGTCTGGCCGGTCCCCCCGAGGATCGAGGCATTGACATAGTCCGATACCACCGGGACGAAGGTCAGCAGAACTCCGGCGAAGATACCCGGGATCGTCAGCGGGAAGACGATCCGAAGGAACGTCTGCCGGCGGGTGGCGTACAGGTCACCCGCTGCCTCGAGAAGGTTGGGATCGATGCGCTCCAGCGAGACGTAGATCGGCAACAGCATGAACGGCAAATAGTTGTAGACCAGCCCGGCAATCACCGCCGCGCCGGTCGCAAGGACGTGGAAGTTCTGGCCCACGATGCCGGCGCTCTTCAGCCAGCCGAGCACCAGCCCCTGATCACCGAGCAGGAACTGCCAGGCGACGGTTCGCAGCACGAACGTGACGAAGAACGGCAGCAGCACCAAGAACAGGTACGTCGATTTGTTGCGGCCGCCGAAGAACGCGATCCAGTAGGCCATCGGGTAGGCGAGCACGACACACAGCACGGTCGCGATCGCGCCGTACTCCAGCGACCGAACCAGCTGTTTGTTGTAGGTCGAGAGAACGTGCGAGTAGTTGGCGAAGTGGAAGGTCTGCTGGAACCCAGTGATCAGGTTGCCGGTCTGGACCGACAGCGACACCATCACGAACAGCGGCAACACGAAGAAGATCGCCAGCCACAGCCCGCCCGGCAGGATCGCGAAGTACGGCGCGCCTGCCGATCTGAGCCGTCCGATCATGACTGGTACACAGGTTCAAAGATCTCGTTCCACGTCGTCAGCTCGCTGTTGGTCAGGGTGCGGTAGCGGTAGAGCTTGCTGTAGTCCGCGGCGGTCGGGAAGACCAACGGGCTGGTCGCGATCTGCTGGAGCGTCTTCTTGTTGGAGCCGCTCGCCGCTGCCGCGTCCCGCGCCACGATCGGCTTGGCGGCCGGGACCGGGGTGATGTAGTTGACGTACTCCGCAACCTCAGCGGCGATCTTCGGCTGGTAGAACCAGTCGATCAGCATCATCGACGAGACCGGGTTCTTGATGTTCTTCAGCAGGACCATGTTGTCGGTCCAGAGCACGCCGCCCTCAGACGGGATCGCGAAGGCGAGGTCGGTCGCGCCCGACTCGAGCGCCTGGAAGATGTCGCCGGACCAGGCCTGGCAGGCCCAGACGTCACCGGTGCTCAGCGCGTTGATGTAGTCCTGCTGGTAGTACTTGCGCACGATGCCGGAGGTGCGCTGCTGGTTCAGCTTCTTCGCGGCCGCCTTCCACTGGGTCGGTCCGGTCTTGGCCGGATCGCCGAACATCGCGACCAGCATCGGGTTGGGCAGGTCCTCGTTGTCGGCGAACATCCCGACCTTGCCCTTCAACGCCGGGTCCCACAGGTCGAAGAAGCTGGTCAACGGCTTCTGGACCTTCTTGGTGTTGTAGGCGATGCCGGTGATCCCGGACTGCCACGGCACGCTGTAGACGTTGCCGGGGTCGTAAGCCGCCGTCTTGTACGTCGCACCGGCGTACTTCTCGAAGTTGGGCATCAGGCTGTGCTCGAGCGGGACGAACAGGTCGAGCTCGAGGAACCTGGTGAAGTCGATGCCGTTGGTGATGACGGCGACGTCGTAACCGGAGTACTGCCCGGCCGACAGCGACGGCTGCACCTTGGCGAAGAACGTGTCGTCGTCCTGGATGACCTCGTTGTAATGGACCTTGATGCCGGTCTTTGCGGTGAACTGGTCGATCGAGGGATGGTCGCCCTTGCTCTTACCGACGTCGATGTAGAGCGGCCACTGCGCCCAGTTGACCTCGCCGGTCTTCTTCTTGCCGTCCCAGAACGACGTCGTCTGCTTCTTCAGCGCCGTGCCGGTCGGCTGCGTCTTGCCCTCGCCGCTGACGCCACAGGCAGCAAGCGTCGCGATCCCCGCACCCATGCCGGCGTATCGGAACAAGTCGCGGCGACCGAGCCGCAGGTTGCTGATTGTCGGGTCAGTCGCCATCGTGAGTCTCCTTGCGGGGTTCGGTGTCGGACAGCTGGTAAGCGTGTTGCGTCGGCCAGCCCACCCAGACCTGGTCGCCGCGCTCGGGGGCGATCAGATCCTCGCCGGCATTGAGCTGGTAGACGACGAGATCCCCGAGGCCGGTCTCTACGTTGTAGTTCGTCGATGTGCCGAGGTAGACCGTCTCGGTGACCCGGGCCCGCAACGCGCAGCCGCTGCGTGGCCGCTCGAGAGTCATCGACATCTTCTCGGGCCGCACCGTCGCGGCGATCGTCTGACCGGCCGCCACCTTGGTGCGCAACGGGATCACCGCCGACTCCTCAGCTGTCGTCTTCAGCACGCCGCCATCTTTGGTCACCGACTCCACCGTGCCATGCAGGATGTTCGACGTCCCGATGAACCCGGCCACGAACTGCGTCGCCGGCTGCTCATAGAGCTCGCGCGGCGGGCCCAGCTGTTCGATCTTGCCGTCCCGCATCACGGCCAGGCGATCGGACATCGTCAGCGCCTCGCCCTGGTCGTGCGTCACGTAGACGAACGTGATGCCGACTTCGCGCTGGATCCGCTTGAGCTCGATCTGCATCGTCTGGCGCAATTTGAGGTCCAACGCGCCGAGTGGCTCATCGAGCAGCAGCGCCCGCGGCCGGTTGATCAGCGCCCGCGCCAGCGCCACCCGCTGCTGCTGTCCTCCTGAGAGCTCCTTCGGTCGTCGCTGATCACGGCCGGTCAGCTCGACGAGGTCGAGTGCCTCACCGACCCGGGTGCGGACCTCGGCCTTGCCCACGCCCTTGCGCTCCAGCCCGAACGCGATGTTCTCGGCCACCGACATGTGCGGGAACAACGCGTAGTTCTGGAACACCATGTTGACATCGCGGTGGTTCGGCGGCGTCGTCGTGACATCGGTGCCGTAGAGCAGCACCTTGCCGCTGGTCGGCTCCTCGAACCCGGCGATCATCCGCAGCGTCGTCGTCTTGCCGCAGCCGCTGGGACCGAGCATCGAGAAGAACTCGCCCTCCTCGATTCGGAGGTCGACATGGTCGACCGCCGCGACGGTGTCCTTCTGGCTGACGAAGTCCTTCGCGACCGCGACGAGCTCGATCGCGGCCGCTTCCCCGTTGCCGTCTGCCCGGTTTGACTCGCTCATGCGTCGAGGTTGCTCATGACGTGCTTGATCCGGGTGTAGTCCTCGAGTCCGTACATCGAGAGGTCTTTGCCGTAGCCGGAATGCTTGAAGCCCCCGTGCGGCATCTCCGCGACGATGGGGATGTGGGTGTTGATCCACACGCAGCCGAAGTCCAGCCGCTTCGCCATACGCATCGCCCGGCCGTGGTTCGTGGTCCAGACCGAAGACGCGAGGCCATACTCCACACCGTTGGCCCAGGACAGCGCCTGCGCCTCGTCGTCGAACTTCTGCACCGTGATCACCGGACCGAAGATCTCGTTCTGGATCATCTCGTCGTCCTGGTGCAGGCCCGACACGACGGTAGGCGCGTAGAAGTAACCCTGGTCGCCGACTCGCTGGCCGCCGGTGAGAACCGACGCGTGGGTCGGTGTCCGTTCGACGAGCCCGCTGACCCGCTCGAACTGGTTGGCATTGTTGAGCGGTCCGAGGTCGGCCTCGACGTCGTGCCCGCCGACGGTCTGCCCGTTGGCGGCTTCGGTGAGCGCGTCGAGGAAGTCGCTGTGGACCTTGGGTCCGGCCAGCACCCGGGTCGCCGCGGTGCAGTCCTGGCCGGCGTTGAAGTAGCCGGCGGCGGCAATCCCCTCCGCTGCCGCCGCAACGTCCGCGTCGTCGAAGACGATGCACGGCGCCTTGCCCCCGAGCTCGAGATGCACCCGCTTGAGATCCGCCGACGCGCCCGCTGCCACCTCGCGGCCGGCTCGCACGCTGCCGGTGATCGACACCATCTGTGGCGCCGGATGCGCGACCAGGGCTCGGCCGGTCTCGCGGTCACCGCAGATCACGTTGAACACACCCGGTGGGAAGAACTCCTGCGCAATGTCCGCCATCAGCACGGTCGACGCCGGCGTGGTGTCAGACGGCTTCAGCACGATCGCGTTGCCGGCGGCGAGTGCCGGCGCGAACTTCCAGATCGCCATCATCATCGGGTAGTTCCACGGCGTGACCTGTGCGCAGATGCCGACCGGCTCGCGGCGGATCATCGAGGTCATCCCGGTCATGTACTCCCCGGCCGACTTGCCCTCCAGGACCCGGGCGGCACCGGCGAAGAATCGAATCTGGTCGACCGACGGCGGCAGTTCCTCTGACATCGTGAGGCCCTTGGGCTTTCCGGTGTTGCGGCACTCGACGTCGACCAGTTCGTCCTTGCGGTCCTCGAGCGCGTCGGCGAACTTGAGCAGCGCGCGCTGGCGTACCGACGGCGTGGCGTCGCGCCAGACCTCGAAGCCCCTGGCGGCCGCGGCAAAGGCGCGATCGACGTCGGCACCGCTGCTCAACGGAGCGCTCGCATAGGCCTCGCCGGTTGTCGGGTCGATGATGTCAGTCGTCCGGCCGTCCGCAGCCGCGCCGGCCTCACCGGCGATGACGTTGTGCAGCTCCTGTAGTCCCATAAGCCTGACTCTGGCATCCGAACGCGGTGACAGCAAGGGAATCCGCAGCAAAAGCAGGGGTTATCCACGGATTCGCTTGCATTGACCGCCGTACGACGGCAGAGTCGAGGCATGCCCCCCACGTCGACGCTGCTCGATGACGCCAACCGCGCCATCATCGAACAGCTGCAGACCGACGGCCGGCGCTCCTACGCCGCGATCGCCGCCGCGGTGGGCCTGTCCGAAGGAGCGGTGCGGCAGCGGGTTCAGCGACTGCTTGACGCCGGGGTCATGCAGATCGTCGCGGTGACCGATCCGATGCAGGTCGGCCTGGCCCGCCAGGCGATGGTCGGTGTGCGGGCCGACGGCGACCTCAGCGAGGTTGCCGACAAGCTCGCTGCGCTGCCCGAGGTCGACTACGTCGTGGTGACCGCCGGCTCGTTCGATCTGCTCGTCGAGGTCGTCTGCAACGACGACAACCATCTGCTCTCGCTGCTGAACAACTCGATCCGCTCGGTCCCCGGGGTGCGTGACTCGGAGACCTTCGTCTATCTCAAGCTCGCCAAACAGACCTACACCTGGGGTGCCCGATGAGCACGGACCTGCAAGCTGCCGCCAAGCGTCACCTGTGGATGCACTTCACCCGGATGTCGTCGTACGCCGATCACGAGGTCCCGATCATCGAGCGCGGCGAGGGCGCCTATGTGTGGGACTCCCACGGCAAGCGCTACCTCGACGGGCTGTCGGGCCTGTTCGTGGTGCAGGTCGGTCACGGTCGCCAGGAGCTCGCCGACGCGTCGGCGAAGCAGGCCGCCGAGCTCGCCTACTTCCCGCTGTGGTCCTACGCCCACCCGTCGGCAATCGAGCTGGCCGAGCGGCTCGCGTCGTACGCGCCCGGCGACATCAACCGGGTGTTCTTCACCACCGGCGGTTCGGAAGCGGTCGAGAGCGCCTGGAAGCTGGCCCGGCAGTACTTCCGCCAGATCGGGCAGCCCGGCAAGTTCAAGGTGATCAGCCGCGACATCGCCTACCACGGCACCACGATGGGCGCGCTGTCCATCAACGGCGTCACCGCGATCAAGAACGTCTTCGAACCGCTCGTCCCGGGCAGCGTCCGGGTGCCGAACACGAACTTCTACCGCGCCCCCGAGCACGGCGACAATCTTGAGCGGTTCGGTGAGTGGGCGGCCGACGAGATCGAGCGTGCGATCCTGCGCGAGGGCCCGGAGTCGGTCTGCGCGGTCTACCTCGAGCCGGTCCAGAACTCCGGCGGCTCCTTCACCCCGCCGCCCGGTTACTTCCAGCAGGTTCGCGCGATCTGCGACAAGTACGACGTACTGCTGGTCAGCGACGAGGTGATCTGCGCATTCGGGAGGCTCGGCTACTGGTTCGGCGCCGAGCGCTACGGCTACCAGCCCGACATCATCACCGTCGCCAAGGGCATGAGCAGCGGCTACGCGCCGATCGGCGCGATGCTCGCCTCCGACCGGTTGATCGAGCCGTTCCTGCAGGGCGAGTCGACCTTCCTGCACGGCATCACCTTCGCCGGCCACCCGGTGTCGTGCGCGATCGCGCTGGCCAACCTCGACATCTTCGAGCGCGAGGGCCTGCTCTCGCACGTGCGCGGCAACGAGGACGCGTTCCGCTCGACGCTGGCGAAGCTCTCGGACCTGCCGATCGTCGGTGACGTGCGAGGCGACGGCTACTTCTACGGCATTGAGCTGGTCAAGGACAAGGCGACCAAGGAGACCTTCGACGACGCCGAGAGCGAGCGACTGCTGCGCGGCTTCCTCTCCGGTGCGCTGTTCGAAGCTGGCCTGGTCTGCCGGGCGGATGACCGCGGCGACCCGGTGATCCAGATCTCGCCACCGTTGATCTGCGACCAGACCCAGTTCGACGAGATCGAGCAGGTGCTGCGCGGCGTCCTCACCGAGGCATGGTCAAAGCTGTAGACCGGGCGTCGCGGACTCGGGTCCGGCGGCTGCCCGAGAAGGCAGTCACCGACCGCGAGGTGCTCAACGCCGTCCTCGACGCCGGCCTGGTCGCGCACGTCGGGATCGCGGTCGGCCCTCAGCCGTTCGTGATGCCGTGTGGCTACGCCCGTGACGAGGACCGGTTGCTGCTGCACGGCTCGACCGGGAGCCGGCTGTTCCGCGCCCTTGCCACCGGCTCGCCGGCCTGCGTCACCGTGACATTGCTCGACGGTCTGGTCGTCGCGGTGTCACTGTTCGAGTCCTCGATGCATTACCGCAGCGCGGTCGTGCTCGGATCGGGCAGCGTGCTGATCGGCGCCGAGAAACGCCACGCTCTCGACGTCCTCTCCGACGCGCTGCTGCCAGGTCGCCGAGCCGATGCCCGGCCGCCCGTCAAGAAGGAACTCGCCGCCACCTCGGTCATCGCGCTGCCGATCGAGGAGTGGTCGGTGAAGGTCAGCGACAGCCCGCCGGAGCGGGTGGCGGACGACGAGGGCTGGGACCCGTGGAGCGGGGTCGTGCCGCTGCAGCTACGACCGGTCAAGCCGATCACCAGCTCCGGTGGCACTCCCCCGCCGTACGTGGTGCGCTGGCACCGGTGACCTCGACAACGAGCCGGGCCCCGTCACTGTGGCTCGAGACCTGTGGCGAGGACCTGACGCCGCGGCCGGCGCTGCCCGGCGATCGCAGCGCCGACGTCGCGATCGTCGGTGCCGGCTTCACCGGGCTCTGGACCGCTCACCACCTGCGGCGGCAAGACCCGACGCTGCGGGTCGTGGTGATCGAGCGGGAGTTCGCCGGCTGGGGCGCCTCGGGCCGCAACGGCGGCTGGTGCTCGGCGCTGTTCCCGGCACCGTGGTCGCGGGTCGCCCGGGAGCACGGTGCCGATGCGGCCCGTCGGATGGAGCTGGCGCTTCGGCTCGCCGTCGATGACGTCGGCAACTGGTGCCGGGAGCATGACGTCGATGCGCAGTACGTCAAGGGCGGCACGCTGTCGCTGGCCCGCGGACAGGCGCAGCTGGCAAGGCTGCGCGCCGACGTCGGCGCTCACTCTGACAGCTGGCTCAGTGCCGAGCAGGCGCGCGCCCGGATCGCCGCCTCGCAAGTCGACGGCGCGGCGTACACCCGGCACTGCGCGGCGATCAATCCCGGCCGGCTGGTGCGCGGCCTGGCTCGGGTGGTCGAGGCGCAGGGCGCGACGATCTTCGAGGCGACGCCGGTGACCGGTGTGCATCCGGGTCGCGTCGTCACGCCGTACGGCACGGTCCGGGCGGACACCATCATCCGGGCAACCGAGGGCTACACCGCCGACATCCCGGCGACACACCGGCTGCTCGCCCCGGTGTGGTCGCTGATCATCGCGACCGAGCCGCTGCCGGCCGCGACCTGGGACGAGATCGGCTGGCGCGACCGCGAAACCCTCAACGACGAGCGGCATCTGATCATCTATGCCCAGCGAACGGCTGACGGCCGGATCGTGTTCGGCGGCCGCGGGGCGCCGTACCGGTTCGGGTCGCAGACCTCGGGCTCGGCCGGTCATGGCGACACCTACGCCGGTTTGGAACACGCCTTGCACGAGCTGCTTCCGCAGACCGTCGGCGCACAGATCACGCACCGCTGGGGCGGCGTGATCGGCGTGCCACGCGACTTCATGCCGTCGGTGACCCTCGACCCGTCGACCCGGATCGGCTGGGCCGGCGGTTACGTCGGCGACGGCGTCGCCTGCACGTCGCTCGCCGGGCGCACCCTCGCCGACCTCGTCCTCGGCCGTGACACCGACCGCACCACGCTGCCCTGGGTCGGTCACCGCTGGCGACGCTGGGAGCCCGAGCCGCTGCGCTGGCTCGGTGTCCGTGGCATGACTGCGCTGATGGCCTCCGCCGACCGGGCCGAGGCCCGGACCGGCAAGCCGGCCCGCCGCGCCGCACTGCTGGCGAAGTTGACCGGTGGGACATGATTGGGTCGTGACGACTCGTTGGTCGGCGTCGGCGGAGCATCCGGGCCTCTGGGTGGACCCGGCGCAGGACACCCGCGGCACCGGGATCGACCTGACCGACGAGCGTGCAACGCTGGTCGAATACCTGCGGGCCTACCGCCTGACGATGCAGATGAAATGTGCCGATCTCGACGCCGAGCAACTGGCGATGCGTTCGGTGCCGCCGTCCACGATGTCGTTGCTCGGGCTGATCCGCCATATGGCCGAGGTCGAGCGCGGCTGGTTCCGGCACGTGATGGCCGGCGAGCAGGTCGGGCATCTGTACCGAGTGGACGGCGAGCGCGATGTCGACTGGGACGGCGCGGTAGCTGATCCCGAGCTGGTCGAGCAGGCGTGGACGGCCTGGCGCGAGGAGGTCGCATTCGCCGAGCAGTTCACGGCTGATGCAGCAGATCTGGGCATGCTCGGCCGGATGACGAACGGTCAGGACATCTCGCTGCGCGAGGTTCTGGTGCACATGATCGAGGAGTACGCCCGCCATTGCGGTCATGCCGATCTGTTGCGAGAGCGGATCGACGGCCGAGTCGGCCAGTAGAGCCTGCTACTCGGCAGCCAGTGCGGCTCCGATGATCCCGGCGAGGTTCGCCAAGGTTGCGGGCACGATCGTGGCCTTGGACTCGAGCAGCGGCATGAACTTCTCGCGTGCCTTGCTGACCCCGCCCCCGATGATCACCAGGTCCGGCCCGGCGCCCTTGACGCCGGTGCCGCCGATATCGATGCCGAATCGAACGTTCACTCCACGATCGTCCCGGTCGCTAACTGTGCTTGAACGTCAGGGTGAAGTCCTTGCCCTTGCTGAGCTTGCTGACCGCGACCTTCACCGTCTTGCCGTGCGTCCAGTCAAACGCCTGCGCCTTCTCCTTGGCGAGTGACTTGGTGTTGACCGAGACATCGGTGAACGAGGTCTTGCTGAACGCGTCAAGACCGGTCTTCTTGCTGTTGATGATCAGGCCGAGGTCGCCGATATAGGCGGTCGCGCCAACCCGGCCGGAACTGGTCCGGGTCTTGTGCGCGTCTGACGTCACGTCTTCGACCGTGACCGCGGTGCGCTGCTTGCGCACCGTCACGGTGACCTTCACCTTGTCGTTCGCCGCGAACGGCAGGTCGTTGTAGCTGTGGCCGTTGATCTGGATGATCGACTCGTAGGCCGGCTGCTTGTTCTCGCAACCCACGCCGACCGCGGCGATTTCGTCGGTGTAGATGTTGTGCTTGTTCGGCGTCGTCTGCACCACCAGCGATGGACCGACACCACTGAAGTTCTTCTTGCAGGTGATGGTCGGGACGGTGAACGTCGCGGTGGCGGTGTTGACGTGAGCGGTCGGCTTCGACACTTCATAGCCCGCGAACGACGGGCTCTTCTGGACCGTTTGCGACCGGCTGACCGACCCGGTTGCTGCGGCGGCGGACGCCACGAGAGTTGTCGCGGCTACGGCGGCGGCGCTCAGCACCAGCGCCGCCCGAGCGTTGCGGTTCATCGCTGACACCCCTCACCGGTTGTCGGCCGCGAGCTGCCCACAGGCACCGTCGATCTCGCGGCCGCGCGTGTCTCGAACCGTAGTCGCCACCCCGGCGGACCGCAGCAGGTTGACGAACTCCGCCTCGCGCTCGGGTGCGGACGCGGTCCAGATCGAGCCTGGCGTGGGATTGAGCGGGATCAGGTTGACGTGGACCAGCCGGCCCTTGAGCAGCTGGCCGAGCAGCTTGGCGCGGTGAGGCTGGTCATTGATGTCACGGATCAGCGCGTATTCGATGGAGACCCGGCGTCCGGTCGCGTCGGCGTACCGCCAGGCGGCGTCGAGCACCTCGCCGACCTTCCACCTGGTGTTGATCGGCACCAGCGTGTCGCGCAACTCGTCGTCCGGCGCGTGCAGCGAAACCGCCAGCGTCACCTGGAGCTGCTCAGCGATCAGCCGGTCGATCGCAGGGACCAGGCCCACCGTCGAGACCGTGACGTGACGCTGCCCGATGCCGAGCCCGGCCGGGGACGGGTCGGTGATCCGACGCAGCGCCCGGCTGACGGCAGCGAAGTTGGCGAGCGGCTCGCCCATCCCCATGAACACGATGTTGTCGACCTCACCGCGACCACCGCGGACGATCTGGTCGATGATCTCCGCGGTTGACAGGTTGCGGGTCAGCCCGGCCTGGCCGGTCGCGCAGAACGGGCACGCCATCCCGCAGCCGGCCTGCGAGGAGACGCACATCGTGACCCGGTTCGGATAGCGCATCACCACGCCCTCGACCAGCGCGCCGTCGTGCAGGCGCCACAACGTCTTGCGGGTCTCGCCGTCGTCGCACTCCACGCTGCGGAGCTCGGTCAGCAACGGCGGCAGCAACGCCTCGGCCAGCCGCTCCCGGCTGGCAGCGGGCAGGTCGGTCATAGCCGCCGGGTCTGTCGTCGTACGGCCGAAGTAGTGCCGCGAGATCTGGTCGGCGCGGTACGCCGGCTCACCCGTCGCGACGACGGCCTCGCGCCGCTCGGCGACGTCGAGATCGGCGAGATGGCGCGGCGGCTTGCCGCGACGAGGCGGGTCAAACACCAGGGGCCGGGTCATCAGTGCAGCGCAACGAACGCGGCGAGCAGCGCCCAGGCAACCGGCGCGGTCGGCAGCAGCGAGTCGAGCCGGTCGAGGACGCCGCCATGGCCCGGCAGCAGCGTGCCCATGTCCTTGACTCCGAGATCGCGCTTGACCATCGACATGCCGAGATCCCCGAGCACCGCTGAGGCCGCAACGGCCAGTCCGTACACCGCGCCTTGCCACCACGCGGTGTGAAGCAGCGACGTGCACAAGATGACACCGACCGACGCGCACATGATCATCGAGCCGATCAGGCCCTCGATCGACTTCTTCGGGCTGATCTTCGGTGCGAGTAGGTGCTTGCCGAACAGCACGCCGGTCGCGTAGCCGCCGACATCACTGGCCACGACCGTGGCCACGAAGCAGGTCACCCGCCGATCACCGTCGTGAGCGGCCAGCATCAAGGCGCAGAACCCGGCCAGGAAACCGAGATACAGCAACGCCAACAGCGACGCGGACAGGTCAGCGACCAACCCGTCACTGCCACGCACCACGCGCCAGGCGACGAGCAACGGAATCGTGTAGAGCATCGCCGCGGTCATCGCGTGCCGGCCGTCGACATAGGAGGTGACCAGGATCGCGACTGCACCGGCCGCGAGCGGGATGAAGGGCACCCGCACGTTCCGGGTGGCGAGCGCGCGGGTCAGCTCGTACAACCCCATCACGACCGCGAGCCCGACGACACCGAGAAAAATCGGCTTGACCGTGTAGACGGTGACGAGCACCAGCCCGCCAAGTCCGGCCCCGACCACGAGGGCGACCGGCAGGTTGCGGCCGGCCCGCGAACCGGGTTCAGCGGCCGGCGGCGGTCGCTCGCTCACCTCGACCACAAGGCTCAGACCTCGAGCAGTTCGGATTCCTTGGACGCCAGCGCCTCGTCGACCGACTCGACGTAACGATGGGTGGTCTTCTCGAGCTCCTTCTCGGCCCGGTCGACATCGTCCTTGCCGGTCTCGCCGTCCTTTGCCAGCTTGTCCAGCGTCTCCTTGGCGTGGCGGCGGATGTTGCGGATCGCGATCCGGCCGTCCTCGGCCTTGGCCTTGGCGACCTTGATCAGGTCACGGCGCCGCTCTTCGGTCAGCTGCGGGAAGGTGACCCGGATGATGTTGCCGTCACTGGTCGGGTTGACCCCGAGATCGCTCGACCGGATCGCCTTTTCGATCGCCTCGAGCGAGCCCTTGTCGTACGGCGAGATGATCGCCATCCGGGGCTCCGGCACGGTCAGCGACGCCAGCTGATTGACCGGGGTCGGCGCACCGTAGTAGTCGGCGACGATCTTGGCGAACATCTGCGGCGTCGCGCGGCCGGTGCGGATCGTGTTGAGGTCGTCGCGCAGCACGCCGACGGCCTTGTCCATCTTTTCTTCCGCTTCGAACAGCGTCTCGTCGATCACGCGCTCGCCCCGTTCTTGGCATCGGCGGTGTTGCTCACCAGGGTGCCGATCGTCTCACCTCGGACCGCGCGACCGATGTTTCCGTCGACGAGCAGGTCGAAGACGACGATCGGCAGCGCGTTGTCCATGCAGAGTGTGAAAGCGGTCGCGTCGGCGACCTTCAGTCCCTTCGCCAGCACCTCGGTGTAGCTGATCCGCTCGTAGCGCTTGGCGTCCGGGTTGCGGCGCGGGTCGTCGTCGTACACGCCGTCGACTGACTTGGCCAGCAACAGCACCTCGGCGCCGATCTCCAGCGCGCGCTGCGCCCCGCAGGTGTCGGTGGAGAAGAACGGTGCGCCGAGGCCGGCGCCGAAAATCACGACCCGGCCCTTCTCGAGGTGGCGGATCGCCCGGCGCGGGATGTAGGGCTCGGCGACCTGCCCCATCGTGATCGCGGTTTGCACCCGGGTCTCGACGCCCTGCTTCTCCAGGAAGTCCTGCAGCGCCAGGCAGTTCATGACGGTGCCGAGCATGCCCATGTAGTCGGCGCGGCCGCGGTCCATGCCGCGATCGGAGAGCTGCTGGCCGCGGAAGAAGTTGCCGCCGCCGATCACGACCGCCACCTGCGCGCCGGTGCTCACCACGTCGGCGAGCTGGCGCGCCACGTCCTGGACGACATCGGGATCGAGCCCGACCTGCCCGCCGCCGAACATCTCGCCGCCGAGCTTCAGCAGCACCCGATTCCAGTGCGAAGGGACGTAGTCCATAGGTGGAGTCTTACCCACCGACCGCGAAGCGCACGAATTTGGTGATCGTCACGCCGGCCTCATCGAGAACCGCCTTGACCGTCTTCTTGTTGTCGCGGACGTACTTCTGTTCGATCAGCACGTTGTTGGCGTAGTAGCCGTTCACGCTGCCCTCGATGATCTTCGGCAGTGCCTGCTCGGGCTTGCCTTCTTCGCGCGCCTTGGCCTCGGCCACCCGCTTCTCGGTGTCGACCACGTCCGCCGGCACCTCGTCGCGGGTGAGGTAAGGCGGGTTGAAGGTCGCGACCTGCATCGCAATGCCGCGTGCGGTCTCGGCGTCATCGCCTTCGAACTGCACGAGTACGCCGATCTGCGGCGGCAGGTCGGTGGCCCGCCGGTGCAGATAGGTGGTCGTCCTGCCGTCGTAGACCACAACCTGGCCCAGCTCGAGCTTCTCACCGATCGCGGCCGCGGTCTGTTCGATCGCGGTCGACACCGTGCGGCCATCGCTGAGTGTGGCGGCAGAAAGCGCCTCGACATCGGCCGATCTGCTCGCCGCCGCGAGGGCGACGATGTCGGCAGCCAGGGCCTGGAACTCCTCGTTCTTCGCGACGAAGTCGGTCTCGCTGTTCAGCGCGATCATCGCGCCTTCGGCGGCCGCTACCAGGCCGTTGGTGGCCTCGCGCTCCGAGCCACGCTTGGCGACTTTCGCCCCCTGCTTCACGCGCAGGATCTCGATGGCCTTGTCGAAGTCGCCATCGGCCTCTTCCAGGGCACGCTTGCAGTCCATGAACCCCGCGCCGGTCGCATCGCGGAGCCGCTTTACCTCAGCAGCGTCGGCCGCCATTTCAGTGTTCTCGCTTCCCTCGTCGTACGTCGGTGGTGAGGCTCAGGCCTCGGGTGCCGCTTCTGGCTCGGCTGGTGGTGCTTGCGGCGCCTCGGCCGGCGCGGCCTCGGCTGCCGGCTCTGCTGGCGCGGCCGGTGCTGCCTCGGCTGCCGGCGTCGCCTCGGCCGCTGTTGCCTCGGCCGCTGGTGCTGCCTCGGTCAGGTCGATGGCGATCGTGGTGTCCTCGTCGAGCACCTTCTCGCCTTGGAGCAGCTCGCGCTCCCAGTCGGCGAGCGGCTCGTCGGTGCCGAGTGCGCCCGGCTCGGGCTTCTCGTCACCGGCCGCAGCCGCGGCCCGCGCGATCAGGCCGTCGGCGACCGCGTCGGCGACGACGCGGGTCAGCGTCGCGACCGAGCGGATCGCGTCGTCGTTGCCGGGGATCGGGTAGTCGACCAGGTCCGGGTCGCAGTTGCTGTCGAGGATCGCGACCACCGGGATCTTGAGCTTGCGAGCCTCGGCGACCGCGATGTGCTCCTTGTTGGTGTCAACGACCCACACGGCGCTCGGGAGCTTCGCCATGTCGCGGATGCCGCCGAGCGTGCGCGCCAGCTTCTCGCGCTCGCGGGACATCATCAGGGCTTCCTTCTTCGTGGTCACCGCGGTGCCGCCGGTGGACTCGATGACCTCGAGCTCCTTGAGGCGCTGCAACCGCTTGTGCACGGTGGAGAAGTTGGTGAGCATGCCGCCGAGCCAACGCTGGTTGACATACGGCATGCCGACTCGCATCGCCTGCTCGGCGATCGCGTCCTGACCCTGCTTCTTGGTCCCGATGAACAGGATCGTGCCGCCGTGGGCGACGGTCTCCTTGACGAAGTCGTACGAGCGGTCGATGTAGGTCAGCGACTGCTGCAGGTCGATGATGTAGATGCCGTTGCGCTCGGTGAAGATGAAGCGCTTCATCTTCGGGTTCCAGCGACGGGTCTGATGCCCGAAGTGGACGCCGCTCTCGAGCAGCTGGCGCATCGTGACGACGGCCATAGTTGGTGCTCCTCTCGCACCGCCGCGCAGGTCTGCCGGGCAGCCCTGCCGGAGTGCGCTCCGGTTGTCCACGACGACCGGTCGGCCGCCGCGCCTGACGCCTCCGGCGCGCCGGAACCCCGAAGGGACCGTACGGCGCGCCCCGCCCGATTGAAGATCCGAGCGGTCTGGTGGCGTGCGAAGTCGACCCGCTTGCGCGGATCGCTGCGTTCAGTCTACGTGCACAAGCCCCGTGGTCGTCCACATCGCGTCCAGCTGGCCACATCCAGGTGCTCGGCAGCGTCATCGTTGGCCGCGGAGGTGGTCCTCGATGCCCGGCTTTCGGTTGATCGGCGCGGTTGGCGTGCTCGGCGCGGTTCTCTCGCTCCCGGCGGCTTCGCCGCCGGCTCCGGTCGCGCCGGTCGGCTATCCGCTTGCCGGCTGGTCGTGGCCGCTGCGGCCGGTGCCGGATCGCGTGGTCCGCGACTTCGACCCGCCGCCGCAGCCGTGGCTGGCGGGCAACCGCGGCGTCGACCTCGCGGGAGCCGCCGGCGAGCAGGTCTTCGCTGCTGGCGCCGGCATGGTCAGCTTCGCCGGCACGATCGCGCATGTCGGCGTCGTCGCGGTGACCTCAGGTGCGCTGCGAACGACGTACCAGCCGTTGCGGGTCAACGTCCGTCGTGGCCAGCAGGTCCGGGCCGGTGCCGTGCTCGGGAGGCTGAGCCTCGCCGGCTCGCACTGCCTGCCGGCGGCGTGCCTGCATTGGGGCCTGTTGCGCGGCGTGGACTACCTCGACCCGCTGGCGCTGCTGGGTCTCGAGCAGGTTCGGCTGCTCCCGCTGGACCCGTCGCTGGGCTAGCCGAGCGGATCGACCGACCGCCGGTAGATGTCGATCCCTCGCGCCGGGTCGCTGTGCAGCGGGAAGCGCGCGCCGGTCGCGGCGAAACCGCAGTTCAGATACAACGCGCGCGCCCGCTCGTTGCCGTCGGCGACGCCGAGCGTCACCTCGCTCGCGCCATCGCCGCGGGCCCAGGTCACGACCGCCTCGACCAGTTCCGCCGCAACCCCACTGCCCCTCGCCTCGGGGGCGACCCACATCGCGACCAGGTGGCGCTGATCGGGCGGCGAGGAGTCGTCGTGATAGCCCGCCACGATGCCGAGGATCTCCTCGGCGTCGGCTGCGACGTACCAGCCGCTGCTGGCAGCCCGTTGCCGCCACTCCGCCTCGTCGAACTCGAGCTCACGCGCGTACGTCGACCCGAAGGCCGCCGGCGACTCCGCGAGCGACGCCAGCCGGACCTCGCGCAGCAGCACCCAGTCGGTTTCGGTGAGCCGACGAATCATCACCCCCGATGGTCACTCGCCAAACTTGCGCAAATCAACCGTTTATCGCTGCTCATTCGGTTGATACGAGACGGTTTGACGTTAGTCCTTCTGATCGGCGAGCTTGCCTCGCAGCTGCAAGACTGCCTTGGTGTGCATCTGGCAAATCCGGCTCTCGGTGACGCCGAGCACCTGGCCGATCTCGGCGAGCGTGAGGCCCTCGTAGTAGTAGAGGGTGACAACGATCTTCTCGCGCTCCGGCAGGGTGTTGATCGCACGGGCGAGGAGGTACTTCGTCTCCTCGGTCTCGAACGCGGCGACCGGGTCCTCGGCCTTGGTGTCCTCGAGGGTGTCAACCAGCGAGAGCTTGTCGCCGCGCTCGCCGCCGACGTTGAGCAGCTCGTCGAGCGCAATGACGTTGACGAACGAGACCTGCGAGAAAATCGCGTGCAGGTCATCGAGTGCGATGCCGAGCTCCTCGGCGACCTCGGACTCGTTGGGCGTGCGGTGCAGCCGGGCCTCGAGCGCCGCGTAAGCCTTCTCGACCTCGCGCGCCTTGTAGCGAACCGAGCGCGGGATCCAGTCGATCGCACGCAGCTCATCGATGATCGCGCCCTTGATCCGGCTGATCGCGTAGGTCTCGAACTTGATCGCGCGTTCGATGTCGAACTTGTTGATCGCGTCGATCAGCCCGAAGATGCCGTACGACACCAGATCGGCCTGTTCGATGTTCGGCGGCAGGCCGACACCGACACGGCCGGCGACGTACTTCACCAGCGGTGAGTAGTGCAGGATCAGCCGCTCACGCAGCGCCAGCTCGCCGGAGGATTTGAACTCACGCCACAGCTCGGCGATGGCCGCATCGACGGCAGCCGGGTCGGGCTTGGCGTCGTCGGCCTCAAGCGTGGACTTCTCACGCTCGGGGGTGCGCCCGCTCATACGTCGCCCTCAGTCGCTCGATGGACACATGGGTATAGATCTGCGTTGTAGCGAGGGTAGCGTGACCGAGCAATTCCTGGACGCTCCTGAGGTCAGCGCCGCCTTCCAACAGGTGTGTCGCGGCACTGTGGCGCAGCCCGTGGGGGCCCAGATCAGCCACTCCCGGCACCGCCGCGAGCCGGTCGTGAACCACCTGACGGGCGGTCCGCGGGTCGATCCGGCCACCTCGCGCACCGAGCAGCAGCGCCGGGCCACTGTCCACTGTGGCGAGCCTCGGCCGGCCGATCGATAGCCAGCTCCCGACCGCCGCGGCCGCCGGCTCGCCGAGCGGCACCGTGCGTTCCTTGGAGCCCTTTCCGAGCAACCGCACGGTGTTTCGGGCAGCGTCGAGGTCGTCGACATCGAGCCCGCACAGCTCGCCGACCCGGGCGCCGGTCGCATACAGCAGTTCGACGATCGCGGCGTCCCGTACGCCGATCGGCGTGCGGTCGTGCGCCGCGGCGTCCATCACTGCCGCTGCCTCCTCGATCCGCAGCACTTCCGGCAGTGGCCGCCGGCTGCGCGGCGAGGCGAGCAGCACGCCGGGATCGGTCGCCACCAGACCGTCGCGGGCGGCCCATGCCGTGAACACCCGCGCCGAGGAGGCCCGACGGGCGATTGTTGCCCGGCTGGCGCCCTGGCTGTGAAGCCGGGCCAGCCAGGACCGCAGCACGGCGATGGTCAGACCCGAGACGTCGGTGCACTGCATCCGTGCGGCATGGTCGAGCAAGCTCGAGACGTCACCGTCGTAAGCCCGGACGGTGTGCTCGGACAGGCCGCGCTCGAACGTCAGGTGATCGAGATAGCGCTCCCGCACGACTGCGAATGCGGGCACGAGCTCCATGGCCCCCACGCTATCCGCGTGGGTGGCTCAAATCGTGTAGGTGAGCCGCCCGCTGGCACCGTTGCCGGCGCGGTCGGTCGCGGTCGCGACCACTGTGACGTGGTGCCCCGACACGTGCCGGCTCAGGGTGCAGGTCAGTACGCCGGACAACGCATCGCGGCCGGCGCAACGAGCCTTCGGCACCTTGCCCGGATAGCGCTTGCCCGCCTTCGGCCCGGTGATCTTCACCGTCGGCTTGACCTGGTCGATGTTGATCGCCTTGGCCGTCGCTGTCGCCGCGCCGCCATCTGTCGCGGCGATGGTCCGGCTGACCGACTGGCCCTTGCCGCTGCGCGAGAGGGCCACCGATCCGGGACAGCTATTGGTCAGCGGGGCGCTGGTCGCCATGCAACGGAAGTGGACGACGACCGGCCGGCGATACCAACCGTGCGTCTCCCGCTTGGCGCTGGACACCGTCACCGTCACCGTTGGATCCCGGCGTTGCACGGTGCCCGACGATCCACTGAATACGTTGTCACCGGCGTACGTCGCCGCCACATGGTGGGTGCTGCCGGCCGGCACCGCGTTGTTCAGCGTCACGACACCGCCACTGAGCTCAGCCATCCCGGCCAAGCTCCCATCGACCGTGACCGTCACCGATCCGGTCGGCGTGCCTACGTTGGGCGCCGCGGCGGTGAGCGCCACACGGATGGTGCTCGGCGTCACCGAAACCGCTGTCAGGCTTGGCTTGTGCACCACCGTGACAGTCTGCTGTGCCGTCGGTGTCGCCTGGTAGTCATCATCGCCGGCCTGATCCGCGTCGATCACACAGCTACCCGCGTGATCGAAGGACACCGTCGAATCGCTCAGGGAGCACGCGTCGTTGGTGGTCGCGTCGTCGACAGATAGGACCACGGGGTTTCCGGATCCCCCACCGGTGTCGGTGGTCACGTCGTAGGTCTGCCCGACGAACCGGCTGACGGGTGCGGTCGAGGTGATCATGACCTCCTGCTCGACCTTGTCGTAGCCGATAGTGACCACGCCGTTGCCACTGTGGGTTCCCGCCGTTCCGGTCACATTGGTCGCCGCAGCGATTGCGAACCCAGCGCCACCACCGCCGCCACCAGCGTTAAGCGCCGACGGATCTCCGCCACCGCCACCGCCAGCAAAATGGCCGCCACCACCACCGCCACCACCACCCTCGGGCTCATCGGTGGGGATCCCGCCGCCGGCTCCTCCAGACGGCAACGACATCGGACCGGCGACCGTGCCCGAGCCTGACTGGCCGTTCATGTCGGCGAACAATGCCGCGCCTTTGAGGCCGTTCGCTGCGGCCGTGGCCGCGTGTCCGCCGGCGGCATTATTCTGGCCAGCGGATCCGTCGGTGGCATCAGCGTTGTCACTTCCGCCGTCGCCGCCGGAGACGCCGTCGGATGCTCCGCCACCCCCTCCGGCTGCGACCAACAGACCTTCGTCACCGGCAAAGACAAAGGAACCGCCTCCTCCGCCGCCGCCAGGATCCGCGGTGGCCGTCCCGCCGTCTCCACCGCCAGCAAAACCGGCGGGACCGGCGCTTTGATTAGCAATCGCCGCGTCGCCCCCCGCGCCGCCCACCACGATCGACAGAACCTCGGCCCCGGTCACTGACACTTCCGCGGTCGAGGATCCGCCGCGACCACCAGTCCCCACGACCGAACCACCTGCGGTCTCGTCGCCGCCCTGGCCCCCGCTGGCCGTAACCAGTACCGAGGTCACGACGCTCGGCACGGTAAAGGTCTGTACGACGCCGGTCTCAGCGAACGTCGTCGTGCAGCTCGTCGCGCCGCAGACAGGGGTCGGCGACATTGCGTACGCGCCGGTCGCCGTC
Organism: Mycobacteriales bacterium; assembly: GCA_036268295.1. Classification (GTDB taxonomy): domain Bacteria; phylum Actinomycetota; class Actinomycetes; order JAFAQI01; family JAFAQI01; genus DATAUK01. The sequence goes on along the minus strand of DATAUK010000013.1, from coordinate 32,761 downwards.
GCGACCGAGATCATGCTCGCGCCCCCCAAGACAACGAGCACGCCAACGCCCACCGTGTAGCGGTTCATCGACAAGACCTTCCGATCCGAAGGCGACCCCTTGGCCGAGTCCGTGAACCATACGCGGAAAGCGAGCGCTACCACCAGCCGAGAACCAACTCCTCTCCCCCATCGCCCGATCCGGCGCGACGCTCGGCGCGACCCAGCGTGGTCATCGCCCAACCGCCCTCGGCGTTCTCCACCAGCCCGTGGACCGACAGCGCCGCGAGCGCGGCCTCAACCGCATCCACTCGCATGCCGGCCGTCGTCGCGATCCGCCCGGCCGGAGCCCGCTTAATTACCGGAACCGCATCGAGCACCCGGCTCACCGCGGGCCCGAGCAGGTCGCGGCGCCGCACCGGCCCGCTGACCCGCTCCGCGAACTCCCCCATCGCCCCGACCTGCTCGAGCACCTCGTCGGTCTTGGTGACCAGTACGGCGTCGGGACGGTCACGCAGCAGCTGGTGGCAGCCGGCCGACAGCGTCGAGGTGATCGGGCCGGGCACCGCCATCACGTGGCGGAACAGCTCACCGGCATGGCGCGCGGTGGAGCGAGCGCCGCTGCGCGGTGCCGCCTCGACGACCACCGTCCCAGCACTCAGCGCCGCGATCAGCCGGTTGCGGACCAGGAACCGTGCCCGCTGCGGCGCGGCCCCAGGCGGGTGCTCACTGACCGCAAGGCCGGACTCGACGATCTGGTCATAGAGGCTGCGGTGCGCCCGTGGGTAGGCGACGTCGACACCGCAGGCGAGGACCGCCACCGTCGCACCAGCCACCGAGAGCGCACCGCGATGCGCGGCCGCGTCGATCCCGAAGGCAAGTCCCGACACGACGGTCCAGCCCCGCTCGCCCAGCCCGGCACCGAGATCGGCCGCGACGCTCAGGCCGTAATCGGTAGCGGCGCGGGTACCGACGACCGCGACCGCCCGCTCACTCGCCACCCGCAGCGACAGCGGTCCCCGCACCCACAGCGCCAGGCAGTCGGCGTCACGGCGCAGGAGATCGTCGAGGCCGAACGGCCACTCGGCATCGCCCGGACAGACCAGCCGAGCGCCGAGCCGGGCGGCTGCCGCGAGGTCGCGCTCGCCGGAAGCATCGAGGATCCGCTGCTGGAGCGCCGCGACATCGACCTGGCCGATCGGAGCGCCCCGCCGGATGTCCTCGACCGCTTGGACACACCCGACTGCTCGGATATGTCGCACCATCCCGGGAATCGCCGGCTCGGTGACCCGGAGCAGCACCGCCCGGGCGACCCGCTCGGCATCGGCCGGCGGGCCGGTGACGGTGATCACGCCGACCGCGCCATCGCAGCGGCCTCGGCGCCGTACCGCAGTGATCGAGCCGCATCCACGTCGGCAAGGTCGGGCAGGTCGTGACCGGCGAGGTCGGCGAGCGTCCACGCGACCTTCATGACCCGCTCCACCCCGCGACTCGACAGCTGGCCGCGATCGGTGTCGATCCGCAGCGTGCCCAGCGCATCGCTCGGCAGCGGGAACCGGGTGCGCAGCACCGGCCCAGGCAGCTCAGCATTCGTGGCCCACGGCGTCCCCCGCAGCCGGCGGCCGGCGCGGTCACGGGCGACCTCGACCCGCTCACGAACCGCGGCACTCGGCTCACCGGTGGCCCCGGCGGTCAGGATCGCGCGGCTGATCGGCGCCAGCCGGGCGCGCAGGTCGATCCGGTCGAGCAGCGGACCCGACACCCGGTTGCGGTAGGCCCGCATCTCCACCGCGGAGCACATGCAGTTCGACGGGTCGGAGGACCGGCCGCCCTTCGCGCAGGGACAGGGGTTGACCGCGAGGACCAGTTGGAACCTCGACGGGTACGTCGCCATGCCGCCCCCCCGGTTGATCGTGATGGTGCCCGACTCCAGCGGTTGGCGCAGCGCGTCAAGGGTGCGCCGCTCGAACTCGGTCCCCTCGTCGATGAACAGCACACCGTGGTGGGCCAGCGAGATGGTTCCGGGCGCTGGGATCCCGGTGCCGCCACCGATCAGTGACGCCACCGTCGCGGTGTGATGCGGCGCGCAGAAAGGCGGTCGAGTGAGCAGCGGCCGGCCGGCCGGCAGCCGGCCGAGCAGCGAGTGGATCGAGCTGACCTCGAGGGCCTGCTGCTCGCTGAGATCCGGCAACAGCCCGGGCAGCCGCTCCGCCAGCATCGTCTTGCCGACGCCCGGAGGTCCGGTCAGGAAGACATGATGACCGCCGGCGGCGGCAACCTCCATCGCCCGCCGCGCCTCGCCCTGCCCGACCACGTCGGCGAGATCGGGCGCCGAGCCAGGCATCGTCAAGAGCGGTAGCGGATCATCCTCGATGTCGACCGGCTCGCCGCGCAGCCGCGCGCACAGCTCGGCGAGCGAGCCGACGGCAATCACTTCGGCGCCCGGGACCAGGCCGGCCTCGGCGGCGTTCGCCCGCGGCACCACAATCCGCAGATAGCCGAGACGAACGGCACCGATCACCGCCGGCAGCGCGCCGGTCACCGGGTGGACGCGGCCGTCGAGGCCAAGCTCGCCGATGACCACGAGGTCGCGGACCAGCTTGACATCGACTGCGCCGGCCGCGGCGAGCACCGCGACCGCGACCGGCAGGTCGAAGCCGCTTCCGGACTTGCGCAGCGACGCCGGCGACAGCCCGATCGTGATGCACACCGCCGGCCAGGACTCGTGGCTGCTCTTCACCGCCGACTTGACCCGGCTCTCCGACTGCCGCACCGCGGTGTCGGGAAGCCCGGTCCACACCATCTTGGGAAGACCGGCGCCGACATCGGCCTCGACGGTCACGACATGCGCCTCCAGACCGGCAAGCACGATCGACAGGGTGCGGCCGAGCGGCATCAGAGCACCCCACGCAAGTGCTCGAGCGAGGCCGCGCCGGCCGTCGGCAGCAGCACACTGACCACGTCGAACCGGATCTCCCGGCCGCCACCCGGATGCTCGCGCAGCCACATCAGCGCAAGCTCACGCAGCTTGTCGGCCTTGTGCCGAGTGATCGCCTCGGCCGGGCTGCCGTACCTCGTCGAGCGCCTGGTCTTCACCTCGGCGATCACCAGCACCTCGCCGTCGCGCGCCACAATGTCGATTTCGCCGACCGGGCATCGCCAGTTGCGCGCGATCATCGTGAATCCGGCCGCGACGAAATGTCGCGCCGCGAGATCCTCGCCGTACTTCCCCACCGCGTCCTTGGCGAGCACGTCACCACCTCCACGACCCACGATCGGGCCGCAGACGTGGCGCGGTCAGCGTTGAATCGGCAGTTGTGGATGGCGCTGATCGCTGGCGTTGCTGTGGAAGCCGAAAGCAACAACTACCAGCGGCTAATCGATTTGCACAGCTTGGGATGATCCCTGAAGTTGATCTTAATGACCCAGTATCTTCGAACACCCGCTGAGGCTCAGTTTGCGTCCAATCGAGTTGCGACATCGCCCAAAACCGGGCAACTCGCCGACCCCCCTTGTCGTTTGCGCCTTTGGTTTAACCCCGGGCACCGCACGCGGCTAGGAACCTTCGGGGACCTCGAGGTCTGACTTGGGCAGCTCCTCGACGTTGACGTCCTTGAACGTCAGGACGCGGACGTTTTTCACGAACCGCGCCGGGCGGTACATGTCCCACACCCAAGCGTCCTGCATGACCGCCTCGAAGTAGGTCTCGCCACCCTCGGTGTGCTGGGTCAGCTGGACATCGTTGGTCAGATAGAACCGACGCTCGGTCTCGACGACGTAGCTGAACAGCCTGACGACGTCGCGGTACTCCCGGTAGAGCTGAAGCTCCATCTCGGTCTCGTACTTCTCGAGGTCCTCAGAGCTCATCGGTCTCGCTCACGCACTCACGTCCTGTTCCATCGCGATCCGATCATTGTCGTCCATGTCCGCCGCGTTGCGGACGTTCACATACGTCTGCCGGTGCTCTGGGCACGGGCCATGGCGACGCAGCGCCTCCTGATGCGCCTCGGTGCAGTAGCCCTTGTGGGTCGCGAAGTCATACGCCGGCCAGTGCTCGTGCAGCGCCACCATCAGCCGGTCGCGAGTGACCTTCGCCACCACCGACGCCGCCGCGATGCAGGCCGCGACCCGGTCGCCCTTCCAGACCGCAAGCCCCGGTACCTCGAGACCGGGCACCGGGAACCCGTCGGTCAGCGCGTACGCCGGCGACACCGACAGCGCAGCGAGCGCGCGGCGCATCCCCACCACGTTCGCGACGTGAAGCCCGATCCGGTCGACGTCCTGTGGCTCGATCACCACCGCCGACCACGACACCGCCCGGCGCAGGATCTCGGCGTACACCCGCTCCCGGGCAAGCGGCGTGAGCAGCTTGGAGTCGGCCAGCCCGGGCACGATCCCGCGCTTGCCCTGCGGCAGGACCGCGGCGGCGACCACGAGCGGCCCGGCGCAGGCGCCGCGGCCGGCCTCGTCGACCCCGGCGACGGGCGTCAGGCCGCGCCGGGCCAGCGCTCGCTCGTAGCCGTACAGCCCGGCGTCACGGCGCACGGTGGTCCGCGCCGGCTCGGCCGCTTGGGTCGGACTAGACATCAGCGGCAGCGTACGTCGACCGGCCCTTTCGCCGGCGCCGAACCACGGCCAGCCAGCCGAGCAGAGCGGCGCCGACCACGATGATCGCGACGACGACGATGCCGGTGTCCGAGCCGGTCACGTCGAGGCCGGCCTGCTTGAACGTCGCCGGGATCGGCAGCGTCTTCCAGTCCGACGCCGGCCAGATCACGACAAACGCGCGCCCGACGACGTCGCTGACCGGCACCGGCCCGTTCATCCGGGAGTCGTCGGAGAAGTTGCGGTGGTCACCCATCACGAAGATGTCGCCATTAGGCACGTGCACGGTCCGGCCGTTGAAGCTGTCCGAGGAGCACGGGTGCGAGCCGGGATAGAGGAAGGGCTCGCTCAGCACGTGGTTGTCGACGTAGAGCTGGTCGTGGCGGCAGCTGATCGTGTCACCGCCGACTCCGATCACCCGCTTGATGAAGTCACTGTCGCTCGACGGCGCCAGGCCGACCGCGCTGCTGATGTCGTGGAAGACCCGCGCGATCGGGTTGCTCGGCGTCGTGAACTGGCTCTCATCCGGCCAGCGCGGCGGCCCTTTGAAGACCACGACCTCGCCGCGTCGCGGCGAGCGGAGGTCATAGACCAGCTTGTTGACCAACACCCGATCGAATGGGTGACCCGGGCTCGAGCCACAGTCCGTGCAGTTCGGCTGCCCGCCCTGCAGGGTGTCCTCCATCGAAGCCGACGGGATGTAGAACGCCTGGACCAGGAAGCTCTTGATCAGCAGCGCCAGCCCGAGCGCCACGATGACGAGAAACGGCAACTCGCGCCAGAACGGGCTGGAGCTCTCGCGGCCATCTGGCTCCGGCGGATCGGCGTCAGGCATCTCCGGAAGCGTACGTGCGACGACCGCGCTTGTTGCGTCGGCGTCGGCGCAATGTCGCGACCGGCGTCACCAGTGCCGCGCTACCGAGTAGCGGAAGCGCATCCGATCCTCCGGCGCTGAGCCCCGGCTGCTTGAACGTCGAGGGAACCGGCAGCGTCTTCCAGTCGCTGATCGGCCAGATCACGACGAATGCCCGCCCGAGGACGTCCTTGATCGGCACCACGCCGTTGACCCGGGAGTCGGCCGAGTCGTCGCGATGATCGCCCATCACGAACAGGTCGCCCTTCGGCACCACCGTGGAGAACGATGTGTAGGCGTTCGCGTGCTGACCCGGGGTGGCGGTGGTGAGGTCGATGTAGGGCTCGCTCAAGGGGTGGCCGTTCACGGTGACCTGGTTGTTCGCGTTGCAGCACGCGACGTGGTCGCCGCCCACCCCGATGACCCGCTTGATGAAGTCGCTGCCGCCGGAAGGCGCGACTCCGATGTCGCTCCCGATGTCGTGGAACACCCGAAGCACCGGGTTGGACGGGGCGGTGTAGCTCGACTCGTTCGGCCAGCCGGGCGGTCGTTTGAAGACCACGATCTCGCCGCGTCGCGGCGACCGGAAGTCATAGACCAGCTTGTTGACCAGCACACGGTCGTAGGGATGCCCGCTGCTCGTCCCGCCGGGAAACTCCGGGCCGCCCTGCAGCGTGTCCTCCATCGACGCCGACGGAATATAGAACGCCTGGACCAGAAAGGTCTTGATCAGCAGCGCAAGGACCAGCGCGATGATGACGAGGAACGGCAGCTCCTTCCAGAACGCCCCGCCGGATCTCTCGCGTTGCGGCGCGGGCGTGACGTCCGGACTGTCAACCGCGGGGGTGCTCACCACACGTTCGAGCCGCCGAGTCAGCGACTCGGGACCGCGTCCCGCTTCTCCTTGATCTTGGCTTTCTTGCCGCGCAGCTCGCGCAGGTAGTAGAGCTTGGCACGTCGTACGTCGCCCCGCGTCACGACGTCGATGTGGTCGACGACGGGCGAGTGGACCGGGAAGGTTCGCTCGACACCGACGCCGAAGCTGACCTTGCGCACCGTGAACGTCTCGCGGACGCCACCGCCGTGTCGACGGATGATCACGCCTTTGAAGACCTGCACCCGGCGGCGGCTGCCCTCGACCACGTTGACGTGGACCTCTACGGTGTCGCCCGGACGAAACTCCGGGATGTCAGATCGCAGCGAGGCGGCGTCGATCGAGTCGAGCGTCTGCATGGTCGTCGAGTCCTTGTTTACGGGCGCGCCAGATGGGCGCTATCGGGTCAGGCGGTGCCCTCCACTGTGCCACAACGCGCCTCGGAGGGGGTAATCAGAGCAGGTCCGGCCGGCGTTCGCGGGTGCGCTCCAGTGAGGCCGCCTCGCGCCATCGTGCGATCGCAGTGTGGTCGCCGGAGAGCAGTACGTCGGGCACGCCGCGGTCACGCCATTTCGCCGGTCGGGTGTAGGCCGGCGCCTCCAGCCGGGCGTCACCGCCGGCGAACGAGTCGTCGAGCGGCGAGGCGGCGTTTCCCATGAAGCCGGGCATCAGCCGCGCGACCGCTTCGATGACCACCAGGGCCGCCACCTCACCGCCGGCGAGCACGTAGTCGCCGATCGAGACCTCCTCGACCCGCATCCGGCCGGCGGCATCATCGACGACCCGCGCGTCGATGCCTTCGTAACGTCCGCAGGCAAACACCAGCCACGGCTCGGCCGCCCACGCCTGCGCATCAGCCTGGGTGAACCGCCGGCCGGACGGGGTCGGGACCACCAGCAACGGTGCACTTGCTGACCGTCGCGCCGCGAGAACCGCATCAAGCGCGCGACCCCAGGGCTCCGGTCGCATCAGCATGCCGGGGCCACCGCCGTACGGCGCATCGTCGACGGTTCGGTGCACATCGTCGGTGTGCTCGCGCAGGTCGTGCACCGAGACGTTGACCAGGCCGCGCTCCCGGGCCTTGCCGAGCAGCGACACGTCCAGCGGAGCGAAGTAGTCCGGGAAGATCGTCACGATGTCGACGTGCATCACAGCTCGAACAGTCCCTCCGGCGGAGTGATGACCGCCCGGCGCGCCGCGAGGTCAACCGTCGGGACGAAGTCGGTGACGAACGGCACCAGGACCTCGCTGCTGTCCGGGCGGTTGATCACCAGCAGATCTGGGCCGCCGGCGTGGAGGACGTCGGTGATCTGGCCGATTGCCGCGCCATCGGCGCTCACCGCGTCGAGCCCGATCAGGTCGTGATCCCAGAACTCGTCGTCGTCCTGGGACGTCGCGCTGGTGGCCGAGTCGACGACCAGCAAGGTGTTGCGCAGCGCCTCCGCGGCGTCGCGGTCAGCGAGCCCGGCGAAGCGCACCAGCAGCCGCCCGGAGTGCCATCGGGTCTTCTCGACGACCAGCGGCCCGCGCTCGGCCGGCTCGGTGTCGAGCGAGGCGCCGCCGGCAAACCGATGGTCGGGGTCGTCGGTGTGAACGTCGACCGACACCTCGCCGCCGATCCCGTGCGCCTTCGCGATCCGCCCCACGACGAGCTGCATGGCTAGTGGTCGACCACTAACGCACTCGGTCGACGTCCACGAGGTCAACTCGCACGCCTCGACCGCCGAGAGCGCTCATCACGGTGCGGAGCGCTTTGGCGGTACGCCCGGCGCGGCCGATCACCTTGCCGAGGTCGTCGGGATTGACCCGGACCTCGAGCACTCGGCCCTGGCGACGATCGTGCAGATCGACGGTGACGTCGTCGGGGTTGTCGACGATCCCGCGCACCAGATGCTCCAGCGCGTCCTCGAGCACTACTCGCCGGCTTTTTCAGCGGCCGGCTCAGCCTCAGCAGTGGGCTCAGCGGCCGCCTCGGCCGGTGCCTGTGCTGAGGCGTCCGCCACTGGAGCGGCTTGCTCGGCCGGGGCCTCAGCTTCCGCAGCGGCTGCCTCTTCCGCCGCTGGCGCTGTCTCTTCCGCCGCCGGTACGGGGGCCTCAGCGGGAGCCTTGGCCGCTTCCGCGTCCGCCGCAGGCTTCTCGACGGCCTCGGTCGCTTCCGCCGGCTTTTCCGCGGTCTTCTTCGCGGCGGCCTTGGCGGGCGCCTTCTTCGCAGCGGTCTTCTTGGCCGGCTTCTCGGCCGCGTCCATGGTCTCCTTGACGACCGCCTCGAACACCGCCTTGCGGTCCTCGCGCGGGGCCGCGGTCAGCACACCCTTTTCCGGAGCCGGCAGGCCCTTGTGTGCCTGCCAGTCGCCGGTCAGCTTGAGAATCGCCGCGACCGGCTCGGTCGGCTGGGCGCCGACGGAGAGCCAGTAGCGGGCCCGCTCGGAGTCGACCTCGATCAACGACGGCTCTTGCTTGGGGTGGTACTTCCCGATCGTCTCGATGACGCGACCCTCGCGCTTGATGCGCGAGTCGGCGACGACGATGCGGTAGTACGGAGCGCGGATCTTGCCGAGCCGCATGAGTCTGATCTTGGTTGCCACGAAGCGTTGCTCTCCCAAAATACGTGCGCGATCAACGTCGCGCTAAAGCGGGCTGTCCGCCCCTAGTCTGCGCAGTGCTCCCAAACATTCTGCCAGAGGTACGCCGCAAAGGCAGATCTCACGCGGGGCCGGTGGAGATCTGACCGGCTTTCCAGACGTCGCGCAGCCCCCACGGCATGATGATGAATCCCCAGATCACCGCGCCGGCGATCGTCAGGCCACCGGTCAGGACGCCGATCACGACGAAGAAGATCAACGGGACCGCCAAGGCGATGGTGGCGAGGACCCGGCCGATCGGACCGAAAGTGGTGGTGGTCTTGCGCCAACGACTACGGACGACCACCGGCGGCAATGTCTTAGGAGTCGGCAGCGCGCGGGACGGCGCCATGATCGAGCCGGCGGCAGGGGCCGCGCTCTCAGGGTGGCTGACTACGGCATAGCACTGCCCGCACCATCCGGCGTCAGCGCTCACCGCGGCGCTGCAGGCGTGACAGTTGTTCACCCCACAGACATCGGCGACGCGGCCGCATCGCTTCAGTCTCAGCCGGCGTTGGGGTCGGGGTCGGGGTCGCGCGGCAGCTTGAGGTTCGACAGGTCGGGTGACAGGCCCGGCGGCAGCGACATTCCAGGTGGCAGCGAGAGCCCGGGTGGCAGCGACGGTGCGCCGGGCCGCATCGGGCCTCGGCCGCCCTTGTTCGCCGCCTTGTTGCTGCCCTTGCCCTTCTTGCCCTTCTTGGTCGCCCGGCGCATGCCGGGCACGCCCATGCTGCCGCCCATCTGCTTCATCATCTTGCGAGCCTCGCCGAACCGGTTGACCAGCTGGTTGACATCGTTGACGGTGACGCCGGAGCCGCGCGCGATGCGCAGCCGGCGCGAGCCGTTGAGGAGCTTCGGGTCAGCGCGCTCCGCCGGCGTCATCGAACGGATGATCGCAGCGACGCGATCGAGGTCGCGGTCGTCGATCTGCGAAATCGCTTCCTTCATCTGACCCATGCCCGGCAGCATGCCGAGGATGTTGCCGATCGGGCCCATCCGCTTGACCATCATCATCTGCTCGAGGAAGTCCTCGAGGGTCAGCTCGCCGGTGCCGCCGAGCATCTTCTCGGCCATCCGCGCGGTCTCATCAGCCTCGAAGGTCCGCTCGGCCTGCTCGATCAGGGTGAGGACGTCGCCCATCCCGAGGATCCGCGAGGCCATCCGCTCCGGATGGAAGACGTCGAACTCATCGAGCTTCTCCCCCGTCGAGGCGAACATGATCGGCCTGCCCGTGACGTTGGCCACCGATAGCGCGGCACCGCCACGGGCGTCGCCATCGAGCTTGGTGAGCACGACCCCGCTGAACCCGACGCCGTCGCGGAACGCCTCTGCCGTCGCGACTGCGTCCTGGCCGATCATCGCGTCGACGACGAACAGGATCTCCTCCGGCGACACCGCGTCACGGATCGCGGCGGCCTGCGCCATCAGCTCGGCGTCGACACCGAGCCGGCCCGCGGTGTCGACGACGACGACGTCGTAGCCGACCCGGCGAGCGTGCTCGATCGCGGCTCGAGCCACCGCGACCGGATCCCCGACGCCGTTGCCCGGCTCCGGCGCGAAGACCTCGACGCCGGCCTGGCCGCCGACGACCTGCAGCTGCTGGACCGCGTTCGGGCGCTGCAGGTCGCAGGCGACCAGCATCGGCGCGTGGCGCTGCGCCTTGAGCCAGCGGCCGAGCTTGCCGGCGAGCGTCGTCTTGCCGGTGCCCTGCAGGCCGGCCAGCATGATCACCGTCGGCGGCGTCTTCGCCAGGTTGAGGTTGCGGGTCTGGCCGCCGAGGATCGCGACCAGTTCCTCGTTGACGATCTTGATGACCTGCTGCGCCGGGTTGAGCGCCTGGCTGACTGCGACGCCGTGGGCGCGTTCCTTCACCGCGGCGATGAACTCCCGCACCGCCGGCAGCGCGACGTCGGCTTCGAGCAGCGCGATCCTGATCTCGCGCGCGGTCGCGTCGATGTCGGCATCGGAGAGCCGGCCCTTGCCGCGAAGCGACGTGAAGACCGACTCGAGCCGGTCGGAAAGAGTCTCGAACATCGCCGGTCAGCGTACGGCGGGCGCGGCCGCGGCGGCGATCGGTTCGCCGATTTCGATGCCGCCGCCGGAATACATCGACTCGACCTGGTCGCCGTAGCGCGCCAGCACCCCGCGCCGCTTGAGCTTCATCGTCGGGGTCAGCACGTCCGAGTCGGGCAGCCAGTCCTCCTCGAGCACCAGCACCCGGCGCGGCTGCTCGACTCGCGACAGCCGGGTGTTGGCCGTGGCGACATCGGCCGCGATCTCGGCGAGCACCGCGGGATCGGCGGCGACCTCAGCGAGCGAGCGGCCGGCGTAGCGGCTGGCGACCGTATCGGGATCGAGGGTGAGCAGCGCCACCAGGTAGGGCTTGCGATCGCCGATCGCCATCGCCTGACCGACCAACGGCACCGTCTTGAGGACCGCCTCGACGTTGGCCGGCGAGACGTTCTTGCCGCCACCGGTGATGATCAGCTCCTTCTTGCGGTCGACAATCTTGAGGTAGCCGTCGGCGTCGAACTCCCCGAGGTCGCCGGTGTGCAGCCAACCGTCGGCGTCGAGCGCCTAGGCGCTACGGACCGCGTCGAGATAGCCGGTGAACACGATCGGCCCGCGACAGAGCACCTCACCGTCGTCGGCGGTGATGACCTCAACACCGGGGTACGCCGTGCCGACCCGGCCTGGCTTGACCAGATATGGCTCCCAGGTCATCCCGCCGCAGTTCTCACTCATGCCGTAGACCTCGCTCATCGGCAGCCCGATGTCGCGCAGGAAGTCGATGACCTCCGGCGGCACCGGGGCCGCGCCGCTGAACACGAACTCGGCCTCGTCCAGCCCAACCGCCGCGCGCACCGGTGCGAACGCGATCTCGTCGACGAACGCCCAGGTCTCGGCCAGCTCACCGGTCGGCTCCTCGCCCCGCGCCCGCAGCTGCTGCACCTGGCGCCCGACCTTCAGCGCATCGGCGAAGCTCGCGACCGTCTCCTCGCCGCGGGCCGCGACCTGGGCCTGGATGCCCGCTACCAGTTTCTCCCACACCCGCGGCGGGCCGAACAACGCCGTCGGGCGTACCGCCGGCAGATACCTGGTCAACTGGGCCATCTCCGCGCACGGGACGACCTCGGAGCCGCGGAGGACGTGGTTGTAGTAGCTGACCATCCGCTCGGCGATGTGCGCCATCGGCAGGTAGGAGACCAGTCGCCTGCCGTCGTCGTAGAGCCGGTGGCTGTAGCTCTGGAAGCCTTGCGACGCCGCCAAAACGTTGGCATGGTTGAGCATCACGCCCTTGGGCGGACCGGTCGTGCCGGAGGTGTAGATCACGGTCAGCAGGCCGGTCGGGTCGAGCGCCAGCTCGGCGGCGGCCAGATCGAGCGGTGAGCCGCTCAGCAATGTCGACCACTCGACGGTGCCACCAAGCGCCGCTCCGATCACGACGATCGCCGTGAGGCCGGGTGAGTCGGCGGTCGCTGCCAACACGCGATCGGCGAAGTCGCCGTCCTCGACGATCGCGATGCTCGCCTTGCTGTGCTGCGCGAGGTAGGCGATCTGCTCGGCCGATGAGGAGTTGTAGATCGAGATCGGCGTTGCGCCGAGCACAACTGCGGCAAGATCCACGACGTGGAACTCCAGCCGGTTGCGCATCATTAACAGGACGTGGTCACCTGGCCCGACACCGAGCTCGCCGAGCCCGCCGGCGACGTGCGCGACCTGGTCGGCGTACTCGGTCCAGGTCAGGCTCGGGCCCTCGAGCTCCCGCAGTGCCACGTCGCCCGGCTGCCGGCGTACCGTCCGCAAGAAACCGTCGAGGACAGTGCGTGGTTGATCGCTCATCGCAGCACGCTACGACGGACAATCCTGTTGTGACGAGCAACTGGACGGCGCGCTATCCGGACCTGACCGGCAAGGCGATCGTCCTCGCCGGGGATTCGCGCCGGCTGGTCGAGGTGGCGCGCGGACTTGCCGCCAACGCCGCGATGCTGGCGATCGTCGCGACCGACCGCGACATCGTCGAGGAGGCGGTGCAGATCGCCGAGTCCCTCGACGCCACGGTTGTCGGCATGACCGCAGACCCGGCAAGTGCGCAGGTGTGGGAGCGGATCGCGCCGCACATCGAGCAGCGGCTCGGGCCGATCGACGTGGCGGTCGCGCTCGGCGACCTCGCGCTTCGCGCCGCGGTCTCGGCGGCGCTACTGCCCGACATGGCGGCCCGCCATCGCGGGGTCCTCGTCGAGGTCGACGCGATCGTGTCGCCGATCACCGCCTCGGGCGGCGTCCGCCATCGAGCCATCCTGACGGGGTCACCCGAGGCCTTCGCCGACGGCGACATCGCCGCGGCCGTACTGCTGTGCGCGAGCGACACAATCAGCAGCGGCGCGTTGCGCATCGCCGCTTCCTGATGGTCGACGATGAGATTGCTCGCGAGTCAGCGAACTGCCAAGATGCCGACAGCCGGATCGACCAGCGACGCGAGGACACAAATGCCAGTACGGGGGCTCGCGCGGCTACTGACCGCCGTCAGTGTCACCGGCGCAGCGCTGGCGGTCGCGCCGGCTACTGCGGCATTTGCAGCTGACACGCCGGCGCCGCCGATCATCACGGTTACTTCACCAGCGGACCTGACGCTCAAGGTCGTCGCCACCGAGCCCGACGGTCAACCCCTCGATCACTTCACCGCGACCGTGACCCCCACATCCGGCGGCCAGGCGCAGACCGCCACCTTCAGCCCTGGCGCCGGCCAGCAGGACAGCGGCCAGCTCGAGTTTCCCACCCTCGCCCCGGTGAAGACCGCCGTTGTCGTGACGGCGACACGGGTTGTCGGCGGCGTGACGGACACCTCAGCCGACAGCAACCCCGTGATGATCACACCGACCTCGACGCCGCGGCCGCCGACTTCACTGCAAACCGGCTACGCGAGGCGGGTCGGCACGGTTCGCTGGCAGCCGCCTCGCGACGACGGTGGCGAGCCGATCCTGCGCTACCAGGCGCAGCTGGACTGCGGGTCGCAGCACCACCACCAGACGATCGCCGCCACCGCTCGTTCGGCGCGGTTCGCCTCGGTTCGGTCGAACCAGGCCTGCGGCGTCGAGGTCGAGGCGCTCAACAAGTGGGGCGCCAGCAGCCCCGCCCTCGGCGGCCTCGAGACCGACGTCGGTCTGCTGACCTGGCTGTCGTCGAACGGGCATACCAGGTGGAGATACGTCGCCGGCGGTCGAGCCCACGCGCTCGGTGGTCCGGCATTCGGCTGGGCCCCGTCGGTCAGCGTGGACACCGCCGGCCACTTCTACCTCCTCGGCGCCACCAGGAGCGGAACGCTCTATCTGCACACCAGCAAGCACGGCTGGACCCGCCTCGACTCGCCGGCCTGCCTCGCGCCGGCGGTCGCGATCATCCCGGGCGGGATATTCGCGGTGGGCTGCCGGTCTGCGGCCGGCACCTTCAGCTACGACGACAGCTCACCGGTGTCCGGCGGCAACAACCCCGAGATCAACAGCGGGTACTTCGTCACGACTCATCGACGGATCCTCGGCCGGGTCTCGGCCGCCGAGGTCGACCTGCGGGCCAGCTTCTTCATGCGCCGGCCGACCAGCGACGCCGCCGGCAACAACGTCAGCTACTTCGACTCGCTCAGCCATCACCACTGGCATCCGGTGCGGCTGCACTGCACCGCGAGCCCAAGTGTATCGGGGCTGTTCAACGACTTCTCGATGACGGTCGGCTGCCGCAGCGGCCCGGACAGCGTGTCCTGGAAACTGCTCGACGGCGACCTGAACCACCACACCCGGACCAGCGCGGCGCCGTTCCCGATCACGAATACCGTGAGCGTTGCGTCGTTCGACGGCGGCTTCTCGCGCCAGCTCGCGGTCCGCGGCACCGATGGCAAGGTGCAGGTCCTCGACCTGTCGCAACGCAGCTGGACGCTCGTCCCCGCCGTACCGTCACGGTCGATCTACCTGTTCCCCTACTCGAGCTCGCGGGAACACAATCACACGATCGTCGAGACCGCCTGATCCAAGCCCGGCGTCATCCGCTCAGCCTTGGCCTGCGCCACAGGCCGCGAGCAACAGGGTTTCGATCTGCTCGCGGCGGGCCGGGTCGTCGACCGGCGCGCCGTCCGCACCGAGCAGGTAGAAAGCGTCCACCACCTCCGCCCCGAGGGTGTTGATCCGCGCCGACCGGACGTCGAGCCCGGCATCGGCGAGCACCCGGGTCAACCGGTAGAGCAGACCGAGAGCGTCATGCGCCCGAACCTCGACGACCGATGCGTCCTGCGAGGCGTCGTCGACCCACAGCACCCTGGCCGGTACGACGGCGCCGGGCCTGGCGTCGGCGTACATCTGCTCGCGCGCAGCGAGCGCAGTCGAGAGCGGGAGCGCGTCGTCGAAGGCCCGGCGGACGTCCGGACGGATCACCTCGACGTCAGGCAACGAGCCGAATCGCGGTGCTACCTCAAATACCGTCACCGCGACCGGCCCGAGCTCGGTCCCGACCGAGGTCGCGGCGGCAGACCGGATCTCGAGGCGATGCAGCGCCAGCACGCCCGCCCATCGCCAGAGCAGGCCAGGCCGGTCGGGCGCGACGATCGTCACCCGGGATCCGATCAGCTCGACGGCGAGTTCGGCGCGCTCGGCCAGTGCCAGCTGCCCGGCGTCGAGTGGGTCTGCCGGAGCAATCGGTTCGCCGGCGAGGCTGGCAGCAGCTCGGCTCACCAGGTCGGCGACCAGCTCGGCCTTCCACTCGCCCCACGCCGCCGGCCCGGTGGCAACGGCGTCGGCTTCGGTCAGTGCGTGCAGCAGCTCCAGGGTGGCGCGGTCACCGACCGCATCGACAACGCAGGTGACGGTCGCCGGGTCGTTCAGGTCGCGACGAGTTGCAGTATCGGGGAGCAGTAAGTGGTGACGTACCAGCGAGACCAGGACGTCGATGTCGTGTGGCGGCAGGCCGAGCCGGGCGGCGATCTGCGGCACGACCGCGACCCCCGCATCGGTGTGGTCGCCCGGGAATCCCTTGCCGATGTCGTGCAGCAACGCGCCGAGCAGCAGCAGGTCAGGCCGCCCGACCCGACGAGTCAGCGCCGCCGCTTCGACCCCGGCCTCGATGAGATGACGGTCGACGGTGAAGCGATGCAGCGCATTGTGTTGCGGCTTGCACCGGACGTTCGCCCACTCCGGGATCAGCGCGACGAGCAGGCCGGCCTGGTCGAGTGCCTCGAACACTGCCACCGCCGACCGGCCGGCGCCGAGCGCGGCGACCAAGGCGTCGCGGGCCGACGCCGGCCAGGGCTCGGGCAGCGGCGCGGACTGTGTCGCGAGACGGCGCAACGTGTGAGCGGCGATCGGCAGGTCGGCCTGAGCGGCGGCCGCGGCGACGCGGAGCACCAGCCCCGGATCCTCGGCCGGGCTGGCGTCACGTGCCAGCTGGACCTCGCCGTCCTGCTCGACCACCCCGTCGGCCAGCGGCCGGCGTACCGGTCCGCTGCGGCGGCTCCAGCGACGAGAGGGCGCCGCCGCCGCGACCGCGCGGCGGCACGCCTCGTCGGCCGCGAACGCGATCGCGCGACCCGCCTCGGACACCCGCCGCATCAGCTCGTCCGCGTCGGCGACCCCGAGCGCTTTCGCCACCGGCGGCTGCTCCTGCGCGACCAGCCGGTCGCTGGTCCGCGACGACCGGCCGTCGCCTCGCAATGCCCTTCGATGCAGCTCGCCGCGCACGTCCAGCAGCCAGCGATGAGCAGCACGCACCCGCTCGTCCGGTGGGTCGGCGACCTGGGCTGAGGCAATCGCGGTCATCGCGTTGACGTCACGGGTCCCGCCCCGAGCCTCCTTGAGCTCCGGCTCCAGAAGGAACGCCAGCTCGCCGAACCGCTGCAGGCGGTCACCGAGGACCGCGACCAGCTCGGGCAACCGGTTGCGGGCATCGCGGCGCCAGCGCTCGAAGACCCTGGAGTGCAACTCGCCTGATAACGCCCGGTCACCGGCGACGTGGCGGGCGTCGAGCATGCCGAGCACCGCCTTGAGGTCCTCGCCGGCGACCGCGAACGCTTCGTCGACGGTGCGCACCGAGTGGTCGAGGCCGACACCGGCGTCCCAGATCGGATACCACAACGAGTCCGCCAGCTCGCTCACGTCGACGCCCGAGCGATGGAGCAGGATCAGGTCGAAGTCACTTCCAGGCGCCGGCTCTTGCCGGCCGTAGCCGCCGACGGCGACCAGCGCCACGTCGGTGGCGTCACCGATCCGGTTCCGCAACCAATCGTCGGCGACCTCGGTGAGCGCGGCTCGTAGCGCCGCTCCGGTGACCGCCGAGCGGGCGAGCACGCCAGCCCGCGCCCCCCGCAACGCCGACGACGACGGGTCGACCACGTGCTGAGGATCACTCATCGCGCCCGAGCAGCGCACCGACGAACACCGCCGGCTCGAACGGCGCCAGGTCGTCCGGCCCCTCGCCGAGCCCGACCAGCTTCACCGGCACCCCGAGCTCGCGCTGGACCGCGAACACGATCCCGCCCTTTGCGGTCCCGTCGAGCTTGGTCAGCACCACCCCGGTGATCGCCACCGCCTCGCCGAACAGCCGGGCCTGGATCAGCCCGTTCTGGCCGGTGGTGGCGTCGAGCACCAGCAGCACCTCGTCGACCGTGCCCTGCCGCTCGACGACCCGCTTGAGCTTGCTCAGCTCGTCCATCAGCCCGGTCTTGGTGTGAAGCCGGCCGGCGGTGTCGATCACGACAGTGTCGACTCCCAGCGCGGTTCCCTCACGTACGGCGTCGAACGCGACGCTCGCCGGGTCGGAGCCCTCGGGTCCGCGGACGACGGTCGCGCCGACCCGCTCGGCCCAGGTCGTCAGCTGGTCGGCGGCGGCGGCGCGAAAGGTGTCGGCGGCGCCGAGCACCACGGTCCGGCCGTCGCCGACCAGGACCCGGGCCAGCTTGCCGCAGGTTGTGGTTTTGCCGGTGCCGTTCACCCCGACGACCAGGACGATCGCTGGCCGGTCGCCATGCGATGCGGTGTGCAGCTCGCGGTCGACATCGGAGCCGATCGCGTCGAGCAGCTCGGCCTGCAGCAGGTCGCGCAGCTCGTGCGGCGACCGGGTGCCGAGCACCCGGACCCGCTCGCGAAGATGTTCGACGATGTCCCGGCTCGCCGCGACCCCGACGTCCGCGATCAGCAGGGTGTCCTCGACCTCGTCCCATAAATCGTCGTCGATGGTGTCGCGCGACAGCAGCGAGAGCAGGCCACGTCCGAGAGCCGACTGCGATCCGGACAGCCGGCCGCGCAGCCGCACCAGCCGGCCGGCCGAGGGCGGTGGGACATCGAGCACTGGTTCGGCCGGTGGCGCGGTCTCGACGGGTGCCTCGACCGGTGGGGTGAGTTCGACGGGCGGCGCCGTCTCCACCGGTGCCACGACCGGCGGCGCGCTCGGCGCGGCCGGCGGCGCGGTCTCGACCGGCGGCGCCGTCTCGACCGGCGGCGCTGTCTTGGCCGGCGGTGGCGCGACGCGCCGCGCGCGGCGTCGTGACGGGGCGAGGACGAGGCCGGCAAGGCCGGCGAGGAGCACGGCCGCGACGACGATGACGATGATCACGAGGGTCACGACGGACGATCCTGTCAGACCGGCTCCGGCTCGGGCTCACGCAGTCGCTGGCTGATCACCTCGGTGATGCCGTCGCCTCGCATCGACACGCCGTACAGCACGTCGGCGACCTCCATCGTGCGCTTCTGATGGGTGATCACGATCAGCTGCGAGGTCGACTTGAGCTCGCCGAGCAGGTCGACCAGGCGCGAGAGGTTGCGGTCGTCGAGCGCGGCCTCGACCTCGTCGAGGACGTAGAACGGTGAGGGCCGGGCCCGGAAGATCGCGACCAGCAGCGCGATCGCGGTGAGCGACCGCTCTCCGCCGGAAAGCAGCGACAGCCGCTTGACCTTCTTGCCAGGCGGTCGCGCCTCGACGTCGACCCCGGTCGTCAGCCAGTCGTCCGGGTCGGTGAGGACAAGCCGGCCGGCGCCGCCGGGGAACAACACGCCGAAGACCAGCTCGAACTCCCGAGCGACATCCTCGTAGGCCGCCTGGAACACCTGCTGGACCCGGTCGTCGACCTCCTTGATCACCACGAGCAGATCGCGACGCGACGCCTTGAGGTCCTCGAGCTGGTCGGAGAGGAACTTGTGCCGATCCTCGAGCGCGGAAAACTCCTCCAGCGCCAGCGGGTTGACCTTGCCGAGCAGCGCCAGCGCACGTTCGGCGGCCCGCCAGCGCTTCTCCTGCTCGGCCCGCACATACGGTACGGCGGCGCTGCCCTCCGGCGCGTCGGAAGCCGGCGGCACCGCCACCTCCGGACCGTACTCCGCGAGCAGTGTCTCCGGCTCGAGCCCGAAGTCCTCGGCGACCTTCGCCTCAAGGGTCTCGATCCGCAGCCGCTGCTCGGCGCGCGCCACTTCGTCGCGATGGACCGCGCCGGTCAGCGTCTCAAGCTCACCGGCCAGCTCCCGACCCGCGGCGCGAACCGCCAGCAGCTCGCCCTCGGTGACGGTGCGCTGCTCCTCGGTGGCGCTGCGTTCGGCGGCGGCCGCGTCCAGCGATCGCTCGAGCGCCTCGAGGGCGCGGCCGGCGACCTGCCCGACCGCCTCGGCGACCACTGCCTCGCGGGCTCGCCGCTGCGCCGCCGCGGCGGCGCGTTCTCTGGCCGCGCGCTCGGCGGCCGCCGCCGCCTCGATCTGCTCGATCCGGTCAGCCAGTGCGTGGCCGCGTTCCTCACCGGTCCGCACCGCGAGCCTTGCCTCGACCTCGCTCGCCCGCGCGGTGATGACGAGCCCGGCCACCCGGTCGCGCTCGGTCTCGTCGAGCACCTCGTCATCCGGGGCCGCCTGAGCCGCCTCGAGCCGTGCTTCGAGCGCCGCGAGGCCCTCGAGATCACGATCACGGGCCGCCGAGGCTTCGTCGACGCCGCGGGCATAGCGCTCGGTCTCGCTCACCGTCGCGCGAGCCGCCGCGCCGAGCTGCCCGAGCCGCTCGGCGACCGCGGCCTGCCTGGCGTCGGACTCGTGCAGCTCGGAGATGGCGAGATCCAGCTCGTCCTGCGCCCGGCCAGCCTCTTCAGTCGCCGCGGACAGCGCGAACCGGAGCCGGTCGGTGCGATGGTTCAGCTCGGCGAGCAGCTGTTCCGCCTCGCTGTGCGCGGCCCGGACCTCCAGCAACGACGGCGCTGCCGATGACCCGCCCGCCGACCAGCCGTCGGCGAGCACATCGCCGTCGGCGGTGACCGCCCGCAGCGTCGGTGATGCCTTCACCAGTCGCTGGGCAGCATCGACATCGCTGACCAGCGCGGTGCGCTCGAGCAGCCGCCGAAGCGCCGGTCGCAGCAAGTCGGGCGCCGTGACGACGTCGATCGCGTATCTCGCGCCGGCCGGGAGATCCGGCCAGCTCTCACCGGAGTCGGCCGCGCCGCCGACGAGCATGCCGGCGCGGCCGGCGTCCTCCCGCTTGAGCAGGCTGATCGCCGCCGCCGCATCGGCGAGCGACGTCACCGCGACCGCGTCGGCGGCAGCGCCCAGCGCCGCGGCGACTGCGGTCTCGAAGCCGGCCTCGACGTCGACGACGACGGCAACCGTGCCCAGCACGCCGGGCAGCTTCGAACCGGCGGCGATCAGCGCGCCGGATCCGTCCTTGCGGTTGAGCCCGAGGCCCAGCGCGTCGCGACGGGCGGCGGCGGCGCTGCGCTGCCGCTCGATCTCGCGCTCCTCGGCCTGCAGTGCGCTGACGGTCTCCTCTGCCGCGCCGAGCGCCGCGGCGGCCGCTTCGTAGGCGGCGTCTAGGTCCACCTCGCCGGAGTCGAGCCCGGCGATCTCGCTCTCGAGCGCGGCGAACTGCGCCTGCGCCGCCGCGGACCTGGCCTGCGCCGCCTCCCAGGCCGCAGTCAGCCGCCCGATCTCATCGCCGGCAGCGCTGGCCCGGGTGCGCAGCGCGTTGACCTCGCCGTGTAGCCGCACTCGCCCTTCACGGCGATCGGCGAGCGCCTGCCGCGCGGCGTTCAGCGCGCGGTCCTCGGTGGCGAGGAGCACCTCGAGTGAAGATCGCTGCGCTTCGGCAGTCTCGAGGCGGACCCGGTCGTCGACCAGCCGCTGCGCAACTGCGTCCTGGTCGACCCGAATCGCCGCGACCTCGGCCAGCGAGGCCTGCGGGGCGCGGCCCGCAACGTCGATGTCGACCGCGATCGAGACGTGCCGCTGTCGCTCGGCGGCCAGCGATGCGGTGCCGCGCAGCCGCTCGCGCAGGCTGGCCAGGCGATACCAGGTCTCCTGGGCGCGGGCCAGCCGCGGCGTCTGGCCGGCGAGAGCGGATTCGAGCTCGGCCTCCCGCCGGCTCGCGTCCGCGACGGCAGCCTCGACCCGCGCCCGGCGTTCGAGCAGCGCGGCCTCGTCAGCCACCTCGGCGTTCAACGCGGTGCGCAGCACCGAGAGGTCCTCGGAGTACAACCGCAGTCGCGAGTCGCGAAGATCAGCCTGGATCACGCTGGCGCGACGAGCCACATCCGCCTGCTGGCCGAGCGGCTTGAGCTGACGGCGCAGCTCGTTGGTCAGATCCTGCAGCCGGTTGAGGTTGGCCTGCATGGCGTCGAGCTTGCGCAGCGCCTTTTCCTTGCGCTTGCGATGTTTCAGGACACCGGCGGCCTCCTCGATGAACCCCCGCCGGTCCTCCGGAGCGGCGTGCAGGATCGCGTCGAGCTGGCCCTGCCCGACGATGACGTGCATCTCGCGCCCGATGCCCGAGTCGGAGAGCAGCTCCTGGACGTCGAGCAGCCGGCACGGGCTGCCGTTGATCGCGTAGTCGGAGCCGCCGTTGCGGAACATCGTCCGCGTGATGGTGACCTCGCTGAACTCGATTGGCAGCGCGCCGTCGGTGTTGTCGATCGTGAGCACGACCTCGGCCCGGCCGAGCGGAGGCCGGCCCGAGGTGCCGGCAAAGATGACGTCTTCCATCTTGCCGCCACGCAACGATTTCGCGCCCTGCTCGCCGAGCACCCAGGCGATCGCGTCGACCACATTGGACTTGCCGGAGCCGTTGGGTCCGACGACCACGGTGATGCCCGGCTCGAAACGCAGCGTCGTCGAGGACGCAAAAGACTTGAACCCTCTAAGGGTCAGGCTTTTCAGGTGCACCCGTAGGGCTCCAGAAACGTCGGTTACGGGCTGGGAAGTACGCCCGCCACGTTAGCCGACGCAACCGCTCGACGGGTGGTCACGACCCGCGTGTCATGCGGCTCAGGTAAGCGCGGGCTCGCGCTCACCGACCCGGTGCTCGGGCACCGAGAGCGTTAACAGGTCGGACTCGACCCGGACCTTTGACGCCAACTCGCTGTTCTCCGCGTGCAGCTGTGCAATTTCGAGCTCGAGCGTGCGGACCCGGTCACGCAGCCGTCGCAGCTCAGCGACCATCCGAAGGTCAAGATCATGACCGACATGGCCCATTAGAGCCTTCGCCATCGTTGCTGATCCTCCACATTGAGGACGTGTCGTGGTCGCCCTGTTAAGGCGTCCCCCGACGGTGGTAAGGCCCCCAGTCGGACCTCGATCCGCGGCGACATAGGCGTCGCGGTCCTTCCAGTGTGAACCCCGTATCCGGGCCGGTCAAGGGGCCAGAAGGATCATCGTTGCTCGAAGCCCTGCTCGCTGCCGCGGGGCTCGGACCATCGTTGGACAATGCGCTCGATCCGGCCCGGCGGGTCGCCGCGTAGCGCCTCGAGCAGCGCCTGGCACGACACTTCCGGGCCTTCGGCGACGATCTCGACCCGACCGTCGTCGAGGTTGCGTGCCCAGCCAACCAGCCCGAGCTCGAGCGCCCGCGCCCGGATCCACCAGCGCATCCCGACGCCCTGCACCCGGCCATGCAGCCAGGCGGTCACCCGGGCAGGTGTCACCAGCGGCTGCGTCGCGGGCTCCGTCACCAGCGTCCGTTTCGCGGCCGGTGTTGACACTTCGGACACAGGTACGACGAGCGGTTGGTGAAGTGCTGACGAATGATCGGCGTCCCGCAACGCGAGCATGGCTCACCTTCGCGGCCGTAGACCTCGAGCGAGCGGTCGAACCAGCCGCTCTCGCCGTTGACCGCGACGTACAACGCGTCGAACGACGTGCCACCCGCAACGATCGCGGCAACGAGCACCTGGCGGATCGCCTCGAGCAGCCGGTCGATCTCCGGTCGGCGCAGGCCATCCGTGGCCCGCGCGTAGTGCAGCCGGGCGCGCCAGAGCGCCTCGTCGGCGTAGATGTTGCCGACCCCGGAGATCAGGGTCTGGTCCAGGATCGCCCGCTTCACGCCGGTACGACGCCGCCGCAACGCGGCTGACCACGCCACCGGGTCGAACGCCGGCTCCAATGGGTCCGGCGCTACGTGACCGAGGTCAAGCGGCACACCGTCGGCATCGACGCCGTCCGCGAGCGAAAGCCCGCCGAAGGTCCGCTGGTCGTAGAAGCGCAGCTCCATGCCGTCGTCGGCGAAGCTGAACCGCGCGCGAAGATGCGGCGCATCGGGCGCGCCCGGCGCAGTCTCGAGGAACTGTCCGGACATCCCGAGATGGGCGAGCAGCTGGGTGCCATCATCGAGCGGGAGCCACAGATATTTGCCCCGCCGCCGCGCCCCGGTCACGGTGCGGCCGGCCAGCCGGGCGGTGAACCCTGCGGCACCCGGCGGGTAGCGCCGCAGCGTGCGGGCGCCGAAGACCGCGACCTGGGCGATCCGGCGGCCGACCATCGCGCGCTCCAGACCGACGCGAACGGTCTCGACCTCGGGGAGCTCAGGCACGGTCGGTCAAATCCGGATCAGCTGGAGGGATCGAGCGCCGCGGCGGCGGTGCTGGCAGCACCCGCTGCCGTGAGCAGGTTCCACGCCTGCTCGGCGGCGAGCTGCTCGGCTTCCTTCTTGCTGTTTCCCCGGCCCTCGCCCACCGCTTCGGCGCCGAGCACGACCCGGGCGTGGAACGACTTCTGGTGGTCCGGGCCGCTCTCGGCCACGACGTAGTCCGGCGAGCCGAGCGAGCGTTCTGCGGCCAACTCCTGCAGCGAGGTCTTCCAGTCGAGGCCGGCGCCGAGCTGGGCGGCTTCGTCGAGGGCGTCGGCGAACAGCCGGAGCACGAGGGTTCGGGTCGGCTCGGTGCCGAGGTCGAGGTAGTAGGCACCGATAATCGCCTCGACCGCGTCGGCGAGGATCGAGGACTTGTCGCGCCCGCCGCTCGCCTGTTCGCCGCGGCCGAGCTTGACGAACCGGCCCAGCTCGATAGTGCGTGCGACAGCGGCCAGCGCCCGCGAGTTGACGATCGCTGCGCGCAGCTTGGCCAGCTGCCCTTCGGGGAGGTCGGGATGGCGGCGGTAGAGCTCCTCGGTGATCACCACACCGAGCACCGAGTCGCCAAGGAACTCCAGCCGCTCGTTGGTCGGCATCCCGCCGTTCTCGTAGGCAAACGAGCGATGCGTCATCGCCAGCTCGATGCCGTCGCGCCCGACGCCGCCACCGAGCGTCTCGATCAACGCCGCGGCGTCCTCCCCCTGACCCAGCACACGGTCATTCACGGCGGCCACTCAACAACCATTCACGGCAGCGCTGGCGTAGTCGGCCAGCTCGCCGAGCGACGCCATCCGGGCGAGCGACGCGTCATCGATGTGCAGCGACTCGGCAAGGCTTGCCTCGACGACGTCGGCGATGCTCACCCGCGCCAACGAATCGGCGCCGAGGTCGGCAAAGCGCGTGGTGCGGGACAGGCTGGCGGGCTCGACGTCACACACGATCGCCACTGCACTGCGGACCGCGGTAAGTGCATCGACGCCCCCTACCATCCCGGCTGCGACCGTCAGACCTTGACGACCTGGCGGTCGTTGTATGTGCCGCACACCGTGCAGGCCACGTGCGGCAGCTTGGGCTGACGGCAACGCGGGCAGGCGACCAGGGATGGCGCGCTGGCCTTCCACTGCGAACGGCGCGAATGCGTGTTGCTGCGCGACATCCGGCGCTTCGGAACGGCCACGGCTAACTCTCCCTGATCGGTGATTGGGCGGTGCTGTTGTCATCCATTGTGGATGAGTCTTGGAATTTCTGCTCTAGCCCGGCGAGTGCGGCCCAGCGAGGGTCGAGCTCGTCGTGGCGGTGGTCGGGCTCGACGTCGGCGAGCCGGGCGCCGCAGGTCACGCACAGACCCGGGCAGTCCCCGTCGCAGACCGGGTTCAGCGGCAGCGCGAGCACGATGGCGTCGCGAAGCAGCGGCTCGAGATCGACGAAGTCGCCGTCCACGACCGGCACCTCGTCGTCATCGGCCTCCGGCTCGTAGACGAACAGCTCGGCAACGGGTACGTCGAGCACGGTGCTGACCGGGTCGAGGCAGCGGCCGCATTCGGCGGCGAGCGGCGCGTGCACTTCAAGGGAGACCAGCACACCCTCGACGACCGACTCGAGCCGCACGTCGAGCTCGACGGTTGCCCCAGCGGGCACGCTGACCAGCTCGACCTCCCAGCCGGACGGCGCGATGACCTCGCGGTGCAGCTCCCGCATCGAGCCCGGCCGGCGACCGAGCTCGCGGGTGTCGAGCACAAACGGCGACCGCGGGTCGATGTGCGCGGGCGGGCGGGAAGACATGCGGATGTTTCACTTTCGACAGTGCGGGGTCGGCGACGATTCTGTCGCTGTCCCAGGCTACCGGAGCGGGTCAGCTAGGCAGCGGCTCAACCGGTTGACCGCCCTCGGCGAGCGCCTCGAGCTCGTCATTGCGGCCGCTGATCTTGTCCCGTCCCCGCTCGACTGCGGTCAGCGTCCGGCGCAGGATGATCTCGAAGTTGGCGAGCTTGGCGTCGACGTAGTCATCGACCTCGACCCGCATCCGGTCGGTCTCCTGCTGTGCCGAATCGACCAGCCGCTGGGCCTCGCGGGCCGCTTCCTTGACCACCTCGGTGCGTGACACCAGCTTGAAACGCTCGGCTTCCGCCGCCTCGATGATCGCGGCAGCCTCGATCCGGCCCTGCTCGACGACACCTTCGCGGTCCCTGAGCAGGCCGCGGGCGACGGTCAGCTCGTCAGGTAGCGAGCCGCGGGTCCTCTCGATCGCCTCAAGCACCTCGGCGCGGTTGATGATGCACGACGCCGACATCGGCATCGCGCGGGCTGCCTCGATGAGCGCCGCAAGCTCGTCGAGCTGTCCCGAAATCTCCACTGTCGCCTTCCGGTCGATTGCGTTGCTCCGGGCCGGCGACTATTCGCTCAGTCGCTCCCGCAGCCGGCGAAGCACTGCCTCGGGCACCAGACCCGCGACATCCCCGCCGTACGTCGCCACCTCTTTGACGAGGCTCGATGACAAGAAACTGTAATGCGGGTCGGCGGGCATGAACAACGTGTCGATCCCGGCGAGCGAGCGGTTCATCTGTCCCATCTGCAACTCGTAGTCGAAGTCGCTGACCGCGCGCAGGCCCTTGACGATCGCCTGGATACCGCGGGCGGTGCAGAAGTCGACAATCAGGCCGCCGAAGGTGGCGACCGAGATGTTCGGCAGGTCGGCGGTCGCTTCGCGGATCATCTCAACCCGCTCGTCGGGCTCGAACAGCCGGTTCTTGCTCACGTTGATGCCGACCGCAACCACAACTTCGTCGAAGAACTTGCTGGCCCGCTCGATGACGTCGAGGTGGCCGTTCGTGATCGGGTCGAAGGAGCCTGGACACACCGCCCGCCTCATGGTCGGCGACCGTACCAGAGCGTCGCCTCGCCGTAGCGCCGCGACCGCAGCGCCTCGATGGTCGCCGGCCACGCCGGCTCGCGGTCACGGCTGGCCCGCTCCACCACGACGACGGCGTCGGAGGCGAGCCAGCCGCCGGCAGCCAGCCGATCGATGGTCGGGTCGACCGGCTCGGCGTACGGCGGGTCCGCGAACACGACGTCGAACGGTGCGCCCGGGTCAGCGGCAAGGACCCGCTCCACCGGATCGGCGCGAAGCTCGACGCCGGCCAGGCCGAGCGCGTCGATGTTGGCGCGCGCCGCGCGGAGCGCCTCCGGATCCCGCTCTACCAGCAGCACCCGGGAGGCGCCGCGGCTGGCCGCCTCGAGCCCGACCGCGCCGGACCCGGCATAAAGGTCGAGGAAGGACGCGCCGTCGAGGTTGCCACGCAGCGAGGTCAGCGTCGAGAACAGCCCTTCGCGCGCCCGGTCAGCGGTCGGCCGGGTGGCGTCGCCGGCCGGCATGGAGAGCCGGCGACCGCCGGCCACGCCCGCGATGATCCGGCTCATGTCTTGTCCAGGTAGTCCGCTCGCTCGCCGTCGGACAGCGCCCGCGCCGCCGCCGCGAGCGCCGGATGCCCGTCGAGCAGCGGGTCGGCTGCAACCAGTGCCCGGGCATCCTCCCGGGCCATCGCGATCACGTCCTCGTCGCGCAGCAGCCGGAGCAGCTTCAGTGTCGACCGGCTGCCGGACTGGGTCTCGCCCAGGACATCGCCTTCCCGGCGTTGCTCGAGGTCGAGTCGAGCCAGCTCGAAACCATCGAGCGTGGCGGCGACGCCGTCGAGTCGGTCCCGCGCCGGCGTCGCGGCCTCGGCCGCCGTCACCAGCAGGCAGACGCCGGGATGAGCCCCCCGACCGATCCGACCGCGGAGCTGGTGCAGCTGGGAGATGCCGAACCGCTCGGCGTCGAGCACCACCATCGCGGTGGCGTTGGGTACGTCGACGCCGACCTCGATCACCGTGGTCGCCACCATCACGTCGATCTCGCCGGCACCGAAGCGCCGCATCACGTCGTCCTTGACCTCCGATGCCAGCCGGCCGTGCAGCACCTCGACGCGAAGGCCGCCGAGCGGTCCGTCGGCCAACATCGGAGCGACATCCTCGACCGCCGCCGCAGTTGCCCACCCGTCCGCCTCCGCGTCGACGTCATCGCCGGCGTCGCCGCTGTCGATCCGCGGGCAGACGACGTAGACCTGCCGGCCGGCCTCGACCTCCTCGCGGGCCCGCTGCCAGACCCGGTCGAGCCAGCCGGGCTTGTCATTGATCGGCACGACCGTCGTAGAGATCGGTTGCCGGCCGGCCGGTAGCTCGGTCAGGGTCGAGGTCTCGAGATCGCCGTACACCGTCATCGCAACGGTCCTGGGGATCGGGGTGGCCGTCATGACCAGGACGTGCGGCGGCGCGGTTGCTTTGGTGCGCAGCGCGTCCCGCTGCTCGACCCCGAACCGATGCTGCTCGTCGACGACGACGAGGCCGAGGTCGAAGAACTGCACGGTGTTTTCGAGCAGGGCGTGGGTGCCGATGACGATGCCGGCATCGCCGACCCCGATGTCGAGCAACGCTCGGCGGCGCGCCGGCGCGCTCATTGACCCGGTGACCAGTGCGATCCGGGTCGCGGCATCGGCCGCGCCGAGCTCGCCCTGTCGCCCGAGCGGACCGAGCAGGGCATCGATCGAGCGGGCGTGCTGCTGGGCCAGCACCTCGGTCGGAGCGAGCAGCACCGCCTGCCCACCGGAGTCGACGACCGCGAGCATCGCGCGCAGCGCTACGACGGTCTTGCCGGATCCGACCTCGCCCTGCAGCAGCCGGTGCATCGGCTCCGGTCGCGCGAGATCCGCCATCAGCTCCGCCGAAACCTCAACCTGCCCGGCGGTCAGCGTGAATGGCAGCTGCGCGTCGAACGCCGACAGCAGACCGCCGTCGCGAGGTGCCCGTGGCGTCGCGGGCTCGAGCGCCGCCAGCATCCGGCGTTGCGCCAGCACGACCTGCAGGACGAGCGCCTCGTCGTACTTCAATCGCTGTCTCGCCAGCGTGATCTGGGCCCAGTCCTCCGGACCATGGATCCAGCTCAGCGCCTTGGCGAGCTCGATCAGGCCGTGGGTCTTACGTAACTCGGCCGGCAGCGTCTCCGGGACGTCGACCATCTGCAGCGCGGTGCGGATCGCCTTGCGGATCGACCAAGTCGGGAGCGCCCTCGTCGCCGGATAGATCGGCATCAGCTTGCCGGCGTCCTCGATCAGCCGGCCGTCGGCCTCGATCGCGATCTCCGGCTGCTTGAGCTGCAGCCGGTTGTTGAAGCGCTCGACCTCGCCGGCCACCACGATCTCGCTGCCTTCGGTGAGTGACTTCATGAGGTAGCGCCGGTTGAACAACGTCACGATCAACGTGCCGCTGCCGTCGGTCACCGTGATGTCGAGCTTGTGGAGCTTGGCGCGGATCTGGCGGCCGGAGATCTTGACCACCTTCACCTGGAGGGTGGCGTTCTCGCCGACCCGCAGCGCGGACAGGTCGGTCAGCTCGCCGCGCTCGTAGTAGCGGCGGGGATAGTGCCGCAGCAGGTCACCCGCGGTGCGGATGCCGAACGCCTTTTCCACGACCGCGTCGGACTTGCCGATGACGTCGCGTACCCGCGCCGATTGGTCGACCATGTGCTCACCTCACCTCCCGGCGGCAGCGTAGGCGGCGTGAGCGACGTTTTGGGTCAGGCCGCTCGGTCGGGCTACCCTGTCGCCGTGGCTTCCGTGTGTGATGTGTGTGGCAAGGGTCCGGGGTTCGGCATGAACGTGTCGCACTCCCACCGTCGCACCCGACGTCGTTTCAACCCGAACATCCAGCCGGTGCGCGCCTTCGTCGGCCGCGGCACCCGCAAGCGGCTGAACGTCTGCACCAGTTGCCTCAAGGCCGGCAAAGTTACCCGCTGAGCTGACCTGTCAGGACGGTCACGCGGCGCGATGCGCCGACAGCCCTGACAACTCGACGCCGTGGCGGGTCACAGTCGCTTTTCGAAGCTCAGGCTCAGCGGCGCGTCGCGGTAGTGCCCGAATCCCGCGATCGGTGCGTAGCCGGCCGACTCGTACAGCGCAATCGCCTCGGGCTGGTTCTGGCCGGTCTCCAGGACGACCCGAGCGGCGCCGAGCGCTCGGGCGCGATCTTCCAATGCCGCCAGCAGCTGGCGTGAGAAGCCTTGCCGTCGCGCGGCCGGAGCGACATACATCCGCTTGATCTCGACTTCGCCGTCGGCGTGGCGCCGCAGCCCACCCATCGCCATAGCGGCGCCGTCGACGTAGCCGATCACGAACAGACCGTGAGGCGGCGCGAACTGGGCCGGGTCCACCGGCGTCTCGTCCGGCCCGCCGTAACGCACGATGTACTCCGCCTGCAACGCCTCGATCAGCAGCTGCGCGTCAGCGCCGTCGTAGGTCTCGTCGCGGAGCTCGAGGCTCACCGCTGCGCCCAGCCGTGGTCGACCGGGCCGATCCCGGCGCCGAGCGGGAACCCGGCCGCGATCGCCCCGGTGACGTAGCGCTTGGCGGCGCGGACCGCGCCGGGCACGGTCTGGCCGAGGGCGAGGTACGACGCGATGGCCGAGGCGAGGGTGCAGCCGGTGCCGTGGGTGTGGGTGTTGTCGAGGCGCGGCGCCCGTAGCTCGATCACGGTGTCGCCGTTGGTGAGCAGGTCGACCGCGTCGCCGCTGAGATGGCCGCCCTTGACCAGGACCCAGCGTGGGCCTAGCCCCAGCAGCACCTCGGCGGCCTTGCGCTGGCCGGCGCTGTCATCGATCACCAGGCCGGTGAGGCGGGTCACCTCGGCGAGGTTGGGCGTCACCACGGTGGCGAGCGGCAACAGCTCGGCGATGATCGCCTCGACCGCGTCCGGCACCAGCAGCTCATCACCGTGCTTGGACACGCAGACCGGGTCGACGACGATCGGTGCCTCGATCACCGCGAGCCGCGTTGCCGCCACCCCGACCAGCTCGGGCGACGCGAGCATGCCGGTCTTGACCGCGTCGACGCCGATGTCGTCGAGCACCGCCGCCAGCTGGGCGTCGACGGCCTCGGCCGGCAACTCCCAATAGCCGTGAACGCCGGTCGAGTCCTGCGCCGTCACCGCCGTGACGACGCTCATCCCGTGCACCCCGAGGGCGAGCATCGTCTTCAGATCCGCCTGGATGCCGGCGCCCCCGCCGGAGTCCGAGCCGGCGACGCTCAGCACACGCGGCGGGGTCGGCATGGCCCCAGCCTACGAAGGACCGACGACAGCTACCGAAAGTGCTCGTGACCGCCGACATCCGGCGCGGTCCGGTCGGCGAACGCCACCGAAGGCGCCTCGCCGCCCCTGACCGCGACGACCTCACCGATCCGGGGCAGGTCGACGTCGGCTTCGCCACCCACCGCGGCGACGAAGCAATGGTCGTCACCGCCGGCCGCGATCCACTCGAACGGGTCGACGCCGAGCAGGTCGGCCGCTTTGTCCAGCGCCGGATCCTGCGGCAGCGAGGCCGCGACCAATTCGATCCGCACCCCGGACGCCGCTGCCAGATGACCGAGGTCGGCGACCAGTCCGTCGGACACGTCGGTCATCGCGGTGGCTACGCCGCTGGCGGCCAGCGCCAGCGCGGCGGCGTAGTCCGGTCGTGGCCGGCGGTGCGCCGCGGCGAGCGGGTGCTCGTGCTTGCCGGCCTCGAGCAGCGCCAGTCCGGCGGCGGCCCGGCCCGGCCAGCCGACCAGGACGATCTTGTCACCCGGTCGCGCGCCCGACCTCGTGATCGGCTCGCGCCCATCGAGGTCGCCGAGCGCGGTGACCGCGATCGTCAGGGTGTCGCCGCGAACGATGTCGCCGCCGGCGACCGACGCCCCGACCAGCGCGCACTCCTCGCGCAGACCATCTGCCAACCCCTCGGCCCAGTCCAGTGGCAGGTCCGCCGGCGTCGCCAACCCGACCAGCAATGCGGTCGGGCGGGCACCCATCGCGACCACGTCGGCGAGATTTGCCGCGGCCGCCTTGCGCCCGACGTCGTACGCCGTTGACCAGTCGCGACGGAAGTGGCGGCCTTCGACCATCAGGTCGGTGCTCGCCACCACCCGGCCGTCGGGCGCAGCGATCACGGCCGCGTCGTCGCCCGGTCCGAGCAGCACCGCGGGCCCGGTGGACAGCCGGGCGGTGATTCGCCGGATGAGGGCGAACTCCCCCTCATCGGTAACCGAGATGACGAACCCCCCTATCGGTCGGATACGGTCTGTCTTCCAGCGCCACTGCTTACATTGTTGGGAGCGCCGATGACAGTCCAGGCCTACATACTGATCCAGACCGAGGTCGGCAAGGCGGCCTCGGTGGCAGCCGAGATCGCCACCCTCAAGCGTGTCACGATGGCCGAGGACGTCACCGGCCCGTACGACGTGATCGTCCGCAGCGAGGCACGCAGCGTCGATGAGCTCGGCAAGCTCGTCGTGGCGAAGGTGCAGGCGGTGCCGGGCATCACCCGAACCCTGACCTGCCCGGTCGTCCACCTCTGAGGAGCACAGCTGCAGTAGTTCTCGCGGCGGTCGTTGTGTTGCTGGCCGGGTGTTCGCAGGGCGCGGTTAAGGTCAGCCCGCCGGCACCGACCGGGTCGGTCGCCGAGCAGTGCGCGCATCTGGGCAACCTGCTGCCGCAACGCATCGAGTCGCTGCGGCCGCGAGTGATCAGCCCGCGATCGCCGCTGGTCCATGCCTGGGGCAACCCGGCCGTCGTCCTCACCTGCGGCGTGGTGAAGCCGGCCGGCTACTCGGCCGCCACGGCCCAGCTCGCAGACGTCAACGGAGTCAGCTGGTTTGAGCAGCAGCAAGGCAACCAGGTGGTCTGGACGACGCTTCGGCCCGCCGAGTCGGGTCCGACGGTCAATGTCCAGCTCGTGGTGCCGACCCACTACCAGGCGCAGGGCGCCTTTCTCGTCGACTTCGCCCAGCCGCTCAAGACCGCACTACCGTGACGTGCTCGACGTGGTGTTTGGACACTCCGGAGGCGCTGGAGGCGAACACCGCGATGGTGTAGCTGCCGGGCCGTAAGACCCGGCGCGCCGAGAGCCTGCCGAAGAAGTAGA
>DATAUK010000012.1:0-2132 GCA_036268295.1 Mycobacteriales bacterium | reverse complement strand
TCAATCGGAGACATCCCGCCAGCCTCGGCGAACCACTGCCGAGCGATCACACGCGACACGCCGACCGCGTCGGCCGCCGACTCAGTCGAGGCCCCCTCAGCGATCAACCGCCAGAACCCACGACGCACCTGAACACGAATCCTCGGACGACCCATTGCCCCACCTCAAGAACTCGAGATGTTGCAACGACAGACTGAAGCCGCGGGCCTTAGTGCGCCGCTTTCGTCAAGATCACCGCTTGGGGCCTTGTTCGGCGATGCGGGTGAAGGCCTCGACATCGAGCCGCTCCCCGCGCCAGGTCGGGTCGACCCCGGCAGCGACAAGGGCCGCCTCAGCCGCTGGCGACGATCCGGCCCAACCGGCGAGAACCGCGCGGAGCATCTTGCGGCGCTGCGCGAACGCGGCGTCGACCACCGCGAAGACCTCAGCGCGAGAGGCGGTAGTCGTCGGAGGAGGCTCGCACCGGAACCGCACCAACCCTGAGTCGACGTTGGGTACCGGCCAGAAGACCCCGCGCGGCACTGACCCGGCCCGCTCGGCCTTCGCCCACCACGCGAGCTTCACGGTCGGAGCGCCGTAGACCCGCGACCCTGGCGCCGCTGTCAGTCGGTCGGCGACCTCGGCCTGGACCATGACCAGCCCCTGCCGTAGCGACGGCACCACCTCGAGCAGATGCAGCAGCACCGGCACCGCAACGTTGTAGGGCAGGTTGGCCACGAGAGCAGTCGGCGCGGCCGACAACCCATCGATCCGCAGCGCGTCCGCGGTGATGACCTCGAGCCGGCCGGCGTAGAACGGTGCATGACTTGCGACGGTGTCCGGCAACGCAGCCGCAAACGCCGGCTCGATCTCCACCGCGATGACCTTCGCGACCAGCGGGAGCATCGCGAGAGTCAACGAACCAAGTCCGGGTCCAACCTCCAGTACGACGTCATCCTGGGTCAGCTCCCCAGCAGCCGCGATCCGTCGCACCGTGTTCGGATCGATGACGAAGTTTTGGCCGCGCGACTTGCTCGGCCGAATGCCGAGCGACTCCGCGAGACCGCGGATCTCCGCCGGCCCAAGCAGTCCGGCCCGTGGGGTGGGGTCCACTACCAGCCGAAGACTCGGGCGGCCGTCGCGGTAACCGCCGCGGCGACCTCCGTCTCATCGATGCCCTTGACCTCAGCAATGGCCCGCACGGTCAACGGCACGAGGTATGGCGAGTTGGGTGCACCGCGGTGCGGCATCGGTGTAAGGAACGGCGCATCAGTCTCGACGAGCAGCAGGTCGAGCGGCGCAACAGCCGCAGCGTCACGAAGGTCCTGCGCGTTCTTGAAGGTCACGTTGCCGGCGAACGACATGACGTATCCGCGGTCCGCACACTTGCGGGCGAAGTCGGCGTCGCCGGAGAAGCAGTGAAAGATCACGTGTTCCGGAGCGCCTTCGCTCTCAAGCACCCGCAGCACGTCCTCGTGCGCCTCGCGGTCGTGAATCATCACCGCCTTGCCTGACTGCTTGGCGATCGATATGTGCCGACGGAACGACTCCTCCTGTGGACCCCACCCCGAGTCCTCGGTGCGGAAGTGGTCGAGCCCGGTCTCACCGACCGCGACCACACGCGGATGTGTGACCAGTCGCGCGATCTCGTCCCATTCAGCCGCTGCAGCTGCGTGGGCCTCATTGGGATGTACCGCAACCGCCGCCCACACGTCATCCCGCGAGGCGGCGAGCTCGACGCTCCACTGCGACGACGGCACGTCGATCCCGATTTGCACCACCCGCTCGATTCCGACCTCGCGAGCCGACGCCATGATCTCGTCAACGTCGGTATTCATCAGGTCTAGATGGCAGTGGCTGTCGATCGCCGGCGCCAGGAGTCGCGGCGGCGCCGGAGGCGGCTCGCCTCGACGGTCGGCATCACGATTGCGACCGGATGCCGACGCGCTCACTCGTTCTCCAGGCGGGCGAGCTCCTCGTCGACAACACTCGGGTCCAGCTTGGCGAACAGCGGCGTCGGTGGCGCTACGGGGTTGCCGACGTTCAGCAGATCGCGCTGCCACCGGACCGACGTCTGGTAGTCACCGGTCAGGATCGGGTACGCCGGCCCGCCATCGAGGTCATCCACCTCGCGCAGCTCCGGCTGGGGCGCG
>DATAUK010000011.1:0-8089 GCA_036268295.1 Mycobacteriales bacterium | reverse complement strand
GGGGATGGCATGAAGGATCGGATTTCGGTTGCCGTTATCGCGTTCGCCATCGGGGCGACGCTGGTCGGCGGCGTATCAGTCGCGGCCGGCGGGTCGCCGTCGCACGCGAAGGCATGTGTGACCGGCAAGGGCGCGCTGCGGCTGCTGTCGAGCCACGGCAAGTGCGCGAAGGGAACCAAGAAGCTCACCATCAACGCACGCGGTCCTCGCGGCATCACCGGATCCCGCGGTCCGGCCGGACCCGGAGCACGGACGACGGCGGCCAACGGCAGCCTCACGGTGACCGGTGACACCGGGAACACGATCGCGCTCAAAGGCACCGACCTCGGGGTGTACGTCGACTGCTCGAACAACGACCACGCGTACGTCGCGATCCTCGGCGCCGACGACTACTTCGTCCGGGGTAGCGCCATCTGGTCGGGTGTTGGGCTGTTCACGGACTCCACGGTCGGCAACTCGCCGCTCGTCACCTCGCCGGCGAGCCCGGGCCTGATCTCCTTCGAGAACCACGACTCCGACTCCGGCTCGGTGGCCGACGTCAGCGTCCGGACCGGTCAGGGACAGGCGAGCGTGCAGTTGCTGATCACCGACGGCTCGGTCACCGCAACGGTCCAGGCGATGCTGATCTCGGACAGCCAGGACTGTCACGCCATCGCGACCGTCACGCCCACGACCACCTGATCAGTCGCCGAACTTGCGCAAATCAACCGTTTGGATCGGTCCAAACGGTTGACACGCGCAAGTTGGGCGGAACCGGCTAGAGGGTGAGGTCGTTGCCGACCACGAAGGTGTGACGGCCGCCGTCGCCGAGATGGGCGCCGACGCTTCCGGCGAGCTCGTCGACGCTCCACGTTTCGCCGGCGGCGGCGAACGAGGCTTCCAGTGACGGCGCTTTCATCACCCCGACCTTCCCGCCGTACACCACGAAGACGTTGCCGGTGACGTGGTCGGCGCCACGGGTGGCGAGCCACACGACCACCGGCGCGATGTGCTCGATCGCCCACGGGTCGATGTCGTCACCCTCTGGTGCCGGCGGGAAGGTCGCCTCGGTCATCGCGGTGCGCGCCCGTGGCGCGATCGCATTGGCGCGGACGCCGTAGCGACCGCAGCCGTTCGACACCGCCAGCGTCAGCGCCGTGATCCCGGCCTTGGCGGCGGAGTAGTTCGGCTGGCCGGGCGAGCCGAACAGGAACGCCTCCGAGGAGGTGTTGATCACGCGGGCCCACTGCGGCTCACCGGATGCCTTGGACTTCTCCCGCCAGTACGCCGTCGCAGCCTGGCAGGTGGCGGCGTGACCGCGAAGGTGAACGCGGAGCACGGTGTCCCACTCGTCGGCGGTGATCGAGAAGATCATCCGGTCACGCAGCACGCCGGCGTTGTTGACCAGCACGTTGAGGTCGCCGTACTCCGAGATCGCCCGCGACACCAGCGAGGTCGCAAAGTCCCAGTCGCCGATGTCGCCGGCAACGCCGATCGCCTCGCCGTCTTCAGCAATGATCTCGGCGGCAACCGACTCGGCCGCCTCGCCGATGTCATTGACGACGACCTTCGCGCCGGCGGCGGCCAGAGCCAGCGCTTCGGAGCGGCCGAGACCGACCCCGGCACCGGTCACGACGGCAACAGCGCCCTTGAGTTCGCTACCGGTGAAGGACGGCACCAGCGGTTTCACCACGTCGGGACTCCTCTCACCGGTCGACCCCCAACATCACCGCACTGGTCGGCACGCCGGTGCCGCCGGTGACGAGCACGTGCTCGGCGTCCGCGACCTGATTGACCGAACTGCCGCGGATCTGGCGCACCCCCTCAGCGACACCATTCATGCCGTGCAGATAGGCCTCGCCGAGCTGGCCGCCATGGGTGTTGATCGGCAGCCGGCCACCGAGCTCGATCGCGCCGTCGGCGATGAAGTCCTTCGCCTCGCCGCGGCCGCAGAACCCGAATTCTTCAAGCTGGGCAAGGACAAACGGCGTGAAGTGATCGTAGAGAACTGCCGTCGCGACATCGGACGGAGCGAGCCCGGAGGTCTCCCAGATCTGGCGGGCGCAGGTCGCCATCTCGGGCAGTCCGACCATCGACTCTCGGAAGAACGACCGCATCATGTGCTGGTCGTAGGCCATCCCCTGCGCCGCTGCCTCGATGACGACGGCCGGCTTGTCGAGGTCGCGGGCCCGGTCGACGGTGGTGACCAGGAACGCCTGGCCGCCGTCGGTCTCCTGGCAGCAGTCGAGCAGGTGCAGCGGCTCGACGATCCACCGCGAGGCCTGGTGGTCGGCGAGGGTGATCGGCTGGCCGAAGAAGTGCGCCGCCGGGTTGTTCGCGGCGTGCTTTCGATCGGCGACGGCGACCCGGCCGAAGTCCTCGCTGGTCACGCCGTACTCATGCATCATCCGGGTTGCGAACATCGCGACCCATGACGCCGGCGTCAGCAGACCGTACGGCGAGGTCCAGGCGAACTGGGCCTCGTCGGCGGTCACGCCGGCCGGTCGATCCTGGACACCGGAGCCGAACCGGCGGC
Organism: Mycobacteriales bacterium; assembly: GCA_036268295.1. GTDB lineage: Bacteria > Actinomycetota > Actinomycetes > JAFAQI01 > JAFAQI01 > DATAUK01. The sequence continues at coordinate 5,574 of DATAUK010000011.1, read as the reverse complement.
CCGATCGTTCGTTGAAGGCGCGGTAGCAAAGCACGAAGTCGCAGACGCCGCTCGCGACCGCCATCGCGGCGTACTGCACCGTCGCCGCCGGCGCGCCGCCGCCGAACGGGACCCGGCTGAAGTGGGTGAGCTCCGGGATGCCCAGCCCGCGCATGATCTCGGTCTCGGGGTTGGTGTCCATCGTGAACGTCGTGAGCCCGTTGACCTGCGAGGGCTCGACGCCGGCATCGGCGCAGGCAGCCGCGCACGACTCGAGCGCCAACTGCAGCTCGCTGCGCCCTGAGGACTTCGAGAACTCGGTCGCACCGATGCCGACGATCGCCGCCTTGCCGGTGTAGCTGTGGCGAGTCATCGCGGCAGTTCCATCTCGACGGTGCCCGCGACGTGCCGCCCGAGCTCATTGCTCGCGGCCACCGCGACCGTGACCTGTCCGCTCTCGGGATCGCTGGACTGCACCGACCCGGTGAACGTCAGAGGCAGGTACGGGTACGCCGGCGCGCCGAGTCGGACCCGCAGCGCGCGCACCACCGCCTCCGGTCCGGCCCAGTCGGTGACGTAGCGCTGCATCAGGCCGAGTGAGGTGTTGATGTTCAGGAAGGTGTCCTTCGAGCCCTTCTTGTGCGCCAGGTCGCGGTCGTGATGGACGTCCTGGAAGTCGCGGGTGGCCAGCGCTCCCGACACGATCAGCGTCGGCGTCACCGGCAGCACCCAGATCGGCAGCGCGTCGTCGACGTTCACCGCAGTTGCCGCGATCGTCTCGGCCCGGCGGTCCGGGGTTGCCGGGCGGAACCTCGGCAGCGTCACGGCACCACGCGAGTCGGTCGCGCCCTCGACCAGGGCCGGGTGGCTATCGAGCCAGTCGACCTCGAGCCGCATCCCGATCTGCAGCTGGTCGGGAGTCACGCCGACCAGGTCAGTGACCATCCGCGGGCCCTCGTCGAGCTCGATCAATCCGACGCAGAGCGGGTAGCGGAAGCCGCTGACCTTCGGCTGGTGGACGACCGCATGTGAGTAGAGCCGGCCGCGGCCGGACGCCACGGCGTACCCAATCTCGAAGCCGCCGCAGGCGGCGCAGCGTGGCAGTGGCGGGGAGATCAACGTGCCGCAGCTCTGGCATTTCGGAATCCGCAGCTCGCGACGCCGATAGCCCTCCCACACCGTTCGGTTGTCGTTGTTGATCGCCGGCCGCGGCCGCAACGACGAGGTCGGGTCGGGCGGCTTCGGTACGTCGTCTGCGGCCGGTGGCGCCGACCCGGTCCCGGGCTTGAACTTCAGGATCCGGAACAGCAGATCGCCAACATGCTCAGCGGAATCGGTCGTGTAGCGATGGCGGGTCGTGAGGAAGTGACCGATGCCGAGCGCGGTCTGCTTCTCCTCCGACACGTCCTCGAGCGACTGCACGTTCTGCAGCCGATCACCGGGCCGCAAATAGCGCACGATCTCAAGCTCGCTGTTGACCGCGACCACCCCGACAAATCCGGCCGCCTCGAGCAGCCGGATCACCTGGCTGCGCGGATCGTCGCCACCGCGGGCGCCCGGCGACTGGCCGGGCAGCCCGGAGCGGTCCCAGACGTCGAGCGTCGCCGGTGGCGCAACCAGCCCGCCGTGACGGCTGGCCGCCGCGACGCTCTCGCTCGTGTATATCGGGTTGGCGTCGCCGATCGCGTCACACCAGTCGGCGATCGCCGGCGCGTTGACCGGATGCCGCGCGACCTGCACCGGACCTTGCTGACCGACGAAGCCACGCAGCGTCGTCAGCAGATCATCGGACGTCATCGACCGCCGAATCCTCTCGTCGAGTGGGGGGTATTACATTTCGAGTCTCGTAATAATGTATCTACCACGATGCGATTCGACGACGCACCTGCCGAGCGGGCACTCCGCAGCCAGCTACGCGAGTATTTCGCCACGCTGATCCCGGCCGATCACCCGGAACGCCTCGGCGCCCCGGGAGAGAACGCGGCGATGTTCCGCCAGGTGGTGCGCAAGCTCGGCGCCGACGGCTGGCTCGGATTCGGCTGGCCGACCGAGTACGGCGGCCAGGGCAGGTCCGCGGTCGAGCAGTACATCGTGTTCGACGAGATCCAGCGCGCCGGCGTGCCGTTCCCGTTCGTCACGATCAACACCGTCGGCCCGACGATCATGCGGTTCGGCACCGACGAGCAGAAGGCGGCGTACCTGCCGAAGATCCTCGCCGGTGAGCTCAACGTCGCAATCGGCTACACCGAGCCCTCGGCCGGCACCGACCTGGCGTCGCTGCGCACGACCGCGCGGCTCGACGGCGACGAGTGGGTCATCAACGGCAGCAAGGTGTTCACCTCCGGCGCGAACCAGGCCGATTTCATCTGGCTGGCCTGCCGGACCGAGCCCGATGTCGCGAAGCACGCCGGGCTGTCGATCATCATGGTGCCGACCGACTCGGCGGGATTCCGGCTGACGCCGATCGTGACGGTCGGCGATATCGTGACTACGACGACGTACTACGACGACGTCCACGTCCCGTCCACCAACATCGTCGGCGAGCGCGGCGGTGGCTGGCGGATGATCACCACCCAGCTCAACCACGAGCGGGTCGGGCTCGCCGCACTGGGCGGCTCGGCCTGGCGGATGTGGGCCGAGGTCGGCGACTGGGCACGAACGACGCACGTCAACGGCGACGCGGCGGGTCCGCTGGTCGGCGACCTGGCGTGGGTGCGTGCCGACCTCGCCGACTGCTATGCGCGGCTCGAAGCGATGAAGCTGCTCAACTGGCGACTGGTCGAAGCGATCGCGGCGGACCGGCTGGTGCCGGCCGACGCATCGACCGCGAAGTTCTACGGCACCGAGACCCACGTCTACGTCTATCGCAAGCTGCTCTCGATCCTCGGCGCCGCCGGCTGGCTACGCGGCGACTCGCCGGGCGCGGCGTTGCAAGGCCGGGTCGAGCGGGTTGGCCGCAGCGCCCAGATCAACACCTTCGGCGGCGGAGTCAACGAGATCCAGCGCGAGATCGTCGCCGCGACCGGCCTGAAGATGGCACGGCGAGCCCGATGAATCAGACCCTGGATGAGACCCAGGACGAGCTCCGCGGCCTCGCCGCTCAGATCTTCGCCGGCCGCGCCGGCGCCGAGCAGGTCGAGGCGGCGCAGGCGACCGAGGACGGCTTCGACCGTGATCTCTGGCGGGCGCTCGCCGATGCCGGACTGCTGGGCGTCGCGATCCCGGAGGAGTACGGCGGGCTCGGCTTCGGCTCGGTGGAGCTCGGTCTGGTCTGCGAAGAGCTCGGCCGCGCCGTCGCACCGGCGCCATTGATTGCGACCGGCTGTGCGGCTGCGCTGATCGCCGCCACCGGCACCGCCGAGCAGCGGCAGCGCTGGCTATCGGCCGTCGCCGACGGCTCGGCGGTCATCGCGGTCGCCGCGCCCCAGTCGGCGGTCGGTCTGCGCCGAGATGGCGATCGGATCAGCGGCGAGGTGATCGGCGTGGCCTGGGCGCACGTGGCCGCTCTGCTGCTGATTCCGTTTGGTGACAACGTTTTCGCGATCGACCCGGCATCATCCGGAGTCTCGTCGTCGCGGGCCCTGACGACCGGCCGCGAGGTGGCACTGACCCTGATCCTCGACAACGTCGTCGCCGAGCAGATCGGTGGCGCGGATGCCGCTCGCTGGCTGCGGCAGCGTTGGCTGACCACGCTGGCCGCAACCCAGGCCGGGGTGACCGACGGTGCGCTCCGGATGACCGCGGCCTACACCTCCACCCGGGAGCAGTTCGGAAAGCCGCTCTCAACGTTTCAGTCGGTTGCCCTAAAGGCCGCCGATGCCTATCTCGACACCACCGCGATCCAGGCCGCCGCACGGCAGGCCGCCTGGTCGCTCGATACCGGAGTCGATGCGACGCTCGCAGTTCTCACCGCCGCCTGGTGGGCGGCCGAGGGTGGCCAGCACTGTGTGCATCTGACCCAGCATCTGCACGGCGGGATGGGTGCCGACATCACCTATCCGGTGCACCGATATTTCTTGTGGGGCAAGCAGATCGAGCTGCTGATCGGTGGCGCCTCGGCAACTCTCGCCGAGCTGGGCGATGCCCTCGCCGCCCGGCCGGAAGCCGGCGACTCGATCGCCCTGGTTGATCGCTGAAAGCCGCCTGGTCAGCCCGGTGACGGGACGATCGGGATCGTGACGTGCACCGCAGCGATCGCGGTGGCCGCCCGACCACCCGGCTCCCAGGCATCGACGTCGACCGCCACGCCGTCCATCTGCTTGCTCAGCTCCGTGATCGCCGAACCGCCCGCGGCTGCTGACACCCTCCGAAAGCTGCGCTTGACCTTCCGCGCGTCGGACTCGGTCGTGACAAGAATCGGACTGATTCCCGGTGCGAGCGGCGTGGCGTTGAGATCGCCTTCACGAAGCGAGTCGACGGTGTGCAGTCGCCGGTCGAGGGTTGCCGTCACCGCTGCCGCAGCCGCAGCATCTGCCCGGCACCTGGCGCTGGCGGTCTGACAGCCGCGCAGCGCCTTGTTGGCAGCGTCGACGTGCGGGGCGAGCCTGTCGATGGTCACTGCGTAGGCGCGCAGCACCGCGACGTTGACGTCAGGTGCCGGTGCAACCGAGATCCGGATTGGTTTCGGCTCCGGATGCGAGCTCGAGCAGGCAGCGACCAACGGCAGCGCCGCTATCGGAGTGATCAATGCCCGCGCGAAGATCAGTGTCGGCCGGCGGCGGTGCTGTCGGCGACGGCGTGCTCGAACGCCTCGAGCTCGGCTAGCAGGTGGTCGGCCATCACGCGCAGGTCGGGCATGAAGTCGCGGCAGGACTGCACCCCGATCGAGAAATCGTCGCCATAGCTCCATGCCGTGATGTTAAGACCGAGCACCCGGGTGATCGGGCCCATCGAGCGGACCGCGACCACCGGCGCACCGGCGAGCGAGAGCGGCTGCGGCCCCCGGACGTTGGAGACCACCGCGTTGAACAGTGGCTTTTTCGTGACCCGCTCGACGACACCGAGCAACTTCAGCGTCAGCTTGCCGAAGATCAAGTAGTAGTCCTGCCACACCGCGAACAGCTCGGTATCGCCCTTCGACCACTCGCGGGCCGCATCGATCGTCGCCTTGACCACAGCCAGCCGCTCGACCGGGTCAGCGACATCGGTGCCGAGCGAGACGTACCAGTACGACGTCCGGTTGCCGAAGTTGTCGATCTCCTCCGGCCGCCGCAGCGACACCGGGTGCGCAATGTTCAGGCACTTGTCGGGTGTCTCGCCGTGCGACTCGAGATAGCGGCGGATCGCGCCGCCACACAGCGTCACGAAGACCTCGTTGATGGTCGAGCCGGTCGCGGTCTTCAAGGCGACCAGCCGCGAGAACGGCACCGTGATGTCGACGTAGATCCGCTCCGGCAGCGGCGGTCGGTTGAAGCGGGTCGATGGTCCCGACATCGGGTTGATGACCGGCTGCCCGCCGGACGCCTTACGGGCCCGCTTGTCGCGACTCGCCGCCATCGAACGGCGCGCGACCGACGGGAGCTGGCCGTACAGCTTGGCTTGCGAGCTGAGCGCGAAGGCCATCAGGCGCGCCCGGCTCGGCACCCGCTCGGGGCG
>DATAUK010000010.1:0-20107 GCA_036268295.1 Mycobacteriales bacterium | reverse complement strand
TCACTTCGCTCGCCTGCACGTTCCCGCCGGCCGCGAGCAAGCCGCCGCCGTAGGGCTGAGGCCCCGTTGTCGACGCACGCGTGCCCGACACTGTGCTTCGAGTAATGATCACCTTGCCGCCGGGACTGGCCGCAGCCCCGGCAACGGTGTTGCCGCTCAGAGTGCTTCGCGTGATGTGCGCCGTGACGGGCTGGGCCGAGTTGAAGCCGACGACGACACCGCCCTTGCCGTTGCCCGAGATCGTCGAGCCGGTGACCGAAACCGCGCCACCGTCCTGGCTGATGCCGTACCCGCCGCTGTCCGAGATGACTGACCCGGTGATCAACACACTTTCACCGGTGACGGTGATGCCGTCCATCACGCTGCCGGAGACCGTGGAGTTCTTCAGCGTCAGTGACCCCGATTCGTAGAACCCGAACAGATTGCCGTTGATCGTCGACCCGGTCGCTGTCATGGTCGATCCGGCTGTCACAAAGGCGCCTGTCCCGGCGTTGTCGGACACCTTGCTGTCGGTGAGATCCGTTGTTGCCGCCTCAACCTGGAGCGCGCCTGCGTGCGTGTTTCCCGACAGGCTGATATCGCTCAGCGAGACCGTTATCGGCGCTGACGCTCCGTCACCGTCGACCCACATTGTGGGGTCACCGCCCGCGTCGCCGGTGATCGTCGGCATGGTCGAGCCAGTGCCGACGAACGTGAGTGACTCGGTGACGTTGAGGCTCTCGGCATACGTGCCCGTGGCGATCGACACGGTGTCGCGAGAGCTCGCCTCGTCCACGGCGTGCCCGATGGTGCGACAGGGCAGCGCAGACTGCGAACAGTCGTTGGGGATTGCGGCCACGGCATCGTTGCCGGTTGCCGCGACGTAACGCGTCTCCGCGACCGCGTGGGCAGGCGTTGCCACGCCGAGCGCCAGCGGGGCGGCCAGTAAGACCGCCGCTCCGGCGGCCCGACGCCGTACCGAACGCGTGCGGTGAGACTTGTCTCGCGTCATCTCTCCCCCAGAGATCGCTTCTTCTTCGGCGGATCGTAGCCCGCCGCAACCGCCGGTTGAGCTGCGTTAGCGCCGACTGCGGCCGGCCGAGAAGACAACGGGAACCGTCGTCACAGGTCAATCCACGGTGGGAGTGGTGCCGGAGTCGCTTTCCAGCGGGTGACCGGCGGCGGCGTAGGCGAGCATTCCACCGGTCAGATTGCGGCAGTGATAGCCCTGTTCGAGCAGCCACGCGGTCGCCCGCGCGGACCGGCCACCGCCATGGCAGACCACGACGACATCGGCGTCACGCGGCAGTTCGGCGAACCGCGTCGGCACCTCGCCGAGCGGCACATGCAGCGCGCCGGGCGCATGCCCCGCCGCCCACTCGTCCGGCTCGCGGACATCAAGCAGCACGACATCATCGGGAAGATCGGTCGCGGCGACACTCGGAATCAGCTCTGGCGGCATGGTTCCAGTCTGCTCCACGCAACGGACGGCTACTTGAGCAGGCGCGACATTCGCCGATCAGCCAACGGCTTGCCGCCGGTCTGGCAGGTGGCGCAGTAGTCGAGCGCGGAGGTCGCGAACGACACCTGGCGTACGACGTCGCCACACACCGGACACGGCTGGGCGGACCGGCCGTGCACCCGCATGTTCAGCTTCTTCTCGGCCTTGAGCTCGCCGGCGCTGAGACCACGAGCCCGTTCGACCGCGGTCGACATCGTCTCGCGCAGCGCGTCGTACAACACCTTGACTTCGGCCTCGTCGAGCGTCGCGGCGAGCCGGAACGGCGACATCTTGGCAACATGCAGGATCTCGTCGGAGTAGGCATTGCCGATCCCGGCGATCACCGACTGGTCGCGCAGCACTCCCTTGAGCTGCGTCCGGTTGCCGGCGAGCAGCGAGGCGAACAGGTCGAGGGTGAAGTCGTCGGTCAGCGGCTCCGGCCCGAGCCGAGCGATCCCCGGCACATCGAGCGGGTCGCGTACGACGTAGACCGCGAGCCGCTTCTGGGTGCCCGCCTCAGTGAGGTCGAAGCCGGCGCCGGTGTCGAGATGCACCCGCAACGCGATCGGGTTCTTGCCCGGTTTCGGCGGCACGGGAGGCAGCGACTCGCGCCAGTGCAGCCAGCCGGCGCGGGACAGGTGCGCGACCAGATGAAGCCCATCGACATCGAGATCGAGGAACTTGCCGTGACGGCTGACGCCGCAGACGGTGAGCCCGGCCAGTCCGGAGATCGGCGGATCGAAGGTCTTGACGACCGCAATCGACGCGACATCAATGCGCGCGACGACGCGACCGATGACGCGGTCGGACAAGAAGTCGACCAGCGCCTGCACCTCGGGCAACTCCGGCACGTTGCCAGTCTGCCTGCTCGGCCGCCGGAGATCACCGGTATTCCGGTCGCCGATTCACCCGTTTGGCCTAACGCCCGGCTGGCAGGAGAGCTCAGATCGCGTGGCGGTCCTCTTGCCGGAACGGCATCGGCGCCGGCAGGAACGCCGCGCGCGGACAGTCGGCGAGGGTCAGCCCGGCGTGTTTGAGGGCGTCGTCGCAGAGCGAGTCGACGGTCCAACCCTGGTCGAGGCCCTCCGCCGTGATCGACGCCCGGAAGATCGTCACCGAGTAGCGGTGCGGGCTGTCATAGATCGACCGGATAGTGCCGAGATGGTTCGACGGTCCGGGCTCGCGCGAGTTGTTCGGCCAGGCCCGGTCATAGCGCTCCCAGACCCCGGGCGAGGTCAGCCAACGGCCGCCATCCCGGACGTCGTCCTCGGCGAGACCGGCCAAGATCTGACGGGCGGCCTCTTCCATCAGCACGGCGGCGGGGCGGATTACCTCGGTCGTGGCGAACTGCACTCGTCGCCTGGAGTCGGTCACGCTGGCACCTCTTGATCGCTTCCTGTCTCGGCACAACTTCCGGTCTCGCCGGCCAAACCCTGCGGCCGGCCGAACAGATATCCCTGCACGTGGCTGCAGCCGAGCTCGGCGAGCCGCACCGCCTGCGCTTCGGTCTCGACGCCCTCGGCAACGACCGGTACGTCGAGGTCGCGGCACATCCCGAGGACCGCGCGCACGATCGCCGCAGCACCGGGCTCGTCGAGCAGTGGCGTGATGAAGCTCTTGTCGATCTTGACCATGCTGACTGGGAAGTCGCGGAGCAGGCTGAGCGAGGAGAAGCCAGTTCCGAAGTCGTCGAGGACGATGCCGACGCCCAGCGCACGAAGCGCATGGAGGTCCTTGAGCAAGGTGCGGCTGGCCTGGATCAGCGCGGTCTCGGTGATCTCGATATGCAGCTGATGCGGCGGCAGCGCGCTTCGCTCCAACGCGGTGGCGACAATTTGGTAGACGTCGGTACGGGTCAGCTGGATCGGCGAGGCATTGACCGCCACCCAGGTGCCGGGGTACTTCTCACCGCCGATGCCGACAGCGGTGTCGCGGCAGGCCCGCTCGAGCATCCACCAGCCAAGCGAGCGAATCAGACCGCTGGTCTCAGCCATGTCGAGGAAGTCACTCGGCAGCAGCAGACCGCGCTCCTGGTGGTTCCACCGCAGCAGCGCCTCGTGTCCGACAATTTGGCGGTCGGCGAGGGTCAGGATCGGCTGGTAGTAGGCCTGCAGCTCGCCGCTCGCGACCGAGACCCGCAGCTCGTCCTCGAGCTGAAGCTCCTCGCGGGTGGTGATGCGGTCAATCGTCGGGTCGAAGCGCTCAACCCGCGCCCGTCCCAATCGCTTGGCCCGCAGCAACGCCATGTCAGCGCGCATCAGAACCTCGTCGGCGCTGTCGGGCGCACGGCCAGTCGCGGCGCCGATGCTGATCGTCACAGTGTGAAGGTGGCCGTCGACGACCATCGGCTCGTCCATCGCGGCGGCCAGCCGGCCGGCAAGCCCGACCAGATCCTCGTCATCGGCGAGCCGCTCGCAGACCACGACGAACTCGTCGCCACCGACGCGCCCTACCAGGTCCTCGGGGCGCACTGCGGCACGAAGCCGCGCGGCCGCCTCGACGATGACATCGTCGCCAGCGGTGTGACCGAGGCTGTCGTTGACCAGCTTGAAGCGGTCGAGATCGCAGTAGAGCACGCCGACCTCGGCGCCAAGGTGCTCATGGAGCGCGCCGGAGAGCCACTGCCCGACCAGGAACCGGTTGGCGAGGCCGGTCATCGGATCGTGCAGCGCGCGGTTGGCGAGCTCGAGCTCGGCCTCGCGTCGCTGGGTGACGTCCTGGATCTGCACCACAAGCTCGTGGACATCGCCGTGCAGGTCACGCACCGCCGCTGCGGTCAGCGATCCCCACAGCACCCGACCGCTGGAGGCAACGAACCGCTTCTCAACCGTGTAGGTCTCGAGCTCGCCGCTGAGCAACGACGCCATCTTCTCGGCGTCACGTCCCCGATCGTCGGCATGCGTCAGGTCGGCAAGCGACATCAGGGCCAGCGCCTCGGGACGCTGTTCGAGCATCAGGCCGAGTGAGGCGTTGGCCAGCAGAATGTCCCCGGAGACGTCGACAAGAGCCGCGCCGATCGGCGAGTGCTCAAAGGCCAGCCGCCATCGCTGTTCGGACTCCCCGATGTGTTCGTTCGCGCTCATGTCGTCGGTCACGTCACGCGCAACGAACAAGCAGACCGGCTCGTCGTACGACGGGTGATCGAGCAGTCGCTGACCGGCGACGTCGAGCCAGACCGACTGGCCGTCGCGGTGACCGACCCGGATCGTGCTGCGGACCTGGCCGGTTTGGTTCAACCGCCGCCAGACCGTTTTAAGGGTCTGGACGTCGGAACGATCGACCACGCCGCAGAGCTCGGAGCCGATCGCCTCGCCTCGACTGAGGCCGATGATCAGGTCAAGGTTGGGGCTGACGTCGAGGCAGCGGCCGCTGATCGAGGTGACGACCAGCAGATCGGCATTGGTGTGCAACATCGGGCGCGCGACAGACGGCCCTGAGCGCGCCTCGATCGCCATGTGCTCCTGCCCAAAGGTCTGCCTGTCGGGGATGGTCCACCCGGGTTTGGTATCGGGCCATATCGCTGCGAACTTGATTCGATCGGCGGCACCACTGTGCCGCCGATTCACGCTCAGAGAAGCGTGTGGTCGTACGTCGACCCGCCCTGCCAGTCGGCGACCAGATTGTCCAGGAAGTCGCCGGCCCAGTGTGTGATCCGAGCCGGCCGCGACCAGCCGCGACCAGCGGTGTAGTGGCGCTCCTCGAGACCGCTGTTGGCACGGGTGCCGTGATGGCGGTCGATGCTGTCCAGCTGCCAGACGCTGGTGCTTCGCGGATTGGCCGCCAGCAGGATCCCTTTGGCCAGCTTGTTGCTGTGGGGCAGGCGGGCGAGCGCCGACCAGTGTCCGGCTGCGCTGCGGTGAGCGACATAGGCGCCGTCGCGGGCCTTCTGATTGTGGCGATAGACCCCGAGGAACAACTGGCCGTTGGTCGCTGCGAGCGCGCTCACGCTCTCCCCGGCCCGCCTCACCGCGGCGCGCTCCGGCTGGCTCCAGGAGGTGTGTGGCACCGGACCGAGCGTCCAGAGGTTGATCGCGTGCGCCGCGGCGCCGGCGTTGGCGACGTACACCTTGCCGTTGGAGGCATCCCGCGCGATGAAGCCGCCGGAAGTGGTGTTGGTCGACCCGGGGATCACGGTCTTGTGGAAGTGGCCGCCGGGTGAGCCGATGTAGACGGTCTGCTCTTCGTGGCTGCCGGGATGGGTCGGATCGTTGTCGAACAGCAGCGCCAGGCCGTCACGTGCGAGGGCGACCATGCCGACCAGGTCCGGGCTGTCGTTCATGCCGTCCTCGCCGAAGCAGCGGTGCTGCGTGACCGCCTGGTCCTTGGCGCTGAACGCCGGCAGTGTCGTCGCGGTCGCCGGCACCTGGATCACCTCTACGGCGCGGCAGTTGGCCATCGCGAGGTCGATCGCATTGCCGCTGACGGTGGGGGCGATGAGCGCGGTGTCGGCGCCCTTTGCGCCACGCACCTTGGTCGTGGTGAAACCGCTCGCCCCCGGCCGGCGAGTGAGGTAATCCAGATGCCCAAGGTCGCTATGGGTGAGGCCGGCGAACAGGAACTCGTGAGTGCCGCCGTCACGATCGACCGCGAGCGAGCCGGGAGCGACCGAATCGTTGGATGAGAGCTCTGTCCCGCCGACGTAGCTGCCGAGACCCATCACGAAGCCCTTGGTGGTGCCGCGCGCCACGTGACCGTGGCCGTCGAGCCCGTACACGGAGATCGAGTAGGTGTGGTGACTCTCCAGGCCACGCACCGGCACGCTCGGATAGACCCGATGCGGGCAGTGCGGCGGCACGCAGGTCCACGACGGCATCCCGTCCGGCGGAGTGGTCGCAGTGCCGGGCGGCGTCTTCCCGCGCGCGGCGAAGATCTCGACTTTCCTGAGGTCCGACTCGATCGACCCGCCCTGCAACGCGTAGGTCACGGTCAGGCTGTGGGCACCGCGGGCCTGTGCCATGTCCTTGGTCCGGAGCTGGGCAAGGAACTCGCCGACGTTGACGCTTGAGTGAGACGGAGCCGCAGACCGGACTCCGCCTTCGACCTGCCAGATCGAGAGCCGGAACGTGGTGCGATCGCGCAGCAGGATCACCTTGGTGCCGCGAACGAATAGCGCCTGCACCCCGCTGCCGTGCGGGCTGGTCGGATAGGCCGCCGTGGCACCGTACCGAGCCGACACCAACAGCTTGCAGCCGGCGCACGGCGTGGTCTTCAGGTCGATATAGGAGTTGCCGTTCTTGACGAAATGCAGCGTCGCGCCACTGACGACCGGGGTCGGCGGCGGTGGCGAGGCGTTCGAGCTCACCACCATCGGCCCGACCAGCATGACGACTGCGCTCAGTACGCCGAGCACTGCGATCGGGCCGAGCCGACGTGATCCCACTATCGCCATCTGCATCTCCCACCAAACGTCGCGATATTGACTGCTCAACGCGATCCAAGATCAAAACGTTGACAGAATCCAGCGTGAAGATGGCAGCCGACTTCGCCGGTTAATGTCAGACCCATGCCCGACGGTCGCAGCGTTGCTGGTGTCGTTCTCGCCGCCGGCGCCGGCCGACGTCTCGGCGCTCCGAAGGCACTCGTCGAGCTCGGCAGCGAGCTCCTCGTCGAGCGCGCGGTCCGAACCGCCGCCGGCGGCGGCTGTGATCCGGTCTTCGTCGTCCTCGGCTCGCATGCCGACGAGGTGCTCTCGCGCGCGTCGTTGGCTGGTGCGAGGCCGGTCATCGCGGCAGACTGGTCCGAAGGCATGGGCGCCTCGCTGCGGGCCGGCATCGATGCCGCCGAGTCCACCAGGTGCCCGGCGATCGTGGTGAGCCTGGTCGATCAGCCCCGGATCACGGCCGCGGCGATCCGCCGGCTGATCGACGCCTGGATCGGCGGAGCCGAGGCCGCGGTGGCGACGTACGACGGCAAGCCACGTAATCCGGTCCTGCTGGCACGCACCACCTGGGACGAAGTCCGCGCGACGGCGATCGGCGACACCGGGGCGCGCGAGTGGCTGCGGGCCAACCGCTGCCGGGTGGTCAACGTGGCATGTGACGAGGTCGGCGACCCGGCCGACATCGACACTCCGCTCGATCTCGAGGCCATCCAGAACAAGCCTCAGTGAGCTGACTCCACGCGTCGTCGCGCCGAGGTGAGGCGAGCCGCCCAGCGCTGCGATGCCGCCAGCGCCGCAAGCACGAGAGCCGCCGCGATTCCGGCCGGTATCACGGCGCCGAGCCGACCGACCCCGACGCCGAGGACCGCGACCTGTCCGGCTACCGCGAGGCCGAGCGACCAGGAGGCGGCCGCCTCGAGCCAGGCGTGCAACGCGTGGGCAGCGGAAGGATCCCGCAACCGGGCACCGAGCAGCAGCGCCAGCCCGCGGCAGGTGCCGAACCCAACCCCGATCAGCAGCCCGACAACCGGCCGCCCGCTGAGCGAGCCGAGCACGATCATCAGGTAGACCGCGGCGGTCATTACGTATGTGCTGAGCCCGACGCCGATCTGCCAGCCATATCCGGCGCCGTACACCCAACCGCGGTAACGGTTGAGCCAGCGTTCGTCGACCTGACGCGGGATCCGCGGCAGCGAGAGGCCGCCGACCCGAAGATCGGAGCCGACGGTCAGGATCGCGGCCGTGACAACCGCGACCGCGACGACCCGACCCTCAGGCGCAAACTGATGGACGACGGCCGCGAGCGCAGCGATCGCGGCACCCAAGGTCGCGCCGCCGACGGCGGCGCCGGCGACGAACCAGGTCGCGGTCAACGAGTAGCGGTGACCGCGGCTGGCCTCGCCGCTCGGCGTCACCATCGACAACATCGACAGCGAGCAGGGCGACCAGGTCGACCGCAGTCCGGCGATGCCGGCCGTCAGGATCGCGAGGGCAATGACGGTCGTCGTACTCATGCGGTGGGCATGATTTCTCCATCGTGGTACGGAAATCCCACCTCACCACGGGAAGCCGCAACTAACTGGCCGACACGCGCCGATGCACCCCGACGATGCCGACTGCGCTCTGTAACGTTCGAGGCAATGGCGACTTGGGCAGGCATCACACTTGGGTGCGCTGCGCTGCTCGTCGTCGCCGGCCTCCCGAAGCTCCGCCATCCCGCCAGCACTGTCGGCGCGCTGCGGTCGGTCGGTCTGACCCGCAGCGGCGCGACCGGCGCGCGAGCCCTGACCGGTGTCGAGGTCGCGGTCGGCGTCACGGCGATCGCGGTCGGCAACCGGTGGGCCGACGCCGCGTTGGCTGCGGTCTACCTCGGGTTCTCGCTTTTCCTGCTGGTCGCGCTGTCGCGCAACGCGCCGTCGTGTGGCTGCGCTGGCAAGCTCGACACGCCTCCGACGATCGGCCATCTCGCGATGACCGTGGCATTCGCGGCAGCCAGTGGCGTCGCAGCAATCATCGGGCGCAGCACCGGCGTCGCGGCAGCCCTCAACACCGGATACCCGGCGCAATCGGCCACGTTGATCGGGTACGCCGCGGTGCTGACCTGCTTCGGTTGGGCGCTGCTCAACCTCGCACCACGCGCTGACCGCTCACGGACCTAGAACGGAACCATTCCCCATGCTCGCCATCACGATCACCGAAGGCCTCGCGATCGTCGTCCTTGGCATGCTCGTCGTGGGCCTGCTTCGCAGTCACGCCGATATCCTTCGTGCGCTTCACGAGCTCGGCGCCGGCGACCCCGATGAGGCCGGATCGAGCCGAGCCAGGTCGGCCACGCTGGCGGCAACCCCCCGCGGCACCGGCGACGCCGGTCACGATCTCGACGGCGAGACGCTGACCGGCGAGTCGGTGGCGATCAGCGTCACCGAGGCGACCCAGGACACGTTGCTGGCGTTCCTGTCCGCGAGCTGCTACACCTGCCAGCCGTTCTGGAACGAGCTGTCCGGGCCCGCCGACATCCCGAACGGCGCCCGGGTGATCGCCGTCGTACAAGCCGGCGACAACCTCGCCAAGCTGCGCAGCCTCGCCGGCCCGGACCTGTTGGTCGTGATCTCCGACACCGCCTGGACCGACTACCAGGTCCCCGGCTCACCGCATTTCGTCTACCTCGACGGGCCGTCGGGCGCGGTCGTGGGCGAGGGCACCGCGTCGACCTGGCCGCAGGTCCGCGACCTGTTGACCCACGCGGCACCAGGACGGTCATCCGGTCCAGCGCCCGACTCCGTCATCGAGCTCTCCGGCCACGACAACGCCGAGCGGATCGACCGCGAGCTGCTTGGCGCCGGCATCGGTCCCGGACACCCGAGCCTCTATCCGGGTAGCGACGACATCGAAGCGTCACCGACCGAGCCGTGAAGGCCCATGGACTGTCCGTGGTGCCGCCGCCAGCCTGGGACGTGCGCGTCTATCGGCGCCAGCCGGACGACGGCGAGTGCACCTACCCGATCATGCACGCCGCGAACTTCCCGCTACCGCAGCGTCGCGGCGACTTCGGATCGGGCGCGGTCGAGTTCATGCACACCGCACATGTCCTCGTCGTGCTCTTCGAGTACGAGCGGGCTGCAGCACACGACGCGTTGTTCGCCCGTCGCGGACTGCCGACGCCGTACCACGACGACTTCTCGCCGTTTGCGTTGCAACGCACGCTGCGTGGGCAGAGCGGCGTGCAGTACTTCTTCAACGATCACGGCCGGGCGTTTTGCCTGTACGTCGTCCTCGGCAGCCACGCCCGGCGGCGGCGGCTCGTCTCGGTCGCGAACGAGCTGATCGCAACATTGGCGATCCATTGACCGCGCCCACCACCCGGCTGGTGTCGGCCGCGACCTCGATGCTGGACCGGCGGCTGAGCAGGCGCAACCTGCTCGCCCGGTTCGCGCTCGCCGGCTCGGCCGTGACCACGTCCGGCCTGGACTTCCTGTTGCATCCGGGCTCGGCGTACGCCTCGGTATGCGGTGCGGAGACAACGTGCGCGTCGGGCTGGACAGCACTGTGCTGCACCGTGAACAGCGGCGTGAACCAGTGCCCGCCCGGCAGCTTCGCCGGCGGCTGGTGGAAGGCCGAAGGCGCCAGCCTGTGCGGCGGCAAGGCGCGCTACTACGTCGACTGTCAGGCCGAATGCACCGGTTGCGGCTGCCACGGCTCGCACTTCTGCGCCGAGAAATGCTGGAACTGCAAGCCTCACTGCGCCCACCACGGCAGCTGCGATCAACGGCGGGTCTGCCGCAACGTGTTCCGCTACGGCCAGTGCGACCGCGGCCGGCACTGCGGCGGACCGGTCTGGTGCCGGGTGACCTCGTGCACGCCGCCGTGGCGGTGGGCGAACTGTTCGACAACGTCGGCGACCGACAACTTCACGGTGTCTCACTCGGCGCCCTGCCTACCGGAGTGGACCGCGATCGAGCGCCGCTACACCGACCTCGGCTCGCAGGGTTCGGTGCTCGGCGCGACCGTACACGCCCAGATCAAGGCTCGCCACGGCCACATCCAAAAGTACCAACACGGCCGGATGTACTGGTCGGAGCACACCGGCGCGCGCTACCTCACCGACAACGTGCTGCACCGCTACCTTGCCGTCGGCCAAACCGGCTCGCCGCTCGGCCTGCCGACGACCGACGTCCACCGGACCACCGACCACCGCGGCCGCGGCGCGCGCTTCCAGCACGGCGGCATCTTCCAGGGCCCCGATCGCGGGGCCCACGCCGTGTGGGGCGCGATCTGGGACAAGTGGCTCGCTCGCGGTCTGTACACCGGCGCGCTCGGGTTTCCGACCAGCGACCGGCTTGCCACCGCCGACGGCGAGGGCCACTTCGCGCACTTCGAGCACGGCTCGATCTACGAAGGTGGCGGCCACGGCGCCCACGATCTGTACAGCGTGATCGCGGCCAAGTACCTCGCGCTCGGCGTCGACGCCAGCCCGCTGGGCTTTCCGGTCTCCGACCAGGCGGAAGTCCAGGACGCCCACGGCAACCAGGGCGCGCAGGCGACGTTCGTCACCGGTGCGATCGACACCGTCGGTGATGGGGCGGCGTACGCGGTATGGGGTCCGATCTACACCGCCTGGGTCAAGGACGGCGGCGTCGGTGGGCCGCTGGGTTTCCCGACCTCCGACGTCACCGAGGTCAACTCAACCGAACAGCAGTGCACCTTCAGCCACGGCCAGGTGACCTACAACCAGACCACCGGCGTCGTCACGATCACGACGACCTGACCGAGCGGGGACACTAAGAGCTGCGCAGCGTCGGCGAGCAGACCCGCTGGCCGAACAACGGATCCGGGTTGCCGCCGGACACCCGCCGCACGCCCTTCCAGTCGCGGGTTCCAAGTCGCGCCGCAACTGCCTCCCAGCTGGTGCCGCCACGGACCGTCAGACAGCGAGCGCGCGAGACGATCCGCTTCGCAAGCGGTCCGTGCGCGAGGCGCTCGGCGGCGCGGCGCGCCACGTCCTGAACCAGCCTCATACCGTCCGCCTGGGTGACGTCGTTGTCGGTCATGATCGTGATCGCGTAGCCGCGATCCGAGCCGGGTGCTCGTAGGAAGCCGGTGGATCCGACCCGCCAGTTGCCACTGCCGAGCGGATAGAAGCCATTCTTCAGGGCGACGTTCCAGCCGTGCCGCATCCCGGTGGTGATCCCCCACCGCTGGGTGGGGGTGACGTGCGACATGTAGTGCCACGCGACCTTCCGGTAGGCCGCGTGCATAGGGCCACCTCCGTAGAGCATCCGCCGCACGATGTTGGTGCGGTCGTTCGACGTCGTGACCGTCGCGCCGTACTCCTCGGTGTTCGAGGTGTGGAAGGCGTGCATCCGCCGGTCGAACCGGTCCATCCCGCCGATACCGCCGACATCGTTGTAGAGATCAGGCACGTACGGGTTGTTGAACGAGTCATGGATCATCGGGTGGATGTCGTGGCGCTCGCGGGTATCGAGCGACCGGTGCTCGGCCTGCGCCTTGAGCAGCACCGCCCCGAGCACCTGCGCCTTGATGACCGAGGCGGTCGTGATCCGCATCGTCGAGTGCAGGTGAAAGTTGCAACCGTCGCGCACGTCCTCTATCGACGCCGTCACCCGCTGGTTCGGGAACTGGCGAGCCAGCGCCGCCTTGAACTTCCTGGTGAAGATCGGGCGGCAGTGCGCTGTGGGGTGCGCGGGAGCGTTGCTCGCCACCTGGCGCTGCGCCGCGGCGATTGGTTCGGTGGCTCCTGTCGGCGCCGAGGTGCTGGCGATGACCGCTGCGGCCAGCAGGCTCGACGCTGCGATTGTCCGTAGCCGGATCAGGGTCGCTGCCGCCATGACTTTCCTGTCGCTCGCACGGCCCCCGCGGGAAATCGTATCGAGCGCAGTAGCGGCTAGTAGGGGACGCCGAGGGTGCAGACCACCGGGTTGTGGTCCGACGGGATCGTCCCGACGAACTTACCGTGCCGCAGCCGCAGCTCGATCCGCCATGAGTGCACCGCAACCCCTTGCG
This sequence comes from Mycobacteriales bacterium, assembly GCA_036268295.1. GTDB lineage: Bacteria > Actinomycetota > Actinomycetes > JAFAQI01 > JAFAQI01 > DATAUK01. Next base: position 7,226 of record DATAUK010000010.1, on the reverse strand, counting down.
GCGCGAACACGTAGTCGATGTGCGCGCGGTTATGCGGTGGCCGGCGCTTGTAGTTGTTGGCGGTGTTGAAGCGCCCGAACTTCCGGCTCTGAGCGACGCTGAACGCGTCCGCCACGTGAGCCCTCCTCATTACGTCGACCGGCGCGTTGACGGCGTGGCGGTACTGGTCGGAGTTGAAGTCGCCGACGTACACCACCGGGACACCCCTGCGCGCGGCCACCTTGTTGGCGTCGTGCACCAGCCGGTTGGTCTCACGCAACCGCTTCTCGTCATAAGAACGGCCACGCGGGTCGATGAGATGGGCGCTGACGAACAGGAACCTGCCACCGGTACGGCGGTTGCGCAACTCCTGGTACGCGGCGGTTCTGGTGTCGCCGATCTCCCAGTGGTTGCCCTTGCCGATCGCGGTGAACGTCGACCGGCGATAGAGGATGTAGTTGCCGGTCCGGCGGGTGTGCAGCTGCTTCGGGGTTTGCTCGGTGTGGGCAAGACCGTAGTTGCCGTGCAACGCGGATTTCAGGGTGTCGATCTGGCGAATCCCGTGGTGGCGGTGGCTGACGATCGTCGCCGCCTCCTGGATGCCGACGACGTCCGGGTGCTCAGCCTCGATCAGCGACGCGACCTTGGGCTTGCGCTTCGACCACGGCGCGACGACGCTGTTGCCCTCGTGGCGACCATCGCCGAACGCCTCGAGGACGTTGTAGGTCATGACCCGCACCGCCATCTGCGGGTCGTGGTCGACAACCCCCACCGTCGGGGTGGCTGCCGACCGAGTATTGAGGTTCATCGCCTGCACGCGGAAGTAGTACCGGTCACCGCGGTGCAGACCGTACGGCGTGTAGCGCGCCAGCGATCCGTAGATCCGGTAGTTCTTGCGGTTCGCAGTCATCTGCGGGTTGGTGGCCTGCTCGATCCGCCAGCCGTCGGGTGTGGCGCCGCGCCAGGCCAGGACCGTGCGGGCGTGAGTCGACGTCACCTGAAAGCTCGACGGCCGCGTGGGCTTGAGTCCGACCTCACCGATCAGTGCCGAGAACCTCTGCCGGTGCTGGTTATAGGCGAGCAGGCGGTAGAAGTACGGCTTCGACGCCGCCGGCAGGCCGGAGATCGTCAGCCTCGGGCTCCTCGAAAGCGCGGAGGCCCGGGCGTGACCGATGTTGCGGGCGAACAGGCTGCTGCGCGTGGTCGAGGCGTACATCCGGTAGAGCCGGGCATGCGCGGCGCTATGAGCCACGACCGTGAACGACGAGGAGCTGACGGCAGTGACGTGCATCCCGGTCGGAGCCGCCGGTCGCGCTACCGGATGGTGGGCGGAAGCAGCGATCGCCGTGGTCGGGGCGACCAGCGCGCCCGCTCCGAGCAGGGCGACGACGATGCCGGCATGAGCGCGGTTAAGCATCGGTCGATGTCCTTCATGATTGAGGTCCGTAACTAGTTAATCGGGATGACTAGTCCGGATCTCTCTCACCCTAACGGGTGAATCGAAGCGCAGTTATGTCGAGCCATCACACGCTGCGGCCACGATCATCGGCCAGCGGCGAGCCAGATCCAACCTCGGGATTGTCACATGCACCAGCGGCCCGATCGAGACCGCATATGCGACAGTCCCGACCCCGACGGTGCCACCTAGTGCAAATCCGACGACCAGCACCGACAGCTCGATCACCGAGCGCACCACTCGGATCGAGTGGCCGCGCGCCGCGAGCCCGATCGTCAGGCCGTCACGAGGCCCGGTCCCGAGACCGGCGCCGATGTAGCAGCCGGTGGCGAGCGCATTCAGCACAATCGCGAGCGCCAGCATCGTGATCCGAATGCCGAGGGCGTTGGGATGCGGCAACAGGTCAAGAGTCCAGTTCACGACCAACCCCACGACGATCACGTTGCTCACGGTGCCGAACCCGGGCCGCTGGCGCAGCGGGATCCAGGCCAGCAGCACCGCGGCACCGACGATGTCGACGACGTACCCGATCTGCAGTCCGAGGTGCTTGGCGATGCCCTGCGCGAACACGTCCCACGGATCAAGCCCGAGCCGGGCGCGGACCAGCAGACCGAGGCTGACGCCGAATCCGACGAGACCGAGGTAGAGCCATCCGAGTCGCACCGCGAATCCTGGTCCGGTTGGCAGGACGCCGAGCCGCGCCCGCCAGCCGCTCGCCACAGCACGTCTCCAATCACGGATCTGCCCGGTAGGTCAGTTCACTGACCGTACCCGCGCAACGTGGAGTTGGCCGAGTGGTTGATTGAGGCCCTGCCGGCCGCGAGAGCCTGCCGGAGGCCGCGTACGGCTAGTGCTTCCGGTGCTTCGTGATCGTTACCTTCGTCGTCACCGTCTTGCCGCCCTCGGTGAACCGCAGCGTTAGGAGTCGGTGCGGAGGCCTTCGAGGATCACGGGCAGCAACCGCTTGTTGCTTGCCGGCGTGGCTGCGGCAGACAGGCACATCCCACCGACCAGCTGCAACAGGTCGTCAGGAGTGATGTCGCGGCGGACCGCGTTGCTGGCCTGCGCACGCTTGAGCACTCGACCGGCAGCCGTGAGCATTCGCTCCCGTAGCTGCACCCTCAGCTTGGGATCGCGCTCGAACGCCTCGTGCATCTCGTTGAGCAGGACCCGCTTGGTGTTGGCGTAGCGGACGAAGGCGTGCAGCCACTGCTCGAGGCCGACGAACGCATCAGGCGCCAGTTCCGCCTTGTCCGCCGCGATAACGAGGGTGTCGATGTCGTCGCTGTAGACCGCCTGCACGAGATCGATCCGCCGAGGGAAGTGCCGGTAGAGGGTGCCGGCGCCGACGCCGGCACGCTTGGCAATGTCGTCGTACGACGCGTCAGTGCCGCGCTGAGAAAGCTCCTCGCGGGCGGCCGCGACGATCCGGTCGTAATTGCGGCGAGCGTCGGCCCGCATCGGCCGATCGCTGCTCACCGCTGCTGTCGTCACGCTTCTATGATGCCACGGTTTTGCAAAACGGAGAGCCTCTCCATATAGTAGTGGAGACAGCCTCCGTTTCTGATCGAAAGTGGCGATCCACGTGCCCACTCAACTCCTCACTCGTTCTGACTCCTCACATGATCTCGATGTCATCGATCCAACGACCACCCGGCGGATCCGCCGGCCGGCCCGATCCGCGGTGATGCTCGCCGTGATCCTTACCACCCAGCTGATGGTGGTGCTCGACGGCACGATCGTGAACGTCGCGCTACCGCCGATCCAACATGCGCTTTCGTTCTCCACCGAAGGCCTGTCGTGGGTGATCAATGCCTACGCGCTGACCTTCGGCGGATTGCTGATGCTCGGCGCCCGGTGCGGTGATCTTCTGGGTCGGCGCCGCAGCTTCCTGGCCGGCATCGCGCTGTTCGCGGCCGGGTCGCTGCTCGGTGGTCTGGCGACGACCGGCTGGATGCTCCTCGCGGCGCGCGCGGTGCAAGGCGTCGGCGGGGCTGTCGCCTCGCCCGCCGTCCTGGCCTTGCTCATGAGCCTCTACCCGGACGGCCGCGCGCGCACCCGCGCGATCGGAACGTTCGCAGCCGTCTCGGTCGGCGGAGCTGCCACCGGCTTGCTCGCCGGTGGCCTGCTCACTCAGATCGCCAGCTGGCGCTGGGTGTTCTTCGTCAATATCCCGATCGCAGTCGTCGTAATTGTGCTTGGTGCCCTCGTCATCGATGAGACGCCTCGTCGTACTGGTCACTTCGACCTGATCGGCGCGGTCACCTCGACGGCCGGGATGAGCTCGCTGGTGTATGCATTCGTCGAAGCAGCCGCCGCCGGCTGGTTCGCCGGCCGAACGCTGGCGGCTTTCGCCATGGGCGCCACGCTTCTTGCCGTGTTCGTCCGCGCCGAGTCGCAGGCCTCGATGCCGATCTTGCCGCTGCACCTGTTAATGGATCGGGAGCGAGGCAGTGCGCTGCTCGCTCGCGGTCTGCTCTCGGCCGGGGTCTACGGCATGTTCTTCTTCCTCACTCAATATCTGCAGGATGTGCGCGGCTACTCGCCGCTCGAGGCGGGCGTCGCCTTCCTGCCGATCCCGCTCACGATCTTCGTGGTGTCACAGCTGACCACCCGCGTGCTAGTCGAGCGATTCCCGGCTCGCCTGCTGATGTTCACAGGGCTCTCGCTCTCGACGCTCGGCATGGTGATCGACAGCCAGCTCACGACCACCAGCGGCTACGCGCAGCTGCTCGCGAGCATGGTGCTGTTCGCCGCCGGCAACGGCATCTCGTTCGTGATGCTGACCGCGACGGCAGTGAAGGGCGTCGACGCATCAGACGCGGCGGCGGCATCCGGCCTGGTCAACGTGACACAACAGCTCGGCGCCGCCCTCGGCGTCGCTGTGCTCGTCAGCGTGTTCGGCGCCGCGAGCAACTCAGCGGTCAGCCCGGCGGCATTCACTAGCGGGATCGACGCCGTTTTCGCCGGCGCAGCCGCCCTGCTCGGCGCAGCGATTGTCTTCCTCGCGCTCGCCGGTCAACGCCGAGTGCCCGCTCAGGTTTCGCCGCTGTGATCGAGCAGGTCTGGCAGGCGGACCGGGCCAGCGGCTGACCTGCGCCAGCACGGGTGGTCGCAGATCAGACCCGCCCTATCGCAGTACGGCGCGAACCGCCTGATCTGCCATCCACAGCTCGAGTTGCTCGACCGTCATACCGTGGTCATCGAGCAGCACGATGCCGAGCCGAAAATCAGACAACGCCGCGAGGCTCCCCGCTGCCTGGTCGACGGAGACGCCCGGAGCCAACGCACCCAGCGCTGCGAGCCGTCCCGCGACCGCCGACGCGCCAGCTCGGTGCCGGCGGCCACCTTCCTCGACCAGTGGTACCAGACCCGGTTCGGTCAGTCCGCCCGCAAGACACGCCCTCATGATGTCGCCGGACCGCTGGAGGAGGCGGCAGGTCACCCGCGCCGGGATGGCGGCCAGTGCTTGCGGGTCGGTCTCAGAGCCGATGCCAGCAGCGATGCTCCCAATGTCCGCCTCGCGATCCATCAAGTCGTTCAAGCGGCGCACCAGATCAGCCTTGCCGCCGACGCTGTCGTAGATCGTCTGCACCGAAATCCCTACTTCGGCGGCGATGTCCTTAAGGCTCGTCGCGGCGTATCCGTCCTGGCCAAATCGCCGGCGCGCCACCCGCAGGATTTCGTCGTGGGTCTGCTGTGCCTGCACCGCACGACGATTCGGGCGGGGGCCTGAAGCCTCGTCGCCCATGGTTGACCACCAATCTACTCACTGGTACAACAATAAAGTCATTGGTACACCATTCGACTGCCGTCACTATAGGAGAATCTCTGCAATGGCCGGTACTTCGCCAGCACTGAAAGCGGATCAACGCACACATCTTTCACGGCTCGCCCCATCAGGCCTGGTCGGCGGGATTGGGGGGCTGTGCTTCGTCGCCAGCGTGGTCGTCCAGAACATCCTGCGCGCGGTCCACACGCCGTCCAACGACGCGAGCGCCTCATCGGTCATCGCGTACTATGCCTCGCACCACGCAACGACACTGGCTCTCTCCGCGTGCTACCCGGTCGGCGCGATCGGACTCGCGTTCTTCCTCGGCGCGCTTCTCTCGCGACTGTCCGCCTCGGCGGTGCGGGCGCCGGCGATCGCCGGAGCGTTCGGCGCGACCGGCATTCTCGCGATGTTCACCATGACCGCCGCGACCGACCTCGCCCTGGCGCAGTACATCCAGCGCGGGCATGCCGACCCGGCCGTCGTGACCGGCCTGTGGGTCACCCATAACGCCGTCTTCGGTGTCCTGCTGGTGTCAATCGGTGTCGCGCTCGCCGGTCTCAGTGCCGCCGGGGCAACCGCAGGGATCGTTCCGACAGCATGGAAAGGAATCGGCCTTATCGGCGGCATCGCTCTGGGCATCGCAGGAGGGTTCACCCCTGCGCTCATCGATGGCAGCCACATTCTGGTGCTCGGTCTCGTGGGCTTCGTGGCATGGCTGCTCTTCGTGGTCACCGCGGCAACGGCTCTGCTACGGGAGCGCGCCGAGGCGTAAACGCAATTGGCTGACGGTTCGACAGTTCAGGGCAAACCGCAGGTCGGACGAGATTGTGGACGTGGGTGCAGGCAGGGAAAGCATGCACGCAAGCGCAACGCTCGGGATTCGGCGCTACCGGACAGCGTTCATGTGGCGCGTCAGTGAATCCCAGCGCGGCCTTAACGGTCACGCGGCGGCGCACCTACGAAGTCTGGTCGACACCGGCGTTCGGCGGACAGCGAATCGCCACAGTCGATACGTTGGCGTCGATTAGCACCCGGAGGCGGCGAGATGAATCTCGGTAGGACAGCAGGAACCTGCGCTGGTGTCGTGGCGGCGGCCGTGATGGCGATCCCCACCAGCGCGCTCGCCCACCCGGCAAGCGCGCACGGTCTGCATGTCAAGGTCAGGGGTCTTCATTGGCCCTGTCACAAGAAGTATCTGGTGGGCACCTTTACCGTCACAGGCCTCAAACACGGCGCATTCCAGGTCGATGCCACGAACTCCGGCAACATCTTGCTTCACAATGCCAAGGCGAAGAAGTCACACGTCAAGTTGAAGCACACGAAGCTGGAGTATCAGTTTCCGAAAGGTGAGCCAAAGCCGACGGGGACCTTTGAGATCTACGTCGAGCAGGGTCAGCGTCACCCGAGTCCCGTCGATACCGTCACCGTCGGAGCTTGCAAGGCGTGAGCCGTTGTGAAGAGGCGCTCACGAGTCAGCCTCGTCGCTGACGTTACGGCCGGAGGCTTTCGCGGAGCCGTCGCCTCCAGTCCGAGTAAAGGTGCCGATCCAGAAAGGCGCCTTCTGTTCTGGCATCAGACGCGGAGCCTTCGAAGCTCACCGGCCGTTCTCGACCGTGTGCTCCTTGCGTACTGACGTGGGATGGCGACGACGTCGCGCTGAGTAGGCAGCCACCGACGGAGTACCGTTCGCAGACGACGAGCTGGGATCTGCGACACCGGAAGTCATCACTAACGATCCGGTCGTTGCTGGCTTGTTGGATCATCGGCGTCGTGGTTGTGCTCTGCGCCACAGGACACTGGTGGGGCCTTGTTTTCGTGGTCCCCTTGGCCGTTGATTTGTACCTACTCCGCCGGATCTTGGCGGCCAGCGCGGACCGGTAGGGCAGAGCGTGGCCCGGCTGATCTCGCCAGAGGGTGGACCAGCCGAGCCGACGCCGCTACTGACGAGTTGCCCGATAGAGGCTTGAGACGATCACCTCTTTGATCAGTCAAGCCGACCTGTGTGAAAGTGGGGCA
>DATAUK010000009.1:0-93470 GCA_036268295.1 Mycobacteriales bacterium | reverse complement strand
CCGGGGGAGATCTTTGGCCTTGAGGTCGCCGACGTGGACTTCCTGCGCCGAATCGTGATTGTCAGCCGGCAGCTCGACGGGAAGCGCAATACGGCGCCGCTGAAGACCGCGGCGTCATATCGGACGGTGCCGCTTCCGGATGTTGTCGGTGAGGCGCTGGCAGCTCATCTTGCGGCGACTGGTCGTAAGTCAGGGCTGGTCTTCCGCGAGGATGACGGTCGCGGTTTTAGGCTCAGTGAGGCGAACCGAGCGTGGCGAGCAGCGTGCCTCAAGGCGGAATCAGTCGGTCTGAGGCTTCACGACTGTCGCCATGCCTATGCCTCAGCGTTGATCGCCGCGGGGGAGTCGGTCAAGACGATCCAGGCCCGGATGGGGCACGCCTCGGCCATGGTCACGCTCGACGTGTACGGGCACCTGTGGCCCGACTCTGAGGAGCAGACGAGGTCGGCCGTCGATGCGTGGCTGGGAGCTCCCGCGGACTCTGCGCGGACTGATTCAGAGAAACCGCAGGTCAGCGCCACATAGACCGCCTATTCGAGGTAGTCGCGCAGCTTCTGCGAGCGGCTCGGGTGGCGCAGCTTGGACAGTGTCTTCGCCTCGATCTGGCGGATCCGCTCGCGGGTCAGGCCGAACTCGCGGCCGATCTCATCGAGCGTGCGCGGCTGGCCATCGGTGAGCCCGAAACGCAGCGCGACCACCGCAGCCTCGCGCTCCGGCAGCGTCTTCAGGACGCTGTCGAGCTCGCGCTGGAGCAGCCCGAAGGAAACCACTTCGGCGGCGATCGGCGCGTCGGCGTCTTCGATGAAGTCACCGAGCTGGCTATCACCCTCGTCGCCGACGTTCTGCTCGAGCGAGACCGGCTCGCGGGCGTATCCCTGGATCTCGACGACCTTGTCGGGAGTCATGTCGAGCTCTTTGGCGAGCTCGTCGGCAGTCGGCTCGCGACCGAGGTCCTGAAGCATCTGGCGCTGCACCCGGGTCAGTTTGTTGATCTGCTCGACCATGTGGACCGGGATCCGGATGGTGCGTGCCTGGTCGGCCATCGCGCGCGTGATCGCCTGGCGGATCCACCACGTCGCGTACGTCGAGAACTTGTAGCCCTTGGTGTAATCGAACTTCTCGACCGCGCGGATCAGGCCGAGGTTGCCTTCTTGGATCAGGTCCAGGAACGCCATGCCGCGACCGGTGTAACGCTTGGCGACGGACACGACGAGGCGCAGGTTGGCCTCGAGCAGATGGTCCTTCGCGCGCTGGCCATCGGCGGTCAGCCAGTCGTAGTCCTTGACGAGCGCCTTGCTGACCTTCAACTCGCCGGTCTCCCCCTGGCGAATCCGCTCGGCTGCGAACAGCCCGGCCTCGATCCGTTTGGCGAGGTTGACCTCCTGCTCGGCGTTGAGCAGCGCGACCCGGCCGATCTCCTTGAGATAGGCGCGGACGAGGTCGGTCGACGGCCCGGAGTTGTCCTCCTCGGCGACGACCTCGATCTCTTCTTCCTCGTCCTCCTCGACCAGCTCGCTCGCCGGCGGCTCGGCCTCGGGGTCGATGACCGGGAGGGCAGCCGCCGCGTCGGGCTCATCGGCCGGCGGCGGGCTCGAGCCGGCCACGGCGTCGGTCGCCTCCGGGTCGCCGACGACGGCAATCGCCGACTTGCGGCGCGTCTTTGGAGCAGCGCCGATCTTGTCCGGGGATGCTTCTTTGGCGGTGCTCACCGCCGTGTGACGTGGGCTGCTCACGAACTGCCTCTCCCGTGCTCAAGTGCGGCCAGACTAGCCCGGGTCTGATGCTCTCCGGCAAAGTCGAGCGGTCTGATTAGTGAGGAATGCGCGCCCGGGCCCTGATCAGGACCCGGCGCTTGATTCGACCCGCCGCGGTACGGATCAGCAGTGCGCTGCTGAACCCGTCGAGACTGCCCGCCTCGAGGGGTGCCTCGGCGGCGGCCGGCTTGCCGGCAGGGCGCTTGTTCACTGGCCACTCAATGCCCCGACCAGCCATCAGCGTGCCGATGATCGCGAGGACAGCCGCGCTGGCCGGGATCGCCGGGTCGCTGGTCGCGTCGGTGGCGCGAGGACGTGGTGCCGGCACCATCGCGAGTGAGGCGAGATCGCCGATGACGTTCACCCCGACTGCGTCGATCGCCTCGACGGTGGCTTGCCCGATCTCACCCGCTCGCTTCAGCGCCCATCGCGGCGTCGTGATGATTGGCTCATCGGGGTCCGGTGGGCGTTTCAGCAGCTTCTTCGCCACCCCGTTGCGCACGATTCGCCCGTAGAGGCTATTGGGCCAGCGCCGTCGCAGGAACTCTACGTTCAGCAGCCGGATGACCTCCACCTCACCGAGGGTCAGCGACCGGTTGGACGCGTCCTGCTCGGGCACCAGCACACCGTGCGGCAGGTCGAGCATCGACTCGAAGGTGTCGAGCAGCATCCGGCGGTTGGACTCGTCGAGCACGATGACCGTCAGCCGGTCCGGCTCGAGGACGCCCGCCCATCGCTTGACCAGCTCACCGTGATTGTGGCGTCGCCAGAACGTACCCATCGTGCGGTCGAACGGCCGCTCGATCAGCACCTGCTTCAGCCAGGCCGGATATCTCTTGCGCTGGCCGTTCTGCACGTACTGCTGCCACTGCGAGGGAAGGATCCGCGCCAGCGGTCGCAGCGTGATGATGACGTGCACCCGGTCGCGACCGAGGCCGTCGACGACCCGCTGGGGAACATCATGTTCGGAGTCGGCGAAGAACTCACTGCTGACCACGACCCGTTGGCCGCGAGCGCCCCTGACCTCGTCGACCAGGTCCCGCCAGTGACGCGGCGTGGCCTTGGTGTCACCGCGGCGACCGGGCCGGCCGGTCATGGCGAGCGCGGCCAACATCGACTGGCGGCCACGACCGGCGTACCGCACGTTGTGTTTGGCAAGCTCGTCGCGGTTGTGGTGAAACGCGCTTTGCAACGCGGTAGTGCCGGTCTTGTGCGGGCCGATGTGGAGCACCACCACGTCCGGCGGCAGTGGCTCCATCAGGAGTACGGGAACCGCAGGTTGACCACGACCGGGTTGTGGTCGGAGCCGATGGTGCCGACGAACTTGCCGTGCCGCAGATCCATGACCAGGCCCCAGGACGCAACCGCGACCCCGGGCGGCGCCCAGACGTAGTCGATTCGCGAGTTCTTCTTCGGCGGCCGCCGGTAGTAGCCCTCCGCCGAGTTGTACAACGCCTGGGTTCGGTGCTGCGCGGCGTTCCAGGAGTCGGCGATGTCGAGCGACCGCATCGCGATCGGCGGGCCGTTGAGGGGATGGGCTTGGTCGGAGTTGAAGTCGCCGACGTAGACGATCGGCACGTGGCGGCGCGCCGCGAGCGCGCGACCGTTCTTGACCATCGTCTTGGTTTCGGCTTCCCGCCGCCGGTCGTTCGCGAGGCTGCTCGGGTCGAGCAGATGGGTCGAGACGAACAGGAACTTCGCACCCGTCGCGCGGTTCTGCAACTCCTGCCAGGCCGCCCAGCGGGTCTGGCCGATGTTCCAGTGACCACCCTTGCCTACCGCTTTGTAGACCGAGGACTTGTAGATGATGTCGACGCCGATCCGGGTGAAGTGCAGCTGACCCGGTGGAATTTCGGTGTGCGCGAGCGTGTATTCGCCACCGAGTGCGGCCATCAGGGAGTAGATCTGCTCGGTGCCGCCCGGGTGGTCGAGCCAGGACCCGGCCTCCTGGATGCCGGCGACGTCCGGGTCACCCTGCTTGATCAGCTTGGCGACGACAGCCTTGCGCTGCGACCACGGTGCGACGACGTTGCCGCCCTCCCGCCGGCCGTCGCCGATGGCCTCGAGGACGTTGTAGGTCATGACGCGGACCGGTTGCTCGAGGGTCCTGGCCTGCGCACTCACCACGCGGGAGTACGCCGAGTCGGTCGAGCCATTCACAGCGCGGACCCGGTAGTAGTACGTCGCTCCCTTGGCCAGACCGTACGGCGTGAACTGCCCGGTAGTGCCGCGGATCTTGTACAGCCGCCGGTGCGCGGTCATCGCGTGGTTGGTGGCCTGCTCGATGGTGAAGCCGGAGACCTTCCCGGCCTGCCACGTCAGGTAGGCCTTGGACGAGGTGGCGACCGAGTGCAGACGACGCGGTGCCTTCGGGCGCAGGAAGACGGTGCCCAGTGAGTTGGACAGCGTGTGCCGCGGGCCGTTGAAGGTCTCGACCCGGAAGTAGTACGGCGCGAGCTGGTAGCCCAGCCGCTTGATCGTGAGGGTCGGGTGCTTGGACGTCACCGACCGGTCCCCGCCGAGGTAGTGCGAGCCGAGCCGAGAGGTCTTCGTCGCAACGTAGAGCCGGTACGTCTTCGCATGGGCTGCCTTGTGGAGCGTGACCGTGAACGACGAGGAGCTCACCTTCTGTACGTGGATCCCGGTCGGTGCCGCCGGCGGTGTCCCGCTCGGGCTGGCGGCGGCAGGCGCGAGCGTCGCAAGAACTGTCACCCCGGCAGCCAGCAACGCGGCCCGTGCGCGAGAACCCATCAGTTGTCGTCTCCTTCTAAGCGCGTCGCAGCTGGTGCGTGACCCGCTCAGTAGGGAAAGAGCAGGTTCGACACGAGCGGGTTGTGGTCGGAGGGGATGGTCCCCACGAACTTACCGTGCGAGAGATCCATGACCAGGTCCCACGACGTCGCCGCGACACCGCGCTGCGCAAAGACGTAGTCGATCCGGCCGCCGTTCATCGGTGGTGTGCGGCGATAGCCGTCGGCGGTGTTGTACCTCGCATGAACCCGGGTCTGCGCGACGTCGTAGGCGTCGTCGACACTCGCGGCGCGCATCGCGATCGCCGGACCGTTGAACGCGTGGCCGGCCCACTGATCGGAGTTGAAGTCCCCGACGTAGACGATCGGGAGGCCGTTTGCCTCTCGCCCGGCGTCGGAAAGCAGGTTGTTGGTCTCGGTCTCGCGCTGGCGGTCGGCGGCGGCGCCGGCCGGGAACGCCAGGTGGGCAGACACGAACAGGAACTTGGCACCGGTGCTGCGGTTCTGGAGCACCTGGTAGGCCGCCCAGCGGGTGTTGCCGATGTCCCAGTGACCGCCCTGACCGACCGCCTGGTAAGTGTCGGACTTATAGAGGATGTAGACGCCGGTGCGCAGGTGATGCGGCTGGCCCGGCGGAATCTCGGTGTCGGCCAGCGAGTACTCGCCGCCGAGCATCGCGGTCAGGCTGTCGATCTGACGCGCCGGCGTGGGTACGCCGACCCACGACGCCGCTTCCTGGGCGCCGATGACGTCGGGATTGGCCTGCTGGATCAGGCTGGCGGCAACCGGCCCGCGCTCAGACCACGGCGCGACCGTCGAGCCGCCCTCGGAGCGGCCGTCGTCCGCCGCCTCAAGGACGTTGTAGGTCATGACGCTGACCGGCTGCTCGTTGGTCGTGACCGTCGCCGTCACCGGTGCGGCGTAGGCCGAGGGGGTGCCGGAGTTCATCGAACGGACCCGGAAGTAGTACGTCGACCCGTCGGTCAGGCCGTACGGCGTGAACTGGTTCTCCTGGCCGATGATCCGGTACTTCTTGACGTTCTGGGTCATGCCGGCGTCGGTGGCCTGCTCGACGGTGAAGCCGGTCGCGTTGACACTGTTCCAGGTGAGGGAGGTGCCGTGGGAGTTGCTGGTCGCCGCCAGCCCGGTCGGCATCGCCGGCCGTAGCCCGATCGAAGCCGCCGGCAGTGAGAACTTGCGACGGGCGCCGTTGAGGGTCTCGACCCGGTAGTAGTACGGCGAGATCCGGTAGCGAAGGCCCTTAACGGTGATGCGCGGGTGCTTCGAGGCGCTCATCACGGTGTCGTGTCCGAGGTTGGCGACTGCGAGCGCCTTGCGGGTCGTCGCGACGTAGACCCGGTACTTCTTCGCGTGGGCGGCGGTGTGGACGGCGACGGTGAACGACGAGGAGGAGATCTTCGTGACGTGGATGCCGGTCGGCGGCGCGGGCGCAGCGGTGTCGGGCATGGCCGCCGCAGGTGCCGCCGCGAGGCAGGCGACCCCGGTGAGGCTGGTGAGCGCGATCAGCGCTCGGGCAGCAGTACGTCGCCTGGTCATATTTACTCATCGACGGCGGGTCGCTGAGCGTGTAGAGGGCAAATGGGTTGCGTTCGTGCTGTCTCGTTAGGCTGAATGACCAGAGGCGAATGGGCCAAACGGGTTAGTGGCAGCCCGCCCGCCGCTTGGCTCAGAGGTCGATCGCGACGTACTTGGTGCTGACGTACTCCTCGATGCCTTCGGGTCCGCCTTCCCGGCCGAACCCGGACTCCTTGACGCCGCCGAACGGCGCGGCGGCATTGCTGACCAGGCCGCGGTTGAGGCCGAGCATGCCGACCTCGAGTGCCTCACTGACCTTGAACGCCCGCTTGATGTCGCGGGTGAAGACGTAGGCGACGAGCCCGAACTCGGTGGCGTTCGCCGCGGTGATCGCCTCCTCGTCGGTCGTGAACGTCGCTACCGGGGCGACCGGGCCGAAGATCTCCTCGCGCAGCAGTTCGGCGTCCGAGCTGATCCCCGAGAGCACGGTCGGCGCGTAGAAATAGCCCTTGTCGCCGACCTTCTCGGCGCCGGTGAGCACCTTCGCGCCCTTGCCGACCGCATCCTCGACCAGCTCGGCGACCTTGTCGCGCTGCTTGCCGTCGATCAGCGGCCCGACCTGCACGCCGTCCTCGGTGCCACGACCGACCGGCATCGCGGCGAGCTTCTCGGTCAGCCGGGCGGCGAACTCGTCCGCCACCGAGGCATGCACGTGGAAGCGGTTCGCGGCGACGCAGGACTCGCCGCCGTTGCGCATCTTGGCAATCACGGCCTGCTCGACCGCCGCGTCGAGATCGGCGTCGTCGAAGACGATGAACGGGGCGTTGCCACCGAGCTCCATCGAACACTTCACCAGCCGCTTGGCGGCCTGTTCCATCAGCATCTTGCCGATCGGCGTCGAGCCGGTGAACGACATCTTGCGAAGCCGGGAGTCGTCGAACAGCGGCCCGGTCACATCGGCGGCCTTGCTGGTCGTGACGACATTGAGGACGCCGGCCGGCAATCCGGCCTCGGTCATCAACTCGGCCAGCGCGAGCATCGACAGCGGTGTCTGCTGCGCCGGCTTGACAACCATCGTGCATCCGGCCGCGACCGCCGGGCCGATCTTGCGGGTGCCCATCGCGGTCGGGAAGTTCCACGGCGTGATTAGCAGACACGGCCCGATCGGCTCCTTCATCGTCAGCAGCCGACCCGCCCCGTTGGGGTTGACGGCGTACCGGCCGTCGATGCGCACCGCCTGCTCGGCGAACCACCGCAGGAACTCGGCCGCATAAACGATCTCCGACTTGGACTCGGCCAGCGGCTTGCCCATCTCGAGCGTCATCAGCAGCGCCAGGTCGTCGGCGCGGGCGTTCATCAGCTCGAAGGTCCGGCGCAGGATCTCGCCCCGATCGCGAGGCGGCGTCGCGGCCCAGTCCGACTGGGCGTCACAGGCGGCGTCGAGCGCGGCCTTCGCGTCCTCAGGCGTGCCGTTCGCGACCGCGCACAGCGCCGACTCGGTCGACGGGTCCTCGATGTCGAGGGTCGTGCCGCTGGAGCTGTCACGCCACTCGCCGCCGATGAACAGTTGCTTGGGCGCGGCGTCGAGGACGCGCTTTTCCTCAGCTGCAGTCATGGTTGTCATCCCTTCGTCGTACACCACGCGGGCCGATACCCACCATCACGATGTCAGGCTCGCCGCGCGCTATTTCAACCCGCTCGGTCTCGACCCGTTCGAAAGACTCGGCGAGAACTGCTTCGTACGCCGGTGAACGGGCCGCGCTCCAGACCGACAGCACGCCGCCGGAAGCGAGCCGCGAGGCCAGCAACGCAGTGCCGGCAGCGTCGTAGAGGGCGCGATTGGCCGCGGTCACCGTCCAGTCCGGCCCGTTGT
Organism: Mycobacteriales bacterium; assembly: GCA_036268295.1. Classification (GTDB taxonomy): domain Bacteria; phylum Actinomycetota; class Actinomycetes; order JAFAQI01; family JAFAQI01; genus DATAUK01. The sequence continues at coordinate 85,557 of DATAUK010000009.1, read as the reverse complement.
CGATATCGAGGCAGATCACGTCGTAGCGCTCGTCAGTCGATCGAAGATGGTCGAGCAGGTCGGCCATCACGATCTCGGCTCGCGGATCGGCGAACGCGGTCGAGGTGAGCGGCGCGAGATGGGTGCCGTGCCACGCGACGAGGACCGACTCGACTTCGACGACGACGACCCGCGTCGCGCGGTCGTCGGCCAGCGCGGCGAGTAGCGAGAAGCCGACGCCGAGCCCCGCGATCAGCACCCGCTCTGGCGAGGGATGGCGGCTGGTCGCGGCAGTGACCAGGAGCCGCTCCGAGCGACCGCTACGGGTGTCCATCAGGAACGTCCCGTTGCTGATGATCTCGAAGTGCTCGCCTACCCGACGCAGCGCCAGCTCGCCGCGTGGAGTCGTGACCCGCTCGAGGACGACGGGCTGGCCACTCACCGTGGCGTCGGAATGCTCGCCAGCTGAGACTCGACCAGCTTGCGGTCCTCATCGTCATCGACCGCGTCGAGCAGGGTTCGTGCGGTTGCTGCCTCGCGGACGTAACCGGCGTCGTTGCCGGCAGCGGCGTTCGCCCTGGCGAGGCCTTCGTGAGCCGATGCCTTCAACCAGGCGGGAACCTCGGCGGACTCGGCACGTTCGACCGCAGCTTCGGCGAATAGCAGCGCGACATAGCTGAACCCGCTCAGGCTGGCGGCATGGGCAACCTGCCAGTCCGCGACGATCAGGTTCTCCTCGCTCCCGCTGGCGTCTATCCAGTGCTGGCGTGAGGCGAACGTCAGTGTCATCAGGTCGCGGTCCTGCGCGGGCGTGCGCTCCGCCGAGTCGATCAGATCCCAGGCCGCATTGGAGTAACCGCCGGCGAGTGCTCGATGATCCGTCATTCGCTTAACCCCCACGCGTTGCCTGTGTTTCTACCGCCACGCCTTCGGGCGGCCACCTCGAACTGTAGGCCCGGCCGTCGACGTCCAGACCCGGCGCCAGTTGGCGACCGCCGGTCCGGCCGAGGACGGAGTCTCCTCCGCAGCGGCACGTCGTGCCGCGGTGTACCAGTCGGTGCCGTCCTCGTCGAGCAGCGCCGAGATCGCCGCGGACACCCGGGCGTTGAGGGCCAGGGTGTTCTCGTCCTCGAGCGGGCGCACCGGCCGGCCGTAGCGGACGTGCACCGACGGTCGACCCGGTTTCGGCCAGTTGCGACCGCGGGGCATCGCGGCGTACGAGCCGGAGATCGCGACCGGCACGATCGCGATGTTGTGGCTGCGGGCGAGCGCCGCGGCGCCGGGGCGGAACCGGCGGGTCCAGCCGTCGGGGGATCGGGTGCCCTCAGGGAACATCACGATCGACCAGCCGGCCTCGATCAGCTTCGTCGGAGTGTCCGACAGCCCGGTGCCGCGGCGTTCGATCGGGAAGGTCGCGAAAACCAGCGCCGATCCGATCGCCCGCCACCAGGCATCGAAGAAGTAGTCGGCGGCCGCGCCGACAGTCACTTTTCGTTGCCATTTAACGGGAAGTGTCGTCAGCAGCAGTGCGGTGTCGAGGTGCGAGGTGTGGTTGGCGACGATGATGACTGGGCCTTCGAGGTCGTCGAAGATGTCGAGACCCTCGACCCGCGTCGTCGTCTCGCGGCGCACCAGCGGTGAGAGCCCGCCGCGCAGCAGCACCTCGCGGGCGGCTCGTGCCGGTCGTGACCGCGCCCACTCGGTCGGGAACTCCCGCGGCTCCGCGAACGAGTGATGGGGCTCGGCCGAGTGCGGCGGCAACCGGCGGCGGCTCCAGCGCCAGCCGCGCGAGAGCTGCCGGACGTCTTTTACGAGTGTCATCGGACGTCGCTGAGGATGTGCGGCGGCGCGTGCTGGTAGGTGATCGACGGGCTGGAGCCGACGGTGTCGCGAGCCAGCTCGAGGGCGTCGGCGAAGGTCGAGGCCGACCGCATCCCCATCCGGGCGACCGACCGGCGGTCGCCGCCGACCCAGATTACCTGGCCGAGGTGGTCGAGCGCGTGGGCGCACCAGTACCACATGTAGAAGGGGTGAACCCCGTGGTAGGCGTTCGAGGTGCGGTAGAGATGGGTGTACCAGGGATCGGTCGCGTACTGCTGCTCGAACTTCGGCCCGATGACCTTCGGATCGGTGCTCTCGGCAAGCACCTCGTCGAAGAAGTCGACGTAGGACGGGTGGTGCAGCATCGAGAACTCCCACGGCACCGGGTGGTCGAGGATCAGCACGCCGCCCTCGCGCACCAGTGGCTTGCCGCGGTACATGTTGAACAGGTATCCGAGCCCGAGGCAGGCCGCCAGGATCGGGTTCATGATGCTGTTGACGTTGTAGGGACACAAGTACGGCAGCCCCATCACCAAGATGTCGGTCTGCCCGTTGACCTCGACCAGCTGCTGCTGATGCACCCGCTCCAGCGTCTTGTCGTGCACCGGCTCGACCGCGCCGGCGTTGACACCGGTGACGGCGTACGGCGCCGCCATGTTCTGGAAGGTGCGCCGCCGCGTCTTGGTCGGCAGCAGGTCGATGCCGCGTTTGGTGGCGAGGAACATCGCCTGGTCCTTCAGCGACCACTCCCACTCGCGCTTGGTCAGGAATCCGTACTGCGACGGGAAGGCGTCGTTGTTCAGCGTCGTCTCGATCTGGAAGACCTTGACGTGCTCGGAGATCACCCGACCCATTCGCCAGGCGCTCGAGTGCAGCTCGGAGTGGCGCGGGTCCATGAACGACTTCGAGTTGACCATGGTGTGCGCGTTGTGATGGTGACGAAGCGAGTTGTACGACGCGAGGCCGATCGCGGTCGACTTCCAGCCGCCGTCCATCGCGACCAGGTTGACGTTGACATAGACCAGCAGGTCGGATTCGGCCGCCCGCTTGGAGATCTCGACGTCCTCGCCGGTGTCGGTCGTGCCGAGATGGGCGAGGTTGTCGCGGTCCTCGGCGTCGAAGTTGTAGAGCTGGTCGGGCCAGAACGACCGGAAGACCCGTTCGCCGACGACCCCGCGAACCTCGTCCGCGGTCATCCGTCGGTGCAGTGCGGTCGCGATGATCAGCTCGACGTCGTCGACACCGGCATCGGCCGCGTGCTGCAGCACGTGCTCGAGAACCCGTTGCCGCACATCGGGTTTGCGCATCTGCGGCAGCGGCAGCGAGATGTCGTCGAAGGCAATCGTCAGCTTCATCCCGGCGGTCAACAGGGCGGGCAGGGGCTCGCTGTCGATCGGGTGGAGCAGGGCGTTCTCGATCGCCTCGTCGAGATCCGGCAGCCCCGGCAGCGACTCGGCCGGGTAGATGACGCGGCTGCCGAGCGGGAACTCCTGCAGCTTGAACGACTCGCCGGAATGCATCAGCAGCGGCGGCGTCCGTTCATCGACGGTCAGCACGAAGCCGGGACGCGTCACTTCGGGGTCCTCTCGGGATCGTGAGCGCAGCGGGCGATTTCGTGGGGTGAGCTCACTAAGACGCACTCCTCAGGTCAAACGCCACCTTCAATGTTCCCAACCGTCCAGCATCATGCGCGTGATCGAGGGCCTCGCGCCAGCGCCCGAGTGGATAGGCCACCCCGACCAGGTCGTCGAGCGGCGCGGTCGCGGCCAGCCTGGTGGCGACCTCGAACGCGTCGCCGGCGCTGGCGTAGGCACCGGTGACGTCGAGCTCGCGGAACCACGCCGGGGTCAGGTCGATTCCATCGCCGGGAACGCCGGCCAGCACGACGCGGCCGCCGGCACGGACGCTACGGAGTGCGGTGTCGACCGACGCCCGAGAGCCGACCGCGTCGATGGCGACATCGACCCCTCCGAGGAGGTACGCCGGTCCGCGCTCGGGCTCGAGACGGAGCGCGCGGGTCGAGCGGCGTACCGCGGTGGCGACGTCGTTCGGGCTGACCACATCGCTGGCCCCGAACAGTTTTGCCAGCTCGCCCTGGCGACGGTGCTTGGCGACCAGCGTGACGTGGCCGGCCGGGGTCAGCTCGCGCAGCGCAAGAGCCGTGAACAAGCCGACCGCGCCGGCACCGACGATCAGCGCCGCGCCGCCGTCGCGCAGGCCGGCTCGGCGCGCGATGTGCACGGCGCAGGCGAGCGGCTCGATGAGGACGGCGCGGTTGTCCGGCAGGTCGTCGGGCACGACATGCAACTGCGAGAAGTGGGCCACCAACTCGCCGCTCCAGCCGCCGCCGGTGTCCCGGCAGTAGCCGGTCTGCAGGCCCGGTGAAAGATGGCCGGCGGTGATCCGGTCGCAGCGGTTGGTTTGGCCCTTGGAGCACGACTCGCAGGCCACCAGGCCGCGCGCCTCACAGCCCAGCACTGGGTCGATGACGACGCGGGTGCCGGCTGGGATGCCCGGTGCGTCGTCGCGAGTCTCACCGACCACCTCGTGGCCTGGTACGAACGGCATCGACACCAGCGGCGTGAAATAAAGTGAGGTGTGGCCGGACAACGTCGCGAGGTCGCTGCCGCAGATCCCGGACAGTCGTGGCCGCACTCGCACCCAGCCGTCGCCGGGCGGGCGCGGCGCGTCGCGGTGCACCAGGCGTAACGGCGCGAGCGGTCCGGCGAGCAGACCCGGCAGTCGCGGGCCGACGGTGCGCGCCGCGACGTACCTCGGCAGCGAGCGGTAGACCTCGAGCGCATTGATCATCGGGCCGGCTCAAGTGACCGGGCCTTGCGGGCTCCGCTGTGCCAGCTCTCGACCGGCCAGCGCTCCTTGCGGGCCACCCTGGACAGCACGACGTCCGGATCGATGACCACCGGGTGGCCGACGGCACGCAGCAGCGGCAGGTCGCTCGCCGAGTCGGCGTAGGCGTAGCTGGCGGCGAGGTCCCAGCCCGCGGCCAGTGCCCGGTGGCGCAGCCAGGCGGCGCGCGACTCGCCGACCAGCGGCGGCAGCTCGAGATGCCCGGTGCAGCGGCCGAAGCTGTCGACCGAGAGCTCGGCCGCGACCACCTCGTCGAACAACGCTGCGACCGGCCGGGTCAGCGGCGTGACCGCGCCCGTCACCAGCACCAGCCGGTGGCCGGCGGCGCGGTGCTCCCGGATCGCCCGGACCGCATGCGAGGAGAGCCGGGTCAGCATCGTGGCGGTGATGTCCTCGTCGACGATCCGCTCCAGGTCGGCGAGCGAGGCGCCCTCATAGCGGCGGTAGACCATCCGCAGGAACGCCGACCGGTCCTTCTTCTGGGTCGCCAGCCAGCGCGGCAGTGCTCGCGCGACCTCGGTGACCTCACGCGCCTTCGCCGGCGCGGCGAGCTCGGGCAGCCGCAGCCACAGATAGGACTCGACGACGTTGCTCGAGAGCAGGGTGCCGTCCATGTCGAACACCGCGACGATGTTCTCGCCGCTGACGACCGAGCGGGCCGGTGCGATCCGCGGTCCTCGCATCGCCGACAGTGCGGTCAGTGGCGTGACGACCGCCGGGACGTGGACGTCCTGCAGGTAGTAGCGCCAGTCGATGATCGTGGCGTCGAAGCCGAACCGCTCGACGTCGTCCGGGTGCAGTGACTCGTGCAGCGCCAGCGTGGTCTGGTCGGAGAAGTGCAGCTCGGCATCGGCGTACGGGCGGTAGAGGTCGAAGTAGCGGCGTAGGAAGTCGATCCGGCCGCGCTGGCGATCCAGCGACTTGGCCCAGTCGCGGGTACGCGGCGAGCGCGGCAGCGAGGTGACGATCCGGTCGGTGGTGCGCTGGGCCCGGTCCGCAAGCCTGATCAGCTGGTCGACCCGCTCCGAGCCGGGGAACTGCCAGTGCGGCACCCGGACCTCGCCGCGGTCGCGCTGCACCATCGGATGCGCGATGAAATACTCGCGCACCAGCTCGTAGAGCATCCCGAAGCTCAGTGGGTTACGCGCCCCCGAGCAGATCGTGTAGTACGCCGGAGTGCCCGGCTCGGGCACCCTTGCAGCGGCGGCGATTGTCGCGTTGACGACAAGATCGACCGGGATGATGTCGATGACGCCGTCGGGGATGCCGGGAAAATCGGGTAGGTCGCCGCGGCCGAACGCCAGGATGATCGGCTCGGCCATCTTGAAGCCCTCGATCCATCCCGGATAGGGCTGGGCAAGCGCGCTCTCGATGATGCTCGGCCGCAGGACGGTGACCGGGAGATGAGTCGCGGTCTGCTCGACGGCACGTTCGGCCATCGCCTTGGTGAAGGTGTAGCAGTCGGTCCAGCCGAGGCTTCGACCCCGCTCGCGGCCGGCGTCGACGAGAGTCTTCGACACCCACTCGCGGCGGCGGCGTTCGGCTTCGGCGGACACCGACAGCGCGCCCGACGAGCCGTGTTCGGTCTCGGCTTGCGCGGTGAAGATCGCGAGCTGCTCGGCCGAGCGGCTGGCGATCTCGGCCCGATCGCGAAGCTGCGCGGCGACGTCGGCCTCGGCGCGCCAGTCGACGTTGTGGTCGAGCCGGCCTTCGCGGATGTGGCCCTGTTGGCGGCCGGCGACGTACGCCGTCGACACGTGCAGGTAGTGCGGCCGGGCGCCGCTCGCGTCGATCGCCGCGAGCAGGTTGAGGGTGCCGTGCAGGTTGGTCGCGAAGCCGTCGTCGATCGCCGGGTCGAAGGAGACCTCGCCAGCGCAGTGGATGACGATGTCGAGGTCGCCGGGCAGTGGCGGGACGTTGTCGAGGTCGCCTTCGAGGACCCGGACGTGGTCGTCGAGCAGCGGGCTCAGGTCGTCGCCTCGCCGGTCCCGAAGCCGGCCGAAGGCCGGACCGGCGAGCACCTGGCGGACCCGGTCAGTTGCGGTAAGCGAGCCCCGGGCCCGGACCAGCAACGTGACCGGTGTCTCGGGCAGGTCGTTGAGAAGTCGTTCGAGCAGGGCCTCGCCGACGAAGCCGGTGGCTCCGGTCAGCAGGATGCGTTGGCCGGCAAGCACCGACGCGATCGGCCGGGCGGTCATGAATCGTGAGTCAATCATTAATGTAGGAAACCGTGACGAGGTGGGCCCAGCAGGAACGCCAAACCCTGGTCGGCGTGCTGACCGAGCTCGGGCCGGACGCTCCGACCGCGTGCACCGGCTGGGCGACTGCGGACCTGGCCGCCCATCTGTATGTCCGGGAGCGTCGAGCGGACGCGATGCCCGGCGTTGTGCTGCCGGGAGCTCTCGCGGCGCACACCGATCGGGTGATGGCCAGTGTGCTGCGGGTGCACAGCTATGACCATGTCGTCGGACGGATCGCCGCCGGACCACCGCTGGCCCTTCGGCCGTTCGACGAGACTCTCAACCTGTTCGAGTTCTTCGTCCACACCGAGGACGTCCGCCGGACCAACGGCCTCGGTCAGCGCGACTTGCCGGTCGAGCTCGAACGGCTGATGTGGCGCCGGCTGCGGCCGATGCTTCGGCTCTCCTTGCGCCGGGTCCGAAACGTTCAGGTCGAGTTCGTGACCGCGCACGGCGACCGGATCGTGATCGGCAGTGGACCGACCGTCAGGTTGCTCGCCCCGGTCGGCGAGCTCGCGCTCTACGCTTACAACCGCAAGCCGATTGCCGAGGTCGACACGTCTGGCGACCCCGCGGCGCTAGGTCGGCTCGAAGCCGCGAGGCTTGGCGTGTGAAGCGCCCGGATCGCCGATCAAGCACAATGCGCGCATGAGGTCTTCCCACGACGCGCAGGTTGCCGGTCCGATCGACCAGGTGTGGGCGTCGATCAGTGATGTCGATGCGCTGCTGGTGGCGATCCCCGGTGCGAGCCTTTCCCGCGATGGTGACGCGGTCAGCGGCTCGTTGAAATGCAAGCTCGGATCGACCCAGATCACCTACCGGCTCAGCGCTCGCGCCGAGGTTGGCGAGCCGAAGTTCCACACCGCGGTCATCGCCGTTACCGGCAAGGAAGCCCGCGGCGATGGCACCGTCGCTGCCACCCTCACCGTGGCGCTGCGTGACGAAGGTGCAACGACCAAGGTCGAGGTCAGCGCGGAGATCGAAGCGACCGGCCGGGCCGAGTCGGCCGATGACGCGGCCTGGGATCGGGTGATCTCAACGCTCATCACCGCAGTGATGCCGCCGCCGGGAGCGGAGGTGGTCGCCGAGGCAGAGTCGCCGGCGCGCCCGCCGCTGACGGTGGCACCGCCTATCGATGACTCGTACCGCCCGCCGTCGGCGGCTCGGATTCGGATGATTGCCGGCGCAGTGGGCATAGTCCTCGTGGTGCTGGTACGGCGGGCAATCCACACACGAGGAGGACAGCATGCCGGGCAGTGACGCCAAGGTCACCGGAACGAGCGAGGCGCGGTTCGAGGAGGTATTGACGCCGTCGGCGATGGCCTTCGTTGCCGACCTGCAGCGCCGCTTCGGTCCTCGGCGTACCGAGTTGCTGGCCAAGCGTCGCGATCGCCGCGCTCAGGCCGCCTCGACCGGCCGGCTGGACTTCCTGGACGAGACCAAGGAGATCCGCGAGGACACCTCGTGGCGGGTCGCGCCGCCGGCCGATCTGGTCGATCGCCGGGTCGAGATCACCGGGCCGACCGAGAAGAAGATGTTGGTCAACGCGCTCAACTCGGGCGCGAAGGTGTTCATGGCCGACTTCGAGGATGCGAGCACGCCGACTTGGCACAACAAGGTGCAGGGTCAGATCAACCTGATCGATGCGATTGAGCGGCGGATCGACTTCGAGACCGAGGAGGGCAAGGCCTACAAGCTGAACGAGACGGTGGCGGCGCTGATGCCGAGGCCGCGCGGCTGGCACCTGCCGGAAAAGCACGTGCTGGTCGACGACGAGCCGATCAGCGGTGGGTTGTTCGACTTCGGGCTGTGCTTCTTCCACAACCACGAGCGGTTGGCGGTGCGGGGCACCCGGCCGTACTTCTACCTGCCGAAGATGGAGTCCCACCTCGAGGCGCGGTTGTGGAACGACGTGTTCAACCATGCCCAGGATGCGCTCGGCGTCGAGCGGGGCACGATCCGCGCGACGGTGCTGATCGAGACCATCCCGGCCGCGTTCGAGATGGACGAGATCCTCTACGAGCTGCGTGAGCACTCCTACGGCCTCAATGCCGGCCGCTGGGACTACATGTTCTCGATGATCAAGACGTTCCGGGACCGCGGCGAGGAATACCTGCTGCCGGACCGCAACAGCGTGACGATGACGGTGCCGTTCATGCGCTCCTACACCGAGCTACTGGTCCAGACCTGTCACAAGCGCGGCGCTTTCGCGATGGGTGGCATGGCCGCTTTCATCCCGAGCCGCAAGGATCCAGAGATCAACCGGGTGGCGCTGGAGAAGGTCAAGGCCGACAAGGAACGCGAGGCAGCCGCCGGCTTCGACGGCACCTGGGTCGCCCATCCCGATTTGGTCGAGACCGCGATGAAGGAGTTCGACGCGGTCCTCGGCGATCGCCCCAACCAGATCGACAAGCTTCGCCCCGACGTCGACGTCAGCGCCGACGACCTGCTCGCTGCCAGCGAGACGCCGGGGGAGCGGACCAGCGCCGGGCTGCGCACCAACGTCGATGTCGGCATCCGGTACCTCGAGTCCTGGCTGCGCGGCAACGGCGCGGCAGCGATCCACAACCTGATGGAGGACGCCGCGACCGCCGAGATCTCGCGATCGCAGGTCTGGCAGTGGGTGCACAACGACGTGACGCTGGCCGATACCGGCGACCAGGTCACCGCCGAGCTGGTGCGTAAGGTCGCCGATGAGGTGACGGCCGAGGTGCGGAGCGAGATCGGCGACGACGGCTACGAGGCCGGCCGCTGGGCCGAGGCTCGCGAGGTCTTCGAGTCGGTCGCGCTCGACGACGACTTCGTCGATTTCCTGACCCTGCCAGCCTACGACCGGTTGTAGTGCTCGACGAGCTCGTCGCGGACTGCGTCCGTCACTTCGCTCCCTCGCAGGTCATCACCGACCACGCGCAGCTCCGGACGTACGAGTGTGACGGGCTGGCGTCGTACCGCTGCACGCCCGGTCTGGTGATTCTGGCGTCGTCGACTGCTGACGTGGCATTCGTCGTACGCCGGTGCGCCGAACTCGGGGTGCCGTTCATCGCTCGCGGCTCTGGCACCGGGTTGTCCGGCGGTGCGCTGCCGCGGACCGACGGAGTGCTGATCGTGATGTCGCGGATGGACCGCATCGTCTCGGTCAATGTCGATGACGAGCGGGCGGTGGTCGAGCCCGGGGTGATCAACGCCCACCTCACCCGTGCGAGCGCGCCGCTCGGCTACTACTACGCGCCTGACCCGTCGAGCCAGCAGGTCTGCTCGCTCGGCGGCAACGTCGCCGAGAACTCCGGTGGCGCGCACTGCCTGAAGTACGGGTTCACCGCCCACCATGTGACCGGCCTCGAGGTGGTGCTGCCCGACGGCACCGTCGAGCGGCTCGGTGGCGCGGCGCCGGATCCGGTCGGGTACGACGTCATCGGCGCTGTCGTCGGCAGCGAGGGAACGCTGTGTGTGGTCACCGAGGCGACGGTCCGGTTGATGCGCCGGCCGCAGGCGGTGCAGACCGTGCTCGCCGGCTTCCGGACCATCGACGACGCCGGCGCCGCGGTCAGCGCGATCATCGCGGCGGGGGTCCTTCCGGCCGCGATCGAGCTGATGGACGCGCTGGCGATCGAGGCCGCGGAGGCGGCAGTGCACCCGGGCTATCCGGCCGGTGCCGGCGCGGTGATGGTGGCAGAGCTCGATGGCCCGGACTGCGAGGTCGTCGCGCAGCTGGCGGACCTCGAGCGGCTCTGCACCGACGCCGGTGCCTTCGAGATCCGGGTCGCGGCCGACGATGTCGAACGGGCACTGATCTGGAAGGGCCGCAAGTCGGCATTCGCTGCGGTTGGGAGGATCAGCCCGGACTACATCGTTCAGGACGGCGTCATCCCCCGAACCGCGCTTTCCGACGTGCTCCGGGCGATCGACGATCTGGCCGCAGAGGCGGGGGTCCGGGTAGCGAACGTCTTCCACGCCGGCGACGGCAACCTGCACCCGCTGGTCCTGTTCGACGAGTCCGCCGGTGAGACCGAGCGGGCCGAGGAGGTGTCGAGCCGGATCATCGAGCTGTGCCTCGCCCATGGCGGGTCGATCACCGGCGAGCACGGCGTCGGGCACGACAAGAAAGTGCACATGGGAAAGATGTTCAACGAGATCGACCTCGACGTGATGCAGCTGGTGCGGTGTGCGTTCGACCCCGACAACATCTGCAACCCGGGCAAGATCTTCCCCACGCCGCGGCTGTGCGGCGAGCGACCCGGCCGGACCCGCGGCGTCCATCCGCTCGCAGAAGCCGGGATCGCCGATGTCTTCTAACGTCGCGGCGCCCGATTCGATCGGAGAGCTCAGCCGCGTCATGGCCGACGCCGCCTCGCAACGTCACGCCATCGGCGTTCGCGGCTTCGGCTCCAAGGCCGGCTGGGCGGCGGCCGGCGATCCGGTCGACGTCACGGTCGACACTCAGCGGCTCGACCGGATCGTCGAGCATGCCGCTGGCGATCTGGTCGTCACCGCGCAGGCGGGAGTGCCGCTCGCGGTGTTGCAGGAGCAGCTTGCGCCGGCCCGGCAATGGCTCGGGCTCGACCCGCCGGAGGCCGGCGCGACCGTCGGCGGCGTGGTTGCCACCGCTGCCAGTGGCCCGCGACGGTTGCTGTTCGGAACACCGCGCGAGCTGCTCATCGGGATCACTGTCGTGCTGGCCGACGGCACGATCGCCCACTCCGGCGGCAAGGTGGTCAAAAACGTTGCCGGCTATGACCTCGGCAAGCTTTTCACCGGCTCGTTTGGGACGCTCGGCGTCATTGCCCAATGCACCTTCCGGCTTCATCCGCTGCAGCCGGTGCGCCGCGTCGTGACTGCGGCGACCGACGATCCGGCCTCGGTCGCCGAGCGAGTGTTTGCTACCGGCGCAGTGCCCTCGGCGCTGGAGTGGGACGGCGCGGCGCTGACTGCGGTCTTCGAGTCGATCGAGTCGGCCGCTGACACCCAGTCCGCCGAGGCCGCGGCCGCGATCGGTGGCGAGGTCGGTGATGCACTGCCGGCCGGCTTCGGCGAGCGGCCAGCGGGACCGGTGTTGCTGAAGCTGACTCATCGGCTCGGCGCGCTGCGCGAGGTCCTCGCCTTGGTCGCGTCGCATGCCACGGTGAGCGCGCACGTCGGCTCGGGTGTCGTCTGGGTCGGTGCCGAGGATCTCGGTGACCTCGCGGCGTTGCGCGAGGCGGTTGCGGCCCACGGCGGGAGTGTCGTTGTCGTCGGGGCGCCGGCAGAAGCGAAGCGCGAGGTCGACGTGTGGGGCCCGGTCCGCGGCCTGCCGGTGATGCGGCGGATCAAGGAGCAGTTCGATCCCGACCGCCGGATGTCACCGGGACGTTTCGTGGGTGGGATCTGAGATGACCGACATGGGCGAGCTGATCTCGGACTGCGTGCACTGCGGCTTCTGCCTGCCGAGCTGCCCGACGTACCAGCTGTGGGGCGAGGAGATGGACTCGCCGCGTGGCCGGATCTACCTGATGAAGCAGTTGCTCGAAGGCGAGCCACTCGACGCGACCGTGGTGGGCCACTTCGACAACTGCCTCGGCTGCATGTCGTGCCTGACCTCATGCCCTTCAGGAGTGAAGTACGACGCGTTGATCGAGACCACCAGGGCGCAGATCGAGCACGAGGTCGAGCGTCCGAAAGCCGATAAAGCATTGCGATCGTTGATCTTCTCGCTGTTCCCTTACCCGCGCCGGCTTGCTGCGATGCGAAGCCCGCTGCGCGCGTATCAAAGGAGCGGGCTGGCTCGGCTGGTCCGGCGCAGCGCCTTGACCGACCGGCTACCGGCGGCGCTCGGCGCGATGGAAGAATTGCTGCCGCAGCTCGGCCCGATGATGCGCGTGCCGCCGATTACCCCGGCCATTGGTGAGCAGCGGGCGCGGGTCGGGATGCTGCTCGGCTGTGTCCAACGCGAGTTCTTCCCCGGCGTCAACGTCGCGACCGCGAGGGTGCTCGCCGCCGAGGGGTGCGAGGTGATCGCGCCGGCCGGCCAGGCCTGTTGTGGCGCGCTGTCGCTGCACGCCGGTCGTGAGGACGAGGCACTGCGACGCGCCAAACGACTGATTGCCGTGTTCGAGTCGCAGGCGGTCGACGCGATCGTGATCAACGCGGCCGGCTGCGGGTCGGCAATGAAGGACTACGGCCGATTGCTCGCGGACGACCCCGCTTGGGCCCCACGGGCGGCGGCGTTCTCGGCCAAGTGCCGGGATGTCAGCGAGATGCTGACCGAGCTCGGGCCGGTCGCGCCCCGCCATCCGGTGCCGGTGGTCGCGGCGTACCACGATGCCTGCCACCTCGGTCATGCCCAAGGGATCAGGTCACAGCCGCGCGAGCTGCTGGCCGGCATCCCCGGACTGGAGGTGCGCGAGATCGCCGACGCCGACATCTGTTGCGGCTCGGCCGGCATCTACAACCTGGTCAAACCCGAGCCGGCTCGCCAGCTCGGCGACCGCAAGGCTGCCAACGTCCTTGCAACCGGTGCTGAGCTGCTGATCACTGCCAATCCCGGTTGCCTGATGCAGGTCGACAGCGCGCTGCGGCGGCGGGGCGAGTCGATCGCGCTCGCCCACACGGTCGAGGTCCTCGACGCCTCGATCCGAGGGGTACCGCTACCGGCGACCAGCTGATCCCCGCACCGCCGGTCGTAGCCGGCTCACTGACGGTCAAGAAGCTCAGCGCTAAGCCAAAAGCGTAACGAGGTTGTCGTCCGCTCGGGTTAGGGTCGGGCGGCGTGAGCACAGACGACGCGATTGTGGTTGAGGGACTGGCGAAGTCGTTCGGCGATGTCCATGCCCTTGCCGGGATCGATCTGCGGGTGCCGCGCGGCAGCGTGCTCGGTGTCCTCGGACCGAACGGCGCCGGCAAGACGACCGCGGTGAAGATCCTCACCACGTTGCTCCGGCCGGACTCCGGGCGGGCGATCGTCGACGGTCGGGATGTGCTGGCCGACCCGGCCGGCGTACGCCGCTCGATCGGTCTCGCCGGACAGTCGGCCGCGATCGTCGACGAGCTCACCGGCCGGGAGAACCTCGAGATGATGGGCCGGCTCTACCACCTCGGGAAGCGACGCACGAAGGACCGGGCCCAGGAGCTGCTCGAGCAGTTCGGGCTGACCGACGCGGCAGCTCGCCGCGCCAAGACCTACTCCGGCGGCATGACGCGGCGGCTGGATCTCGCGGCCAGCCTCGTCGCTCGCCCCAAGGTGCTGTTCCTCGATGAGCCGACGACCGGGCTCGATCCGCGGGCCCGCAACGACATGTGGCAGGTCATCCGCGACCTCGTCTCGGCCGGCACCACCTTGCTGCTGACGACGCAATACCTCGAAGAGGCCGACGAGCTCGCCGACCGCATCGTGGTCTTCGACCACGGCAAGGTGATCGCCGAGGGCACGGCCGATGAGCTCAAGGACACCGTCGGTGGTGACGTCGTGGAGTTCTCGGTCGACGACGACTCCGGTCGCGAGGCAGCAGTCAAGGCGGTCAGTGGCCTTGACGGCGTCGAGCCGACGGTCAGCGAGTCAAGAGTGATCAGCGTGCGGGCAGGCGATCGTGGGTCGGACCGGTTGGTCGAGGTGGTCCGCCGGCTCGACGACGCCGGGATCCAACCGCAGGGCCTCGGTCTTCGCCGGCCCTCGCTCGACGACGTGTTTCTCGCACTGACCGGACATGCCGCGGAGGCAGAACCCGAGTCGGGCGACAAGGAAGCGGTGGCGGACGCATGAGTGCCTCGACGGCAACTATCGGCCGCGGCTCGCTAGTGCGCGACGGCCTGAGCGACACCTTCGTGATGATGAAGCGCAACCTGCTGGTCTGGGTCCGGGTGCCGGCGTACATCGTCTTCACCTTGATCCAGCCGGTGATGTTCATCCTGCTGTTCCGCTACGTGTTCGGCGGCGCCATTAAGGCCAATGTTCCCGGCGGGTACGTCGACTATCTGGTTCCCGGCGTGATCGGCCAGACCATGGGCTTCGGGTCGTTCGGCACTGCGATCTCACTTGCCAACGAGCTGCAGAAGGGCACGATCGACCGGCTGCGCGCAATGCCGATCGCGCGCAGCGCGGTGCTGCTCGGCCGGCTCGGCGCGGACGTGCTTCGGATGGCGGTCGTGACAGTTGTCCTGATCGGGGTCGGAGCGGCAATCGGCTTCCGGTTCCACAACGGCGTCGGCGGTGCACTGCTGATGTTCGTTTACTCGATCCTTCTCGGGCTGACCATCTGCACCGTCTCGGCGTTCATCGGACTGGCCCTCAAGGAAGAAGAAGCGGTTCAGGGCTTCGGCCTGATCTGGGTGTTCCCGCTGACCTTCGTCAGTTCAGCGTTCGTGCCGGTGCAGAGCATGCCGCACTGGCTGCAGGTTTTCGCAGTCAATCAACCATTCACCCAGGTCATCGACGCGCTGCGATCGTTCGCCTTGGGGACTCCGATCGGCAACCACGCCTGGGTGAGCCTGCTCTGGCTCGCCGGAATCATGGCCGTCTTCGTCCCCCTCGCCGTCCGCGCCTACCGCCGAGCCTCATAGCGTTCGGAGTAGCACACAACCCGCCCGATCCGGGGGTGAATCCTGCCGCGATGACCGGATTTTGGACCGGCCCAGCATGGGTTGTGTGCTCGTTCGATCAGGGCGGTGCTGACTGAAAGACCCGAAGCTGCCCAAGTTCGGCGTGGGAACCGGACATCTGTCGCAGCAGTCCCTAGCGTTAACAGGCGTGACTTACGCTGTCGGCCTTCCCCAATTCCATGCTGACCCGCAGACCATCGCGGCGCTGGACAACGTCAGTGTTCGCCGTGTCGGCGCCATGCTGCTGCGCCAGGTCAGCTGGACGGTCCGCGCCGGTGAGCGATGGGTGGTCATCGGTGCCAACGGCGCCGGCAAGTCGACCCTCCTCCAGGTCATGGCCGGCGCGATGCGCCCGACGTCGGGCGCGGTTGCGCTGCTCGGCGAGCCGCTCGAGGAGGCTGACCTCGACGACCTGCTTCCCCGGGTCGGCTGGGCGAGCGCGGCGCTCGCCGACCTCATCCCGGTCGATGAAGTGGTGCTCGACGTAGTGCTGACGGCCTCACAGGCGATTGTGAAGCGTGGCGGCGAGCGTTACGACGCAGCCGACATCTCGCGGGCACACGACCTGCTCGCCCAGGTCGGCTGCCGACGCCTGGTTGACCGCCGGTTCGGGTCGCTGAGTGAAGGCGAGCGCAAGCGGGTGCAACTGGCCCGGGCGGTCATGACCGACCCTGAGGTGTTGCTGCTCGACGAGCCGGCCGCCGGACTAGATCTCGGCGGTCGGGAAGCATTGCTACGGCTGTTGAGCCGGCTTGCCGACGATGCCGACGCGCCGGTGCAGGTACTGGTTTCCCATCACGTCGAGGAGATCCCGGAGGGATTCACCCACGCGTTGCTGATCCGGGAAGGCCAAGTGGTCGAGGCGGGGCCGATCGAAGCCGCGCTGACCTCGGCATCGCTGTCACGGACGTTCGGCTTGCCGCTGCGGGTGTTGGCACATCGCGGCAGATGGACGGCTCGCGCCGCACTCGCTCGACTCGGGTAGGTCAGTCGTTCGGGATGCCGCCGTCGGCGGCAGCAGGCTCCGCGTCATCGAGCAACGCACCGGTGTGGTCGTGGATCTCAATTGCTACTTCGCGAAGCCGCGCGGCGTGCTCACGACCGTGGTGGGCGCAGAAGTAGAGGTCGCCGCCGCCGGGCATCACGGCTCGGACGAGGGCGCGCGCTCCGCACCTGTCGCAGCGATCGGCTGGGGACAGTGGCGGCGCTTCGGTCGTGGTGTTCATCGTCTCCATCAAACACCTACCCACGGACACTCATTCCTAGTCACCTCAGGGCGTAACTACCGACCCGGGTGCCTAGGTGGTCCAGCGGGTCGCGAAGATAGGGTCTATCGGCGGCGCGTTTCGTGCGCCGTACCGCGTGGAGAAGGGATGGCCGCCCGCATATGGCGACGCCGGTGATGACGCAGGGTCCACGGTCGACCGAACGGGCAGCGATCAGCGAAAAGACGCTGCGCACTGATCGATGGTGGATCTCGCCATTGATCACCGCGATCGGCTTCACCGCATTCGTGATCTACGCGACCTGGGCGGCGTTCAACCATCCGCTGGTTTATGACAACGGCGCGGTCCACCGGATCTTCTTCGCCAGCCCCTACGTCTCGCCGTTCTACTCGCCGTGCGTGGCGCACGGTTGCCCGTCGTCGATCGCGTGGTGGCACTGGGACGCCTGGCAGTGGCTCTCGCCGGCGCTCTACGTCCTGATCTTCCCGCTCAGCTTCCGGGCGACCTGCTACTACTACCGCAAGGCCTACTACCGCTCGTTCTGGCTCTCACCGCCGGCATGCGCGGTCTCCGAGCCGCACAACAAGTACAGCGGCGAGACCCGGTTCCCGTTGCTGATCCAGAACATCCACCGTTACACCTGGTACGCCGCGGTGGTGTTCGCCGGGATCCTCAGCTACGACGCGGTCAGGTCCTTCATCTACAGCGGGCGCTTCTTCATCGGAGTCGGCTCGTTCGTCCTGGTCATCAACGCCCTGCTGATCCTCGGCTACACCTTCGGGTGCCACTCGTGTCGTCACGTCACCGCCGGGCGGATCAACAGCTTCTCCAAACATCCGGTTCGCTACAAGTGGTGGACGTTCGTGTCCTGGTTGAACAAACGGCACTTGCAGTGGGCGTGGGCGTCGTTGATCTGGATTGGCGTGGCCGACGGCTACATCCGGCTGGTCTCCAACGGCACGTTCACCGACTATCACCACATCTTCTAGGCGGCGGCACTCGTAATGGCTGATCACGAAACTCACGACTACGACGTCGTCGTCATCGGTGCCGGCGGCTCCGGGCTGCGGGCGGCAATCGCGGCGCATGAGGCAGGCGCGCGGACCGCGATCGTCACCAAGTCGCTGCTCGGCAAGGCTCACACCGTCATGGCGGAGGGCGGGATCGCGGCCTCGATGGGCAACGTCTGGCCAGAGGATAATTGGCAGGTCCACTTCCGCGACACGATGCGCGGCGGCAAGATGCTCAACAACTGGCGGATGGCGCAGCTGCACGCACAGGAGGCGCCGGAGCGGGTCTGGGAGCTCGAAGAGTGGGGCGCGCTGTTCGACCGCACCAAGGAAGGCAAGATCTCCCAGCGCGACTTCGGCGGCCACCGCTACGCCCGGCTCGCCCATGTCGGCGACCGCACCGGCCTTGAGATGATCCGGACCCTGCAGCAGCGCGCGGTCGACATCGGCATCGATGTCTTCATGGAGTGCACGGTCACCCGGCTGCTGAAGTCCGGCACCAAGATCGCCGGCACCTTCGGCTACTGGCGCGAGACCGGCTCGTTCATCCAGCTCAACGCCCCAGCCGTCATCATCGCGACCGGTGGGATCGGCAAGTCGTTCAAGGTAACAAGCAACTCCTGGGAATACACCGGTGACGGCCACGCGCTCGCCCTGACCGCCGGCGCCTCGCTGATCAACATGGAGTTCGTGCAGTTCCACCCGACCGGCATGGTCTGGCCGCTGTCGGTGCGCGGTTTGCTGATCACCGAGTCGGTGCGTGGCGAGGGCGGAGTGCTCCGCAACTCCGAGGGCAAGCGGTTCATGTTCGACTACATCACCGACTACTTCAAAGCCGAGACCGCGGACACCGAGGAAGAAGCCGACCGCTGGTACGACGACCACATCAACAACCGCCGGCCGCCCGAGCTGCTGCCTCGCGACGAGGTCGCCCGGGCGATCAACTCCGAGGTCAAGGCCGGCCGTGGATCGCCCCACGGCGGGGTGTTTCTCGACATCGCGACGCGTCGAAGCGCGGCCGACATCCACAAGCGACTGCCCTCGATGTACCACCAGTTCAAGGAATTGGCCGACGTCGACATCACGACCGACCCGATGGAGGTCGCGCCGACGGCTCACTACGTCATGGGCGGGGTCGAGGTCGACCCGGAGACCCAGGCGGCGACGGTCGCCGGTCTATTCGCCGTCGGCGAGGCCTCAGGCGGCATGCACGGCTCGAACCGGCTCGGTGGCAACTCGCTGTCCGACCTGCTCGTGTTCGGCAAGCGGGCCGGCGAGTCCGCCGCGTCGTACGCCGCGACGCTGGCCAGGCGACCGGCTCCGAAAGCGGCCGATGTCACGGCCGCGATCGCGGATGCACTCAAGCCGTTCGAGACCAACGGCGGCGAGAACCCCTACGCCGTGCAGGCCGAGCTGCAGGACATCATGTTCGACCTGGTCGGCATCATCCGCACCGCCAAGGAGATGACGCAGGCGCTCAAGGAGATCGAGAAATTCAAGGCCAGAGCCAAAAAGGTCACGGTCGAGGGCGGTCGCGCCTACAACCCCGGCTGGCATGTGGCGCTCGACATCAACGCGATGCTGACCGTGTCCGAGTCGTGCGCGCGGGCGGCGCTGGAACGTACCGAGAGTCGCGGCGGCCACACCCGCGACGACTTCCCACAGACCGATGCCGAGTGGGGCGAGGTCAACCTGATCGTCAAGGAGAAGGACGGCGCGATCACCATCACCCGCAAGCCGTTACCGAAGATGCCCAGTGACCTGGCGAAGCTGTTCGAGGAGACCAAGTAAATGGCCGACAACGAAAGCTCGGCGCGGGACATCAACCTGCGGGTCTGGCGCGGCGACGCGACCGGCGGTGACTTCGTCGACTACACGGTCGCGGTCGAAGAGGGCGAGGTGGTGCTCGATGCACTGCATCGGCTGCAGGCGACCCAGACCGGCGACCTCGCGATCCGCTGGAACTGCAAGGCCGGCAAGTGCGGATCATGTAGCGCCGAGATCAACGGCAAACCACGGCTGATGTGCATGACCCGACTCTCGACGTTCGAGCCGGACGAGACGATCACGGTCAACCCGATGCGCACCTTCCCAGTGATCCGAGACCTGGTGACAGACGTGTCGTTCAACTTCGAGAAGGCTCGTGAGGTGCCGGCGTTCGCGCCGCCGTCGGACAACTCCGGCGGGAAGTTCCGGATGTCGCAGGTCGACGTCGAGCGCAGCCAGGAGTTCCGCAAGTGCATCGAATGCTTCCTGTGCCAGAACACCTGCCACGTCATCCGTGACCACGAGGAGAACAAGCCCAACTTCGCCGGGCCGCGGTTCTTCATTCGCTACGCCGAGCTCGACATGCACCCGCTCGACACCGTTGACCGCAAGCAGATGGTGCAGGAGCAGGAAGGGCTCGGCTACTGCAACATCACCAAGTGCTGCACCGAGGTCTGTCCCGAGAACATCCACATCACCGACAACGGGATCATCCCGTTGAAGGAGCGGGTGATCGACACGAAGTACGACCCGATCCTGTTCCTCGGCTCGAAGATCGGGATGCGCAAGGAGCCGGCTCGGACCAAGGTCGGGCCGGTACGCCCTGGCGGGTCCAACCCGATCAAGCATCCGCAACAGACCGCCGACGGTGCTGAGTCCGCGGCGTACGTCGCCGAAACTGGGACCTCCGCAGCGAGCTCGTCCACGTTGCGCAAGGCGGCGTTGCCGGCCGCCAGCGCGACCGGTGCCGCTGCCGGCGTCGGTGTCCTCGCCTGGGCGCTGAGACGGCGCAGGACCAGCTGAGCGAGGCGCTGGCCGCCGATCTGGTCGGGCTGGCGCGATCGCTCGCACAGGCGGCCGGAGAAGTGCTCCGGGCGCGCCCGACCGACCTCGGCGTTACGACGAAGTCCACGCCGACCGATGTCGTCACGGTCATGGACCGCGCCGCCGAGCAGGTCATCCTCACCGGCCTCGCCCGCACCCGCCCGGACGACGCGGTGATCAGCGAGGAGAGCGCGGCATCGTCCGGCGCCACCGGGGTCACCTGGCTGGTCGACCCGCTCGACGGAACCGTGAACTACCTCTACGGCATCCCGGAGTACTCCGTCTCGATCGCTGCCGAGGTCGACGGTGTGCTCGCCGCCGGCGTTGTCCTCGATGTCGAGCATCGGATCATCTACTCGGCGACCTGCGGCGGCGGTGCGACCCGGGACGGCGAGCCGATCAGCTGTACGTCGGAGACCGACCTGGCCCAGACGCTGCTCGCCACCGGGTTCGGCTACGACATCGAGCTCCGGTCGGTGCAGGCTCGGTCGATGGTGCGGGTGCTTCCCGCGGTACGGGACATCCGGCGTCACGGCTCGGCGGCGCTCGATCTGTGCGCGGTAGCCTCGGGACAGGTGGATGCCTTCTTCGAAAGCGGCATGCACAAGTGGGACTGGGCGGCAGGTGCGCTCATCGCCCGCGAGGCAGGAGCTCGGGTCGACGGGCTGGAAGGCCGCCCGCCTGGACGGCACACCACGCTGGCCGCCAACCCGGTCCTGTTCGACCGACTGCACGACCTGTTGGTGGTCTCCAAGGCGGACGGGCCGTCACCGCAGCGCTGACGGCGCGTTAGACCAGACAGCAGGCCGAGCTCGATCAACCGACGGAGGCCGGGATGCCCACCGCCCGAACCGCGAAGACGGTGGCTTACGTCGCCGCGACGCTGGTCGCGGTGGGCGGGGTCGGCGTCGGTGTTGCGGTCGAGCTGTCACACTCTGCCAGCGGCCGGGCCGCCGCCGCGTCGTCGGTTGCCGCGCTCGGTGGTGCACCGACCGGTCAACCGGCATCGAGCCTCACGCCGTCACCGGTCATCACACCGGCTGTGCTGCGGGTGCCGCCACTGCACAAGCTCACCCCGCCGGATGTGATCGTCACGATGACCCGGCCGGCATCGCTGCGGGCGGTTCAGCGACTGCGCAAGCGCCCAGGCGTCCGTCGGGTGGTGCTCGCCGATC
Organism: Mycobacteriales bacterium; assembly: GCA_036268295.1. Lineage (GTDB taxonomy): Bacteria > Actinomycetota > Actinomycetes > JAFAQI01 > JAFAQI01 > DATAUK01. The sequence goes on along the minus strand of DATAUK010000009.1, from coordinate 63,859 downwards.
GCGGCAGTGTCGCGCTGCACGGCGTCCGGTTGCACGTGCTCGGTGTGCCGCTGTCGACGATTCGCGGCTTCACCCCCAAGCTCACCGCGACATCGACGCCGCTCTGGACGTCGGTGGCCCGGGGTGAGCTGACTGTTGGGTATGCCCACAGTCGCCGGCTGCGGCACCGCCTCGGCGCGACGTACGCCGCCGACGGGTATGGCGGGAAGGTGGCACCGCTGCGGATCGGCGCCTTCGCCACGATCGGGCTCAACGGCACCCAGGCGCTGCTCTCGGAGCCGGCCGGCCGCGTGCTCGGCCTTGCGCCGGATCGGGTCGCGCTGGTGGCAGCGCCCAAGGTCCCGATCGACGCCCTGACCGGCGAGTTGCACAAGGCGTTCGGCGCCAAGGCGCATCTCGATGTGACCCGTGCGACCCCGGTCAACCAGTCGATATCGAGCAGCTATGCCACCGAGACCATCCCGGCCGGCTATCTGAGCCTCTATCGCCGCGCCGCGGTCACCTGCCCCGGCCTGCCGTGGACCGTGCTGGCCGGCATCGGCACGGTGGAGACCGGAAACGGCCGCGACGTCCACAAGTCGACCGCCGGCGCCGAGGGCCCGATGCAGTTCCTGCCCTCGACGTGGTCGATGTACGGCTATGACGCCGATGGCGACGGCAAGGCCAACATCAACGACCCGACCGATGCCGTCTTCTCGGCCGCCCGCTACCTGTGCGCCGCCGGTGCCGGGCGCGGCGGGATGTCGCTGGATGACGCGGTCTTCTCCTACAACCACGCCTGGTGGTACGTCCGCGAGGTCATCACCATCGCCAACCGCTACGCGTGAGTCTGCGAAGTTAAAAAGGAAATGCGGCTAGGTGGGGGACCCCAGTGGTCGGGCAGCAGAACGGGAGGACGGCAACAAACCGGGCGCCATTGCCGAGCCACCGTCATCAGCCGCTTTTGAGTTTTAACGCCGAGCGCCCAAGCCCAGCGAGGACAAGTGACCCGGTCGATGCGAGGCTGTCGGCATGGCGCACTACGTGATCGTCGGGGCGGGGTCCGCCGGTTGCGTCCTGGCGGCGAGGCTCACCGAACAACCCGGCATCTCGGTCACGTTGCTCGAGGCGGGCGGCGCGGATAGTTCCCGCAACATCTCCACGCCGGCCGCGTTCGGCGAGACGTTCCGTACCAAGGACGACTGGGACTTCGCCACCGAGCCGGAGCCGGAATGCGACGGCCGGGAGATGTACTGGCCCCGCGGCAAGGTGCTAGGCGGATCCTCGTCGATCAACGCGATGATCTACATCCGTGGCAACCGGCTGGACTACGACGAGTGGCGCGACGCCGGCTGCGAAGGTTGGGGCTTCGAGGACGTACTGCCGTACTTCCTGCGATCGGAGGGCAACCAGCGCGGTGCCTCAGCGCTTCACAACGCCAGCGGTCCGCTGACCGTCAGCGACCAGCGCTCGCCGCATCCGATCTCCCATGCCTACGTCGAGGCCGCCGCGCAGGCAGGGTTGCCGAGCAACGAGGACTTCAACGGCGAGACCCAGGACGGCATCGGGATCTACCAGGCCACCCAACGCGCCGGCCGGCGCTGCTCGACGGCGACCGCATTCCTCAAGCCCGCAATGAGCCGGTCGAACCTCTCGGTCGTCACCGGTGCACTTGCCACCCGGGTGGTCATCGAGCGCGGCCGGGCGGTCGGGGTCGAGGCGGTCGTCGACGGCAAGCGGCAGATCTTCCAGGCCGACCGCGAGGTCATCCTCGCCGGCGGTGCGGTCGGCACGCCGCAGCTGCTCCTGCTCTCCGGCATCGGTCCCGCCGAGGAGCTCGCTGCTCTCGACATCGACGTCGCACTCGACTCCCCGAACGTCGGCCGGGGCCTGCAGGATCACGTCGCGCTCGGCGCCTGCTGGCACACACCGCAGCCGGTGACGATGTTCGGCGCCGATAAGAATCCAAAGCACATCGCCAACTACCTGCTTCGCCACCGCGGCCCGTTCGCGTCAACCGTCGCCGAGGCGGGCGGCTTCATCCGCACCGACGCCGGCATCGAGGCGCCCGACATCCAGCTGCTGTTCGCACCGGCGATCTTCATCAGCCATGGCTTCACCGACCCGCCCGGGCACGGCATAACTCTCGGGCCTTACCTTCTGACGCCGCAGAGCCGGGGGAGCATCACGCTGCGATCCGCCGATCCGACCGCGAAGCCCGTGATCCGCGCCAACTACTATGCCGAGCAATCAGACCTTGACCGGATGCTCGCCGGTCTCAAGGTCTGCTTCGACATCGCCGCCCAGCCGGCGCTGGCGCCGTACGTCGGCGAGCGGTTCCTTCCCGCTCCTGGCGACACCAGCGAAGACGCGCTCCGCGGCTATATCCGCGCCCGCAGCGAGACCATCTACCACCCCACCTCGACGGCGGCGATGGGCTCGAGCGCGGACGCGGTCTGCGATCCGCAGCTGCGGGTCCGCGGGATTGCCGCGCTACGGGTCGCGGATGCCTCGGTCATGCCGAAGGTCACCCGCGGCAACACCAACGCGCCGGTGATCATGATCGCCGAGAAGGCCGTCGACCTGATCCGTACCACGCCGAGCAGCTGACATCGCCGTACTAGCGTGGATGACGCGATGAGCATCGATGTCAGCGTTGTGGTGCCCGTCTACAACCCCGGTAAATACATCGAGACCTGCATCGACGGCTATCTCAGCCAGACCATGCCGGCGGATCGACGCGAGATCATCTTCGTCGATGACGGCTCGACCGACGAGACCCCCGAGCGGCTTGACCGGCTCGCTGCCGAGCACCCGGACGTGCAGGTGATCCACCAGCCGAACTCCGGCTGGCCGGGCAAGCCACGCAACGTCGGCATCGAGACGGCGCGCGGTGACTACGTGTTCTTCCACGACCACGACGACTACCTCAGCCCGAAGGCGCTCGAGCGGATGGTCGCGATGGCTCGGCGTACCCGTGCCGACCTGCTGATCCCGAAGATGGTCGGGCACAAGCGCCGGGCGCCGCACACGCTGTTCCGCAACAACATCGATCGGGCCGTGCTCGGGCAGGACCGGCTGATGACCAGCCTGACTCCGCACAAGATGCTGCGGCGGCAGTTCCTCAACGACGCACGGCTCCGCTTTCCGGAAGGCAAGCGGCGGCTCGAGGATCATGTCTTCGTCGTCGAGGCATTCCTCGCCGCCGACGTCATCTCGGTGCTGTCGGACTACCCCTGCTATCACCGGGTGCGTCGCGACGATGAGGGTAACGCCGCGTTCGAGAAGTGGGACGCGAAGTACTACTACCAGTACGTCGAGGAAGTCATCGACGTCATCGAGGCGCACACCGAGCCCGGTGAGCTGCGCGACACGCTGCTCAAGCGGCCGTATGCGGGCGAGATGCTCAGCCGGCTGGCCGGCAAGCGGATCAATCGCTGGACCGATGAGTCGCGGCAGGCGATCTTCGACGAGGTCCGGCGGATCGCGCTCGAGCGGTTCCCGGCCGACTTCCACACCCGGCTCGCGATTGTGCCGCGCGCCCACGCCCAGGCCATCGTCACGGACCGCATGGACCAGCTGATCGCGGTCGCGGCGAGCAGCGCGGCACCGATCGCACGGGCCGAGCTGCGGGATCTCAGCTGGTCGGGCACCGGGTGGGTTGCCGAGGTCAGCGCCGAGATCCTGCACGCCGACGGCTCGCCGATCCGCCTGATCGCGGTCGACGGCGGTTGGCGGGTGGATCCCCGGCTGATCCCGCCAGACCTCGACGCTGGTCCGTACTCGACCCACCAGGTTCGCGGCGGCAGCGTCGACGTGACGGTGCGCAACCGGATGAACGATGTCGAGTGGTACGTCGAGGCCGCGGTCGAGTCCAGCTTCGTCAAGATCGAGGGCGACCCTGACGGCGCCTCGCGAATCGTCTTCCAGGGCACGGTGCCGATCGACCCGACGACTGCCGGCGGCGGGCGCCCGCTGGGAGTCGGCGGCTGGGATGTGGCGCTGCGCCTCGAAGCATTCGGAGTCTCTCGTGCCGCGATGCCGAAGGCCGCCGCCGGGGCCCGCCCGGTGCTCTCGCCGCGAGCATTGGTGTTGCCGGTGCGTCGGATCGCCACCACCCGCCTGCTGGCAAAGGGAAACAAGCACCTGATCGTCAACGTGGTGCCGATGGAAGCATCGTGGCGAGGCAAGCTCACCGTCGCGCTACGGACGCCCCGTGACGTAATCGTGACGTCGGCAGGTGACCTGGTCGTGACGATCAAGGCCGAGATTCCCAAGCTCGGTCAGCCGACCGACTATCGAGTCGTCCTCATCGCAGGTGGCGCCGTTGCCCGGCAGCGGTCAGCCGAGCTCGCGCCGCCAGTGATCGGCGCGATGCTGGCGAGCCGCACTGCCGGCGGCAAGGCCGCTGCGCCACCCTCAGCCCTAGATCGCGCCGGCGGCGGCCTGCAACGACTCGAGCGGGTGTCTAAGCGCGGCGTGCGCAGGCTGGCGAGGCGGCTCGGCCTCCAGCGAAAGCCGAAGAAGCGCTAGGGTCCTGCCTCGGCTCAGGCCAGGATCCGGTCGGCGATCGCGGCTCGGTGGGCCCGGCCGGTTCCCTCGAAGCCGTTGTTCCACTGCGCCCGCTTGTAGTAGCGATGAAGGACGTGCTCCCAAGTGAAGCCGATGCCACCGTGTCCCTGGATCGACTGCTCGCAGGCAAACACCGCGCCTTCGCCGGCTGCCGACGCGGCACCGGCGACCGCGAGGTCGGCGTCCGGGTCCTCGGCACTGACCGCCCATGCCGCCCAGTAGGCCATCGACCGGGCCAGCTGCAGTGCAACGAAAGTGTTGGCCACCCGGTGCGAGACACCCTGATAGGTGCCGATGACGCGCCCGAATTGCTGGCGCTCGCTGGTGTAGGCCGCGACCAGGTCCAGCGCGCGCTGGGCAATGCCGACCGACTCACAGGCCAGCAGTGCCAGCGCCCGGCGACGGGCCGTGGCCAGCGCATCGAGCGGGACATCGAGCCGGCGAGCCGGTGTGGCGTCGAGGTGCAGCTCGCCGAGCCGCCGAGTGAGATCCATCGTCGAACGCGGGACCACAACCTTGGGATCGGCCGCGAGGTCGACGGCGTACAACCCGTCGGCTGCGACGACCACCACGTCGGTCACCGACGTCAGGTCGGGCACCAGGACCTTGTGGCCGGTCAGCGAGCCGTTCGCGTGTGCTGTTGTGGCGCCGGTCGTGGCAGCGTCGGCAAGCGTCACCGGACCGCCTGGCTCGGCCCAGGCGACCGTGACGCTGCGCTCGCCGGTGCCGACCGCCGCGCGCAACTGATCGTCGAGCAGCGGCCACGCCAGTCCGAGCGTTGACCACCATGGTGCCGGGAGCAGCGCGTTGCCGGTCTCCTCGGCGATGACAGCGTGCTCCAGCAGACCCAGGTCCGCGTCGAGCCAGCCGAGGTCGGCCAGCTCGCGCCAGGTCGCGGGATCCCAGCCGGGCTCGGAGTCGGCAAGCGCGATCACCCGCTCGGCCGGAAACCGATCGCCGAGGTAGTCACGAGCGGCGGCCCGGAGCAAGTCCTGCTCCTCGGAGAACGCGAAGTCCATTGCGGTCCTATCGCGAACGGGGAAGGCCGACGACGCGCTCGGCGATGATGTTGCGGAGCACCTCTGAAGTGCCGGCCTCGATCGTGTTGCCGCGGCTGCGCAGCTGCAGGTAGGCCCAGTAGCCGTCCCACACGCCGCCGTCGCCGTCGAGCTGGCCGGCGAGGCCGTTCAGTGACTGGGCCAGTGACGTCAGCCGCTGATTGGACTCGCTCCAGTGCAGCTTGGCGACCGAGCCTTCCGGGCCCGGCACGCCGGTCTTCTGGAGCGCCGTCAGCGACCGGTAGTTGGTGAATCGCAACGCCTGCAAGTCGATCCAGAGCTGAGCAAGTTGGTCGCGGACCACCGGGTCGTCGGACGGAAGCCGGCCGTCAGGACCGGGTGTCTTGGCCAGCTGGATCAGCCGGTTGACCGAACGCTCGAGCTGAGCGGTCAGCGCGAAGCCCAGCGTGCCGCGCTCGTGCAGCAGGGTGGTCATCGCGACGTTCCAGCCGTCACCGGGCTGGCCGAGCATCGAGGTGCGCGCGACCCGTACGTCGGTGAAAAAGATCTCGTTGAACTCCGGGTCGCCGGTGATCTGCTTCAGCGGCCGGACCTCGATGCCGGAGGAGTGCATGTCGACGAGCAGGTAGGACAGGCCGCGATGCTTCTCGGCCTCGGGGTCGGTGCGCACGACGAGGATGCACCAGTCGGCGATGTGCGCCCAACTCGACCACACCTTCTGGCCGTTGACGACCCACTCGTCGCCGTCGAGCACGGCCCGGGTCTTGGCGCCGGCGAGATCCGAGCCGCTGCCCGGCTCGGAGAAGCCCTGGCACCAGATCTCCTCGCCGGACAGCAGCGGTGTCAAGTGCCGTTTCTTCTGCTCGTCGCTACCCCAGGCGATGATCGTTGGTCCGGCCATGCCGAGCCCGATCCCGCCGATGTGATCCGGCGCACCGATCCGCGCCGCCTCCTCGAGGTAGATGCCCTGGTGGGTGTGCGGCGCGCCGCCGCCGCCGTACTCCTCGGGCCAGGTGAGCCCGACGTACCCGGCGTCGTAGAGGGCGCGGCTCCACTGCCGGCTCTGGGTCTCGTCCCAGCGACCGACCACGGGCGGCCGGCTGGTCCAGTCGGCGGGCAGGGCTCCCCGCAGCCATTCGCGCAGCGTGGCGCGGAACGCCGCCTCGTCGGGGGTGTCGCGGAAGTCCACGCTGCCTCCTAATGACCCGCGCTGATGTATCCGAACCTCGTTCGGTGCACAGTAGTCGACATGACAACGACCCTCGTGACCGCTCCGACCGGCGCCAGCCTCCAGCAGCTGGCCGAGGCCGCCTGGCAACGAGTCGGCGATGCCTCGACGCTGATCTTCGAGACCGAGCGGTTCGACAGCGCGACCCTCGCGACCCGGACCCGGCGGCTCTCGCAAGGCCTACGCGAGGCGGGGCTGCGGCCCGGCGAGCGGGTCGTCGTCTGCATGTCGAACTGCGCCGAAGTCGGGTTGAGCTACAACGCGATCTGGCGGGCCGGTGCAGTCACTACGCCGGTCCTGTTCCTGCTCAGCGACGAGGAGCTTCGCCATGTCCTCGCCGACAGCGAGGCGTCGTACGTCGTCACCACCCCGGAGTTCCTGTCGAAGGTGCAGGCCGCTTCGGCCGGCCTCGCCACCGTGCGCGGGGTCATCCTCGCCGGCGGCGACGGGGACGGGACGCTGTCATTCGCCGAGCTCGAGATGGCCCAGGACAGCGACCTCGTTGCGTCCGACCCTGACTCGCTGGCGGCACTGCTCTACACCGGCGGCACCACCGGTCGCTCGAAGGGCGTGATGCTCAGCCACAACGCGATGTCGGCGGCGGCCTGGGCGGCGACCTCGGTCAGCTACGACCCGGCGCTTCACACCTCGCTGCTGCCGTTGCCGCTCTCGCACGCCTACGGGCTGCTGGTGTCGACGCTGAGCCTGCATGCTCCGGAGCCCGGCACCGCGGTGCTGATGCGCTGGTTCGGCCCGGCCGCGATGCTCGCGCTTGCCTCCGAGCATCACGTCCAGGTCGCCGCGGTGGTCCCGTCGATGCTGCAGATGCTGCTCGCGCAGCCGCTCGAGGACTATGACCTCTCGGCGCTGCGGCGGATCGCCTGCGGTGCCGCGCCGCTGCTGCACGAGACTAGGGATGAGGTAGCGCGGCGGCTGCCGGACGTCGAGGTCGGCGAGGGCTATGGCTGCACCGAGTCGGCCGCGCTGATCGCGACGTCGCCGCTCGGCGCGGTGCGGCCCGGCAGCGTCGGGAAGCCGGTGCCCGGGGTCGAGGTCCGGTTAGAGACCGCTGAGGGTGGGGACGCCGCGCTCGGTGAGAACGGCGAGATCTGCGTCCGTGGCCCCGTCCTGATGACCGGCTACTGGAATGCCGCCGAGGAGACGGCGTTCGCGATGCGCGATGGCTGGCTGCACACCGGCGACGTCGGACGGCTCGACGCCGACGGTTATCTGTACGTGGTCGATCGGCTCAAGGACCTGATCATCCGGGGCGGGATCAACGTCTATCCCCGCGACATCGAGGACGAGATGCTGACCCACCCCGACGTGGTGGCGGCCGCGGTCGTCGGCAAGCCGGATCCGAGGTACGGCGAGGAGGTCGTCGCCTTCGTCCAGCTCCGGCCCGGCTCGGAAGTGACCGCGGCCGAGCTGGTGGAGTTCGCCCGGGAGCACATCTCGAAGGCGAAATACCCGCGCGAGGTGCGCATCCTGTCCGCAATCCCGCTCACCAGCGTGTTCAAGACCGACCGCAAGGCGGTGCGGGCGCTGTTGTCCTAGCCGGCCCGATCCACCTGGATCAGTCGAGTCGGCGCAGGTCGGTCTTGTAGCGAGCGGCGTTCTCGACGTAGACGTCGACCGCCAGCTGGATCACCCCGGACGGGACGGCGTCACGCTTGATCTTGGCCGGCACGCCGAGGGCCATCGCCGCGCTCGGGACCTCGAGATCGTTCGGCACAACGGCACCGGCGCCGACCAGCGCGCCGGTCCGGACGATAGCCCGGTGAAGGACGACCGACCCGGAGCCGATCAGCGCCTTGTCCTCGACCACACAGCCCTCGAGATGCGCATTGTGACCAACAACACAGTCGTCGCCGATCGAGGTCCAGAGCTCCTGCGTCGCGTGGATGACGGTGCCGTCCTGGATCGAGGTACGGGCGCCGATCGAGATCTCGCCGTAGTCACCACGGAGCACAGCACCGGGCCAAACCGATGAATTTGGGCCAATCTTGACCGATCCGATGACGACAGCGTCCGGGTGGACGTAGGCGCTGGCGTCGATCGACGGCGTCCGCTCACCGAGCGCATAGACAACCACTTGGCCTCCTCAATCGAACGAATCCTGTCAGCCAGCCGTGCTCAGATGACCGGCGGAGCGTCATTTCGGCGCGAACATCGGGTACCGTGCGGCCGCGCGGTGGGCAAGCGACAGTAACGGCGGGATTAAATCAGCCGCTGTGACGTTACGTTCTCGCGCAAGGACTTCTAACTAGGCAGGTATGAAACACGATGGCAACCGATTACGACACACCGCGTGCGACCGACGAAGAGGCCACGGAAGACAGCATCGAGGAGCTCAAGGCTCGCCGTGACGCCCAAGCCGGCGCGGTTGACGTCGACGAGGCCGAGCTGGCCGAGTCGCTGGAGCTCCCGGGCGCTGACCTGTCCGGTGAAGAGCTGACCGTCCGCGTGGTGCCCCGGCAGGCGGATGAGTTCACCTGCTCCCGCTGCTTCCTGGTGCGTCACCGCAGTCAGCTCGCGGACGAGAAGAAGGGCGTCTGCCGGGAGTGCGCGGCCTGAGCCGCAAGCGGCGGTCACCGGCTTCGGAGCAGACCGCCGCGCGCGAGGTGTCCGGCGTGGTCGTCCGATTGATTGACGATCCATCGCTGGACCGTCGCGCTCGTGCCGGGCTGCTCGGCCGGCTAACCGTCGCCTTGGCCGGCAGCGCCCGCAAGGCCGGCGCGGCCGCGGTCGGCAGTGGCCGCTGGCTGACCGACACCGTCGAGGAGTTCGCGCCGCACGTCCCGATCCGGGATCTCGCCACGCTGCGTTCCCATCACGACGGCCTGACCGGCGATGCGCTGGCCAAGGTGCTCATCGAGGCGGCGGCGCGGGCCACCGCGGCAATCGGAGCCGCCGGTGGAGTGGTGTCCTCGATGGAGTTCACCGCGCCGCCGCTGCTGCTGACCTCACCGGTGCAGGTCGCGGCCGAGACGCTGGCCGTGGTCACGATCGAGCTGAAGCTGGTTGCGGAGCTCCACGAGGTCTACGGCCGAGCCGTGGTCGGCACTCCCGCGGTACGCACCGCGGCCTACCTCGGTGCCTGGACCCGAAAGCGAGGCCTCGACCGGGCCGGCGGCACCGGGCTGGCCGGTCTGGTCGGCGGCACCGCCCGCCGCGAGCTACGGCGCCGGGTGATGCGCCGGGCCGGCGAGAACGTCGCGACCGTACTGCCATTCATGGCCGGCGCGGTCGCCGGCGCGTCGTTGAACTCCCGCGAAACCCGCAAACTCGGCGCCACCATCGCCAAGGACCTTGGCGGCCGGGTCCGTTAGCGACTCAGGAACTCGCGGATCAGCTCGGCGGTCCGGTTCGGATGCTCGAACTGGGGGACGTGCCCGCAGTCGGCGAGCACGACCGACTCGGCGTGCGGCACCGCCCGATCGACGTAGCGGCCGTAGGACGCCGGCACCAGCCAGTCGCGGTCACCCCACACGAACAGCGCCGGCACGCGGAGATGCGGCAGCCGGTCCCAGAAGCCGTTCTCGCCGTACGCCGCCTCGAGGTAGATCTCGCGCATCGCCGAATAAAACGCGCGGCGATGGCCATAGCGCTTCATCACCCGCAGATGCTCGTCAGCCGCGGAGTCGTACCAGGCATCCGGGAGCCGGTCGGGCTCGGCGAAGATCGAGCGGATCGCCATCACGATGGCCCGATGTGGCAGCGGCAGCGGCGAGAGCGCGGCATCCGGCGGCAGCAGCCGCACCAGCGGCACGAACTGGCGGAACTGGCGGAACGCCGGTGACGGGCAGAGCAGGATGAGCCGCTCGACGAGCTCCGGGTTGGCGAGACCGGCCTCGATCGCGACCCGGCCGCCGAGCGAGTTGCCGATGATCGTCGCCGGTGTGGCGGCGATGGCCTCCTGGAAGGCGCGCAGCCAGGCCGCGAGGTTGCTCGCCCGGTAGCGCCAGTGCGGTGCTCCGGAGGCGCCGAAACCGGGGAAGTCCGGGGCGATCACCCGGTGGTCGCGGGCCAGGTCGGGCAGCAGCGGCAGCATCGATGCATTCGTGCCACCGAGACCGTGGAGCAGCAACAGCGGCGGTGCGTCCGGCGGCCCGGCCTCGAGGTAGACGCAGCGGACGCCGAGCACCGTTGCGGCCTTGACGACCGGGTGCGAGGTCGGCCGTTCGCCGACGTCGAACGCGCCATCCATCTGCAGTGCAAATGCCAGATCGCCACGGACCGTCAGGCCGTGGTCGAGGTAGGCCTCGACGCCGGAGATCCGTCCGTCGAGGACGGCGGCCATCGTGGCCGGGTCAGCAGTGATCCGGGATCGCGGCCGCGCTGCGCGGCCTCGCTGCAGCCGCACCCGACCGCGGTCGAAGCGGATCGTCCAGGAGCCCACCGGCGGCGCCTCGAACACCACCGAGCCCCGCTCGTCGGCGAGCGCCGACGACACGCCCTGATGCAGATGCGCGCTGAACAGCGCGTCGAGGTTGGGGATCGCCGCGAGCGTTCGGACCGCGCCACCCCGCACCACCATGGGCGTCACGGTAGCCAAATCAGTCGGCTGATTCGTCCAATCCGGGTGGCAACACACCTGAGGCCCGCCGCCAGGTCGCGGCGACCCGGCGCTGAGCCATCAGCTTCGCCACAGCAACCGCGGCCGCGGACACCGCTGCCCAGGTCGCGGCTTCTCCCCACCTGACATCCGGATGCTCAGGCGTCTCCGGCGGTGGCTTGCCGGTCGCGGTCCGCCAGGTCGCCTTGACCGCCTTGCGGGCGACCGCGGTGCCGGCGGTCGCGCCCAGCGACGCGAGAATCTTGTAGCCGATCTTGCCGCTGCCTTTGTCCGGCGGCGGCTCATCCGGCGGGTCGATCTGTTTCTCGCTGCGCTTCGCCATGGTCACAGCGTGGCACGACACGGCGTCGGCGGTGTCGTCGGCGCCTGACAGGATGCCCAGATGTCGCCTCGATCGCTCTCGGTCGATCAGGCTCGCCGGCTGGCGATCGTGGCGCAGGGCCTCACCGGCACCAGGCCGAGCGTGGCACCGGATCGCCGCCACCTGCGCCGGGTGCTGAGACACACCGGACAGCTGCAGATCGACAGCGTCAACGTGCTGGCGCGGGCCCATTACCTGCCGGCGTACTCCCGGCTCGGGCCATACGACGCGACCCTGGTCGACCGGACCGCGTTCACCCACCGCGAGCTGTTCGAATACTGGGGCCACGAGGCAGCGCTGCTGCCGGTCGAGCTGCATCCGCTGATGCGCTGGCGGATGAGCTACTGGGAGAATCGGCTGGACAACTGGGGCCGGCTGGCCAAGCTCACCGCGGAGCGGCCGCACTACGTCGAGTGGGTTTACGACGAGGTCGTCGCGCGCGGCCCGGTCTCGGCAGGTGAAGTCGCTGAGGACCGCAAGCGCGGCACCGATCAGTGGGGCTGGAACTGGACGGATGCGAAGACAGCGCTGGAATACCTGTTCTACGTCGGGCGCATCACGACCGCCACGAGGCGCAACTTCGAGCGGCTCTACGACGTTCCGGAGCGGGTGCTGCCGCCGGGGATCCTCGCGCTGCCGACCCCTGACGCGCACGAGGCGCAGCGCGAGCTGCTGATGATCGCTGCCCGCTGCCATGGCGTGGGGACGCTCGGCGACCTGGCCGACTACTACCGGCTGAGGAACCCGCAGGCCCGGCCGCGGCTCGCCGAGCTGGTCGAGGACGGCCGGCTCGAGCAGGTCGAGGTACGCGGATGGGCGCTGCCGGCCTACGCCGTACCTGAGGTGATCATCCCGCGCCGGATGGCCGGCCGGGCGTTGCTGGTGCCGTTCGATCCGCTGATTTGGGAGCGCGAGCGCACCGAGCGGCTGTTCGGTTTCCGCTACCGGATCGAGATCTACGTTCCTGCCGCCAAGCGGGTTCATGGCTACTACGTGCTGCCGTTCCTGCTCGGCGACTCGCTGGTCGCGCGGGTCGACCTGAAGGCCGACCGGGCGCTGCGAGTGCTGCGGGTGCGGTCGTCCTGGGCGGAGCCGAAAGCGCCGGCGGAAACGGCTGCCGAGCTTGCCGCCGAGCTGGCGCTGATGGCGAATTGGCTCGGCCTCGACGACATCGTGGTCGAGCCCCGCGGCGATCTTGCGCCGGCGCTCGCGGCAGCGGTTGTTCGTTAGCGAGCGGCGCGGATCTCGTTTCGGGCTTGCTTGATCTTGGCGACCAGCTCGTCCGGGTGCCGGGTCGAGACGACCCAGTAGGGGACCGGGTCGGGATTCGACAGCTTGAGCATCACCGACGAGCCGACCCAGCCCCGGACCACGGTGTGCGCCGCCGGGTCGGCCTGTGGCCCGAGCCGCAGCCGGGTCGCCTCGCGGTCCAGTGGGGTGATCGTTGTGACCTGCATCACCGGCAGCTCCTGCTTGTCCGCGATCAGTACGCCGTCCCTGAGCTGGACCCGCATCCGGCCGCTCAGCGCGAGCGGCACGATGAAGAACCCGAACAGGAAGATCGCGACCGGGATCAGCACGACAAGGCTGAAGCCGGAGCCCACCTCGAGCGCGCCGAACACCACGATCGCGATCAGCACCGGCCACCAGCTCAGCGGCACGTAGAGCCGCTCGTCGTGGGAAGGCACCGGCCCAGCCTATGCAGCCCCACGCGGTGTCGGTAGGGTGCCGCCGACCATGAGCCAACAACCCCACGCCGTCGAGGTGCTGCTCCGCCGCCTCGATCCCGAGCTGCCGGCACCGTCGTACTCCCATGACGGTGACGCCGGGGCCGACCTGGTGACTGCGGTGGACGTGACGCTGGCGCCGGGGGAGCGGGCGGTGGTGCCGACCGGTACGGCGATCGCGCTGCCGCTCGGCTACGCCGCCTTCGTGCACCCCAGATCCGGGCTCGCGGCGCGTTGCGGGATGGCGCTGGTCAACGCACCGGGCACTATCGATGCCGGCTATCGCGGCGAGATCCAGGTCATCATGGTCAACCACGATCCGGTCACGCCGATCCGGTTGCAGCGAGGCGATCGGATCGCCCAGCTCGTTATCCAGCGGGTCGAGCGGGCAGACTTCGTCGAGGTCGACGAGCTGCCGGACTCGGTGCGAGGCGACGGTGGGTTTGGATCAACCGGCGGTTGGGTCGACGATGGAGACAACCGCCCGAGAAGGAGTTGATGGTGTTCCGACGCCGCCGCGAGACCGACGAGCAGGCCGATCCGGTCGATCCGGTCGATCTCGACGACGACTTCGACGACTTCGACGAGGACGACCCGTCTGATGCCGTCGATGCCGACGATCCTGATGCGAGGTACGACGAGGACTACGCGGTCGCCGTAGCACCGCGCCCGACCGGGCCCTGGGACTCTCATGACGCGCCGGAGGACGAGGTGCCGCGAGTCGACCTCGGCGGGATGCTGATGCCGGTGCCCGACGGCCTCGAGGTCCGGGTCGAGGTGCAGGACGACGTCCCGGTTGCGGCGTCCCTGATCGACGGCAACAGCCAGTTGCAGGTGCACGCGTTCGCGGCACCGAAGTCCAGCGGTCTCTGGACCGAGGTCCGCACCGAGATCGCGGCGTCACTGAAGTCGGCCGGCGGCACCGCGGATGACGCCGACGGGCCGTTCGGCGTCGAGCTTCGAGCGCGGATCCCGGTCGAGAACGGCGCCACCCAGCCGGCCCGGTTCCTCGGCGTCGACGGGCCGCGCTGGTTCCTGCGGGGTCTGCTGACCGGCCCCGGCTCAACCGACGCGAGCCAGGCCAAGCGGCTCGAGGACGCTTTTCGCCACGTGGTGGTCCAACGCGGCGGCGATGCGATGGCGCCGCGCGACATGCTGCCGCTGCACCTGCCGCGCGAAGCCGTCGAGCTGCCGTTGCCGCCGGTGCCCGACCGCACCCTAAGGCTTCCCGAACGCGGCCCGGAGATCACGGAGATCCAGTGAATGAGAGCGAAGGTGGGCGGCTGCGCCGCGCGGTACGTCGGCTGGCGAGCGAAGACTCCGAGCTCGAAGCCGACGATCTGCAGCGACAGGCGCTTTCGAGCGGCGCTACGACGGTCGCAGCCTGTGGCGAGCGAGCGCTGGTCACCGTCCACGGAACGGTCCGGTCGCTCACGCTGCGCCCCCGGGCCGGCGCGCCGTCATTGGAGGTCGAGCTCTACGACGGCAGCGGCAGCGTCACCCTGGTCTGGCTCGGACGCCGTGAGATCGCCGGGCTGTCGCCGGGGCGCCAGCTTCGGGCGACCGGAAGGATCACCTCGAACGGCACCCGGCGGATGATCTTCAACCCGCGTTACGAGCTAGTCCTCGACGGGGTCTGATCCGGCTTGTTCGGTGGGCTCGGCTTCTGCGGTGGGCTCGTCGGCCCTCGCTAGCGCTCCGGTCGCGAGCACATCGTGCAGGGCATCTTCCTGGTCGGGGCTGGCGACGAACAACAGCTCGTCACCGGCCTCGAGCGGGTCGTCGGCGGTAGGCACCATGACCCGGGCGTCACGCAGGATCGCGACCAGCGCGACGTCCGGTGGCCACGCCATCGAGCCGACCCGCTGACCGGCATGATCCGTGTCGTGCGGCAGCGTGATCTCGACCAGGTTGGCCTCGCCGTGGCGGAACGACAGCAGCCGCACCAGGTCGCCGACCGTCACCGCCTCCTCGACCAACGCGGAGAGCAGCCGCGGCGTCGACACCGAGACGTCGACCCCCCACGACTCGTTGAACAGCCACTCGTTCTTCGGATGATTGACCCGCGCGACGACCCGCGGGACGCCGTACTCGGTCTTCGCGAGAAGTGAGACGACGAGGTTGACCTTGTCGTCGCCGGTCGCCGCGACCACCACGGTGCTCTCCTGGAGCTGGGCCAGCTCGAGCGAGCTGAGCTCGCAAGCATCGGCGAGCAGCCACTCGGCGCCGGGCACGCTCTCGGTCTTGAACGCTCGTGGCTCGCGCTCGATCAGCGTTACGTGATGGCCGTTGCCGACCAGTTCCTGGGCGATCGACCGGCCGACGTTGCCGGCGCCGGCGATGGTGACTCTCACGAGTGCTCTTCCGGAGCGGCCCCGAGGATCTTCTCGAACCGCTTGATGTCCGAGCGGATCACCAGCACGAAGAGCTGGTCGCCGTCCTGCAACGCACTTTCTCGGCTCGGCAGGATGGCCTCGCCGTACCGGCTGAAGAATGCCACCCGGATGCCTTCGGCGGCGGACTGGATCTCGCCGACCGATCGGCCGACCCAGCCGACGTCGTAGCCGATCTCAGACAGCGCGATGTGGCCGGTCGGGTCGGCCCACTCGCTGTATGCGCCCTCCGGGATCAGCCGGCGAAGCATCGAGTCAGCGGTCCAGCGGACGGTGGCGACGGTCGGGATGCCGAGCCGGCTGTAGACCTCGGCCCGGCGCGGGTCGTAGATCCGGGCGACCACGTTGTCGATGCCGAACGTCTCGCGGGCGACCCGCGCGGCGATGATGTTGGAGTTGTCGCCGCTGGACACCGCCGCGAACGCCGATGCCTGCTCGATGCCGGCCTCGATCAAGGTGTCGCGGTCGAAG
This sequence comes from Mycobacteriales bacterium, assembly GCA_036268295.1. Classification (GTDB taxonomy): domain Bacteria; phylum Actinomycetota; class Actinomycetes; order JAFAQI01; family JAFAQI01; genus DATAUK01. The sequence continues at coordinate 47,530 of DATAUK010000009.1, read as the reverse complement.
CCGACCCCGGTCACCTGCTTGCCGGCAAAGTCGGCCGGCAGCCGCCGAAACGCAGTCGCATCCTGGTCGACGATGGCGACCGAATGGCCGGCCGCCTCGAGGCTCTTGGCGATGGTCGTGCCGACCCGGCCACATCCCATGATCACAACGTGCACCGGGCAGACGCTACACGGACGCGCCAGCCCGTACGCTTGCCGAGTGCCATCGCTGGGTGACCTCTCTAAACGGCTGTTCGTCGGTCGCCCACTGCGGAGCACCCAACTCGGTGAGACGCTGCTGCCGAAGCGGCTGGCGCTGCCGGTCTTTGCCAGCGACGCGCTGTCCTCAGTTGCTTATGCGACCGAGGAAATCCTGCTCGTGCTGTCCCTCGGCGGGCTGACCCTCATCCACTTCACCTGGTACGCCGCGGCCGGCGTCGCGTTCCTGATGCTCGTCGTTGTGGCCTCCTACCGGCAGAACGTCCACGCCTATCCCAGCGGGGGCGGCGACTATGAGGTCGCGACGACCAACCTGGGCAGACGCGCCGGGCTGACCGTCGCGAGCGCGCTGATGGTCGACTACGTGCTGACGGTTGCGGTCTCGGTCAGCTCCGGCGTCGCCAACATCACCTCCGCCGTCACGGCACTGCAAGGACACGCTGTTGTCATCGCGGTCGCCACGGTCGCGATCATCACGCTGCTCAACCTGCGCGGCGTCCGCGAGTCCGGCACTGCATTTGCGATCCCGACGTACGCCTTTGTCGCCGGCGTGACGGCACTGATCGTGGTCGCGGCGTTCAAGCTCGGCGCCGGCCACCACCTCACCGCCGAGAGTGCGCACTACCGGGTGATCAAGGCGCGCAACTACTCCGGGCTGGCACTGGTCTTCCTGCTGCTGCGTGCGTTCGCCTCCGGGTGCACTGCGCTGACCGGCGTTGAGGCGATCAGCAACGGCGTGCCGGCGTTCCAGAAGCCGAAGAGCAAGAACGCCGCGACCACGCTGGCGCTGCTCGGCGGGATCGCGGTCAGCATGTTCCTGGCGATCACGGCACTGGCGATCATCTCTCATGTCCATGTCGCCGAGCTGCCCAAGAACCTGGTCGGCCTGCCGAAGGGGCAGGAGCCAAAGACGGTGATCGCGCAGGTCGGCATCGCGGTCTTCGGCAGCGGGTCCTTTGGCTTCTACTACCTGCAGGCGATGACCGCGCTGATACTGGTGCTCGCCGCGAACACTGCGTTCAACGGATTTCCGGTGCTCGCCTCGATCCTCGCCAACGACGGCTACCTGCCCCGCCAGCTGCACACCCGCGGCGACCGGCTCGCGTTCAGCAACGGCATCCTGCTGCTGGCCGGGTTCGCGATTGTGCTGATCGTGGCGTTCTCGGCGTCGCCGACACGGTTGATCCAGCTCTACATCGTCGGTGTGTTCGTCTCGTTCGTGAACAGCCAGATCGGCATGATCAGGCACTGGAACCGCAACCTGCCGCTGACCGAGGACCCGGCCCGACGACGGCAGATGAAGCGCTCGCGGGTGATCAACAGCATCGGCGCGGTCGTGACGGTCTTGGTGCTCACGATCATCCTGATCTCGAAGTTCACCCAAGGCGCGTGGATCGCGATCGTGGCGATGATCGTGCTGTTCACGATGATGCGCGGGATCCGCCATCACTACGACCTGGTCCACGAGGAGCTCGTGCCGGACGACGAGGACGACGTGCTGCCCTCGCGGGTCCACGCGATCGTGTTGGTCTCGCGGATTCACAAGGCCACGCTTCGGGCGCTGAACTACGCCCGCGCGACCAGGCCGTCGACCCTGGTGGCGCTGACGGTTTCGGTCGACCATGCGGCGACCGACGCGCTGCGGGCCGAGTGGGATCGCCGCGGCGTTCCAGTGCCGCTGCAGATCCTCGACTCGCCGTACCGAGAGATTTCGCGGCCGATCATCAAATACATCAAGGAGATCAACCGTTCCAGCCCTCGCGACGTGGTCTCAATCTTCATCCCGGAGTACGTCGTCGGGCAGTGGTGGGAACAGCTGCTGCACAACCAGCACGCGCTCCGCCTCAAGGGCCGGCTGCTGTTCATGCGCGGGGTGATGGTGACGAGCGTGCCCTACCAGCTGAAGTCGTCGGGCAAGGTGGTGCAGCGCGCCCGGCCGGTTGCTGGCGACGTCCGCCGCGCGGTCGAGCTGAAGTCGGTCACGCCACCGCCGCCACCGCCCCAGCAGAAGTGATCCTCGACGTCGGGCCGGTCGGCCACGGCGGCATCTGCATCGCTCACGCGCCTGACGGGCGCGCGGTGTTCGTCCGCCACGCGCTGCCCGGTGAGCAGGTGCGGGTCGAAATCACCGAGGAGCGGCCGTCGTACCTGCGGGCCGACGCGGTCGAGATCCTGCGCGCCTCCGAGCATCGGGTTACGCCGCCATGCGAGTGGGCCGGTCCGGGCCGGTGCGGCGGGTGTGACTGGCAGCACGTCGAACTTGACGAGCAGCGCCGGCTCAAGGCGACGGTGATCGGCGAGCAGCTGCGGCGGATCGCCGGGCTTGATCTGCCGGTGGTCGTCGAGGCGGTGCCCGGCGACGTCGGGGGGCTGCACTGGCGGACCCGGCTGCGGCTCGCGGTGGACGGCGACGGGGTCGCCGGTCTGCATCGCCACCGGTCGCACGAGATCGAGCCGATCGGTGACTGCCTGCTGGCACATCCCGAGCTGCCGGTGGCCTCCGTAGTCTCGCAGAAGTGGCCGGACAGCGACGGTGTCGATCTTGTCGTCAGCGATGTCGAGTCGGCGGTCGGTCGGTCCTGGCGGATCCCGGCGGGTGGCTTCTGGCAGGTCCATCCAGGAGCTCCCGAGGTGCTCGCCCGGACCGTCGTCGACTTCGCGGCGATCGCGCCCTCTGATGTGTGCCTCGACCTCTATTGCGGTGTCGGGCTGTTCGCCGGTGTCATCTCCCCGCTTGCCTCGACCGGTCAGGTCCTCGCGGTCGAGAGCGACTCGGCGGCGGCCGCAGCGGCGCGGAGCAACCTGGCTGACTGCCCGAACGTCACCGTTGCCACCGGTCGGGTCGCCAGGTGGCTGTCACGGTCCCGGCCACGGGCTGACGCCGTCGTCCTCGACCCACCGCGCAAAGGCGCCGGCTCGGCGGTCGTGGCCGGCATCGCCGCCGCCGCGCCCCGCCGGGTGGTTCACGTGGCCTGCGACCCGTCCTCGCTGGCTCGTGACGTGTCGCTGTTCGCCGGTCATGGCTATCGACTCGAGGCGCTCCGGGCATTCGACCTGTTCCCGATGACGGCGCACGTCGAGTGCGTCGCGCTGCTGGTCGCGGAAGCGGCGACCTGATGGCGGCGCCGACCGGCTGGCCAGCCGAGGTCCCGGACCCGGGCGTCGGCGACTGGGAGATCCGCGCCGTCGCCTGGCTCTTCGACCAGTGCCCGGCCGACTACCGCGGGTACGACGCGCTGCGCCGCCATCCGGTGGTGTTAGCACATGTCGCCAAGGCGTCCCTCACGGCCGCGGTCGACGCCGCGGAGTCGGGGATGCGGACGGTGCGCCATGACCTGCGCGGTCTCGTCCCGCCGGAGACCGTCGACGAGGCGGTGGCGGCGTACGAGCATGAGCGCCATCGGCTTCGCAGCGCCAGCGTGGCCGCCGACCTGATCTGGCGCGCGCTTCGCGGCGAGCGATGGGCGGCCAGGTTGTAGCGGCGGCACAACCTTTCGGGTAGGCACGGCGTGGTAGTGGTGTGTCGCCGGCGAGGACAGGGGTATGCGCGTGGTCGGGGATGAGACCACCTCCGACCGCTCCTTGCTGGCCGGGTTGTTCGTCGCCGACTACGACAAGCTGGTCCGACTGGCGCGGCTACTCGGCGATCCCGGCGACGCCGAGGACGTCGTGCAGAGCGCCTTCATCCGGGTCTACCGTCGCGGCCGGCTCCGGGATCCGGCCCAGGCAGGCGCCTATCTGCGGCGGACCGTCGTCAACCTCACCCGCTCAGCCTGGCGTCGCAAGCAGACCGCTCGCCGGCATGCCGCCGCGCTGGCACCAGACGAGGTCTCCGATCCGGATGTCGCCGGTCAGCTGGCGATCCGGGCCGCGATCGCCGCGTTGCCGCGGCGGCAGCGGGAGGCCGTCGTGCTGAGGTACTTCGCCGACCTGAGCGAGGCAGCGACCGCCGACCTGATGAGAGTGTCGATCGGCAGCGTGAAGTCCTACACCTCGCGTGGGCTCGCGAGACTCGGCGAGCTGCTCGCCGGGAGCCCGTCGTGAGCTCACCGCTCGGTCCCGATGAGTTGCGCCGGTGGCTCGACGAGGCAGCAGCCGGCCCGACCGCCGCGGTCTTCGACGACGTCTTCCGGCGGGCGGAGCGGCACCGCCGGGCCTGGCGCGCCGGTCTGGTTGCCGCGACGGTTGCCGTCGTTGCTGCCGTCGTCGTCGTGGCGACCCTGCCGGACTCCGGTGGGTCGGCGCGCCAGAAGGTGATCGCCTCACCGGCACCACCACCGCCGTTGCCGTCGACGACGCCGTCGACCGGGATGCGGCCGGCGACCCTCGCCGAGCTGGTCGGGCACTGGCGCTCGATCAACCCGTCCGCTCGCCAGCGGAGTGGTTCGGTCAACTTCGACTACCGCGGCAGGTGGGCCGGCTCGGACGGCTGCAACATCTCCAGCGGTCGGTTCCAGCTCGGTGCCGGGGGGCTCTTCGACATAAGGCAGTCGTTCTCGACGGACGTGAAGTGCCCTGCCCGCACCCTCGCGCCGGAGGTGCGCCTGGTGAGGTCCGCGCAGTACGCCTGGGTGCAGGGAGACCAGTTGATCCTGCTGAACTCGACCGGCACGATCATCGGGCGGCTCGAACGGTATGACACGGCCGGATTCGACGAGGCGGGATCGGGGACGGTGATCGGAACCTTCAAGCGAGCGGGCGGGCCGGTTGGCGCAGCGGGCGTGCCGCTGGCCGGCACGATCGAGGCGCATTCCAACTCGCGCTCAGGCCGGGCCCGGGGGTTTGCGGCGAACTCAGGACGCTTCAGGTTCAGCCTGCCACCCGGCCGCTACTACTTCGACGGCATCTCGCCGCAAATCAACAGCGGACGTTTGCCAGGCTGTCCGCTGCCGGCGCCGAGAACTGTCGTTGCCGGGCAGACGATCCACCTGACTATCACGTGTCAGATCCGGTGATCGTCGCTGCGTCCCAGCGCAGCACGCGAGGGGAATCCGGATCGGCGTGTTGTGGCGGCGAGGCGGCGGACCGTCCACCAACCGAGCATGCCTCATCGCCCGGTTCTAGACTCGATCCCGTGACCAGCCTGCTCGGGTCGATCAACGGACCTGCCGACCTCAAACGTGTCGAGCCGGCGCAGCTTCCCGCGCTGGCACAGGAGATCCGCGAGTTCCTGGTCGAATCGGTGGCGCGCACCGGCGGACACCTCGGACCGAACCTCGGCGTCGTCGAGCTCACGATGGCGCTGCACCGGGTCTTCGACTCACCGCGTGACGCGATCGTCTGGGACACCGGTCACCAGTCCTACGTCCACAAGATCCTCACCGGCCGGCGTGAGCAGTTCGACACGCTGCGCCAGGCCGACGGCCTGTCGGGCTACCCGTCGCGCGCCGAGAGTCCGCACGACTGGGTCGAGAACTCCCACGCCTCGACCGCGCTGTCGTACGCCGATGGGCTGGCCAAGGCCTTCGCGGTGCGTGGAGCGACCGACCGTGCGGTCGTCGCAGTCGTCGGGGACGGCTCGTTGACCGGTGGCATGAGCTGGGAGGCCCTCAACACGATTGCGGCCGGCAGCGACCGACCGGTGGTCATCGTCGTCAACGACAACGGCCGCTCCTATGCGCCGACGGTCGGCGGGCTCGCGGCACACCTGGCCAACCTGCGGCTGTCGCCGTCGTACGAGCAGATGCTCGACATGGTCCGGACCTCGCTGGCCCGCACGCCCGTGGTCGGGGCGCCGATCTACGAAGCTCTGCACGGCATGAAGAAGGGTCTCAAGGACCTGATCCAGCCGCAGGCGATGTTCGAGGACCTCGGCCTGAAGTACGTCGGACCGATCGACGGGCACGACGTCCTCGCGGTGGAGCGGGCGCTGCGCAACGCCCGCGACTTCGGTGCGCCGGTGATCGTGCACTGCCTGACCGAGAAGGGTCGTGGCTACCCGCCGGCGGTCGACGACGAGGCCGACCAGTTTCACACCATCGCGGTGATCGATCCGGCCACCGGGCAGCCGGTCACCGCGTCGCTGCCGACCTGGACCGACATCTTCGCCGAGGAGATGCTGGCGCTTGGCACCGAGCGCGAGGACGTGGTTGGTGTGACGGCGGCGATGCTGATGCCGGTCGGGCTCCATCGCTTCGCCCAACAGTTCCCGAACCGGGTCTTCGACGTCGGCATCGCCGAGCAGCACGCCGTCACCTCCGCGGCCGGACTGGCGCTCGGCGGCCTTCACCCAGTCGTGTGTCTGTACGCGACGTTCCTCAACCGGGCCTTCGACCAGGTGTTGATGGACGTCGCGATGCACAAGCTGCCGGTGACGTTCGTGCTCGACCGGGCCGGCGTGACCGGGCCCGACGGCCCCTCCCATCACGGCATGTGGGATCTCGCGATCCTTGGTGTCGTGCCGGGAATGCGGGTCGCGGCGCCACGCGACTCGGCCCGGGTCCGGGAGCTGTTGCGGGAAGCGGTCGCGGACGAGACCGGCCCGACCGCGATGCGGTTCCCCAAGGCACCCGCTGGTGGTGACATCGCCGCGGTCGACCGGGTCGGGTCGATGGACATCCTGCGCCGTGATGAGTCCAGTGAGGTCCTGATCGTTTCCGTTGGCGCGCTCGCGCCGTTGTGCCTCGATGTCGCCGAACGCGTTGCGGCACAAGGACTTGGTGTCACGGTGGTGGATCCTCGCTGGGTGTTGCCGGTCGACGCCGGGCTGCCGGCGCTGTGCGCCGCTCACGAGCTGGTCGCGGTCGTCGAGGACGGTGTGATCGCCGGTGGCGTCGGATCTGCGGTGTCCCGGCTGCTGCGGGCCAACGGGATCAAGGTGCCGATGTGTGACGTCGCGCTTCCGCACTGCTTCGTTCCTCATGGCAGCCGCTCGGGTGTGCTCGCCTCGGCCGGGCTGTCGGCGCAGGAGGTTGCGCGCCAAATCGTCGAGGCTGCCGCCAGCGTCGACCACGACGCGGTGGCGCCGCGCTGAGCTGGCTTTCGGCGTCGATCGCGACCGCCGCTCTCGCCATGCTCGCGTTGAGCTGCAGCGCCTCAGCCAGCCCGACTGCGCCGGCGACACCGATCGTCAAGGTGACACCCGCTGCTTCTCACGTCACGATCCACGCCGGCCGGAACGCCCACAGCTTCGCGGGCACTCCGACGGTCGGGGCGCTGTTCATGCCGAACGCCTATCCCACGTTGCACACCTGCACCGCGAGCGTGATCCGCAGCAGGACTCGTGACGTGATCATGACCGCCGCGCATTGCATGACCGGCAACGGTCGTGGCTACGTCTTCGTGCCGGCCGACGACAACGGCAAAGCGCCGTACGGAGTGTGGAAGGTCACTGCGGCATACGGCAGCCCGCGATGGATCCATCACACCGACACCCAGCGCGACTGGGCGTTCTTGCGGGTCGCAAACCACTCGAAGAACGGCAAGGTCCTGCGGTTGCAGAATGCGGTCGGCGGCAATCGGCTCGGCGCCGCTGCGAAGGCCGGGCAATACGTGACGGTTCCCGGTTATCCGCTGGGCGCCGCCAACCGTCCGATCACCTGCCGCGCGCCGGTTTACCGGCATCAGGGCTATCCAGCGTTCAACTGCGGCGGATATCCCGGCGGTACGAGTGGCTCACCGTGGCTGGTCGGGTCGGGCAAGGTCCGCACCGTCGTCGGGGTGATTGGCGGCCTGCACCAGGGCGGGTGCGTCCCGTCGACGTCGTATTCGGCGCGGCTGGGTAAGCCGGCTCGTGCCGCGTTTCGGCGAGCCGCGGATCACGGCCATGCCGACGTCTTCCCGGAACGGCCGAGCGACGGGTGCTGAGAGCGCTAGCGTCCTCAGGACACTAGTTGCGGTGGTAGAGCACGTCGCGGATGTCGATGACCTTCGCCAGCCGGTCCTCGATGCCGGCCCGGATGACGTCGCCATCCTCGCGGGCAAGTGCGACCTCTTCGCGAGTGACCAGCAGCGGCCGGTCGAACCCGCGATCCGCTACCTCAGTAAGCCTGGCGGCGGCGGCGGAGAACGCCGGATCGATCCGGTTGAGGTCCAGCCAGCCGCGGGTCCGCATCGGCACCGCGACGGTCCGCATTCCGTCGGGGATCTCGGCGACGATCGCCTGCCGAAGCGTCCGTGACCCCAGCAGGGTCACGACATCGCAGTCACCCATCGGCCGAAGCGGCGCGAGTGGTGTCCGGTCGATCCGCTCGGCGGCCATCTCGCCCATCCGCTCGAGATACACGATCGCGGTCGGCCACCACGGCGAGGGCTCGATGCCCGCGGCCTGCATCAGCTGGTGGGGAATCGGGACGACGAGGTCGGGTTGGTCGGGGTCGATGCCGACGAGGCCGAAGCCGAGATCGAGGGCATCGCCGAGGACCCGCCGGCGGACCCAATCGAGGCCGGGATGCAGCGGCGACTCAACGCAGGCGCCGTACGGCCGGGCGCGCTCGGCGAGATCCTCGATCGGGCGGTCGGCGATCCAGCGGCGCAGCTCAAGCCAGCGTTTCAGCCGCTGCCGGCCGGCCGAGGACTCCGGCTCCTCGCCCGCGATCGCGCGGCGGCACTCGGCCCAGCTGATCGTGACATCTGGGGAGCCGGGCAGCACGACGCCGTGCGGCGACGGCATGACGTCGATGTCATGCAGCACCGCAACTCCGAGGGCGCAGCGGCGGAGCTGCTGCGCGTCAGGCCACGTCGGCATGAAGGAAACGTATCTAACAGCCGGCGCCGACTTGATACGGCAAACGGGTGAACCTGGCGGATCCCGCTCCGCATGAGGGTGCAATGTTCGCCGGCTGATGCAATCGGGCTAAGCGGCAGCCGCTAAGCGCGACTCCGCCAGTGCGCGAGGTCGAGGCCATAGCGGCGATAGCCATGCGCTTCGACGCCGGTCGGGACGAAGCCGATGCGTTCAAGGATCCGCCAGGACGGCTCGTTCCCGACGTGGGCCTCGGCCTCGACGACTGCCACTTCGGGTCGCTCGGCCAGCCGGTCAACCAGGGCCGTGACCGCCCGGCCGCCGAGGCTACGACCGCGGCTGCCCGGAGCGAGTCCGTAGCCGATCTCGACGATGCCAACCGGATCGGGTGCGGTCTTGGTGCCGCACTCGCCGGCGATCCGGTCGTCGTCGTCGAGGATCAGGAAAACCGCACCACCGAAATCGAGAAAGCTCATCCCGGGCTCGGTGTCCTCATGCGGCCAGCCCGGCGCCGCCTGCCGGCCCGCGAGCTCGCCGCCGAGCAGTTCGGCGCGCGTGGCCGGGTCCGTGACCGGCTCAAGCCTCACCGTCGCAGCGCTCTACTCGGCGGCGGGTGACGCCGCCATCGCCGCGCTCAGTGGCGCTGCCGTGAGCTCGATCTGCCAGTCGCGGGCGCCGCCTTGGCGCAGGTAAGCCGTCACCGCCTCCGGGTCGGTGCCGGGAGGCGACCAGGCGAGGCGGCGTACCAGGTCGGGGGTGAGCAGGTTCTCGACCGGGATCCGATGTGCTTCGGTGAGGTCGGCCAGCGCGGCGCGCGCCGCAGCGAGCCGGGCTGCCGCCGTCGGGTCCCGGTCGGCCCAGCGACTGACCGGGGGTGGACCGTCGCCGGTCTGGGCGGGTCGCGGCAGGTCTGCCTCCGCCAGCTGGTACGTCGCGGCGATCGTCGGCCAGAGGGTCGCGACGAGCTGGCGGGTGGACCGGCCGCCCCAGCCGGAGATCCGTGCCAGCTGCTCGGGCTCGGTCGGTGAGGCGACCGCCGCGCCGATGATCGCGCTGTCGGGGAGGATCCGGCCCGGCGCGGTGTCGCGTCGCTGGGCGATCGTGTCGCGGGCTTCCCACAGTGCGCGGACGATCGCCATCTGGCGGCGGGTGCGGACTCGATGCATCCCGCTGGTCCGCCGCCATGGATCGGCGCGCGGCGGTGCCGGCACAGCGTTCAAGACCGCCGCGAACTCCTGATGGGCCCACTCCAGCTTGCCTTGCCGGGTCAGCTCGGCTTCGAGCTCGTCGCGCAGCTCGACCAGGATCTCGACGTCGAGCGCGGCATAGCGCAGCCACGGCTCGGGCAGCGGCCGGCGCGACCAGTCTGCGGCCGAATGCTCTTTCGCCAGCGCCAGCCCGAGCAGCAGCTCCACCATCGTGGCCAGGCCGACCCGCTCGAAGCCGGCCAGCCGGGCGGCCAGCTCGGTGTCGAACAGCCGGGTGGGATGCATGCCGACCTCGCGCAGCGAGGGCAGGTCCTGGGAGGCGGCGTGCAGGATCCATTCGCTGTCGGCAAGCACCGCGGACAGCGCATTGAGATTGTCGAAGGCGATCGGGTCGACGAGGAAGGTGCCGGCCGGTTCGCGGCGGAGCTGCACCAGGTAGGCACGCTGGCCGTAGCGGTAGCCCGACGCTCGCTCGGCGTCGACCGCCACCGGGCCGGAGCCGGCGGCGAGGGCAGTGATGGCCGCGTCGAGCGCCGCTGGGGTGTCGATGATCGGAGGTACGCCGTCGCGGGGCTCGAGCAACGGCACCGCTGCCGGGCGGTTCTCAACCGTCTCGCTCACGCCACGACGTTAGTGCGAAAGTGCAGCCCAGCGCGGTAGCCGGGCGGGGGCAACCAGGTCGGGCGGCTAGCGGATGACTCCAGCTCGCATCGCCATCGCGACCATTTCGGCGCGATCGCCGGTGCCGAGCTTGCGAGCGATCCGGGCAAGGTGGCTCTTGACGGTCAGCGCCGAGAGGCCGAGCGCCTCGCCGATCTCCTTGTTGGACCGGCCGTCGGCGACCAGGTGGAGCACCTCGATCTCACGACCGGACAGCTCCGCGACGCCATCTTGCTGCGGGCCGCCACGAAGACCGGCAGCGAGCAGTGAGGCGACGGACGGATCGGCGTACACGCCACCATCCAACACGCGCCGGACACCGTCGGCAACGACGAGCGGCGAGGCGGACTTGAGCAGGTAGCCCTGCGCGCCGGCGACGAACGCGGCGCGGACGGAGTAAGGATCATCGGCCGCGGACAGCACGACCAGGCGTGGCCAGCCGGCGGCTCGCAGGTCGCTCAGCAGATCGAGGCCGGAGCCGTCGGGCAGCCCGACGTCGAGCACGCAGAGGTCACGCGTGCCGCCGGCGTGGGCGCGAGCCCGCGCCTCGGCGATGCTGGCGGCCTCAACCACGTCCCGTGCCCCCATCGCAGTGAGCCGTGCCACCATCGACTCCCGAACCAGCGGGTGGTCATCGACCACCATGGCCGTGAAGCCAACCGCGGGATCCGCGGCTGAGCTGGCGGCGTGCTCGGCAAGTGCCGACACCTGCGTCCTCCTCTGTGTGGGCCGTGGTCTGGGCCCGGCTTGCTGTTGAGCGCTCTGTGAATCGCACCTTGCAGGGTTCTTCGGCCGCCCAGCGCGTCGGCTGTAGCCCGACGGGCCTAATCGTTGCGCCGTACGGCGCAGCCCCGCTCAGCGAGTCGGTTGATGATTGACCGAGCGCGCGAATGGGCTCGCCGGCGCTAGACCGAATGGGGGATTGCGCCCGATCTACCCCAAGTCACGGGTCGAGGCTGCCGAAACCACAACTGCGCGGAGCTCTCCGCGACCAGAGGGAGAGTTGGCAGCACGTGCACCGAGTCAAATGGGCAATCGCGGCAGCGGCGATCGGCGCGGTAGCGCCGCTGGTCATCTCCGGGGGAGCAGCGGCGGCAGCCGGTCCGGCGCGGGCGCCGATGGTTCGGGCCGTTGTCGAGGTCCGACCCGGCACTTCACTGCCACTCGCGGTGCCGGGTGGCCGGGTCCTCGACTCCCTTCCCGCGGTCGGCGCTGAGTACGTCGCCGCCTCGGCGACCGGGCTCGCTCAGCTTTCCCGCGACCGTGACGTGCTGTCGGTCTCGCCGAACTGGACCGGCCATGTCATGGGGCTGGGGCGTCGTGGCAGAGGTGGCGACAACGGACCGGACCAGCAGGGCGTATTCGGGCCGCAGGCGGTCGGCGGTGATGCCGGCAACTCCCACACCGGCGCCGGCGTGACGGTTGCGCTGCTCGACACCGGCGTCAACGACTCACCGGCACTGAGCCGGGCATCCGGCCGGCTGATCGACGGGGTCGATGTCTCCCATCTGGCGGCAACCGGGTTCGCCTCGATGACGGGGCCTTTCACCGACGGCTACGGCCACGGGACGTTTCTCGCCTCGTTGATAGCGGGCGGTCAGGTCCCCGGGTCGAACGGCGCGGCGATCGGAATCGCGCCCGCGGCTCATGTCGTGGCGGTCAAGGTTGCCGACTCGACCGGGCAGACCAACCTGCTGCAGGTCCTGGCCGGCCTGGACTGGGTTGCCACTCACGCCAGGTCCATCCAGATCGTCAACCTCTCCCTCGGTATCGACCGGCCGACCGCTCCGGCGTACGGCCCCGATCCACTGACCGCGGCCGTTGAGGCAGTCCGCGCTGCCGGTGTGCTCGTTGTGGTGGCCGCCGGCAACACCCCTGGACAGGTCGGCGACCCGGGTCTCGACCCGCGTGCGCTGACCGTCGGCGCCGCCAACGTCGAGGGCCGATCTGCTCAGATCGCGCCGTTTTCCGGCAGCGGCGTGGTTGACGGCGTCGCCAAGCCCGACGTCGTCGCCCCCGGGATGCACGTGCTCGGTGAGATGACGCCGAACACGATGATCGCCGAGCAGAACCCGCAGGCGTGGACCCGTCGCGGCCTGTTCCTCGGATCGGGCACCAGCGAAGCCACCGCGATCACGTCGGGCGTCGCAGCGGCCTACCTCTCGGACCACCGGGGCAGCAGCCCACTGCAGGTCAAGACCGCGATCAGAGGGAGCGCGCAGCCGGTCGAGGACCGCCGAGCCGGCGCCGGACTCGTGTCGCTCGCGCGTGACCGGTACGGCAACTTCGGGTGGCATCACCGGCTGGCCGACCCGACCGGGGAAGCCTCGTTCAACGAGCGGCAGTGGCAAGCCAACTCCTGGCTGCGCGGCGCCTGGGTCTCGCTGTTCGCGTCGAGCTGGTCGGCGAGCTCATGGTCGGCGTCGTCGTGGTCGGCCTCATCGTGGTCCGGCAGCTCGTGGTTCGCCTCGTCGTGGTCGGCGTCGTCGTGGTCGGCAAGCTCCTGGTCTGACGCCGGTTGGGGGCCGTTGGGATGACCAGCGGGTCCCGAGTGCGCATGCTCGCCGCCATTGCCTGTGCGCTGGCGGCGGTCAGCGGCGTGCTCAACGGGTGGGGCCACCCGCCGTGGTACGCCGTGCCGCTTCTCGCGGTCGCGGTTAGCGTCGCCGAGATCGCAGTCGTCCATCTCTCATTCGGCCGGCAGCGCTGGACGTTCAGCCTGACCGAGGCGGCCATTGCGGTCGCGTTCGTCCACTCGCCGCACGCCTGGACCGTCATCGCGGTCGCGACCGGGGTGTTCTGCGCCCAGCTGGTCCGCCACCAGGAACCGCTCAAGGTGCAGTTCAACGTCTCGCAGTTCGCCGCGGCCACCGCACTCGGTGCCGGCTTCGCGCATCTCGTCGGCGGCGGCGTGCCGGGCGCGGTCTGCGGGATGGGCGTCTTCTGGCTGGTCAACAACCTGATGATCGCCTCCGCCATGTCGATCATGACCGAGCAGCGGTTCCGCACCTTGCTGTGGGCGAGCGCGCCGCTCGCGTCGATCCACTCGGTCGGCACCTCGGGGATCGGGATCCTGGCGGCCTGGCTGGTGATCCACGCGCCGCTCGGGCTGCTCGCGCTGATCGTGCCGCTTCTGCTGCTGTGGATCTCCTACGACGAGCAGACTTCCCGCGCCGCCGAGGCTCAGCTCTACGCCGAGCTGGCCCGGCTCCAGGAGCGCGCCAGCGGTCGCTCCGTCGATGTCTCGGCGCAGGTGGTGCTCACCGCCGCGGCACGCCTGTTCGCAAGCGACGACGTCGAGATGGTCCTGATGGCAGAGGATGGTGCAGTCCACTACGCCGGCAACGCCGACGGCGTCGCTCGCCGCCGGGTCGACAGCGACGCGCTCGACCAGCCCTGGGTGCTGCGGGCCTTGGGCGAACGCGGTGCCGTCACCGGGACCGAGGCCGGCCGACCGTGGTGCGCAACCGTCCTTGGTGGCCACGACGCGCCGCTCGCGGTGCTGGTAGCTCGCCGCCCGGTCGGCGCGTCGAGCTTCGGGCGCCGCGAGATCATGCTCGCCGACGTACTCGTCCAGCAGGCCGAGTCCTGGCTCTCGATCGCCGAGCTGGCGGCCTCGCGGGACGAGGCGCTCGCCCAAGTCGAGGCGGTTGAGGATGCCGCCCGTGCCCTGGGTGACCTTGGCGCCGACACCGTGCCGTCGCTGGCCGTCCTGCGAGAGTCGGCCAACCGGCTAGCCCGACTGGCCACGACTGAGGGCCCGGCCTCGGTCCACGAGATCGTCGCTGAGCTGTACGCCGTCGAGCGCGCGGTTGCTTCACTGCTCGGCGCGATCGCGCTCGCCGCCGAGCCGGACCTCGGCCGTGGCCTACCGGTCGATGAGAACGATCCGGGATCGCCACGCGCCGGTGCTGACTGGACCACGACGGGGGTTCTCACGCCATGAGGCGACTCCGGGGTCGGGTGGTGCCGATAGCGGTGCTGGTGTTCGTGCTGGCACTCGCGGCGAGCAGCTCCGTGCTGGCGGCATCGGTCTCGATCCTGAAGGCGACCGGCCACGTGTCGGTGCCGATGTGGCAGGCGGTGCTGGCCGGCTCGCCGGCTGCGGTCGTGATCGCCGGCCTCGCCACGTTCGCGAATGTGCAGACCACCCGCTCGGTACACCGGATGCAGGAGCGGTCACGGACCGTCGACGCCCTGCAGCTGCGGGTGCGGCTCGCCGACGACATGGCCGAGCGCCACCGGCGTACCGCGGAGAACGCGAGCGCGGGCATGTTCGAGCTGCTCTCGGGACTGGTTGCGGCCGAGGAAGGTGCCCGCGGCCAGCTTGCCGCCGAGCTGCACGACACCGTCGCGCAGTCGTTGACCACCGTGCAGTATCTGCTCTCCGATCTCAACGATCCGGTCGCCGTCGGCCGGGCGAGCGCGCTCATCGCCGAAGCCGAGGAGCAGGTGCGTGCGGTCATGGCACGAACCCGCCCGCCGGCGCTGCGCGAGGGCGATCTCGCGCGGGCGGTCGCCGGTCTTCGCGACGACCTGCTCAACCGCTACGCGATCGAGGTCGATCTGTCGTGGCCGAGTGAGCCCTATCCGTTGCCGTTGGTCACCGCCATCACGACGTACCGATTCTTCCAGGAAGGCCTGCTCAACGTCGTAAAGCACGCCGACGTCGACTCGGCATCGGCGCAGCTGTGGGTCGACGAGGAATGGGTCGTCGCGACCGTTTCCGATGACGGTCCCGGCTTCGACCCCGACGTCGTGCACTCCGAAGGTGGCCGCCATGTCGGACTCGGGCTCCTGCGGGAGCGCGCCCGGTTGGTCGGCGGCTCGCTGGAGATCACCTCCGGCGCGGTGCGGGGGACCAGGCTGACGCTCCGGCTGCCTCGCGTTGCGGCGATGGGCGGCCTGCGATCGCCGGCCGCCTGGATCGAGCCGGTCAGCGAGCCCGTCGGATAGGACGGCGCTTCGGGATCTGCACGACGCCGGGCGGGATCGGCGGCAGCCCGCCGGCCAGGCAGAGCACCTCGGCGAAGGCCAGCAGATGGGGGCTGAGATCTCCGCTCGGCGACCAGGAGGCACGGATCTCGACGTCGCACGCGACCGGGTGATCGGTCAGCGCGCCGAACCGCTCCGAGGTGGTGCGGGTCACGGTGCCGCCTTCGGCGGTGTAGCTCGCGCCGGCCGCATCGAGGGCCTCCATCAGCCAGCTCCACCCGACGCCCGCGAGCAACGGGTCGTTGGCGATCTCGGGGTCCACATCGGCCTGGACATAGGCCACACAGCGGGTGTCGCCGGCCCAGACCTCCTGGCCCTCCGGGTCGTGCAGCAGCACCAGCCGGCCTTCGGCGAGCTCGTCGTCCCCGGACATCGCGGTGGCGTGGAGGGCGATGGCGTACGGCGCCAGTCGCTGCGGCGCCGGAAGCTCCTGAACCACGATCTCAGGTCGAAGCTTCACGCTGGCGAGACCGGCCAGCGCCGATCGGAACGCCGGCGGCAGGTCGGCCGGTGCAGACAGTTCCACCGACACCAGGTCACTGTAAGCGCCAGCCGGGGCGTGATCACCGCGACACGCGCCGCTGAGGGTCGTGACCCGCGCCACCTAGTGTGCAGACGTGGGGACGCTGCTGGGGCTGGTTTCAAGCCTGCTCTGGGGAACGTCTGACTTCCTCGGCGGAACCGCATCGAGGCGGCTCTCGCCGCTCGGCGTGGTAGCGGCGAGCGAGGCGTTCGGTCTTCTCGGCGTGCTCGTCGCCGCAGTTCTGACCGGTGCGTTCGGCGCGCCGAGCGGGTACGTCGGTTGGGCGCTGCTGGCTGGCGCCGCCGGCACCGCCGGGATTCTGGCCTTCTACGAGGCGCTCGCGACCGGCACGATGGGCGTGGTCGCGCCGATCGCCGCACTCGGTGTCATCGTGCCGGTTGTCGCTGGGATCGGTCAGGGCGATCGGCCGAACCTGCTGCAGGGCGCGGGTGTGCTCGTCGCGGTGCTCGGCGTCGTCCTCGCCAGCGGTCCCGAGCTGCGCTCGACCGAGCAGTCGACGCGGGCCGCCGCCCGGCCGCTCATCCTCGCGGTCGTCGCGGCGATCGGCTTCGGCGTGGTGTTCGTCGCGGTCGATCACGGCGCCGAGACCAGCACGATCATGACCCTCGTCGTGATGCGGGCCGCGGCCCTGCTCCTCCTGGTGGCGATCGGTGCGTTCGCCGGCTCCCACCAGCTCAAGGTGGGGGTCCGCGACCTGCCGCTGATGGCGGTGATCGGCGGCCTCGACGTCAGCGCGAACGCGACCTTCGCCTACGCCACCCGGCACGGCCTGTTGTCGCTGGTCTCGGTCCTGTCGTCGCTATATCCGGCACTCACCGTGATCCTGGCCCGCGCCGTGCATGCCGAGCGACTGCGCGGAGTCCAGCTCACCGGTGTCGTCGCGGCGCTGTGCGGGGTGGTGCTGATCGCCTCGGCGGGCGCCGGCTGAGCCGGTCGCCATGACACGATCGAGGAATGGCCGGTCTCTCTGACAGCGCGTTCCTGCGCGCCTGCAGAGGCGAACCGGTGCCGCACACGCCGGTCTGGTTCATGCGGCAGGCCGGTCGCTCGCTGCCCGAATATCGCAAGCTGCGCGCGGGCGTCGGGATGCTCGAGTCGTGCTTGCGGCCCGATCTGGTCGCCGAGATCACGATGCAGCCGGTTCGCCGCTACGGCGTCGATGCCGCGATCCTGTTCAGCGACATCGTGCTGCCGGTCAAGGCGGCCGGCGTCGACCTGGATATCAAGCCCGGCGTCGGTCCGGTCGTCGCCGATCCAATCCGCTGCGCGGCTGACGTCGACCGGCTGCCCGAACTGGCGCCGTCGCAGGTCGAGCCGGTCGCCGAGGCGGTCAAGGCACTGGTCGGCGAGCTTGGCGACACCCCGCTGATCGGATTCGCCGGCGCGCCGTTCACGTTGGCGTCGTACCTCGTCGAGGGCGGGCCGAGCCGCGACCATGCCAGGACCAAGGCGCTGATGTACGGCGATGAAGCCACCTGGCACGCGCTGGCCGGGCGGCTTGCCGACCTCGCGGTGACCTACCTGCGGGTCCAGATCGATGCCGGGGTCAGCGCGGTCCAGCTGTTCGACTCGTGGGCCGGCTCGCTGTCCGCCGCCGACTACGAGCGCTATGTCCTGCCACACAGCCGTCGGGTCCTTGCGGCAGTGCCCGAGGTGCCACGGATCCACTTCGGCGTGGACACCGCTGAGCTACTGGGGCTGATGGCCGCTGCGGGCGCGGATGTGGTCGGGGTCGACTGGCGGGTGGCGATCGACGACGCGGCCAAGCGGGTCGGTCCCGGGGTTACGTTGCAGGGAAACCTTGATCCCGCAACGGTGTTCGCGCCGTGGCCAGCGGTCGCTGAGCGCGCCCGTGACGTGCTGCGCCGCGCCGCCGCCGCGCCCGGCCACATCTTCAATCTCGGCCATGGG
The DNA here is from genome assembly GCA_036268295.1 of Mycobacteriales bacterium. Taxonomy (GTDB): domain Bacteria; phylum Actinomycetota; class Actinomycetes; order JAFAQI01; family JAFAQI01; genus DATAUK01. The sequence goes on along the minus strand of DATAUK010000009.1, from coordinate 29,332 downwards.
GTGCTGCCCGACACCGATCCGGATGTGCTGGCGCGGCTGGTCGAGCTGGTGCACGAGGAGAGCGCGCGGCCGTGACGCAGGTGGTCGTCGTGGGTGGCGGCATTGCCGGGCTGGCCGCGGCCCTCCGGTTGGCGAGCGCCGGGGTTGCGGTCACGTTGGTCGAGTCGACCGCCGCAGTCGGCGGCAAGCTGCGGATCTCCGAGGTCGCCGGTGTCGCGGTCGACGAGGGCGCGGAGATGTTCCTGCGGCGGGTGCCGGAGGCGCTGAGTCTGGTCGATGCGCTCGGCCGCTCCGCCGAGCTGGTCTCGCCGCAGTCGACGTCGGCGTCCCTCTGGTCGCGCGGTGAGCTGCATCCGATGCCCACCGGCACGGTGATGGGTCTTCCCAGTGATCCGGCCACCCTTCGCGGCGTCCTGAGCGCCGCCGAGGTCGCCCGCGTCACCCTCGACCGCTTCCTGCCGGGCACCGCGCCCGGCGAGGACATCTCGGTCGGTGACTGGGTCCGACGCCGGGTCGGCGCGGCTGTCGCCGACCGCCTCGTCGACCCGCTGCTCGGCGGGGTCTATGCCGGCCGCGCCGATCACCTCTCGCTGGCGGCCACGATCCCCCAGCTGCCGCGCGATGAGCGCTCGCTGCTCGCCGCTGCGGGGCGCGCGATTCCTGCTGTCCCCTCGACCGAGCCGGTCTTCGCGACGGTCACCGGCGGGATGGGTTCGCTGCCCGCCAGCGTCGCCGGCGCGATCGAGTCCGCCGGGGGCGTGATCGTGACCGGCCGGGCGGTACGCCGGCTGGAGCGGACCGAAGTTGCCGGCTGGCGGGTCGTGCACGGCCCGACCACCGACGAGCAGCCGATCGAGGCTGATGCGGTGATCCTCGCGTTGCCGGCCGCGCCCGCCGCGCGGCTGCTCGCCGGCATCGCTCGGATCGCGGCAACCGAGCTCGCCGCGATCGAGGCGGCCAGCATGGCGATCGTCACGACCGCGTGGCGTTGCGATGACGTCCCGGCGACCACAAGCAGCGGATACCTCGTGCCCGCGACCTACCGCCGCCCGGTCAAGGCGGTGACGTTCGCGTCCTCGAAGTGGGCGCACGTCGGCGGCGATGACGTGGCGATCGTCCGCTGCTCGATCGGGCGCCACGGCGACGTCGGTGACCTGCAGCGCGACGACGCCGACCTGGCGGCTGCGGCGGCCGCCGAGCTGACGACGTACGCCGGGTTTCACGGCGTACCGATCGAGTCGAGGGTGACGCGGTGGGGTGGTGCGTTGCCGCAGTACGCCGTCGGCCACCCGGACCGGGTGGCGCGGATCAGGGCGTCGGTGGCCGAGGTCCCAGGGTTGGCGGCCTGCGGCGCGACCTACGACGGGGTCGGCGTGCCGGCGTGCATCCGGTCGGCCCACCGGGCCGTCGCCGAGGTGCTTGCCGGGCTCAGCTCCCGCGAATCGCGGTGATGCCGGTCAGCGTCGGCACGAAGATCCGGTTGCTGACCACGATCTGCGACGGGAAGTGGGTCAGCGGGCCGACCGAGATGCTGGTCTCGGTGTGACCGGTCTTCAATGACAGCACGGTGAGGGTGCCGGGCCGACCGTCGGTCGGGCCGTTGGCGACGAGGACCCGGCTGCCGGCGATGACCGGCGAGCCGTAGACGCCCGCCGACCAGGTCCAGTGCATCGAGTGCTTGGTGACGACGAGCGCTTTGACGCCTTCGTGGCAGGGCAGCAGGACGGTCCGGCCGGCCCGGGCCTCGCCGCCGTACGCCTGGCAGCCGGTCAATGTCTTGAGCTCGCCGTTGACTCCGCCGAGACCGCGCCTGAGCAGCCAGACGTCGCCGCGCTTGCCGCCCACGACGTACTTGCCGTCGACCGGCACCGGAGTCGTCGAGCTGAGGCTCAGGTCGTCGGCGTCGCCCTGCTCCCAGTTGGCCGGCGCCCAGCCCCGGACGAAGTGCATCGTCTTCGGGTTGAGCTCGAGCACGCCGTCGCTGTGGTCCCACTTGCCGCCGGTGCGGTTGGAGCCGTTGGCGGTCGGGGTCAGCAGGTTGCCGTCGAGCGCGCGGACTGGTCCGGCCGGGCTCCACATTCCGGCCTGGCGAGCGTTCGGCACGGCGTAGAACGGGATCTTGCCCTTGCCGTTGGTCGCCACCGAGGCGGCGTACCCGACGTAGTTGTCGCAGTCGCCGGCGTGCGCGCCGTAGGTGAGGATGACCCGGTTGTCGACGACCAGCAGGGCAGATCGCTGCTGCTCGGCGTTGCGATCGCGGGCCTTGTCGACGTCGACGTTGCGGTGCCAGCGGCGCTTGCCGGTGGCGGCATTGAGTGCCCACAGCGTGTGGTGGCCGGTGCCGGTCGTCGCGACAGCGAATACCGAGCCGGTCTTGGCGTCGTATGCCGGGGTGCCGGTGATGCCGAGCGGGAAGACGTCACCGCAGTCCGGGAACTGGCTCTGGGTCTCGGCGGTGCCGAGATGGGTGCGCCACCTGACGTGACCATTCTTCGGGTTCAGGCCGTAGACGGTGTCGTTCTCGGTCGCGGCGATCAACGTGCCATTGACATAGATCGGCTCGCCGTAGACCCCGCCGTCGAGCTTCGCGGTCCATGCGTGGTGCAGCGGCGTCTTCACGGCGTCGGCGGTGTGGCCGGTGCGGTTGGCGTTGCCGTGGTAGGTCGGCCAGTTCTTGGCCTTCGAGGGCGGCGAAGCGGCCTGCCTTGCGCCGGTCGCACCCGGATGCATCGAGACGTGGCCGGCTGGCGAGCCGGCTGCCGAGCAGCCGGCGACGAGGGCGATCGGAAGGGAGACGGCGCAAGCGAGACGGCGCATGCCCGCAGTTTGCCCCGCCTTGCGACAATGAATGCATGTCGGACCAGCAATCTGCCGGGAAGCGGGCCAAGGCGCTCAACGCGACGATCAGCTATGTGATCTGGTCGGCGTTCAAAGTGCGGTCCTCGCTGCCTGCCGACGGCCGGGCGGCGATGGGCGAGGAGCTCGAGCAGACCCTCGATCAGCTCGCGGACAAGGGAGTCGTGACCCGTGGCCTCTACGACGTCGGTGGATTCCGGGCTGATGCCGACCTGATGTTCTGGTGGATCGCGCCGACCTCCGACGATCTTCAGGAGGCGTGGTCGCGGTTCCGCCAGACCGGGCTCGGTCGCGCCTGCGAGCCGGTCTGGTCAGCGATGGCGTTGCACCGGCCGGCGGAGTTCAACAAGAGCCATGTGCCGGCGTACCTCTCCGGTGACGAGCCGCGGCGCTATGTCAGCGTCTACCCGTTCAACCGGTCCTACGAGTGGTATCTCCTGCCCGACGACGAACGACGGGCGATGCTCTCCGAGCACGGTGTGATGGCGCGGGAGTACGCCGATGTCAGGGCCAACACCGTGGCGGCGTTTGCGCTCAGTGACTACGAGTGGATGCTGGCGTTCGAGGCTGACGAGTTGCACCGCATCGTCGACCTGATGCGTCACCTGCGTGGCGCGACCGCGCGGCGCCACACCCGGCTGGAGATCCCGTTCTACACCGGTGCCCGCAAGTCGCCTGCAGACCTGATCGCCGCCCTGCCCTGACGTCTCGATTCCCGATCCGTCAGAACGTCCGGGCGCTCTGGCGCCCGGACGTTCTGACACTTCGCGGGGTTACTCGCCCGGCTCGAAGGTGAGGCTGAGCGAGTTCATGCAGTAGCGCTCGCCGGTCGGCGTTTGCGGCGCGTCTTCGAAGACGTGACCGAGGTGCGAGCCGCAGTTCTTGCAGCGAACCTCGACCCGGGTCATGCCCAGCGTGCGGTCCTCGAGCAGCTCGACCGCGTCGGAGTCCTTCGGGTCGTAGAACGACGGCCAGCCGCAGTGCGACTCGAACTTCGTCTTGCTGCGGAACAGCTCATGACCGCACGCCCGGCAGTGGTAGACCCCGACGCGATGCTCATCGAGCAGCGGACCGGTGCCCGCCCGCTCGGTGCCGGCCTCGCGGAGCACGTGGTACTCCTCCTTGCTGAGCTCGGCGCGCCATTGCTCGTCCGTCTTCTCGACCGGGTGCGTCATTGCGGGTTGTCCACCTATTCCGCTAGCTCGTTGATGGCGATTGAACAGTTTCACACCTGAGCAACATCGCCGGGCCCGCTGCGCTTCCCGCTCAGCCGGTACGGTCAGGACATGGCGTCGCCGTTCGTCGAGGTTCCAGTCGGGGACCGGCTGGTCAAGGTCACTAACCCGGACCGGGTCTACTTCCCGGCCCGCGGCGAGACGAAGCTCGACCTTGTCAACTACTACCTGTCGGTCGGCGAGGGCATCGTCCGAGCGCTCTACGAACGGCCGTGCATGCTTCACCGCTATCCCGAGGGCGTCGGCGGCAGCGAGAAGATCTACCAGAAACGGCTGCCCAAGGGCGCGCCGGACTGGGTCGAGACCGCCGAGGTCAGCTTCCCGTCAGGGCGGACCGCCGACGAGCTCTGCGTGACCGAGTTGGCGGCGGTCGCCTGGGCGGTGCAGATGTCGACCGTCGAGTTCCACCCCTGGCACACCCGCCGCGCCGCGGTCGAGCAGCCCGATGAGCTGCGGATCGATCTCGACCCGCAGCCCGGCACCGGGTTCGCCGAGGCCAAGCAGGTCGCGCTCATCGTCCGCGAGGTGCTGAGCGAAATCGGCGCCGTCGGCTGGCCGAAGACGTCGGGCAACCGCGGCATCCACATCTACGTCCGGATCGAGCCGAGCTTCGGCTTCCGTGAGGTACGACGGGCTGCGCTGGCGTTCGCACGCGAGGTCGAACGGCGGGCGCCGGAGCAGGTCACGACCGCCTGGTGGAAGGAAGAGCGCCGCGAGCAGATCTTCTTGGATTTCAACCAGAACGCCAAGGATCGGACCATCGCCGCGGCGTACTCGGTCAGAGGGTTCGAGCATGGTCCGGTGTCGGCGCCGCTCACCTGGGACGAGCTGCCAGAGGTCGAGACAGCCGACTTCACGATCGCGACGATGCCGGCGAGATTCGCCGAACTCGGCGATGTCCACGCCGCTATCGACGACGTGCACTTCGACATCGCGCCGCTGCTCGAGTGGGCCGACCGCGATGAGGCCGACCGAGGTCTCGGCGATGCGCCGTACCCGCCGAACTACCCGAAGATGGAAGGCGAGCCCCCGAGAGTCCAACCGAGCCGGGCGCGGTCCGGGAAGCTCAAAGACGACGGTTAGTGGCGGACGACTACCGCGAGAATGATCACACCTGCTAGGCCGACGACGGCGCCGTACACCCGGAAGACGATGGCCTGGAAACCAGTGTTGTTCAGCCAGCGGTGTGGGCCGCGGGCGCGGAGGAGCGGGCTGTTGGTCCGCCGGGCCCAGCCGGCGAAGCGCACCGCGGTGCCGCGGAAGTTGTCGGCGAAGGCAACTCCCACGATCAGCAGGACCGCGCCGATTATGGCAAAGATGAGCCGCAACACGCCTTCGAGTCTGCCACTGGGATCCGGCAGGGAGGTAGGCCGCGGCTGCTATCCCGCGACGAGCCGTCCCTGCCGGTTGCAGCCGGCAGGGACGGCCCTGCGGTCAGTAGCAACTGGCCTGATGCGAACCTGCCGCCACCTCGGGGGGTGTCATACCCAGCTCTGACGGGCGCTAACGGCAGTCGGGTCACGAGGCGATAACTTCCCGGGACAAGGTGCAAGGACGCACTCGCCGGGTCCAACCTCCGGGGGGAGGGGTTGGACGAGCCGGATCGGTAGCTACGCCGGCGAGCACGCCCTGCAGCCCTCACTAAACCGAGCGAACCTGAAGAGCCGCTGAAACTTTCGTCAGGATTTGAGTACGTCGTCCAGCGCGTAGGTCAGCGGCCGCTCGAGTTGGGCAAACGTGCATGATTCGGGCATCCGGTCGTCGCGCCAGCGGCGGAACTGGGCGGTGTGCCGGAACCGCGAGCCCTCCATCTGGTCGTAGCCGACCTCGATCACCCGCTCCGGCCGCAACGCGACGAAGGACATGTCCTTGCCGGAGTTCCAACGATTGGGGGTGCCGCCGGGGCCGAACTCGTTGCCGAGCCAGGGATGGTTCTGCTCGGCGTCGACTCGCAGCGGAGCGAGCTCCTCGACCAGCTCGGCGCGCCGCACCATCGTGAACGACGCGGCGACGCCGACGTGGCGCAGCTGATCGCCGTCGTACAACCCGAGGACCAGCGAGCCGACGATCTGGCCGCTCTTGTGCCAGCGGAAGCCGGCGACGACGCAGTCCGCGGTCCGCTCGTGCTTGATCTTGAACATCACCCGCTTGTCGGGGGAGTAAGGCAGCGCGAGCGGCTTGGCGACGACGCCATCGAGGCCGGCGCCCTCGAATGCGGTGAACCATTCCTGGGCGACCTTGTCATCACGAGTCGCCGGCGTCAGATGGACGCGGCTTGTCGGGGTCAGTGCCTTCTCGAGCGCCGCGCGACGCTCGGCGAACGGCGCGGCCATCAGCGACTTGGCGCCAACGGCGAGCAGGTCGAAGCCGATGAACTGCGCCGGAGTCTCGGCGGCGAGCTTGCGGACCCGTGACTCGGCCGGGTGGATCCGCTGCTGCAGGCTCTCGAAGTCGAGCCGACCGTCGATGGGTACGACGATCTCGCCGTCAACCACGCATCGGTCGGGGAGCGCGGCCTTGACCGCCTCGATCACGTCGGGGAAGTAGCGGGTCATCGGCTTCTCGTTGCGCGATCCGATCTCGACCTCGTCGCCGTCACGGAAGATGATCGAACGGAAGCCGTCCCACTTCGGTTCGTAGAGCAAGCCGCCCTCGACCGCGTCCGGCGCCGGCATCTGCGGGATCGACTTGGCGAGCATCGGTGACACCGGCGGCATGACGGGCAGGTCCATGTCGCTCACCACTGCGCCGGGTGAATGAACGTGGCAGCCGGCTGAGCGAGCCATTGGGTGACGCGCATCGTCAGGTCCATGTCCGCGAACCGGACGGTGCGCAGGTTGGTCAGCCGGCTGGGTGGGCAGCAAAACTCCGGCGCCAACTCTGCCCAGGTGAGATCACGCGCCTGGCGGGTCTGGAGCCGGGCGACCGCGCCGCCGCAGAGCGGATGGTCGCTTCGCGTGGCATTGAGATCTGCTGACTGCTCCCACATCTCGTCGGCGAGCTCGTACCGTCCCAACCGACGCTCACGACGTTGGGCGTCGAGCGCCCGGAACAGCGCGTCGCAGTCAAAGCGCGGCAACCCCGTCGCGCGCGAGACGGGTGGCGTGACATCGTGGTCCATGGCCCGGATTGTGCCACCGCGCACGGACACTGACCCAGGAGACGGTGACAACCTGGCCGGGTTCCCCGGAGTTGTCAGGATGGCTCACCCTCGCGGGTGAGCCGTACGTCCTGACAGGTTCACGGTGCGGACGTGGCGGAGTCGGGCTGCCGGTAGAGCGCCAGAAGCAGCCCGTAGCGCGGCTGGTGGGCATCGGCCGGATCGGTGTCGGCGACCAGGCGGGCAATCGTTGGTGTGAGGCCGGATGTCGAGATGCCAGCCGGTGATGCGCTTGATCACGCCCACCGGCTGGCCCTCGAGCACCTCGCGGCCGGATAGGTCAGAACGCGCTGACGCCGTCCGGCGTACCCCAGCCGGTCGGACCGTCCCAGCCGGCCCGCGCGGTGCACCACTGCTTCGTCGAGCATGAGCCGTTGCTGCCCTTGGTGACGTCGCGCAGCCCTTGGTGGTGAGACCAGAGGTAGGACCCGTCGTCGACCGACGCGGTGTTGCCGGCGAGTGCATAGACCGCCGCGACGATCGGCGACGAGGCGCTGGTGCCGCCGAAGGTGAGCCAGCCGCTCGTGTCCTCGAACGAATAGCTGTCATAGACCGCGACGCCGGTCGCCGGATCAGCGACCGCAGCGACGTCGGCAACCGCGCGGCCGGCGCAGCCGGTGGTCGCGACCGACTGCCAGGTCGTCTTGTTCACCGTCGAGCATCCGCTGCCGCTGTCGTTCCACGCCGTCTCGGTGAAGCCGCGAGCGGCCGAGGAGCGGGTCAGCGTGGTGCCGCCGACCGCGGTCACCCACTTCGAGGAGGCCGGATAGCTCACGGCGTAGCCGTTGTCGCCGGCGGACGCCGTGATCGCGACACCGTTGTGATGGAAGTAGCGGCCGTAGCTGTTGTCGGAAGCGTCCGGGCCGCCGTAGCTGTTGCTAACCGCGTCGGCGCCGAGCCGCACCGCGGTGTCCTCTGCCGCGCCGAGGTTGGCCATCGACGTCGTGGTCGCTTCGACCAACAGGATGTGGCAGTGAGGGCAGATCGCGGAGACCATGTCGAGATCGAGCGAGATCTCCTGACCCCAGCCACCATCGGGCGCTGGATAGCTGTGGCCGCCTGACTGGTCGACCTTGCCGAAGCAGTGGTTGGCCGTGGTGCAGGCCGGCAATCCGTACTGCGCCCGATAGACGCCGAGGTCGTGCTCGGCGTCAGGATCGTCGTAGCCGTCGACGACGGCGACCGTGTCATGCGTGCCGCGGGTCGCGGACGGCAGGGAGTACGCCGACTGCAGGTCGCTCGGACCGTAGCCGATCGGGTCGTTGGCGTGGCGGATCCGGCCCTTGCGGATCCGGTCGACCCGGATCGCGAGACAGCGGGCCCGCGCGTTGTGGGCGTGCTTGCACACCACGCGGTCCTTCTTCGTTGTCGGGGCCTTGGCAGCGGCAGCGGGTACGGCGGTGACCGTGGCTGACTTGGTCGACGGAGCCGGCGACGCGGTCGCGGCGGCCGCGGGCAGTAGCCCGCCGAGCACCACGATCGAGACCAGCAACAAACGGCAGCGATGCACGAGAACAACCTCCGGGATCGGGAACGATGACGTCCCAACGTTCCCGGGTTCGGATCGCTCAGTGAGCGCGCCGCCTTCGAATGTGGATGGTGTCGTGACCGCGGCCGGTTGTGGACGGTGGCAGGCAAGCCCGCAACGGCTTAGCCGACCTTCGGCGTCGCCCGCTCGACGATCGCCCGGGCGTCGACGCCGGCCGGCATTGTGCCGAACGCGTGACCCCAGTCGCCGGCCAGCCGGGAGGCGCAGAACGCATCGGCAATGAACGCCGGCGCGAACCGGACCAGCAGGGAGCCCTGCAATACCAGCGCCATCTGCTCGACCAGTCGACGGGCGCGAACCTCGATGTCGGAGCTGTCGGCGAGTGCCGTGTCCAGCGCGCCGATTGCGGCGTCCAGCCGGCGGTCTGCCCCCGACGCCAACACGACCTCGTCGCGGAACGCCTCCCACGCACCCGCTTCGCGCCCGAGAGCGCGCAGCACGTCGAGGGCGTTGACGTTGCCCGAGCCTTCCCAGATCGAGTTCAGCGGGGCCTCGCGATAGATCCGCGCCATCGGGAAGTCCTCGACGTACCCGTTGCCGCCCAGGCACTCCAGCGCCTCCGCCGCGACCGACGGGCCGCGCTTGCACACCCAGTATTTGCCGACCGCCAGCCCGAGTCGCTTGAACGCCGACTCGTCGTCGTCGACCGCGGCCGCGAGGCGGACCATCAGCGTCGTCGCAGCCTCGGACTCGACGGCGAGGTCGGCCAGCACCGCCTGCATCAGCGGCTGGTCGATTAGGTAGCGACCGAATGCCTGTCGGTGCCGGGCGTGGTGGGTGGCCTGCGCGACCGATGACCGCATGACCGTCGTCGACCCCATCACGCAGTCCAGCCGGGTCATCGCGACCATCTCGATGATGGTGGGCACGCCACGACCTTCGTCGCCGAGCCGCCAGCCGACAGTCTCGTCGAACTCCGGCTCGCTCGAGGCGTTCGACCGGTTGCCGAGCTTGTCCTTGAGTCGCTGGATCCGGAACGTGTTGCGTTCGCCGTCAGGCAGGACCCTGGGTACGACGAAACAGGTCAGCCCACCCGGCGCCTGGGCGAGGACGAGAAACATGTCGCACATCGGTGCCGAGGTGAACCACTTGTGGCCGGTGAGCCGATAGGTGCCGTCGGCGCTCGGCACCGCCCGGGTGGTGTTGGTGCGGACGTCGGAGCCACCCTGCTTCTCGGTCATGCCCATGCCGGCGAGACAGCCTGCCTTGTCAGCCGGCGTACGCAGTCCCGGGTCATAGTCCAGTGACAGCAGCCGCGGCACCCACTCGACGGCCAGCGCCTCGTCGACCCGAAGCGCCGGCACCGCAGCGTGGGTCATCGAGATCGGGCAGCCGTGGCCGCCTTCGGTCTGGCTCCAGACCGAGAAGCCGGCCGCCCGCGCGACCTGGGCGCCGGGCTTCGGGTCGATCCACGGCGCGGCGTGCAGGCCTTCGCCGACGGCGACCGTCATCAGCGAGTGCCACGACGGATGGAACTCGACCTCGTCGATCCGGTTGCCGTACGGGTCGTGACTGACCAGCCGGGGCGGGTTGACGTTCGCCAGCCGGCCCCATTCCTGGGCTTCAGCGCTGCCGGCGCGACGGCCGAGGGCTGACAGCGAGTCGAGCGCCCAGCCGCCGTCGTGGCGTTGGACACCTTCGACCAGCGCGGTGTCGGCGCCGAATACGTCGTAGTCGGTCAGCGGCGGGACCTGGTTGTCGACGTCATGCGTTGCGCTCATATCCACAGTGAATCAGCCGCCGGGCTCTACCTTTACCGAGTGACGTCCGTTCCCGGGCTCGTCTGGTCGGCGTTGCGCCGCTCCTGGCACGACCGTGTCATGGGCCTGGCCGCCGAGGCCGGGTTCTGGCAGCTGCTCTCGCTGCCATCCGCGATTCTGGCGATCCTCGGCACGATCGGTTTCTTCAGCGGTCCGCTCGGCGCCGACAACCTGAACCATCTGCAACGCTCGATCGATAACGCGATGACCCACGTGATCGTGCCGAGTGCGGTCAACTCGACGATCGCGCCGGCGCTGCACCGGATCCTGTTCGGCGGTCGGGTGGACGTGGTGTCGATCAGCTTCATCGTCTCGCTGTGGACCGGCTCGTCGGCGATGGCGACCTACGTCAACACCATCACGATCGCTTACGGGCTGCGCAATCAGCGCAGCGCAGTGCGTAGCCGGCTGTTGGCACTTCGGCTCTACATCGGGTTCGTGTTGGCGACCATCGTGCTGCTGCCGGCGCTCGTGCTCGGCCCGTCGGACCTGGTCAACCTGTTCCCCGACCGCTGGCACAAGGTGGTGCACGGCATCACCGAAGTCGCGTTCTGGCCGGTGGTCCTGCTGGTCTCGCTCTCGTTGCTCGCGACGCTCTACCACCGGGCCGTGCCGGTCCGTACGCCGTGGCGGCGCGCCCTGCCGGGTGCGGTCATCGCTGTCGTCATCTGGGTCGTCGGCTCGGTGATCCTGCGGGCCTGGCTGGTCTTCGCGTTTCGGCGGACCGCGACCTACGGGCCGTTGTCGGCCCCGGTCGCGGTGCTGCTGTTTCTCTACCTCACCGCGCTTGCCATCCTGTTCGGCGCGGAGCTCAACGCCGAAATCGACCTTTCCCGGCCACGGCCGGAGACGGAGGGTCTCCGCAGCCAGGCTGACGCCGAGCCGTAGGCTAACTGCGAGACGCTTCTGAGCATCTGGAGGACCTGATGACGGGCGAGTCGGCCGGCGGGCACGGCGCCACAACTGGCGTATGGATCGCCACCGCTGTCGTCATGATCGGCACGATCCTGGCCGGGGTCGGCCTGATCGAGTGGTGGCTCGGCGTCGTGTGGTGGGTCGGCATCGGGATGATCGTCGCCGGGTGCATCGGCGGCTACTTCACCAACATCATGGACATGGTCACGGAATTCGGGCCGGCGCCGGCTGCTCCGGAGCCCGAGCAGCAGCACTAGTCCTCCTGACGACGTGATGAGGCTGGTCGCGGTCGCGGTTGCGTTGCTGGCCGGCTGCTCGTCGTCGAGTGGCGACACGGTCACGCCGACCGCGCCACCGACACCTACCCACTCGACCGCCGTGGTGCCGCCGGTGACGCTCGCCGCCGTCGCCCAGCAGCTGTCCGCTCTCGACCACGCCCATGGCGACCGCGCTTATCTGGGCGCGCTGCATCCGCTGCATCGGCGGTGCACCGACGGCTCACCGGCGGCGTTGAAGTCGCTGGTCACTGGCAGCGAAACCGCGCTGGCAAACAATGACATTGCCGGTGCGTCGTACCTGTCGGTGTTGCAGAGCCTCAGCGGCGCGGTGACCGCGAAGTCGGGCGCCGACTGCTCGCAGGTCCGCCGGGAGTTCACCGCGGAGGTCACTGGGCCATCCCAGTCGGCCAAGAACTACGCCGGGTACGCCGCGACGACCACGGCGTGGGATGCCGCGCATCACGTGGACGCAGCGAACCCTGACGGCTACCTGCCGAAGCTAGCCAACGGCGACGACACCGACGTCATCGGCGGCGCCGGCCGGGTCACGACCCTGACCCGCAACTTCGACCCGCCACTGAGCCAGCCGGTTGCGATCGGCGTCATCCGACATCAGCTGCTGCCGGGCGGACTGCACTCGGTCTACACGTTGCCGACGCCGAACTGCTACGAGGTGATCTACCTGAGCCCGGCGCTGGGCACGCTGCTCGGCAGCAGTGCCGCGGGGGTGATGATCGAGCTGAGCTCCGGTCACGGGGTCACGAGTCACTACGACACGTCACTGGTCGACCGCGCCATTCTGACCGTCGGCGGCCGGATCGGCGGCCAGCCATGTGTATGAGACGGATCAGCACGATGGTCGGCGTGAACGCAGAGATCATCGCGTCGTGCTCTACACCGACATGCACGGCGGTCAGTGGTCGATGACCCGGTTCTGCGTTCAGCACGGTCGGCTGACAACTGATGGGGGGCGGCTCGTGATCCGATCAATGCGACGCTTGGCGCTGGCAGCCGGTGCCTGTTCCGCCGTTGCGTTTGCGGTCCCGGCTGCTCATGCGCAAACCCACTTGGCCGGCTTGGCTAGCTCGGCCGCGTTGGCAGGCGGTGATCAGGTCGCCGGCCAGGTCGTTGCCTATCGCGGCAAGGGCGGCGCGGTCTTCGCCAACAGACCAGGCTCGTCGACGTTCCATAGCCTCGGCAACAAGATCACAGGAGCACCCGCGGTCGCATGGGCCAACGGGCAGTACTTCTTCCTCGCGGACACTAAACACGGCATCGAGGTCCGCACCTTCGCGACCAGGTGGTCGCCGTTGGTAAAGGGCGGCTTCGGGTGCTCGCAGCCCGATCTTGCCTCTGACGGCAAACGGCTCGGACTGGCCTGCCTGCACGACAAGGCGTTGTATGCGGCCAAGTTCTCAGCTCCGAGCCACGGCGTCCCGTGGCTGCCCAAGCTGCGCCTGCAGGGCGGCGGCGATCTGACCCACGGGGCCGGAGCGTATTTCCAGGGAAGGCGGTTGAGCTTCGAGCTCATCGCTGCGGTCTACGAGGACGATGCGGCGAATAGGAACAGCCACTACGTCTCGTACGGCGGGCCGCCGTTGGGAGGCGGTGGCAATCAGGGGGGCGACGACTCGTTCTTCTGCCGGGCGCAGGCCACTGCCGCCTCGGCTCCCAAGCATGGCAGTGTGTTCACCGGCTGCGCAATCAGGCACAAGAAAACGCACTTCGTGCTGTCCATCGTCGTCGACGATGGAGGCGTCTGCCCGGTGAGGCCGACCGCGGCTATCGCAAAGGCCCGGGTGGGCATCGCACCGACCGGCAGAAACGCCGCTGTCGCGGTCTATGAGACGCCGGCCGGCGCGATCGCCGAGACGTCGATGACGATCGACTCACCGGCCATCGACTGCGGCTTGGACACTAACCACGACACCGTGATCGCGAAGGGTGCGAACAGCGGCCCGTCGATCGCCCTAGGCGCCGACGGCTACCGCTGATTCGTCAGGGACTCAACCGATCGCCGGGTGTCATCGGTGGCGCGAGGTGGGTGAGCGGGTTCGTCCGTCCTGACCACCACGGCTTGGCCGTCTCGAGGAACGCCTCGCCTTGCGCGGTGCGATAGGAGCCGGTGAATTGTGCCGGCCAGCCGCGCAGCCAGGCATAGGTCCACGCGACCATCCCGAGGGCGATCCCGACGCCATGCCGGCGCTCGGCCGGCGCGACGTACATCTGGTGCACCTCACCGGTTGACGGCCACCATCGGTAGGCGCCGACCTGTTCCTGCGCCGTCACGCCGAGCGAGCCGAACGCGGTGTCGTCGATGATCGATCCCGCGGCCAGCACCGGTACGTCGTACGCGACGAAGTTGAGCGCGGGAGGCTGAGCAGCAGTCTCCGGTACCTCGACCCACCACAGTTTGGCAGTGCGTTCATTCCAGCGGATCAGGATCGAGCGCACCCGCTCGCCGACGACCTCGGCGACCACGGCCGCGGTCGGCCCGCCGCCGGAATCGCGCATCGCCTCGGGCGGGTCCCACAGCGACGAGTAGCCGCGCCACCGGGTGACGTCGCCATCGACGCTGCGCTGCCACTCCGCGCCGATCTCGTCGACCAGCCGTCCTGGGACCGACGGCTCGCCAGCGCTTGGCCGAGTCATGGGGTCAGTGCGACTTCGGCTTGGCCCTCACGTGGACCACGATCCGGCCGGTTGCGGTAGCGCCCAGGGCGTTGCGAACGGTGTAGGTGAACACGTCCTTGCCGGCGTAGCCCTTTCGCGGCTTGTAGGTGACCTCGCCGCCCGAGTGATGGGCCGAGCCGTGGGCCGGTTTGCTGAGCGATACCAAGGTCAGTGGGCCGACGATCGGCTTGGCGCCGGCAAGCACGTTGAAGTTGATCGCCTTGTTCTCGGTGACCGTGACGTGGTGGGTCCTCACGGTCGGCCGGATCGGGGCCAGGTCAATCGTGGTCTGCACCAACGCGCCCGCCTCGGCGGTGTTGGTGACCACCGGCACGGCGAGCCGCTTCGACCTGACCGCCTGGTACCCGGTCGGTTCCGTTGTCGGCACCACGGTGTAGTTGTTCGATCCGACGTAGCGGCTGGTGAAGGTCAGCTCGCCGCCCGCACCGGTTGTTTCGGTCGCGAGCACGGTGGCTCCGGGGGGGCAGGCATGGGTGCCGGTCGCGGGCGCCGCTGTCGTTGCCGAGCACAGCTCGTACGTCGCGTTTGCTACCGGCTTGTGGCTCACCGAGTTGAGGATGCGCAACCCGACTTGGTGGTACTTGCCGTACACCGGCACTTGCCTTAGGTCCGGGCACCCGTTGTGGGCGCCGAAGGCGGTGCAGTTCGGGAAGATGCCAGAGATCGCGGGAATCAGCGTGTTAGGGGGAGCCGGCGTCGATGAGTCGAGTGTCACGTCATACGGATCGCCGGCGACCCAGCTGCCATCCGTTCCGGCGGCACTCGCGTCGCCGTTTGAGTAGGTCGACTCCCCGCAGGTTGCACCGCTGTCGCCGACATCCGCCGTCGTCGTGCAGTCACCGACGGAGTTGTTGAGGAGTTCGTCACTCGAGGCGCTGGCACCGGTGATGTCGAAGGTGAGGCCCCCGAGAGTCGGCGTCGAGGTCGGGAAGGTATCGGCGATCGGCACGGCCTGGAGCGTGAGTTTGCCGCAGCCGTAGTCGGGTGATGACGAAGGGCTGCAGCCTGTCGTGGGTGCAACGGTGTCGGCCACGGTGGGCTTCGGCGCGACGCCAGGCTCGGCTGCGGGGTCAGCGCGTGGCGTGGAGGTGGTCAGCGACGAATGATGTGTCGCGGCGGCCGCCACGCCGGGTAGGAGCTGCGCGACTGTGATGGTCGTCGCGCCAACAACCGCAGAGCTGATCAAACGCCGATTGGTCTTGCCCACCACGAGCCTCTCTCGACTAACACCCCGATCTGAGAGTCCGAGCCTATCGGCAGCCGTCACGCCAGCCTGCCATTTCGACGTCCGCCATGCCGAGGACAGCCAGGCCGCTATCCCGCTGTGGCGTCGGTCGACCCGACCAGTGAGCGCAAGTACGTATCCACGTTTTCGAAGCTGGCTTCGACGCCGTCGGTCTTGTCCATGTGGTCGCGGCCGGCCTGGTCGTTGAACACCATGCGGTAGGTCATCGTCGTCACCCCGTCGCTCTCGTTCAGTTCCATCGTCTCGACAGCGTGCGCGTCCGGCCACCCGTCGAACAGCCAGGTTTGGACCGACCGGGTCGGCGGCTCGACCTCCAGGAAGGTGCCGCGGAATGAGCACTCGTCGCCGTCGGCGGTCACGAAGACGAAGTGATAGTCCCCGCCGACCCGCAGGTCGATGTCACAGACTGTCATCTGCTCGCCGTACGGCGGGAAGGTCTTGCGCAGGTGCTCAGGCTTGGTGAATACGTCGAAGACAAGCTGGATCGGAGCATTGAAGGCCCGGGTGTGGCGGAGCTCGAGAGCGCTCGGGAACTCGATGGCTGATGATGTATTCCGGTGAGATGTCACTTCGGCGCTCCTTGTTATTGTAGCTCTCTGAGGTAGTCGTCCACCCGATCCAGTCGGTCGTTCAACGCCTGCTCGTACTTGGTCAGCCACTCGCGGAATGGCTGAAGGCGCGTTGGCTCCAGGCGGTAGAGGCGGTTGCGGCCCTCCGCGCGGCACCTGACGAGTCCGACTTCGCTGAGCACCCTGAGGTGCTTTGACACCTGAGGTTGGGACATCGACAGGTCGTCCACGATCGCGCCGACCGGCTTCTCGCCGCCGAGCAACGTGTCCAGGATGTCGCGACGACGGGCATCGCCGATGGCGTTGAACACGTCCGAGGTGGTTGCCGAGCGGGGCACCTGACAAACATATGCCTATATCGGTATGTGTCAAGCCTTCACGCTGGCTCGTCCTTCAATGCGAGCGTGCCCCGGTGGATCGGCGCTCCTGCCTTGTGCAGGTCGGCTGCCCAGGCGGTGCGACGACTGCGGTCGAACGCCCGCTGACCGGTGACGGCTCGCGGGTTGGCTACTTCTCGGCTTGCCAGCCGCCGTGGCCGAAGGTCCGGTGCACCCACTCGCGGAACGACTTGCCCTCGCCGTACCTGGCATTTGCGTCGAACGCGGCTGTGCCCGACGGCTCGGGGAGATTCTCCGTCGCTTCGTCGTCGAGGTCGCATCTGATGAACTCGGTGGTGATCTCGGCGATCTGGTCACGGTCGACGAAGCGGTGTCCGTGGTGGGTGTGCGCGATGACCCCGTCGAACAGGTCCTCGGACGGGATCTCCAGGACCTTCACCAAGGTGCCGAACTGCCGCCCAGTCGAAGAGAGCATTGGAACCCCGGTCGGCACACCCTCGTACGAAACCGGCTCGGCGTTCTCGCTCACCGTGACCTCCAGGACGACGTCCTCTCAGTCAATCACTGGCCGGCCTCGGAGCCCGATCCGTCAGCGTTCCCGGTCGTTATGGCGACCCTGCGATCTGACACGTTGCTGTCGGTCACCACTGCCAACTTTGCATTGGCGACCGCCTGCGGTGGTGGGCACCGGTCGACCACCGGCGACCCAGGTCCGGGTGGCCGCCAAGTCGTGCGGGCGCGACCGTTGGACGACCGTACCGCTGAGCTTCTCGATCGATGTGACCCACTCCTGCGGCCAAGACTCCCGCGTGCACGACGGCCCGGCGCGACCCCTCTAGCTGTCGCTTGTCAGCGTCGGTCGTAGGCCTCGCTTCCGGTGGAGCGTGAGCATCTTCTGCACGGCTTGCCTGCTCACGCCCAGCTCTCGAGCGATGTCCGATTGTGAGTAACCCGCGTCCATCAACTCTGTGATCAGCACGTGACGCTGCCGCGAGCACTCGACGGCCTTGACGTAGTGATCTAGTGCAGCGGCCCGGACCTTGATCAGATCGTTGAACTTCTCTTTGTCATGCGGGGCAACTGGTTTGGGTGTCATGAAGCCATTGTGACAACACCCGGTTGACATTGTCAACCGGGTGTTGTCAAGCGAGCGTTGTCAACCGGACCGGACGCGTCAGGCCATGACCGATCCCAACGGATCGGCTCGTGGTCGTTGTCGACGAGGGGATCGACTAGGTGCCGCTGATCTGCCGCATTTGCCGGCTCAGAAGCTCGGTCCCTTGGCGCCGCTGACGAAATTCGAGACGGTGACCCTGCCGGCACAGTAGGGGAATGTCTTGTGTCTGGTAGCGACCGCCCTGCGGTCGCCGTGGATCGTGGCGTCGACGACCACGCTGCGCGTCTCGCAGGACGTCGCCGCGGTCGCCGGCGGCGCCATTGCACGACGCCCGAGCGCTTGGCTGGAGCGTGATGCGTCGATCGGCGCCCTTCGGAAACGAGTAGCCGACGCCGTACTTCGCTCGCGTCTTCAAGCGCTTGCCACTGCGGGTCGCGAGATTGATCCTCGGATGACCCTGACCGAGCAGGCGTGGTAGCTCACAGAATGCGGCTGAGGCGCTGCCGCGACGGACGCAGTAAACGCTTCGCCCGCACCGATCATCGCCACCACGAGCGACCCAATGCCCAACACTGTCGAGTTCGAGCGACGCACTTTGATCCTCCCGTATCGAAGTCTCACCGAAGTGTCAGCGTCCCAGGTCGTTGGGGCGCCGTCACGCGCTGACACTTTTCGGGGTCTTGCACCGGCCGGCATTTTTCAATCGGGGTGAGCAAGGACAGCGACTTCGGGATGGATCACCTGCTCGGCACTGACGAGGCAGCGTGCGGGGCCTCGGGGGAGACCGACACGACCGCCTGCGCGCCGGTGAAGGATCCGGTCACCGTGAATACCTCGTCAACCAGAAGACGCTCGACGCCAGTGGAGCCGTCGACGACGGCGGGTCCTGCTGGTCAACGTGTCGAAGCTCCCGCCGGTGCTCGGGACAGCGACAGTCACGATGAAGTACTGACCGGTCCCCGGGCGGTTGTTGGGGTGGCTGTCGTCGAGGTGATCCCGGACCGTTTCGCGGCGTACATCGCGGCGTCGGCGAGGGTCACTAGTGCATCCGCGTCGAGCGAGGACGAGTCGGCCCGGGCGAGCCCGACGCTTGCGCACGCGGCCACTGGACCGACGCTGAGGACGAACTCGCGCTCGAGTGCACGCCTCAGCCGCTTGACGGCCTGATCTGCCTCGCTCGCGGAGATTCCGTCGAGTACGACGAGGAACTCGTCGCCTCCGATCCGACCCACGACGTCGCCGTCGCGCACGTTGGCTCGGATCTCGGCGGCGACCGCCACCAACAGCTCGTCGCCGACCGCATGACCGTGGCGGTCATTGACGGTCTTGAACTTGTCCAGGTCGATGAACATGACGGCAGGTGTCCGGGCGCCGTGCAGTCGGCGTCGCAATGCGGTGTCGAGCGCGGTCATCGCTGACTCGCGGTTGAGACAGCGGGTCAGCGAGTCGAAGGTTGCCCGATCTTCAAGCGCCTGGCGGAGCTGAGTGTGTTCGGTGACGTCCGCTACGCATCCCACCGCACCACCGCTACCGCCTTGCCCCACTTCCAGCCCGCGCATCGTGACGCGGCACACGACCGGAGCCTCGTGCCCGGGCGGGACCAAGCGGACATCGAACTCGCGAGTGCCCTCAGCTGAGGACACGGCATGCAAGGACGACAGGAACACCCGACGATCCTCAGCGGTCAGCCACCTGAGCAGACCCGTCACATCGCCATCGTCGTCGAGGTTGTCCACTCCCATGACCTCGCCGAGACCCTCGTTGACATAGACAAGTCGACGGTCGCGGTCGATCTGGAAAATGCCGAGCGGTAGGGCACGGGCGAGCTGCGTGAGCATCTGTTCGCGGGCTGCCAACGCCTCTCGCGCCTCCATCTCCTTGGAGATGTCGATCATGTCTGCGATGAAGCAGTCCGGGGAGTGCGCCGCGCACGCGCTGTGGCTGATGTCGAACCAGATCCATCGGCCGTCGACGCCTTGATGACGAACCCTTACGCGCGGTGCGGCGGACGGGTCGCTGAGCAGCATCGCCCAGGCCTGGATCGCCAGGTCGTGGTCGTCCGGGTGCAGGTACTCCAACGAGCGGTGCCCGATCATGTCGGCCGCGCTCCAGCCCAGGATGTCAGTCACGCCGCCATCGATATCGACGATCTCGGCGGTGCGGGTCTTGTGCATGCGGGCCAGCCGCGAGGGCAGGCTCTGCTGGCTGAGCAGGCTCGTCTGCGTTGCGGGTGAATCGCCCACGCTCGGCACCGCGACGATCACCACGACCCCGCAGTCCTCGAGTACGTCGAACATCTCGACATTGACTGCCGTCGTTGTCGCAGCGCCGACCAGCCGAACCGTCAGCTGTGCCCATCCGTCTCGCAGTGCCCGGTCGAACCCGCTGATCAGCAGCGGCCGATCCTGCGGGTGATACGCCATCATGCCGGCCGTCCCGGCCCGGACATGCTCCTCGCCCAGCGGCACCTCGGCAGGGACGTCGACCGGTGTGCCATCGGCTGACACCGCCGAGACACGCGCCGACGGTTCGGCGGCGAGGGCATCGCGCAGCGCCTCTGTCGGTGCAGTCTGTGAGCCGTTCTTGGACATGTCTGCTCCACCTGCTGCGCGCTCGCGCGGTCGACCTGTTATCGACGGATGAGTTGAGGAACTGAAGGCGGCTAATTGTGAGCGCCATGGCGGCCGCCAGTTGATGTCGAACTGGTTGCCTTCGGGTTCTGCAACGCGACCGCGTAGTGGTCGCGAAGTCCGGCCGGTGGTGGCTCCAGTACGTAGCCGATGGCTTCAGCCCAGAACCGGGCCGGCCGCGCCGGATGGCCGACGCAATTGATGACGAGCTGGTATCGGGGGGCCGTGGTTCTCCTCACATTACGTCGCGGCGTCGCAGGACCGGGCGCCGGTATGCCGAGAACCTCGACAGCCCGGCGGTTCAGAACTGCTGCGGAGTGCCGGTTCAATCAGTCCGCAACCGAAGCACCCGGTGAAGCGTCTTGTGGACGTGAGGTTTCTCTTTAGTTTTGGAGCTGTCTACTGGGTATGCCTTTTCGTGGCTTCGTGTGGTGATCCCGGCTCTGTCCCGGCAAGGCCGGTCTCGGGTGTCGTGCTTTCGGCGCATTCCGGTGACGGTCGCACGGACCGGCAGCCGGTCGTGAAAGGCCCATACGTCACGACAGGTCAGCGCCCTGAGTTGCACGGGTTCAGTCAACGGGCCAAGTGCAGTGTCATGCCGGTGCCCCCAGGCATGGTCGTTGCCTACCGCGCGAGCGAGTGCTGGGTCACGGCCTGGCACCGGCAACGGCGCAACAACCTCCTGTTACTCGGCTCACGGCCGAGTCAGTCCGGAAGGCGCAACGTCCTGTTGGTGGGCAGTGCAAATGGGGAGCTCCACGTCACCGCGCTCCCGTTCGGGCACGCTCGACCGCGCTTTGGGACCGTCACTCGTCGCCGCGCCACGGTGCGATTCCGTGATCACCCCGGTTGTGACGTCTACTCAATAACGACTGGGGCGAGCCGGATGAAGAGCGCGGATTGCTTGATCAGCGAGTGAGACGCCTGATCAGGGTTGAGGATGTCCCATTCGGGGGGGTGGTGGTTCCGGCGATCCGCTTCGCAACGTGCAGGGCGGACAGGTAATCAGTGACGACCTCACCAGGGTCATCGGTTGCGTCGCTGTCAGCGTTGAGGCACCACAGGTGGATGCGGCCAGGCTTGGTCAAGGTGACCGTCGAGTCAAGCGAACCGGTCGGGAAGGATTCCGAGACCAAAGCGAACTGGCTGGCAGTTGGGAAGGTCGGTTTAACAGTCGCGAAGCAGATGATGCCGTCGGGTGCGGTACCGAGGATGGTCGCGGCGACGAAGTACGTACCCTTCGCGAGTTTGCCGGTGCTCGCTACGGACTGCGGATGGTAAACGGTCGTCGAACCGGCCTCTGTCGCAAATGGCAGCACAAGCACGGGCACATTGCCGCTGCCGCCGATGAGGGCGCCGATGTTCCAGTTGCGCTGCGCCGACGAGCCGACCGAAAGTTTCGAGGGGGTGAGCCCGCCGACCTCGGCCGCGTTGAGGTGCTTAACCAGCTGGCCGGAATTGACGGTGAGCGGTGGCTTGCCCTTCTTAGCGATCAACGCCAGCGGAGTGCCCTTTGAGTCCTTCAATGAGGTGGTGTGGGTCGCGGTGTTCGATGACCCGAGGACGAGCGACCCTCCGTTGGCCGCGGACGCAATCCCGATGCCGCCCACCGCAAGAGACGTTACTCCGATGGCACCGATAGCAATCGCCTGCCGAATTGTACGCGTCGCAGCCATGTGAACTCCCTCGCCAGCGGGGCGAGCCCTTCGCCCCCGATGACAGTAACCCTCAATAGGCTGCGCGGTCTGCCGATTCGCAGGCTTGGCCGCCGGCCAATGGGCCGCGTTTTAGGCCAAAGTCCAACAAAGCCGAGCGCCCACCCCGGCTATGCCAGACTGGGCGTTGCTGTCCACATTGGAGTGCAAGGCCGCCGGGCCCCGCGCCGCCATGGAGAGCTTCTTTTCCTAGGGATGGACTGATCAAAGAGCCATTCCGGGTATGACAGGCGGCGGGCGGCCTCGATAGGCCCTCGAGGGGCCAAGGAGTGGTCTATTCCGCCTCCAGACCAGGCTCTCGGGGACACTTTCGGGTGGTGTCGGGCAGCCTGATGCCTCGCCGTCACCCCATCAGGGCGACGGCACCGGCTCGCATCAGCCAGTTCGCTGAGGCGAACAGCATGTGCAGGTGGTTGAGGTTCTTGGCCAGGCCGCGGTAGCGGGTCTTGGTGAATCCGAAGTCCCGTTTGACGATCAGGAACGGATGCTCGGCCTTCGCGCGCACAGACGCCTTACGTGACTCAACCTCACGGTCGTGGGCATCGAGGCGAGTCTTCCCTTGCGCGCCGCGACCCGCCACTCCACCTTGGATAGGTGCTCGTCGCCGGTGATCTCGGGACGTTTCGCTGCGCCTTGGTAGCCGGCGTCGGCATAGACCAGCTCGTCATCGGCACGCACGAGGTTCACTGCCTCGTCCAAGTCGTGCACGTTCGCGGCTGTCGCGGTCAGCGAGTGGACATACCCGGTGCCGGCATCGACCCTGATGTCAGCCTTCATCCCGAAGTACCACTGGTTGCCCTTCTTCGTCTGATGCATCTCGGGGTCACGCTCACCAGTGGCGTTCTTCATCGAGGACGGCGCCGCGATGATCGTGGCGTCGACGATCGAGCCTCCACGCATGATCCAGCCCTCGTGCTCGAAAATCCGGATCTGCGCCGCGAACAGCTTCTCGCCCAGCGTGTGCTTTTCCAGCAGATGCCGAAAGTGCAGCAGGGTGGCGGCGTCGGGCACCTCCTCGACCGCGAAGTCCAGGCCCATGAACTTCCGCATCGCATAGGAGTCGGCCATCGCGTTGATCCTCTTTCCGTGAGCCAGGATCGAGCCGAGCCGGCGCTATCGCTCGCCAGGTGGGGTGCACGCTGCCGAAAGATGTGAGCATCGTTGGTGTGCGATTACGAGCGAGCCTTGCGGGCGCTCGTCCGTCGTTGTCTCGGAGCGTTGACAAGTCCGAAGCGGCGATGATCGACGAGATGGACACTGAAGGCGGTGTGGATGGGTAGTTTCGACGATGATCCTGAGCTGCTGGAGACAGGTCGGCCCAGGTCGCTCGGACGGTCCGGCATGGCCCGGCTGCTCGCTGCCGTTGCGGTCTGCCTGCTTTGCCTGCTCGTCGGGCATGTGGCCGGCCACCACAGCGGACCGCGGCGGACGCCGCCGCTGGTAGCTCGGCCGACTTCGTCTCGATCCGCCCAGGTGGGCGGTCCGGCGCTCGTGCAGACCGGCGGTGCCTGTTCGGTGCAGCACGGCAGGCAGCTACAACTCGGCGTTCAAGTGCAAAATGAAGGTCCATCAATCTTGAGTATTAGGACCGTTGTGGCACGGGCTCCGCTACACGGACTCCGTCCCCCCGGGATCCGTCCGTTGCGCACCCGCATAGGCGCGTGTGGGCAGATCAACAGGCAGTCAGCGGCAGACACAGCCGCGCTGCCAGCGGGTGCTACGACTTGGCTGACCGTCACGGTTCAGGTGCTCGTCCCGTGTCCCGCGGTGTATCCGGTGCGTTTCGTGATCGGCTACGGCCACGGGGCCGCCGCTGGCACGCAAACAGTCCCGGGGTTCGCCGACCTCGGATATGTGCCTTACACGGGCTGTGTCTCCTAGCGGGAGGTAGCCAGCCGGCGCCCGATGCCGCGAGGTGCCTATCTGCTACACGACGCTTCAGAGACGCTGGCTGAAGCGTCGTGTAGCGGCACCTATTCGGCGCTGTGCCGACCATCGTCGCGGCGACGATATCGGCACCTCGGCTCGGGCTCACGACAATGGTCATTTGGGATTAGCCACCCTGGGTCGAGCGGTTGGACAGGCGCGTCGACTACAGGCAGGCTTGTACTTGTGCGACAAGTCATCGGCGCGCCCGACGTGCCCGGCTCCTCGCTGTTTAGCCAGGGCGTCAGAGCTGGGGACTTCGTCTACGTTTCCGGTCTTGTCGGTATAGACGTGAGCACAGGCGAGTTGGCCGGTACGTCGATCCAAGAGCAGACACGGCAGGCTCTCACCAACTGCCGGTCCGTCCTGATGGAGGCGGGCGCAACGCTCGACGATGTCATCGAGGTCGGTGTGTTGCTCACGCACTCGTCCGACTTCGCAGGAATGAACGAGGAGTACACGTCGTGGTTTCCCGTAGCGCCCCCTGCGCGCTACGTCGCGAAGCTGGGTGTCGAGATCCCGGGTCTACTCGTCTCGATTCGCATAACCGCGCACCTCTCGTAGAACGTCGGCCCCGGTCCTCTGCCAACATCGCTGACTCTTAGCACGTCAGTCGACCACCGCGATCATCGCAATCGAGATCAACAACCCCGGCCGGTCGACACCGATCTTGGACACGCAACGCGGTGGTTCCACGTCGGGGTAGAACTCCGTGAATACCTCGCTGACGATGCGGGCGTCCTCGGACCGCTGGAGCAAGGTGTAGATCATGACGGCGTCGCTCAGTTCTGCGCCCGCCGCGCGCAGGATCGCCTGACAGTTGAGCAGCGATTGGCGCGTCTGCTCCCTGATCGTCGGGCCTGCGAAATCGCCCGTCGCGACATCGACTCCCATGGTCCCGCCGACGTAGACCGTGTTGCCGGCCTTTACTGCTTGGCTGTACCCCGGCTCATATTCCGGGGCTTCGGGTATGGAGATAGCGAGCTTAGGCATTCAGGCGCTCCTGACGTAAGCCTGCCTTATGGCAACTAGAGCGATCGCGAGTACTTCGACGGTACTAGTCCCAGTCAGAAGTACGTCATCGAGATTCCCAGACATGAGCGCACGGTAACGCCGGCTCGGTGGGGCCGTTCGACACGCCTCAAACGGCGGAGAGTGCGTTGTTATCGCTCGCATGGCGTCACCGGAGGCGAAATGGTGCGTCAACATCCATCGAATTTGGCTAGCAGCCCTAATTCGGCGATCATGAACTTCGGGCTCTTAGGCCGCTGAGTCGAAGATTCCCTCAGTGGGCGCCCCCGGGGTTAGCCGGCGCGGTCGAGGGTGACGGTGTAGCCCATGGCTTGGAGTTGGTGGATTGCGCGTCGCTTGGTCTGGTCGGGTCGTAGTCGGGTGTAGTAGTCGGCTCCCGGGTCGTCGTAGAAGGCGCCGGTGTGGGCCATGTTCCAGACTGCGGTGAGGATGGTGTGTTCGGTCGCGACGATCGCCTTTGACTTGCCGATCCGGGCTGAGAGCCGTCGGTAGCGGGCGCCAAGGTAAGTGTTCTTGCTGCGGCCCGCGGCCATCGCGGCGGTCCCGAGCGCGCCTTTGAGGTGATGGTTGCCGGGCCGGGTCTTGGTGGATTTGACCCGGCCGGCGGACTCGTGGTGACCGGGACAGACTCCAGCCCAGGAGGCGAGGTGCCCAGCGGTAGGGAACCGGGTCATGTCGGCTCCGATCTCGGCGGTGATCACGTCGGCGACCAGGATGCTGATCCCGGGGATCGAACAGATCAGCTCCCGGAAGCCTTGAAAGGGTGCGATCACCACCTCGATCCGCGCCGTGATCTCATCGATCGCGGCGGTGTGCCGGTCGATCAGGTCCAGATGCAGCCGGGCCAAGAACGCGTGATGGCCGCGGAACCGGCCGGTCAGTGCCTCGACCAGCTCGGGTGTCTTGTTCCGCAGCCGTCGCTTGGCCAGGTCGGCCAACACCACCGGGTCGTGCTGTCCCTCGATCAGTGCTTGCAGCATCGCCCGACCGGAGACGCCCATGATGTCGGTAGCGACCGAGGACAGCTTGATCCCGGCGTCCTCCAGTAGCTTCTCCAACCGTTGCACCTCTCGTCCACGCTCGCGGGTGATCGCGGTCCGGGTCCGGGTCAGGTCGCGTAGTTCCCGGATCGGTTCGGGAGGCACGAACGAGGCTCGGAGCAGTCCGTGTGCACCCAGTTGCGCCAGCCAGGCGGCATCGGAGACATCGGTCTTGCGGCCGGGGAGGTTCTTGGCGTCGTGAGCGTTGACCAGCATCACCTCGGCACCGGCCATGTCCTCGAGCAGGTAGTAGAACGGCTTCCAGTAGTCACCGGTGGCCTCCATCACCACACCCGTCACCCGCTCGCTGATCAGGTGCTCGCGCAACGCGAGGATCTGGTTGGTCATCGACCCCCACGTCGTTACGGTCTCAACCGTCTTGCGGCGGTCCGAGCCGGCGACCCGGACACAGACCTTGGCGTCCTTCTTGGAGATATCGAGCCCCGCGCACCGCGGGTGCATCACGTCCATGGCTGCCCACTCCTATCTGCTCGTTGTTGATGAGGTGGTGCGCCGCGGGGAGGGCAGGGATCAGTTCAGGAGTCTGAGTCTCGTGCTCGACGGCAACAATCCACGGTTCCCGTGGAAGCCCTCCACCACCATGCTGACGCGCAGGCACACAGGCACTACAGAGGAAACGGCGTCTGACCCCGGCGCACACGCTCGATTCTCACCCGCGCCAGACCACGCACGCCAGACCCAGCGCGCACCGCAGGCCGGCACTGAATCTTCCCGCGCCACGGCGGGCCCAAAGGGCCCTGGGTTGCTGACGCGAAGATTCACTCTAGTGACGGGCGGCGGGGTGCTATCCGGCTTGTTTGAGGGTGACCTGGTAGCCCATGGCTTCGAGCTGGTGCAGGGCTCGGTTCTTGGCTCGTTCGGGGTGTAGCCGAGTGAAGAACTCAGCGCCTGGGTCGTCGTAGAACGTGCCGGTGGTGCCCATGTGCCAGATCGTGGTCAGCATCTTGCGCTGGATCGCGACGTTCGCTTTCTGCGGTCCGCGGCGTGACGCGATCCGCCGGTAGCGGGCGCCGAGGTAGGTGGTCGGGTTCTGCGCGCAGGCCATCGCGGCGGTTCCCAGCGCACCTTGCAGGTAGGGGTTCCCGGGCCGGGTTTGCTCGACTTGACCCTGCCGGCGGACTCGTTGTGTCCCGGGGTGGTGCCGGCCCAGGACGCGAGATGGCCAGGGCTGGGGAACCGGGTCATGTCCGCACCGGTCTCGGCGACGATCACGTCAGCGACGAGTGGACCGATGCCGGGGATCGTGGTGATCAGGTCCCGGAAGCCCTGAAAGGGCTGCATCACCACCTCGATCCGCGCGGTGATCTCCTCGATCGCCGCGGTGTGGCGATCGATCAGATCCAGATGCACCCTGGCCAGGAACACGTGATGGTCGGTGAACCGGCCGGTCAGCGCCGGGATCTTCGACCGCATTCGCCGTTTCGCTAGGTCGGCGAGCGCAGCCGGGTCGCGTTGCCCGTCGATCAGCGCGGCCAGCATCGCCCGCCCCGACACCCCGGTGATGTCCGAGGCGACCGCGGACAGCTTGATCCCAGCGTCCTCGAGCAGCTTCTCCAGCCGCTGCACCTCCCGGCTGCGTTCCCGGGTGATTGCGGTGCGGGTCCGGGTCAGGTCCCGCAGCTCACGGACCGGTGCCGGTGGCACGAACGAGGCGCGGACCAGACCATGAGCGCCGAGCTGCGCCAGCCACGTCGCGTCCGCGACATCGGTCTTGCGACCCGGCAGGTTCTTCACGTGCCGGGCGTTGACGAGCATCACCTCGAACTCGGCGTCCTCGAGCAGGTAGTAGAACGGCTTCCAATAATCTCCGGTCGCTTCCATCACCGCGCAGGTGACCCGTTCGGCGATCAGGTGATCGCGCAACGCGAGGATCTGATTCGTCATCGATCCCCACGTCGTCACCGTCTCAGTGGTCTTACGGCGACCAGCACCAGCCACCCGGACACAGACCTTCACGTCCTTTTTCGAGATATCCAGCCCGGCGCACCGGGCATGCACCATTTCCACCTCAGGCTCCTTACTCAAAGGCAACAATCCACGGTTCCCGTGGAAGCCCTCCACCACCATGCTGACCTACAAGCTCACGGCACTACAGAGGCACCGGGATCGACCGCGGCGAACCCCAGCAGTGTCCAACAAACCCGCCCCACGACACCAGCCCCGAACGAATCTTCGCGGGCCACGGTGCGCCAACAGCGCCGAGATGCTGACCTGCAGTGGAACTAGTGGGCGGTACAGGACTTGAACCTGTGACCTCTTCCGTGTCAGCGGTCCTCACGCTCAGCTCCTCCGCACCGAGATCGGCCAGAAACCGTTGGAAACATTGACCTTCTGCGACCGCCGGTGACCGTGACGTGCCGGAGGTTTGGCTAGCAGATGGCTAGCAGTTTTGGTAAACTGGCCTATGGGCAGGACCGCGCGCAGGGGGTACGGCGAAGGTTCTGTCTTCTACGACAAGGGCCGTCGGCGCTGGATCGTGTTGCTGGATCTGGGTCGAGATTATGAGGGCACGCGGCGGCGGGTGTGGCGGTCGGCACGTACCAAGATCGACGCACTAGCCCTGCTGCGTGATCTTCAGTCCGAAGCCGATCGCGGCGAGGATCCGCGCGGCGCGCGGCGAACCGCGCTCGACGTCTTCGAGGACTTCAAGGTCAACGGCATCGACCCAAAGCGGTCGTCAGGGACGCGCTACAAGAACGTGCGGTACGCCCGCAGTTTCTGTGACGCGATGGGCAACCGGCCGCTGCGTGAGGTCGGCGTCCGCCAGGTCGAGACGTGGCTGCGAGGGCTCGCGGCGGACGACCTGAGCCACGCGACGCTCGTGTCTGCCCGCGCGTGCGCGGCACAGCTCGTCGACCACGCGATCCGCGTCGGCTGGCTGCCGCCTGGCCGTAACCCGGTGCGGCTTGCCCGGTTCCCCGAGACGAAGGAAGCAGAGCCAAAGGTCCGCATCAACGACGCCTCGATCATGAAGCTGCTCGCCGCGGCACGCGAGGAATGGTGGTACCCGCTCCTTGCGTTCGTGGCCGCGACCGGTGTTCGGATCGGAGAAGCCGCCGCCCTGGCGTGGTCCGACGTTGACGTCGAGGAGAGGACGGTCGTCATCCGGCGGGCCGTGCGGCTGGAGTCGGGCGGCAAGATCACACTGACGACACCGAAGGCAGGAAGCACCCGCAAGATCGAGATCACCCCCGAGCTGATCGATGTGATCAAGGCGCATCGCGTCAAGGTCGCCGAGGCGGCGCTCGCCC
>DATAUK010000008.1:0-1601 GCA_036268295.1 Mycobacteriales bacterium | reverse complement strand
AGGATGCCTCGCCACTGCAGACTCGGCGTCCAGACCGAGCCGCTGCGCCGAACCAGGCGCGAGGTTCTGTACGAGCACATCGGCCTTCGCGAGCAGTCGTTCCATGAGCTCGCGACCTTCGTCGGACTTCAGATCGAATACTGCTGACTCCTTGCCGCGGCTGGTCCAGGCGAAGTACGCGGAGACCTCACCGACCGCATCGTCGTAGTCGCGCGCGGTGTCCCCGCTGCTCGCCTCGATCTTGATGACGCGCGCACCGAGGTCGACCAGCTGACGCGTGCAGTGCGGCGCCGAGACAGCCTGTTCGAGACCGACGACGAGGATTCCCTCTAGTGGGAGCACCTAGCTACGCGCGCTGGAGAACCATCGCGGCACCCATGCCGCCACCGGCGCACATCGAGACAACGCCGATCGACTTGTCGCGGCGGGCCAGCTCGCCCAGCATCGTCACGATCATCCGGGCGCCGGTTGCGGCAATCGGGTGGCCGAGGCTCGCGCCGCTGCCGTTGACGTTGGTGATCGTCTGATCGATGCCGAGCTTGCGGGTGACGGCAACCGGCACGGCACAGAATGCCTCGTTGATCTCCCAGAGATCGACGTCACTGATCGACAAGCCGGCGCGGCTCAGCGCCTTCTCGATTGCGGTGATCGGCGCGAGACCGGTCTCGACCGGGTCAACGCCGACGTTCGCCCAGCTGATGACCGAGCCGAGCGTAGTGAGGCCGTGCGCCGTGGCGTAGTCCTCGCTCGCGATCATCAGAGCGGCTGCCGCGTCGTTGACGCCGGCCGCGTTGCCCGCGGTGACCGTGGCGTTCTCGATCTCGGGGTGGAGCAGCTTGAGCTCACCGAGCGACTCGACGGTGACGCCGCGGCGCGGGTGCTCGTCGAGGGAGACGACGGTGGTGCTGCCGTCGGCGTTGGTCACGGTGACCGGGATGATCTCGGCGTCGAAGGCGCCGGCGTCCTGGCTCGCGACGGCCTGTGCGTGGGTGTAGGCCGCCCACTCGTCGACGTCGTGGCGAGTCAGGCCGGCAAGTCGGGCGGTGTTCTCGCCGACCGTGATCGCCATGTCGAAAGCGGGGGCCTCGGCGGTGTTGGGGTGGCTCGGTGGCAGCCACTGGCTCGTCGTGCCGTCGGCGTTCATCTTCACGCCGAACGGCATCGTGCTCATGCTCTCCGTGCCGCCCGCTATCACGACGTCGGCCGCTCCCGCGCGGATCTGGCCGACTGCGGTCTGCACCGCGACCTGGCCCGCGGCGCAGTGACGATTGACCGACATGCCCGGCACATTCGTCAGCCCGAGGCTCACCGCGGTGTGGCGGGCGATGACACCGCCACCCTGCATGTTCTCGGCAATCACGATGTCGTCGATGTCCTGGGCGTCGACACCACTGCGGGCGATGACCTCAGGCACCACGACCCGTGCCAGCTCGAACGCGTCGACGGAGACGAGCCCGCCTTTGCGGCCGCGGGCGATCGGCGTACGGGCGCCGGCGACGATGACGTTGTTACGCACGGGTGGGGCTCCTTCTAGTTGATTCGACCGCTACGAAGATCTTCTCGCAGCCGGAACTTCTGCACCTTGCCGGATGGCGTACGGG
>DATAUK010000007.1:0-29249 GCA_036268295.1 Mycobacteriales bacterium | reverse complement strand
AAGTTGGTGATCGACTCAAGGGGACGGGGAACTTTCGGGCGTTCCGGGGCCTACCCGGTGTCCGGCAGATGAGGTGAAAGCTCGACGCTTCGGGCCCCGCCATGGCCTTGATCGCTTGTAGCGTGGCGGTTGCTGTCGCTGACCGGTGCCTACCCCTGTCCCAGCGAACTGGAGCATTGCGTTGTCCTATCGCGGCCGCCAGACCCGCGCCGTCGACCAAGCCATCGTCGCCGCCTGCGACTGCCTCGCCATCACCATCACCATCACCCACACCGAGCAGCTCGCCTACTCCGAAACCGTCAGGCGTGCCGACACCGACCGGCTCGCCGGTGATCGGGCGGCGACCAACCCGCCAAATCCCCAGGATTGGCTCTGTATCAGGAGAATCACGTAGGTAGCGAGCGCCGGGTGGGAACGCCGTCGCGACCTCGATGGGAACCGCCGGGCGCCAGCCGTGCTCTGACCCAGGTACGACGACGCCGGGCATCAGTGATCGCACGGTGAAGACCAGATGAAGGGACCGGCCCTCGCGTCACCTGGATCACTCGCGATAAGGCATCGTGGATAGCGTGACCGCCCTACATCCCGCAACGTCGAAGACCGTCGATCTGGCTGGCCCGACGCACTACCTCGATCTCGGTGGTCCGGACGACGGTCCCCTGATCGTCGCCGTACACGGCCTGGGCGGATCGGCCTGGAACTGGCTTGCCGTCGCGCCGTTGCTCACCACGCGGTGCCGGATGCTGGCGATCGACCTTGCCGGTCACGGCCTCACCCCGGCTGCCGGCCGGTCGACGTCGGTGCAGGCCAACCGGGCGCTGCTCGACCGTTTCCTCCGCGAGGTCGTGGCCGAGCCGGTCGTGCTGATGGGCAACTCGATGGGCGGCCTCATCACGCTGCTCGAGACGGCCAAGTCTCCCGATCTCGTCCTCGGCGCGGTGCTGGTCGACCCGGCGCTGCCGCGGCCGCTGCTCTCACGAGTCGATCCGAGGGTGGCGTTGCAGTTCGCGGTCGTCGCGATGCCTGGGTTTGGCGAAGCGGCGTTCGCCCGCCGACGCAAGCGCCAGACCATCCCGGAGCAGGTCCGCGAAACCCTGAAGCTCTGCACGGTCGACATCTCTCGGATCCCGCCCGAGGTGATCGCCGAGGGGATCCGGTCGATCGAGAGCCGCACACCCGGCGAATTCTCGCCGACCGACACATTGAAGGCAGGACGCTCGCTGCTGCGCCTGCTCGGTCGGCCGCAGCTGGTTCGGCGGCGGTTCCAGCAGATCACCGCTCCGGTCCTGCTCTTGCACGGCGACCGGGACCGACTGGTGTCAATCAAGGTCGCCACAGCCAGCTTCCGCGAGTTCCCGCAGTGGCGCTTCGAGATTGCAGAGGACATCGGTCACGTGCCGATGCTGGAGGCACCGGAGTGGACGGCCGGCCACGTCATCGACTGGCTGACGCACGACGCCAAGCTGCTGTCAGCCTAACTCCCGTCTACGGTTGGTCACGCCCCACCTCCCGGGACAAATCGTTGCAGTCATTGAGAATTTCGTTATCCCAGCGATACTCCGATGGAGGCGGGCGCTCGTCGTGACTTCGACGTCGTACCGACATGGTCGGTGCGTTCAGCTTCGGTCGCTAACCGCACGACGGCGAGCCGAACTGCCGAATCCACTGAACGCCGAGGACACCAAGATCCTGGCCGGTGAGTGCGTGATCACCGGCAACGGGCTGACTGGTGTCGTCGATGCCGGCACCGCAACACCGATCCCGTCCCACGTGCCGCCACCGCACCAAACCAAAGGCAAACGGCCACGGCCGATCCGGCGATAACCGCCGAGTTCAGGGCGTTGAGCTGGATCCGGTCGGGGACGGCGACGTCGGTGACGCGGTGGTGGTCACCGTCTCGATCGGAGTCGGCGTCACAGTGACCGTCCGGGCCGGTGCCGGACTCGCCGTCGCCGTCACGGTCGGTGTCGACGAGCCAGAAGCGCTCGGGGTTGGCGTCGGATGATGTTTGTGATTGTGCTTGCCGTGCGGGCCGATGTGCAGGACTGACGTGACGGCGCTCTCGCGGCCGCCGGAGTGGGAGACGCCGAACAGTGCCGAGAGCGACTCCCCTGCGCTGAACTCGATGATCGTGACCACCCCGATCGAGACGACGAAGACCGCCGCCGCGCCGATTCCGACCAGCCGCCACTGGATCTGGTCCAGCCACTCGCGGCCCTGCTGTCGCGTCGTCTTGAAGACCTCGGTGAGCGGCGGAGCCGCCGCACCCGCCTGATGCAGCCGGCGCAACCGGGCCTTGGTACGCCGCAACGAGTGGGCGTAGAGCGCACTGCCGATCGTGGCGAACAGGCTGGCGATCGCGGTACCGATGACCGTGCCGGCAACGCCAAAGAATGAGCACAGTACCGCGGCCGACACCGCAGCCAGGCAACTCGCCGCGATCTGCGACAGCGAGAGCTGGATCTTGTCCTTGGGTTCGCTCTCGTCAGCCACGATCAGCCGTCAGCCCAGATCCACGCACAGTTCGACGGTATCGGTACCCGCCGGCGGCCGGCTCAGTCGGTGAAGGCGGCGCGGGCCGCGACACCACCGATGCTGGAGCGTTGCCAGAAGCCGAGCGTGCCGTCCTCCATCAACTCTCGACCCGCGTCCACGAGGCGGGCGATCGCCGCGTAGGCGAAGGCACCACCGACCGAGATCCGGCGTACACCAAGGGCCGCCAGCCCCGCGACATCGGGGCCGTTCGGAAGCGCCAGCACGTTGACGGGACGATCGACCGAGCAGACCACGGATCGAATGTCCTCGGGCGAGCTGATCCCGGGCGCATAAAGCACGTCGGCCCCGGCAGCCTGGAACGCTTGCAGCCTGGCGATTGTGTCCGCAAGGTCGGCGCGATCGTGCAGATAGTTCTCCGATCGCGCGGTCACCACCAGCCGCGCCGGCCCGCTATGGGCAGCCTCGGCTGCCGCCGCAACCCGCTCCGCTGCCAATGCAAGGTCGTAGATCGGGTCGTCGTCGTTGCCGGTGTAGTCCTCGACCGAGAACCCGGCTAACCCGGTCGCCACCGCAAGCCGCGCAGTCTCGGCAACCCCGGCCGGATCGTCGGCGAAGCAGTTCTCCAGATCAGCCGAGACAGGGAGATCAACCGCGCCGACCACGACCTGGGCATGACCGAGCGCTTCATCTCGAGTGACCGAGCCGTCAAGCCTGCCGAGCGTCGCCGCGAATCCGCTGCTGGTGGTCGCCAGCGCCTGAAATCCAAGCGAGGCGAGGATCCGTGCCGAACCGGCGTCCCATGGGTTGGGGATCAGCAGCGGCGCCGGGCCGTCGTGCAGTGCGAGAAACGCAGCGGCCTTCTCAGCATGGTCGGTCATTCCCCGAACCTATCCGCCACCTCCGACCCAAACCCCTGCGTGATCTTGACGCAAAGTGTCGATGGAGCGGCGTCGAGGACACTTTTCGTCAAGATCAGCGGGAATTGGGAGGTGGCGGCTGTGGACAACGTTCACCCACAGGCTTTGTCGTCGGCATGCTCGCGGCCATGGCGATCGCGTCCGTTCCCGATGAGTTGCTCCGCTGGCCGTTCACGACAACGACCGCGGCAACCTACGGCGTCACCCCGGCTGCCCTTCAGGGGTCACAGTGGCGCAATGTCTTCCGCGAGGTCTGGGTGCATCGTGACGTTGCCGACACCCGCGAGGTCCGGCTTGCGGCGGTTCGGCTTGTCCTCGGCACCAACGGCTTTCTCTGCGGTCTGACCTCCGCGTGGATCTACGGCATCGAGGTGCAGGATCGTCGCGGCGAGCTGGTCTGGGCCGGCTACCCCACAGGTTCTCGGTGCCGCACCAGGGCCGGGATGCTGACCAAGGAGATCACCGTCGACCAGAGCGATCTTCGAGTTCTCGACGGTGTCGCGATGACCAACGAGCTGCGTACGGCGTTTGACTGTGCCCGCTGGCTGTCGCTGGTCGAGGCGGTAGTCGTCGCCGACTTTCTCGCACACGCCGGCGCCGTTGTCCCAGCGGACCTGACGGCGTACGCCCTGACCCACCCCGGCCTGCGCAACAACCGGAGGGTGGCCGAGGTGGTGAACCTCATGGATGGGCTGAGCGAGTCGGCGATGGAGACCCGGCTGCGGCTGGTGCTCGTCCTTGGGGGTCTGCCGCGGCCGCAGGCGCAGGTCGTCGTGACTGACCGCAACGGCAAGTTCGTCGCTCGCGTCGACCTCGCCTACGTCGATCAACGGTTGATCGTGGAGTACGACGGCGCACTTCACTGGGAGCAGCGCCGTCACGACGACCGGCGGCGTGACGCACTGCGGGCGCTCGGCTGGATGGTCCTGGTCTTCAGCGCCGAGGACTACTACACCTCTCCGGTCGCGACGGTCACAAAGGTCAGGCAAGCCCTCCGTGATCTTGACGCACGTTAGGCATATCGGGTCCTAGAGGCTCATTTGCGTCAAGATCACGATCTGTTGGCGAACCACTGATAGACAACTTCCGAGACATACGTTGTGGGGGTGCGCACAAAAGTCGGCGTGAGAGGCGCTGGATGACGACTCCGCTGTTGCTGTTCATCGGCTTCATCGCCGGCCTTCTCACGATCGTCTCGCCGTGCATCCTGCCGGTGCTTCCCGCCGTCATCGCCTCGGGGGTGACGACCGGTGGCCGCCGCCGGGCGCTCGCGATCGCGGTCGGCCTCGCACTCGCGTTCGGTGTGTCGGCGTTGTTCAGCATCCGACTGCTCGACGCGCTCGGCCTGCCGCTTGGCCTTCGCTACGACATCGCGATCGTCGTCCTCTTCATCCTCGCGGCGGGCTTCCTGATCCCCCGGGTCGGCCAGCTCATCGAGCGACCGTTCGCCCGCCTTGGCCTCAACCGCTCACCCAACGGCATTCGCAGCGGCTTTGTCCTCGGCGCCACGCTCGGCCTGCTCTACCTGCCGTGCGGCGGCCCGATCCTCGCGACCATCGCGGCGGTCGGCAGCCAGAAGAACTCACTTGGCCCCGATGCGCTCGGGCTGACCATCGCCTACTCCCTCGGCATCGCGTTGCCGATCTTCGGCCTGGTTCTGCTGACCGAGCGGGTGTCGAGCACGACCACCTGGCTGCGCAGCCACGCCGTCGGCGTCCGCCGGGTCGGGGGTGCGTTGCTCGCGGCCAGCGCGGTCGCGATCACGTTCGGTGCGGCCACGGCGTTGCAGACCGACCTGCCGTCGTACTCCGCGTCGATCGAGCACAGTCTCACCGACGGCAAGTCGATCGCGGGCAAGCTCGCACACATCAACAACCCGCACGAGACCAAGAGCGCCAAGCGGATCCAGCAGGCAACGACGCACAAGACCGTGGTCCGGAAGGCGCCGGAGTTCGACCCGATGGCCGACCAGGTGCCGATGATCTCGGCGGCCGCGCTGCCGAAGTACGGCGCTGCGCCCAACTTCGCCGACGTCACGCATTGGTTCAACACCCCCGGTGGCGCGCCGCTGAACACCTCGCAGCTGCGAGGCCACGTCGTCCTGGTCGACTTCTGGACCTACTCGTGCATCAACTGCCTTCGCAGCCTGCCGCACGTCGAAGCGTGGTACGCCCGCTACCACAGCGCCGGACTCGATGTCGTCGGCGTGCACACCCCGGAGTTCGACTTCGAGCACGTCCAGAGCAACGTGCAGTCGGCGATCAACCGGCTCGGCGTGAAATACCCGGTGGAGATGGACAACAACTACGGCACCTGGAACGCCTGGGGCAACAACTCCTGGCCGGCCGAATACCTGATCGACTCTCAAGGCATCGTGCGATACGCCTCGATCGGCGAGGGTGACTACGGCCAGACCGAGGGCGCGATCCGTGCACTGCTCGCATCCAACGGCGCGAAGCTGCCGACGACGACCTCGGTGCCGGACCGCACACCCGACGAGGCGTCGACGCCAGAGAGCTACCTCGGCTATGAGCGGATCGCCCGCTACGCCGGGACGCCGTCAACGCTGGTGCACAACCAGCAGTCGACGTACCGCTTCGCGAGCTCGCTTTCCGCGAATCACCTGTCCTACAACGGCCAGTGGACGGCACAGAGTCTCGACATCGCCGCCGGCAACAATTCAGCCCTGCGGATCAACATCGACGCGAGCGACGTGTACCTGGTGCTCAGTGGCACCGGCACGGTGACCGGCACGTTCAACGGCAAACCGCTTGCCACTCAACAGATCGCCGGCGTGCCGACGCTCTACACGATCTTGTCCGGGCCGCACCCACAGCACGGTGTGCTCCAGCTCAACTTCACCCGTGGTCTCAAGGCGTACGACTTCACCTTCGGCTGAGCGGTCCAGATAGCGTTGCGCCGTGGCGGATGTGTGGATCACCCAGCATGGTGACGGCTCCTGGTGGGCCAGCGGCGAGCGGACCGGCGAGATCATCGATGGCTGGGAAGGCATCGCGGCATTCGTCGAGGCCGGGCTCACCGTCCATTGGGAGTCACCCGAGGCCACCGAGGCCTTCACCGCCGCCTTGGGCGATCCGTCCGAGATCTGAGGGCGGTCTAACGCAGATCGCCCCGCCGGCGTCGTACGACGCAAGCGGGGCGATTCGTCTTTCAGGCCGAGGACTCAGTCGTCCCAGGGGCCGTAGTCGTCGTCATGCACGACGTTCTCCTTACTTACCACTCCTCGTTGCTCAGCGCGCTCCTGTTGAGCTGGCGCGATCATCGGGGGGATCTCTAGATGAAAGGTGATCGCAAGTCCGCGATCGGGATCGAAACAACAGGTTTCGACAGCCTCTGACGGGCTGATGCCGACTAGTCTACTCCGGCGCGGTCGCAGGCACGGTCGGAGCGAGGCAGTCGGCCGGCAGGTCGAACCACCGAAGCGCCTCGACATCGGCGCGCAGCCCGGTCGGTGACGCCGGCTCGGCCGGTCTGCGACGTCCGGCTGCCAGCCGCCGAGCGTCGAGCAGATGGTTGGCCAGCACCGAGACGTCGGCGCGCGCCGGATTCGGCGGATAGGCCATCGCCCGACCCGGCCCGTCGTACCGCACATCGGAAAGCCGAAGCGGTGGCTCGGGCAACGCGTCGTGGTGTCGCCACAGCCCGGATGGCGGGTCGAACCGGTAGTCGGTCAGGAACCGGTCGCCCTCACAGGCAATGAACCGCACTGCCTCGATGATGTAGTCGGCGACGGTCTCATCGAGGAAGTAGGTGAAGTTGACCCGCACCCAGCCCGGCTTGATGCCCTCGCATCCGGCCGCGATCTCGTGCTGGAAGGCATGAGAATGCTCGATATCGATGCCGAGCAGCCGATGGCCGTACGGCCCGGCGCACGAGCAACCGCCCCGCGCCTGGATGCCGAACAGGTCGTTGAGCAAGGCGACGACGAAGTTGTGGTGTAGATAGCTCCCGCCGGGATGCTTGATGACGAAGGACACGATCGAGAGCCGCTCGGCGTCGACGTTGCCGAGGATCTCGATCGCCGGCTCGTTCGACCACGCCTGGACGGCCCGCTGCAACAGCGCAGCCTCCACGGCTTTGATCAGCGGCACACCGACTGCAGCCTTGAGCTGGAAGACCAGCCCGGCGCGGATCGCGCCGATGATGTCGGGCGTCCCGCCCTCTTCGCGGGCGATCGGGTCGTCCAGATAGACGTGCTCGAGCGGGTTGACGTAAGCCACAGTCCCACCACCGGGGACGCTGGGCACCCGGTTGGCGACCAGGTCCCGCCGTACCGCGAGAACCCCTGGTGTCCCCGGCCCGCCGATCAGCTTGTGCGGCGAGAGAAAGACCGCGTCCAGCCGCGCCGCCGGATCATCGGCGGGCGCCATGTCGATCTCGACATACGGCGCGGCGGCGGCGAAGTCCCAGAACGACAGCGCGCCATAGGAATGGAGCAGCCGCGCGATGCCGGCGGTGTCGCTGACGATCCCGGTCACGTTCGACGCCGCCGAGAACGAACCGATCAACAACGGCCGGCCGGCGTGCGCGATGAGCTGCGCCTCCAACTCGGCCAGATCGATGTGGCCGTCCCGATCGGCAGGGATCTGCACGACGTCGGCGATCGACTCCCGCCACGGCAGCTCATTGGAGTGGTGCTCGAAGGGCCCGACGAACACGACCGGGCGATCGGCGGCCGGGATCGCGTCGCTCAGCGAGTAGCGGTCCTCGAGCTGTGAGGGCACGCGCAGCCCGAGGATCCGCACCAGCTTGTCGATCGCCGCAGTGGCACCGGAACCGGTGAAGATGACCAGGGTTTCGTGGTCACCACCGAGGGCGTCGCGGATCACCCGGCGGGCGTCCTCGCGCAGCCGGGTCGTCTGCAACCCGGTGCCGCTGGACTCGGTGTGGGTGTTGGCGTACGTCGGAAGGACGGCATGACGGATGAAGTCCTCGATGAAGCTCAACGCCCGGCCGCTGGCGGTGTAGTCGGCGTAGGTGACCCGACGCTCGCCGTACGGCCCGGCCATCAGCGTGTCGTCACCGATGACGGCGGCGCGGATCCGATCGAGCAACTCAGACTGCGGCAGTCCCACGCCTGCATGTTAGGCGCCCGGTGACTCCAGCCGGTGCGCTCGCGCCCCACAGCCGTGGACGTTGAGCAACGCACTGTGCCACAGTCGCCGGACACTCAGTGGTCGCTGGATTTGGGGGCTCCGATGCGTCGCTTGGTTGCTGGCATCTCCGCAACGGTGCTGATCGCAGCCTCCGCTGCCGCGGCCACCACTGTCGCCACCGCGGATCCCAGCCAGCCGGCTGCAGTTTGCAGCGGCGCAACGTGTACGACGACGTACGGCGCGAGCGCTGCGATCGCCACCTTCACGGTGCCGAGCTTCGTCACACAGCTGGCGGTCACGGTCGACGGCGCCGAAGGCGGCAGGCTGCGCGGCAAGGGCGGCACGTCCAAGCCGGGTGGGCTCGGCGGTCAGACCACCCTCGACGCTGCGGTGGCGCCAGGCGACGTGTTGTCGGTGATCGTCGGCGGCAGCGGTGGCGACATCGAGCAGTTCAGTCCCGGCACGTCGGGTGGCGCCGGTGGGTACGCCGGCGGTGCATCCGGCGGCAGCTCAGGCGGCCAGATCCCGGCCACCGGTGGAGGCGGCGGGTCGTTCGTGTTCTTCGCTAACGGCCTGCTGATGGCGGCGGCAGGGGGCGGCGGCGGGCGCAGCGTCACCGGTGTCGGTGGCAGCGGTGGAGGCGGCGTGACCGGCTTCGTTGGTGGGGTCGGCGGCGACGGCTCGGACAGCGCGACGGGCGGTCAGCCCGGCACGGGGGTCATCGGCGGCGACGGCGCCGGCGGCGCCGGAACCAGCCAGGGCGCATCGCAAGGCAGTCCCGGAACCGGCGAGGTGAATGGCCCTTCGACGCTGCCGGTCGGTGGCGCCGGGGGCTCTGGCGGGTACGGCGGCGGCGGCGGTGGCGGCGGCTCCCACAGCGGGGGCGGGGGCGGATCCGACAACAACGCCAGCATGGACGCTTCCAGCGGCGGAGGCGGTGGCGGTGGCTCGGGCTACTACGACGGCGCGTTGACCACCGATGTGTCCGGCGGCGCTGGCGTCGTCTCCGGCAATGGCAGCGTCTCGATCGCCTACGCCAAGGGCGGAACGGACATCACGGCTTCCGTGCAGCCGAGGTCGCTGAGCGCGACGGTGGCGCCTGTCACGGCCGGTGCGGTCACACCGACCGGAACCGTATCGTTCGCGGTCGACGGCGAGGGCGTCGGCTCGGCACCGCTCGTCGACGGCGTGGCGACCTTAACCGACACCGTGCCGGTCGGCGCGACCCACCACATCGACGTGACCTACACCGGCGACGACAACTATCTTGGCTCGTCCGGATCGGCGGTCCGCAGCGATCCGACGATCACGGCGACGCTGCACAGCGCAAAGCCGGCCAGCCGCTACCACTGGTATCGCCGCCCGGTGACTGTCACGTTTCGCTGCCAGGCGACGACGGGTGCCATCCAGAACTGCCCGAAGACGGCCACGCTGCGACGCAACGGCGCC
The DNA here is from genome assembly GCA_036268295.1 of Mycobacteriales bacterium. Taxonomy (GTDB): domain Bacteria; phylum Actinomycetota; class Actinomycetes; order JAFAQI01; family JAFAQI01; genus DATAUK01. Next base: position 19,270 of record DATAUK010000007.1, on the reverse strand, counting down.
CGGCAAACCCTGAGCCGAACCGTCACCGCCGCTGATGGCGGCGCCGCGATGGTCACGGTGGCCGGCATCAATATCGACCAGGTGAAGCCGAAGGTGGTGATACGTGGCCCGAAGAACGGCGCGGTCTATCACCACAAGCCTCCGAAGGCTCGCTGCGTTGCCCACGATCCGCTCTCCGGTGTTGCCAAGTGCGTGATTCACAAGCGCGATCTCGCAGCCCGCAATTTGCTGATCGCTACCGCGACCGATAAGGCGGGCAACGTGGCGCACGCTCGGCTGAAGTACCGACGCGGCTAGTGGTCCGTCTGCGATATGCGGTGACAGACCACTAGTGAGCTGAGCGCTTGGGCCGCGCCTCGGCAGGGTTGACCGTTGAGGCGATGCCGCGGACCAGCAGGTCGAGGCCGAACTCGAAGCGGTGGTCACCGTCACCGGATGTCAGGGGCTCGGCCATCGCGACCAGATGTGGGAAGCGGTCGGCTGGCAGCGAGGCAAAGAAGCTCTTCAGCTCGGTATGAAACTGCTCGCTGCCCTCCTCATCGGTCGGGAATGCCTCCAGGCTCTCCTCGTAGGCGGTCGCAGTGAGGTAGAGCGCGAGGATATCGACGGAGAGCGACGCGACGGTCGGGCTGACTCCGCCTGCCAGCAGGATGCCAACCATCGCGTTCATGCCCGGCAGCGCACCCTCGCCGGTCGGGATGTTGCCGAGGCTGGCGCGGGCGACATCGCGATGCCGATTGAACGTCGCACGTCCTGAACGCGCAAGCTCTTTGAGCTGCTCCTGCCACCGCTTCGGGTCGATCGGGTCGGGGATCGTCACCTCGCTGAAGATCCGGTCGAGCACGGTATTGACCATCTCGTCCTTGTCAGCAACGTGCGCGTAGAGCGAGGCAGGACCGGTGCCGAGCTCCTCGGCCACGCGGCGCATAGTGAGCGCATCGAGGCCCTCGGCGTCAAGCACCCGGATCGCGGCATCGACGATGGCGGCACGACTCAGGGTTCGGGCCGGCCGCCGCTGGGTCTGGCGGGCCCGGCCGCGCCGTCGCGGCGGCTGCGGCCACGCCGATTTTTCCTGCGGTTCTGCCACGGACCAAGTAAACCACTTGACACGAACACTGTTCGTTTGGAACAGTGTTCGTCATGACGAACGATGTTCGACCCGAGGCAGTCGACCGAACCGAGTCCGCGATGTATCGCAACCGCTGGCTGATCCTCGCCGTGGTGCTCGCCGCCGAGTGCATGGACCTGATCGACTCCACCGTGGTCAACGTCGCCGCGCCACAGATCGCCCGGCAGTTCCACGCATCCTCGACGTCGCTGCAATGGATCGTCGGTGGCTATCCGCTCGCGATCGCGGTCGGCTTGATCACCGGTGGTCGGCTCGGCGACCTGGTCGGGCGCAAGCGGATGTTCATCATCGGCGCGGCCGGGTTCGTGGCCGCCTCGACGCTGTGCGGCCTCACCCCCGACACCGGAGTGCTGATCCTGGCCCGGCTGATCCAGGGTGGCTTCGCCGCGATGATGCTTCCGCAAGGTTTCGGAGTGCTTCGAGAGGTCTTCCCGCCGGAGGAACAGCAGCAGGCGTTTGCGATCTTCGGTCCGGTGATCGGATTCTCCGCCGTTCTCGGCCCGATCATCGGTGGCTCGCTCATCGACTGGAACCTGTTCGGCAGCGGCTGGCGGCTGGTGTTCCTGGTCAACGTCCCGCTCGGCGTCGCCGCGATCATTGGGGCGATCCGGCTGATCCCTGCCTCGAAGCCCGACCACGGCACCAAGCTCGACCTGCTCGGCACCACACTGGTGAGCCTTTTCGCCGTACTCCTCGTCTTCCCGCTGATCCAAGGCCGGGAGTACGGCTGGCCCTGGTGGACCTACGCGTCGATGATTGTCGGCCTGGTGTTCCTCGCCGTCTTCGCGGTCCAGCAACGACGACGCGACCGCGCTGGCGCCTCGCCGCTGGTCACCCCGAGCGTGTTCGGCCATCGCGGCTACTCGGCCGGGCTGGTCTTCGCGATGCTGTTCTTCTCCGGCCTCGGCGGCACGCTGTTGTGCTCGACGCTGTTCCTGCAGATCGGTCAGCACTTCACCCCGATCCACGCCGCGGTGTGCACCGTCCCGCTCTCGGTCGGGCTGGTCATCGGGGCCGGTCTGTCCGGCGGATATCTCGGGCCCAAGTTCGGACGCGTCACGCTGCAGATCGGGATCGTCGTCGGCGCCGTGGGCTGGGTGCTGCTGGTGATCGCGCTGCGGAGCCACTCGACGATCGGCTTCGTCGCGCTGATGCCCGGCCTGCTCGTCGCCGGCATCGGGTTCGGTCTGGTGGTCGCTCCGATGTTCGACATCATCCTGGCCTCGGTGACCGACTCCGAGACTGGGTCGGCCTCCGGCGTGCTCAACGCCGGTCAGCAGCTGGCGAGCTCGATCGGCGTCGCGGTGCTCGGCACGATCTTCTTCGACTCGATCACGCACGGCGACTTCCACAATGCGCTCAGCCGCACCCTGCTGGTCCAGATCGCAACGATGGTCGGCCTGCTCATGCTCTCGCCACTGCTGCCGCGCTACGCCCGCGAGCCGGCTCCGGAGAATGCGGCGAGCGCCGCCCTCGAACCGGTCTGACAGCGGTACGCCGAGACATCCCGCCGCGCTGAAATCTGGCAAACCCCCCACAACGCGACTTTTTTGCCGTCGCCGCTCAATCTGGCCGGTCGAACCTCCGATGCATAGGTAGGCACAAATCTGCCTCCCAGGGGGCTCGTAGCGGGGAAAGGGCTCGTGACTGTTCGCTCACATCAGCGCGTAGCGCTGCCTTCCCCGCTGCCCGTGATCACCGCCGCGCGCTCCGATCGCGACGGGTCCGAGCCTGAGCGAGCCCGGGCCGGCCGGCGCTTTCATCGCCCCTGGTTCCTGCCAGAGGGCCGCCGGTTGTCCGTCGAAGTGTGGTCGCAGCGCCACCGCGGCCTGACCTGGCTGTTGTGGGTGCACGTCCCCACGTTGCTCGCCTTCGCCCTCTATCGCGGTGAGACGGCCGCGTCCGCGGCCGCCCAGGTCGGCATTCTCGCCGTGGCCGCGGCGATCGCCATGGTTCCGTTCCTGAGCCGGAATGTGCGCTCCTCGAGCACCTCGATCGGCTTGGTCGTAGGTGCCTCGATCCTGGTTCATATCGCTGGCGGCTCCACGACGGCCCATTTCCAGTTCTTCGTAATTCTGGCGTTTCTCACTCTCTACCAGGCGTGGACGCCGTACCTGCTCGCGCTCGGCTACGTCGTCCTCGAGCACGGTGTGCTCGGTGCGCTCGACCCCCATGCGGTCTTCAACGACCAGGCGGCGATCAACCATCCATGGAAGTACGCCGCGATTCACGGCATCTTCGTCCTTGCGGCCAGCTTCGGCAACGTGCTGGCCTGGAGACTCACCGAGCAGGAGGCACTCCACGACAGCCTCACCAGCCTGCCGAACCGCGCGTTTTTCCTCGACGCGCTGACCAAGAGTCTGGACGGCAGGGACCGGACGTCGACGGCCGTGCTGTTCTTGGACCTCGACAACTTCAAGGACGCCAACGACGGGTTCGGTCACGATGTCGGTGACGCCCTGCTGCAGGCGCTGTCGCTGCGGTTGCGCGGCTGGCTTCGGACCGGCGACGTGCTGGCTCGCCTCGGCGGCGATGAGTTCGCGATCATGCTGTGCGACATCGGTCATTCGGACGAGGCGCGGCGGGCTGCCGAGCGTGTCCTCGCGGCGTTCAGCGAGCCCGTCGCGATCGCGGACATCACGCTTGCCTGCTCGGCGAGCATCGGCCTGGCGTTCGCCGACAGTGACACCGAATCTGCGACCGACTTGCTGCGCAATGCCGACCTGGCGATGTACGAAGCGAAGCGGGACGGCGGCGGCCGGGTCGCGGAATACCGGCCGATCCTGCACACCGTCGCGCTACGGCGTACCGAGCTGGAAAACGAGCTTCGTGAGGCGTTCGACAACGACGAGTTCGTCTTGCACTACCAGCCGATCTTCGAGCTGTCGCAGGATCGCCTCGTCGGCACCGAGGCGCTGATCAGATGGCAGCATCCGACCCGCGGCCTGGTGCCGCCACTCGACTTCATCCCGGCGGCCGAGCAGTCCGGGCTGATCGTGTCGCTCGGGGCGTGGGTGCTTCGGACCGCATGCCAGCAGACCGCAGCCTGGCATGCCAGACACCCCGACCGGGCCCCGCTGACGATCTCGGTCAATCTCTCCCCTCGACAGCTCGTCGACCGCACCCTGGTCGCGACCGTCGCTGAGGCGTTGCACGACTCCGGGCTCGACGCCTCTTCGCTGTGCCTGGAGGTCACCGAAGGCTCGGTCATCAAGGACTTCGATGCGACGCTGTCGACGCTGCACGCGTTGCGCAAGCTCGGCGTCTCGCTCGCCCTCGACGACTTCGGCACCGGCTACTCGTCGCTGAGCTACCTCACCCAGCTGCCGGTTACCTGCGTCAAGATCGACCGCTCGTTCGTCGCCGATCTCGACAAGGACACGCCCAGCACGCAGATCATCGTCGCGATCATCGACCTGGCACACGCGCTGGGGATGTCGGTCACCGCCGAAGGCGCCGAGACCACTGAGCAGCTGGACGCGCTGCGGGCGATGCACAGCGATCATGGTCAGGGCTACCTGCTCGGCCGGCCGCAACCGAGCCACGACATCGCGCCGATCATCGACGCGGATCCCCGCCGCGGGGCGCACGACCCGGCCGAGATGCGAGTCGTCGCTGACGTCATCACCACGAGAGAAGACTCATGCTGAGGCAACTGCCGATCCTTGTCGGCAAGGTGACCGCCAGTGGTGGGGGGTCGCTCGGCGGTCACGGCTGGCACGCCATCGAGGCGCTGGCGTTCCTTGTCACGTCGCTGGGCGGGATCGCCGCCGCCGAATACGTCCAGGCCAGGAACCGCCGTGCCAACAGCCGGCAGAAGTCGGTCCACATCAACCAGCGAGTCCCGGTCGGTGCCGGTATCGCCGGGTCCGTCGGTCTGCTGCCGCAGCGCATCGCGAGCGACGTTGCGGCGGGACCCAGCGAGGCGACCGACCCGATCCGGCGTACCCGCTGGACGCTGCTGCCACTGGTCGCCGTCGCCGGCGCGGCCGCCGCCGCCGTTCACTTCGTCGTGATGCCCGAGCACTTCGAAGAGGCCACGTTGTACGGAACCTTCTTCGCCGTCGCCGCGACCTCGCAGCTGATCTATTCGGTGCTGCTCCTCGCGCGAGCATCGCGCACCTTGCTCGCCGCCGGCGCGCTCGGCAACACCGCGATCGTGGTGCTCTGGCTGATCACCAGGACCACCGGCATCCCGCTCGGACCCGGAGCGGGCGATGTCGAGAGTGTCGGTGGCCTCGACATCCTGGCAACCATCTTCGAGGTCACCACTGCCGTCGGCTCGATCGCCTTGCTGTGGCGTCGATCCCCGATGGTTCGAGCGATCCGGCCGTCGAGCTGGTCGCCGCTGGTCCGCGCGCTACTGCCGAGCGCGGCGGCGGCGATCGCGTTCGTCACCGTGATCTCACCACCGAGCTGACTGCACGCTGCGAGGCATTTGCCATGAAGCGGACAAGTTAGCGCCCGGTTGTGCCGATACAACGAGAACGCGCGCTGCGTGCGGTGAAAAGAAGGGCATCGATGTCCGAGGACGACCAGGTCAAGCCTGCGGTGAGGGCGGTGAGCGGGCACTCCCGCTTCCTCGACCTCGCGCAGACCTTGCAGCTGGTCGCCGACACGATCGTGGAGTCCCTCGGCTTCGAGATCACGGTCGTCAACATGATCGACGGCGATGCAATGGTCATCGCGGCGGTCTCGGGCTCGGACGACGTCCGCGAGCATCTGCTCAACCGGCGCCAGGGTCTCGACGGCTGGAACAAGATGATCGCGGCGAGCGAGCCGTGGGGTCGACTGCGATTCATCGACCACGCCAACACGATCATCGATCCGGCCGACATCTTCTCGTGGATCCCCGATATCCCGATCTCCGACGACCCGGAGGCCTGGCATCCGGAAGACTCGCTGTTCGCCCCGCTGGAATCCTCTGACGGCAAGATCCTCGGCATGCTCTCCGTCGACGTACCAAGAGACGGCCGGCGACCGGGGCCGACGATCCGCCGAGCGCTCGAGGCCTTCGCGGTCACCGCCGCCCTCGCCATCGAGCATGCAACTCTCGCCGCTGACAGCCGCCGCGGCGCTCGCCGATTCCAGGCGGTGTTCGACACCAGCCCGGTAGCGATCGCACTGATCGGCCCCGATGCGTGCTTTGCCAGCGTCAACACCGCACTCTGCGTCTTTCTCGGCCGCGAAGCCGACGAGCTGGTCGGTCACAGCCCGATGGAGTTCATGCATCAGGACGACCCCGCGCCGGCCTGCCTGGTCGCGCCGCGGATCGGCCAGCCCGGTGGCCTCCCGGCTGAGATCCTGCCGATGGAGAACCGCTATCTGCTGCCGAACGGCTCGGCCGCCTGGGGGCGGCTGCACCTCGCCCCGCTGGACAGCGACGACGAGCCCAGCCTGCTCATCGCGCAGATCGAGGACATCACCGAACGCAAGCGGGTGGAGGAGCGACTGGTCCAGCAAGCTCACTTCGACGCGCTCACCTCGCTGCCGAACCGAGCACTGTCGATGCAGCAACTGCAAGATGCGCTGCATGCCGAGGTTGCCACCGAAGGTGTCACCGCGATCTTTTTCTGCGACCTGGACCGGCTCAAGTCGGTCAACGACAAACACGGGCACGCCGTCGGCGATGCCTACATCTGCGAGGTCAGTGCGCGGATCCGGGCAGCGGTCCGGGAGACCGACATCGTCGGCCGGCTCAGCGGCGACGAGTTCGTCGTCATCCTGCGTGGTGTTCGCACCCCCGCCGAGGTCACCGGCCTCGCCGGCCGGGTGATCGAGAACGTCCGCCAGCCGCTGCGACTGGCGGGCGTCAGCTTCCGCCCATCGGTTTCGCTCGGCATTGCGTACGGCGAGGGCGCCGCGACCACCGCCGACGAGCTGCTGGCGCAGGCCGACACCGCGATGTACCGAGCGAAGCTCGAGGAGCGCGGCGCCTGGTTCGTCTACGACACCTCGATGCGCAACCTCGCCGCCAAGCTGCACGAGCACCCGTCGGGCGCCGTACAAGGGAAGGAGATCGCGCGGGCGCTGAAGCGCGAGGAGTTCGTGCTGTACTACCAGCCGATCGTGCGCCTCGACGACAGGGTCGTGATCGGTCGGGAGGCACTGCTGCGCTGGCAGCATCCGACTCGCGGGCTGCTGCAACCGGCAGACTTCCTCGACGACATTCTCGAGACCGAGTACGAGTCGCCGGTGACCGACTGGATCATTCGTCGGGCCTGCCTCGACGCGGCGAGCTTCGCAGAACCCTCCCGGACGGTCTCGGTCAACGTCAGCTCGTTGCAGGTCGGACGTAGCGACCTGCCCGACGTCATCGCCCGCTGCATCGCTGAGAGCGGCGTCGACGCCCAGGACCTCGTGCTCGAGCTGACCGAGGACCGGCTGCTTTCCCGTCCCGACGGCGCTCAGCTATTGGAGCGTTTGCACGCGCTCGGCGTACTCATCGCGATCGACGACTTCGGGACCGGGTACGCCGGGCTCGGCTATCTGCAGCGGTTCTCTTCGATCGGCGTGGTCAAGCTCGACCGCAGCTTCGTCGCCGGACTCGGCCAGGACCCGATCAGCGAGCACATCGTCCGAGCGATGGTCGAGCTGAGCTACGACCTCGACGTCCGGATGGTCACCGAGGGGGTCGAGACCGAGCTGCAGGCCGAGCTGCTCCAACGGCTCGGCGTGACCTACGCGCAGGGCTACCTGTTCGGCAAGCCGGCACCACACCAGGCGGCGCACGAGGTCCCGACCAAACTGGTCTCCTCGATCTAGCCACCCCGCGCATGTGCCATCAGTGGGCCTATAACCCCGCGCATGGCCCATCAGTAGGCCTACAACCCCACGAATGGCACATGCGCGGGGTAAGGCCTAAGGATCGCCGGGGGCGGGTACCGCGCGGAAATAGGGATTCCTTCCGATGTGAGGACCCTCCTCAGACGCGCATTGTTGATCACGTCAGCAACACCCGAGCGCAACCGAGGAGAGCGATCATCATGCTCGGACAAACCAATCAGATGTTCACCTTGGCCGATCTGGACTACCGCCGCGACCGCCTCATCAACGACCTGCAGCGCAACCGCCGGCCGCTCTCGCAAACCTGGCCGATCAGCCTGTTCGGTCCGCGGCGGCGCCGGCCGCGGATCGCGCCACGCCCGAGGCCGGCCCCGCACCACGCCCTGTCCCACTGACCGCCATCACTACCGCGTTCGCGGTCGAGGTCGTCACTGCCACCCAGCATGATGGGGGGGTGGCGATCGAGATCCCCCGCACACCGTTGGTCGGCCGGGTCGAGGAGCTGCGTCAGCTCGCCGACCTCGTCGGCGCGGACGGCGAAGCTCACGGCACCGTGCTGCTCGGCGGCGATGCCGGCGCCGGCAAGAGTCGACTGGTCGCCGAGCTCAGCGCTCGCGTCGTCGCCGATGGCTGGCGGGTTCTGGTCGGTCACTGCCTGGACTTCGGCGATGGCTCACCGCCGTACCTTCCTTTCACCGACGCCCTCGGCCGGCTGGCCGCCGAGGATCCGCAGCTTGTCGACACGCTCGCCGGATCCAGCCCGGCGATCGCCGGTCTGCTCCCGGCGCGACGACTGCTCAGCGACTCGAGCAATTCCCCCGAGCCGACCGGCCGCGCGGCGTTGTTCGAGGCGGTCCAGGATGCGCTGACCACACTCGCCGAGGACACACCGCTGCTGTTCATCGTCGAGGACCTCCACTGGGCCGACCAGTCGACCCGCGACCTGCTCCGGTGGCTGTTCACTCGCACCTTCAGCTCACCGGTCGCAATCCTGGCGACCTACCGCAGTGACGACCTGCACCGCCAGCACCCGCTGCGCGGGGCACTCGCCGAATGGGTCCGGCTGCCGGCGGTGACGCGACTGCAGCTCCGGCCGCTCAGCGATGACGAATCACGGCAGATGGTCAGCGTCCTTCACCCGCAGTCGCTCGCCGAGGCAGAGCTCCGACACATCCTCGCCCGCGCCGAGGGAAACCCGTTCTTCATCGAGGAGCTTGTCGCTGCGACCGAGGTGAGCACCGGCCTGCTGCCGATCGATCTGGCCGACCTGTTGCTGGTGCGACTCGAGCAGATCGGCGAAGCGGGCCGGCTGACGGTCCAAGCCGCCGCGGTGGCCGGCCGGCGGGTTTCGCACACATTGCTGGCCTACGGCAGCAATCTCGACAACACCGCCCTCGAAACCGCGCTACGCGCTGCGGTCGACGCCAACATCCTCGTCGCGCTGGGCGCGGACGGCTACGGCTTCCGCCACGCCCTGCTGGCAGAGGCGATCTATCAGGATCTGCTCCCGGGAGAGCGGGTGCGGTTGCATGCGGCGTACGCCGAAGCTCTCGCGACGCATCGTGCCGAGGGCTCAGCCGCCGAGCTGGCCCGTCACGCCCGCGCCTCACACGACCTGGTGACCGCTGCTCGAGCGAGCGTCCAGGCCGGCGATGAGGCAATGGCGATCGGTGGGCCGGAAGAGGCGATCCGCCACTTCGAGCTCGCCCTTGAGCTGCTCGCTGACCCCCGAGTCGCGGCGGGGGTCAGCGAGACAGATGACGATGAGGCGTCCATCGACCGGGTCGGTCTGGTGATCCGTGCCAGCAACGCCGCGGCAGCGGCCGGTCACGTGTTCCGCGCCGTCGCATTGGCCAACGACCAGCTACGGGCGCTGCCGGCCGACGCGCCGACGCACGATCGAGTTCGGCTGATCCACACCCTCGCGACGACAGCATTCGTCATCGACCACAAGCTCGACCTGCTCGGCCTGACCACCGAGGGGGTCAAGCTGATGGCGGACGAGCCCGCGAGCCCGCTCAAGGCGCACATCCTCTACGTCCACGCTCGTGCCAGCGCGGACCGCGCCCGCGACGACGAAGCGGCCCGCTGGGCCGGCGAGGCGTTGCAGATCGCGCGGGATCTCGACCTCGCAGCCGTCGCGACCGACGCGACCTTGCTGCTCGCGAGGCTCGATGAGCGCGCCGGCGAGCCGCAGAGCGCCGAAGCCTCGATCGCCGCCGCCATCGAGCAGGCAACGGCCGCGGGTGAGCCGTTCGCCGAGCTTCGTGGCCTCTACAACCTGGCGAGTCTTCACTACGGCCAGGGCCGACTGACGCAGGCGATCGAGCAGTTCAGCGTGACCGCCGCACGGGCACGGTCGATCGGGCGGCAGTGGGCGCCGTACGGTCTTGACGCGGTGCTGTTCGGCGCGATCGCGACGCACGTGAGCGGGGACTGGGCGCTCGCGGCCGAGATGGTCGACGTCAGCGGCCAGTCGCCACCGGAGCTCGCCGAGGCGCTGCTCGCTGCTGTCAGTCTCGAGATCGCCGCCGGCCGAGGCGACATCGGCGCACTGGCCGCAATGCCCCGCCTCCGGGCCCTGTGGCAGCTCGACGGGCTGGTCGCGATCACCAGCGGCGGTGCCGCGATCGAGCTGTACGGCCAGAGTGGCGATCTCGCGGCGGCCCAAGCGATTCATGACGACGCCGTCACGACGGTGACCGAGATGTGGCGGCAGATGAGCTTCCAGGCCAGGGTTCGGCTTGCAGCGCTGCTGCTCGGGCACCTTGCCACCGCAGCCGGATCGGCCACCGCGACCGACCGGGCGGAGTTGGTCGCCCGTGGCGACGAGCTGGCAGCCAAGGCCATGGCGGTCGCCGCCGAGGGCCGCCACACCGGACCAGAGGGCTTCGCGTGGGCGAGCCGCGTCACCGCCGAGCAGTCCCGGCTCAGATGGCTGGCCGGCGTCGACGCCGACCCCGAGGAGATGTTGATCACCGCCTGGCGGGAGGCCGTCGCTGCCTTCGAGCGCTTCGGCCACGTCTATGAGACCGCGCGCTCGAGGGCGAGGCTGGCCGCCGTACTGTTCGCCGCCGGCCACCCGGCTGAGGCAAAGGCCGAGGTCGAGCTCGCTCGAGCGACCGCGAAGCGGCTCGGCGCCAAGCCGCTGATCGACGAGCTGCCCTCGCTCGGTGCTGCGGGCGGGTCGGCCAGCCGTGCCACGACGGGCCGCGACGATGAGACGCTGACGCCGCGCGAGCACGAGGTCCTGCTCCTTGTCGCGACCGGCCGGAGCAACCGCGAGATCGCCCAACAGCTGTTCATCAGCGCCAAGACCGTCAGCGTCCACATCTCGAACGTCCTCGCCAAGCTCGACGCTTCGAGCCGCACCGAGGCGGTCGCGATCGCCCGCCGGCGAAGCTTGCTCGACTGATGCCTGGTGACGAGCCGGACTGCCGCGAGCCGCCACGGTCGCCGGCGAGACGCGCACCGCGACGACCAACGCGACCAGCGGCGCGGCCGTGGCATGGACGATCGCGCTCGCCCCGAACTGAGCGCGATCGTCACCTCCCGCTAGTGTCCCGCGCTGCTACCGCCGACGACGACAACGCCGTGAGCGCGCATCTGGGCGACGGAATTAGCCGCCGAACTTCTGGCGCCGGACACTAGGATCCTGAGTCAGAAGGACGCTAGGTGATCTTCACCTTCGCGCGATATCTGGTGCTGACCCCGGTGGTGTCCACCAGGGTGATCAGGATCGAGAACTTGCCGGTGTGACGCCAGGCGTGCGAGGCACGCGCGCCGGTGCTCGACCTGTGGTCACCCCAGCTCCAGTGGATCTTCTTGATCTTGCCGCCGGTGTTTGGATCGGTTGCCGCCGCTCGGAACTTCCCGACGTGACCCTTCTTGACCTTCGCCGGCCCGAAGAGCTTGAGCTTCAGCGGCTCGCCAATAGTGATGACCTTGCGTGCCACGCTCTGCTGGCCGAGGCTGTCGGTGACCTCAACGGTGACGTCGTACCGACCCTTCTTGTTGAAGGTGTGGCGCTCGCTGGCCTTGCCGCTGGTGCTGTGCCCGTCGCCCCAGACGAAGGTGTACTTCGTGATGTGGTTGCCGGCGACCCGAGCCGTGGCCTTCGCGGAGAACGTTGCCGGCTTGTGCAGCAGCGGCTTCTTGGGTCCGCTGAGCGACACCCTCGGGCTGGTCGAGGTAAACAGCCGCAGCCCGTTCGGCGTGCCGAGCCCGGACGGCCCGTCGAACCCGGCGGTCGCGTTGCACTCGGAGGACGGCGGCGGCGCTGCTTCCACCGGGACGTCGCCGTGGGGGAAGCTGCAATCGAGATTTCCAGCCCCGAGGGCATTCGGGTTGTACGTCGTCTCCTCGCTGAGCTCGTAGGCCTGATCGCCACAGCCCGTGGTGTCGTCACCGCCGCAGAAGCCGTTGCCACCGATCGTGACGTCGTTGACCGACGATGGAGTGAGCGTCGCGTTCTCATACATCGATCGAGCCGGATACGCGGCGCCGCCGGAGCCGCCCGCGAGCGCGAACATCGCGGCAACCATCGGCGAGGCGAGCGATGTGCCCCCGATCGTCTGCCAGCCGTTGTCGCCAGAGCCCCAGGTGTCGTAGACGTCGTACCCGCTCTCCGGGTCGGCGTCCTGGGAGACGTCTGCAGCCAACCGCTTGCCGTTGCACCCCGTCGCGGTGTAGCCCGGGTAGGACGCTTGCCACGACGGCGCCGGGTAGTGCGAGCTGCAGCCACCGCCACCGGCGCCCTCTGCGCCGCCGGGAGGGTCAGGATAATCGCCGCCGAGGCCAACAAAATCGTCGGCGCCATTCTCGTTCCAGACCTCCTGCGCCGCGATGCTCCCGTTGCTGGTGTTGATCTCAGTCAAGGTGCCGCCGACCGCGACGACGTTCGGATCGGTCGAGGGGAACTCCGGGGCATTTTCTGAGACGTCGTTTGCGGAGGAACCGTTCGCGAAGTCCCAGCCGAACCAGCCGTCATCGCCGGTCGACGCAGTGATCACGGTGCCAGGGTGGTTGAACGCCTTCAGGAAGGACGCCGGCTCTGATCGCTCCGGGCCGCCCCAGGAGTTGGAGATCTCGGTCGCTCCGAGCCGCACCGCGGTGTTCTCGGCGCTCTGCAACGCACTGTTCGTGGGGCCGCTCGCCTCGACCAGCACGATGCGGCAGGTGTGACACACGCCGCGCACCGTCTCGACGTCGAGCGCGATCTCGCCGGCGCTGCCCTTTCCGTTCGCCGACGAAGGCAACGGGGAGGTCTTGCCGTCCTGGTTGACCACCCGGAACGACGACGCGGTCTCCTTCTTGAAGCCGTAGTAGTGGTCGAAGACCGCGAGGTCACTTCCGATATGCGGATCGGCATACCAGTCGACGATTCCGACGACCTGACCTGGCGTCTTCAACGCCGGGTTGTAGTTGTAGAGCGCGGCGAAGTCACCAGGGGTGTAACCGTGGGCCGGGCCTGGCCCGATCGTGTTGACGACGTAGGGAACCGCATGCGCCGTCCCTTTCCTGACCTGCTCTCGGCGCATCGCGAAGCACGTCACCTCGCCGGCCTTGACCTTGGTCGCGCATAGCGGGACGTTCACGGCGTACCCGATCTTCGCTCCGGGCACTTCGCGTTCCAGCTGGGCCGCTGCCGATCCGGCGCCATTCGCGGCCGGATGGTGAGAGGCCCAGCCGGTTGCGGCGCCGGCGGCACTCGTTGCCGTCGTCCCGGCCAGTGCGATCGCCGCGAAACCGGCGAGCAGCCGGGGCGCGGTCAGGCGTCGCCGAATGATCATGAAGTGCCCCCAGCTGAAGATGCCCCGGAATGTCTGGATCGGATCCTAACGCCAGGTCCACGGGCTCCACCGGCAAACCGGGAAAGCGACCCGTAGCCGGCCCCGTCGTTGACGTGCTAGTTGACCGGCAGCAGTATCAAAGGCTCACCGCACAATTGCCACCGCAAGTAGAAAAGGATCCGCCGATGACCGTCATCCGAGCCGCGATCACCCAGGTCGCCTGGACCGGCGACAAGGAGTCGATGATCGCCCGCCACGAGCAACTGGCGCGCGACGCCGCCGCCGATGGCGCGCAGATCATCGGATTCCAGGAGCTGTTCTACGGCCCGTACTTCGGCATCGTGCAGGACCAGAAGTACTACTCCTACGTCGAGCCGATTCCCGGCCCGACGGTCGAGCGGTTCCAGGCGCTGGCCAAGGAGCTCGGGCTGGTGATCGTGCTGCCGATCTATGAGGTCGAGAACGAAGGCGAGTACTACAACACAGCGGCGGTGATCGACGCCGACGGCAGCCTGCTCGGCAAATACCGCAAGCACCACCTGCCTCACCTACCGCAGTTCTGGGAGAAGTTCTACTTCCGGCCGGGCAACGTCGGCTATCCGGTGTTCCAGACCGCGGTCGGCCGGGTCGGCGTCTACATCTGCTACGACCGGCACTTCCCGGAAGGCTGGCGCGAGCTCGGATTGAACAACGCGCAGATCGTGTTCAACCCCTCGGCGACAAAGCCGGGCCTGTCGAACCGGTTGTGGGAGCTGGAGCAGCCGGCTGCGGCAGCGGCCAACCAGTACTTCGTCGCCGCCAACAACCGGATCGGAATCGAGTCCGAGGAGTTCGGCGACGAGGCGGTCCGCTTCTACGGCTCCAGCTATTTCGTCAACCCGCGCGGCAACTACGTCGGCGACGTCGCGTCGACAGACACCGAGGAGATCGTGATCCGCGACCTCGATCTCGAGGAGATCACCAACACCCGCAACGACTGGCAGTTCTATCGCGACCGTCGGCCGGACTCGTACGTGAAGACGACCGCGCCGTGACGCTACTGATCAAGGGCGGCACCGTCGTCACCTCGACCGGTTCGTCGAAGCAGGACGTCCTCGTCGACGCAGCGACCATCGTCGCCACGCTGGCGCCCGGGTCGACCGCGCTCGGTGACGTTGCGGCATCGGCCGACACCGTGGTCGACGCGACCGGGAAGTACGTCATCCCGGGTGGCGTCGACGGCCACACCCATATGGAGATGCCCTTCGGTGGCACCAACGCCTCTGACACGTTCGAGACCGGCAGCCGGGCAGCCGCCTGGGGAGGTACGACGACGATCGTCGACTTCGTCGTGCAGGCCCACGGTCAGCGAGTGCTCGACCAACTTGCGCTCTGGCACGAGAAGGCCGGCGGCAACTGCGCGATCGACTACGCGTTCCACCAGATCATCGGCGAGGTCGACGACGACTCGCTCAAGGCGATGGATGCGCTGATCGACGAAGGTGTGACGAGCTTCAAGCTCTTCATGGCCTACCCGGGAGTCTTCCTGTCCGACGACGGACAGATCGTCCGTGCGATGCAAGCCGCGGCGGGCAACGGTGGGCTGATCATGATGCACGCCGAGAACGGCTCCGCGATCGACGTACTGGTCCAGCAAGCGCTCGCCCGCGGCGAAACAGCGCCGTACTACCACGGCGTCACGCGGCCCTGGCAGACCGAGCAGGAGGCGACCCATCGCGCGGTGATGCTCGCCGATATGACCGGCGCCCCGCTCTACGTCGTCCATGTCTCGGCGAAGCAGGCGCTGGCGCGGATCGCCGAGGCGCGCAACGCCGGCCAGAACGTGTTCGCCGAGACCTGCCCGCAATACCTCTACCTCTCGCTGGAAGAAAACCTCGGAGCGCCGGGCTTCGAGGGCGCGAAGTGGGTCTGCTCGACGCCACTGCGATCACGTGCGGAGGGCCATCAGGACGAGCTGTGGCGCTACCTCCGCACCGGCGACGTCACGACGGTGTCGACCGACCACTGCCCGTTCTGCATGAAGGACCAGAAGGAGCTGGGGATCGGCAACTTCGCCAAGATCCCGAACGGGATCGGCTCGGTCGAGCACCGGATCGACCTGCTCTACCAAGGCGTGGTCGACGGCCGGATCTCACTCGAGCGGTGGGTCGATGTCTGTTGCACGACGCCGGCCCGGATGTTCGGGTTGTACGGCAAGAAGGGGGTGATCGCCGCGGGTGCCGACGCCGACATCGTCGTCTACGACCCGGCCGGGCACACCAGCATCGGGATCGGCGAGGGCCGCACCCACCACATGAACATGGACTACTCGGCGTGGCAGGGATACGAGATCGACGGCCACGTCGACACCGTCATCTCCCGTGGCCGCGTGATCGTCGACGGCGGCGAATATCTCGGTGACCGACAACATGGCCGCTTCGTCAAGCGCGGCCTCTCACAGAATCTGGTCTGACATGGACTTCGGCGTTGTGCTGCAAACCGACCCGCCGGCCTGGCGTGTGGTCGAGCTGGCTCGACAAGCGGAGAACTACGGCTTCACCAACGTGTGGGCGTTCGACTCGCATTTGTTGTGGCAGGAGCCGTACGTCGTATTCAGCCAGATCCTGTCCGCGACCCACCGCGTCGCGGTCGGCCCGATGGTCACCAACCCGGCGACCCGCGACTGGACCGTGACCGCCTCGATCTTCGCCACCCTCAACGACATGTTCGGCAACCGGACGGTCTGTGGGATCGGCCGCGGCGACTCGGCAGTGCGGGTCATCAACGGCTCACCGGTCACCCTCGCGACGTTGCGGGAGGCGATCACCGTCATCCGGGCGCTGGCGAACGGCGAGCAGGTGTCCTACAAGGGCAGTCTGCTCTCGTTCCCGTGGAGCGTCGGGTCGCGGCTACCGATCTGGATGTCGGCGTACGGCCCGAAGGCACTTGCGATGGCAGGCGAGATCGCGGACGGCTTCATCCTCCAGCTGGCCGATCCTACGGTGACCGCGTGGTCGGTCGCGGCGGTCCGCAAGGCGGCTGAAGAAGCCGGCCGCGACCCGGCCGAGGTGAAGATCTGCGTGGCAGCGCCGGCGTTCGTCACCGACGGCTCGGCCGGCCACCTCGCCCACGCCCGAGACCAGTGCCGATGGTTCGGTGGGATGGTCGGCAACCACGTGGCCGACCTCGTCGCGCGCTACGGCACCGACGGCGCGGCCATCCCGAAGGCGCTCTCCGACTACATCGCCGGGCGCGAAGGCTACGACTACAACACCCACGGCAAAGCCGGCAACACCCACACCGAGTTCGTGCCCGACGAGGTCATCGATCGGTTCTGTCTGCTCGGCCCTGTCGCCACCCAGATCGAGCGGCTGGAAGAGCTTCGCGCCATCGGCGTCGACCAGTTCGCGCTGTATCTACAGCACGACGAGAAGGACGCCACCCTGGCGGCGTACGGCGACCTGGTCATCCCGGCCGTCAACGTTCCCGCCGTCGCGAAGGTCTAGACGCAGCGACCTAGAGCTGACAGCGGGCGGCGACGTCGGCTCGCAGCGTGTCGAGTCGCTGGGATGCCGCCTCCCGGGCGTCGGCGAGGCCGTCGAGCCCGGGCGGTTCGGTGGTCACCTCGAGGTAGGCCTTGAGCTTCGGCTCGGTGCCGCTCGGCCGCAGCACTACTCGGCCGCGGCCGCCGAGGCGCAGGACGAGCGCGTCGGTCGGCGGCAGGCCGCCGACACCGTCGGCTAGGTCAACCACTTCGCTGACCGCGAGCCCACCGAGGTCGCGCGGCGGATCAGCCCGCCAGCCGGCGACGACCGCCGCCAGGTCATCCATGCCGCTCCTGCCGTCGGCGCGAAGCGACCACTGCGATGTCAGGTGGACGCCGAGCCGGGCGGACAGCTGGTCGAGCCGGTCAAGCAGGCCCTGGCCCTCGGCGCGCGCCCGCGCCGCCATCTCGGCAACTACGAGGGCGGCGCTCATGCCGTCCTTATCGGCGACCACGTCGCCGATGGTGTAGCCGAGCGCCTCCTCGTAGCCGAACACCAGCCGATAGCCCGGCCGCTGTCGCGCCGCGCGCGCAATCCACTTGAAGCCGGTCAGCGTCTCGGCGTAGGCGATGCCGGCCTCCGCCGCCAGCTTCGAGAGCATCGAGGACGACACCACCGTGGTCGCGACCAACCGGCCCGGGCCACTGGTGGCGGCGAGACAGCGGTCGGCGATCAGGATGCCGAGCTCATCGCCGGTCAACGCCCGCCATCGCCCGTCACGATCGGCGACCGCAACCGCAAGCCGGTCAGCATCGGGATCGTTGGCGAGCACGACTTCGGCGCCGCCCCGGCGGGCGGCAGCGATCGCGAGATCCAGCGCCCCTGGCTCCTCCGGATTGGGGAACGACACGGTCGGGAAGTCCGGATCGGGCTCGAACTGCTCGCTGACGAGCTGCGGCGGATCGAAGCCGGCAGCCGCGAGCAGGCCGGGAACGACCGCGCCGCCGACGCCGTGCAGCGGGGTGTAGACGGCGCGCAATGCCCGCGGGCCCCCCGGTTCGAGCAGGCCGAGCGCCGCCTCGCGATAGCCGGCGAGCACCGCGTCGTCGATGACCCTCCGCTCGGCAGTTGCCGTGCCGGCCGGCGGGTCTGGCGGGGCGTCGGCCGCCGTCGCGATGAGCTCGTCGTCGGGCGGGATGATCTGCGCGCCGTCACCCGCATAGACCTTGTAGCCGTTGTCGGCGGCCGGGTTGTGGCTCGCCGTCACCACCACTCCGGCGGCGGCTGCGAGCTGACGGACCGCGAACGCGGTGATCGGTGTCGGCAGCGGCTGGGACAGCACGAGTGCCGGCACCCCGAACGACGTGAGGACCTCCGCAACATCGGCGGCGAACTGGGCCGAGCCGTGACGGGCGTCGCGTCCGACGACAACGCCGGCGGCGACCGCGTCGGGGCCGCGGCCGATCACCCAGCGGGCGACCCCGGCGGTGGTTCGTCGTACAACGGCTCGGTTCATCCGCGCCGGGCCGGCGCCGACCTCACCACGCAAGCCCGCGGTGCCGAACTGCAGCGGTGCGGCGAACCGGTCGTTGAGGCCTTCCGCGTCGCCGGCCGCGAGCAGCTCTTCGAGCTCGGCCCGGGTTGCCGGGTCGGGGTCGGCGGCCAGCCAAGCCTCGACCTGCGGCCGCAGCGCGGCAAGCCTCCCCGCGGCGCTCGCTGTCACGCCGTCGTTCACAACCGCGCAATCACATCGGCGATGAGCCGCGCCAGACCGGGTGCGGCGGCGGTGCCCGCGGCGAGCACCTCCTCGTGGCCGACCGGCTCGCCGTATACACCGGCGGCGGCATTGGTCACCAGCGAGAGCCCGAGCACCTCGGCGCCGAGATGCCGCGCGGCTATCGCCTCGAGCACGGTCGACATGCCGACCAGGTCGGCGCCGAACGAGCGCAGCAGTGCGACCTCGGCAGGGGTCTCGTAGTGCGGACCCGGCAGGCCGGCATACACGCCTTCGACCAACCCAGGCGCGGTCTGGTGGACCAGGCCGCGAAGTCGCGGCGACCAGCAGTCGCTCAGGTCGACGAACCGGGCGGCGTACCCCG
>DATAUK010000006.1:0-1728 GCA_036268295.1 Mycobacteriales bacterium | reverse complement strand
CGGTCGGTGGAGGCGAAGTCCATGTCCTGGTCGTCACGGGTCCGCGGCGGGAAGTCCGGCGTCAGGACCTGCACCGCCATGCCGCCGAGCAACCGCAACGGGATGCCGCGTTCGCGGGCGGTGTCGATCGCGGCGGTGGCTTGCTGGCGAACGTCGCTCGGCTCGGGGGACACGACGGTCAGTATTAACCCAGCGGGGCGCGGTAGCCCAGCCGTCGGCTGATCTCGTCAGCCGCCGCGACAGCGCTCTTGGCGATCTCCGGAAGCAGCTCACTCGACATCCGGTACGTCGGACCCGACACGGACAGTGCCGCGATGATCTCGCCGTCCGGCCCATGCACGGGCGCCGCGACCGCGTTCAGGCCGACCTCCAGCTCGCCCTCGGTCACGCCGTACCCCTGTGCCCGCACCTCGCGCAGTGCCTGCCGCAGCTTGGTGCGGGACGTCAGTGTCGTGTCGGTGTAGCGACGCAGCGGGTCGGGCAGCAGCGCGGAGACCTGCGCGTCACTCAACGCGGCCAGCAGCACCTTGCCGCTCGACGTGGCATGCGGGGGAGTGAGCTGACCCACCCAGTTGTGGCTCGCGATCGCCGCGCCGCCGCGGGCCTGGCTGATGTTGATGACCGAGGACCCCTCGAGCACCGCGATGTTGACCGTCTCGTCGAGTGAGCTCGCCAGGTCCTCGCAGACCGGCTGGCTCTGCCGGGTGAGGTCGAGCTGCGCCGAGGTCGCGCCAGCGAGCCGGACGATGCCGAAGCCCAGGTGGTAGCGGCCGCGGTCCTCGACCTGCTCGACCAGCTGGTGATCCTCCAGCACGGAGATCAGCCGGAACGCCGTCGACTTGTGGACCCCGAGCTCGTCGGCGATCTCGGTGACGCCTCGCGCGCCGTGATCGGCGAGGATCTCCAGCACCCGCAGCGCCCGGTCGACCGACTGCACCGACCCGGGCGCGCGCTTCGCCACCCCCGTGGGCACATCCCCGTCAGGCCCCGATCGGCCGTTGCTCATGGTGCAACAGTACGTACTCCGCGAGACTTGCGCAGCATGTCGGGCTCGGCGCTTGGGACCAGAACCCCCAGACGTCTTGACCGCTGTCCTGCCGACCACGATGCTTGTTCCGTATCGCGCGCGAGTTTCGCGATACGCAACTGCGGCAAGGTGGCTGAAAGAGACCGATGAGCGAGCACTACGACGTCGTCATCGTGGGCGGCGGATCGGCCGGCAGCGCGCTGGCCAACCGGCTTTCCGCCGACCCTGCGGTGTCGGTGTTGGTGCTCGAGGCTGGCCGGCCCGACGCGCTGTGGGACCCGCTCATCCACATGCCGGCCGCGCTGACGATGCCGATCGGCAACCGGTTCTACGACTGGAAGTACGAATCCGAGCCGGAGCCGCACATGAACGGCCGCCGGATCTACCACGCCCGCGGCAAGGTGCTGGGCGGGTCGAGCAGCATCAACGGGATGATCTTCCAGCGCGGCAACCCCCTGGACTACGAGCGCTGGGCCGCCGACCCCGGCATGGCCGACTGGGACTACGCCCACTGCCTGCCGTACTTCAAGAAGATGGAGACCACCCGTGCCGGCGCCGACGACTTCCGCGGCGGCGACGGGCCGCTGATCCTCGAGCGCGGCCCGGCGACCAACCCGCTGTTCGGCGCGTTCCTCGGCGCGGTGCAGCAGGCCGGCTACCAGCTCACCGACGACGTCAACGGCTACCGCCAAGAGGGTTTC
>DATAUK010000005.1:0-118461 GCA_036268295.1 Mycobacteriales bacterium | reverse complement strand
GTCAGGTAGCGGGTGTACTGCGTGAGCTTGGCCTGACCACCCTGACCCTGCTCCTTGAGCCGCTCGAGGCGCGGGATCACCACGACCAGCAGCTGAATGATGATGCTGGAGGTGATGTAGGGCATGATGCCGAGCGCGAACACGGTCAGCTGGAGCAGCGCGCCGCCGCTGAACAGGTTGACCAGCGCCAGCACCGAGCTGTTCTGATCGACTGCCAGGCAGGTGTGGACGTTCTGGTAGTTGACGCCGGGCGCCGGGATCGTGGAGCCGAGCCGGAACAACGCCAGGATCGCGAGCGTGAACAGCATCTTGTTCCGCAGGTCCGGCGTGCGGAAAGCCCTGCCGAAAGCGGTAAGCACGGCTCCTCCTGGTAGGGCTAATCCGGTGCGGCGCCAGCCGGTGAACGGGGTCCGGCGACCACATTCGCTGCTCGCCGACTGTACCCCGCCAAAGCGAGCGCGCGTTCGGAGCGCCCGCCCGGCGGCTTACCGGCGGTAAGGGACGGTAGTGGCTTACAGATCGGTCGTGGTGCCGCCTGCGGCGGCGATCTTCTGGCGGGCAGTGGCGGAGAAGGCGTGAGCCCGCACGGACAGCACCGCGCTGACCTCGCCGTTGCCGAGGACCTTGACCAGCTGGCCCTTGCGGACCGCGCCACGCTCGACCAGGATCTCGGGGTCGACCTCGCCGCCCTCCGGGAACAGCGCAGCGAGCCGGGCCAGGTTGACGACCTGATACTCGGTGCGGAACGGGTTGGTGAAGCCCTTGAGCTTCGGCACCCGCATGTGGAACGGCATCTGGCCGCCTTCGAATGACCCGGACACCTGGTAGCGCGCGCTGGTACCTTTAGTGCCCCGACCTGCGGTTTTGCCCTTCGAGCCCTCGCCGCGACCCACCCGGGTCTTCGGCTTGTGCGCACCCGCGGCGGGGCGCAGATGATGGACTTTCAAAGTCATCTCTTACTCGACCTCCTCGACCTGCACCAGGTGGGCGATGGCCTTGACCATGCCGCGGATCTCGGGCCGATCCTCCTGTACGACGACGTCGCGCATCCGCTTGAGCCCAAGCGAGCGCAGCGTCTCACGCTGGTTGTGCGTACCGCCGATCGGCGACCGCGTCTGAGTGACCTTCAGGCGCGCCATCAGGTCGTCGCCGCCGCTCGGGCTCGCAGCATCGCTGCCGGCGCAACGTCCTCGATCGGCAGGCCACGACGGGCCGCGATCTCCTCCGGGCGAAAGAGCTCCTGTAGCGCCGCGACGGTCGCGTGGACAATGTTGATCGGGTTTGAGGACCCGAGCGACTTCGAGAGCACGTCGTGGATGCCGGCGCACTCGAGCACAGCACGCACCGGGCCACCGGCGATGACGCCGGTACCCGGCGAGGCCGGCTTGAGCAGCACCACTCCGGCTGCCGCCTCGCCCTGCACCGGGTGAGGAATGGTGCCCTGGATCCGCGGAACCGTGAAGAAGTGCTTCTTGGCCTCTTCGACTCCCTTGGCGATCGCCGCGGGCACCTCCTTGGCCTTGCCGTAGCCGACACCGACCTGGCCGTCGCCGTCGCCGACGATCACCAGCGCGGTGAAGCTGAACCGCCGGCCACCTTTGACGACCTTGGCCACCCGGTTGATCGCGACGACCCGCTCGAGGTACTGCGATGCCGCAGCGCCACCACGGCCGCCGCCGTCCCGGCGATCACGCCGTTCGCCGCCAGCGCCGCCGCCGCTAGCGGCCGGGCCGGTGCCGCGTCGTTGGGGTCCTGGCATTAGATGTCCCTCTCACTGTGCGTTGTCTGCGTGTGCGTGTTTGTCATCTAGAACTCGAGTCCGGCTTCGCGCGCTGCATCAGCAAGCGCGGCGATCCGACCGTGGTAGCGGTTGCCGCCACGGTCGAAGACCACCTTGGCGATGCCCGCCTTGGTCGCCCGCTCGGCAACCAGCTTGCCGACCTGGGCCGCCTTGGCCTTCTTGTCCCCGGACGCGCCGCGAATGCCCTCGTCGAGCGTGGACGCCGCAACCAGGGTATGGCTGGCGGTGTCGTCGACGACCTGGACGTAGATGTGGCGGGCCGAACGCGTGACGACCATGCGCGGGCGCCCCGTCGTACCGGACACCTTCTTGCGCACCCGCAGGTGGCGGCGGGTGCGCGAAGCACGACGCAGCCGCGCGGTCTTGGAAGCACTCATTTACTTGCCAGCCTTTCCGGCCTTGCGACGGACAACCTCGCCCGAGTAGCGCACACCCTTGCCCTTGTACGGCTCCGGCTTGCGGATCTTGCGGATGTTGGCCGCGACCTCGCCGACCTGCTGCTTGTCGATGCCCGAGACCACGAACCGGGTGGGCGCCTCGACGTTGAACGAGATGCCTTCCGGCGCCTTGACCGTCACCGGGTGGCTGAAGCCGAGCGCAAACTCGAGGTCGCTGCCCCTGGCCTGCACGCGATAGCCGGTGCCGACGATCTCGAGCGTCTTGGAGTAGCCGTCGGTGACCCCGATGACCATGTTGGCCACCAGCGTGCGGGTCAGGCCGTGGCGGGACTTGCTGTCGCGCTCGTCATCCGGGCGCGCCACGAGCAACGCGCCGTCGGACTGCTCGACCGTGATCGGCTCGACCACGGTGTGGGAGAGCGTGCCCTTCGGGCCCTTGACCGTGACGTCACGGCCGGCGATCGTCACCTCGACACCTGACGGCACGGGGATCGGCATTCTTCCAATGCGACTCATAGCCCTACCCCCGTCACCAGATGTAGGCGAGGACTTCCCCGCCTACTCGCTGCATCGAGCACTGCCGGTCGGTCCGCAGACCCACCGACGTGGAGATGATCGCCACGCCAAGGCCGCCGAGCACCTTGGGCAGGTTGGTGGCCTTGGCGTAGACCCGCAGCCCGGGCTTGCTGATCCGGCGGATGCCGGCGATCGAGCGCTCCCGGTTCGGGCCGAACTTCAGCGTCACAGTGAGCGACTTGCCCGGGCCGGTCTTGGCCTCGGGGTCGGGCTCCTGCACCGTCCAGCCGGCGATGTAGCCCTCCTGCTGGAGGATCTCGGCGATGTGGGTCTTCAACGTCGAATGCGGCATCACCACGGTGTCGTGGTACGCCGAGTTCGCGTTGCGCAGACGAGTGAGCATGTCTGCGATCGGGTCGGTCATTGTCATGCGGTCATGTCCTTCCCGCTACGGTTCCCCGCAGGGCCTGTAGCGAAGTGGTGCTGGAGTGTTACCAAGAGCTCTTGGTGATGCCGGGAAGCTCGCCGGCGTGCGCCATCTGCCGGAAGCAGATGCGGCACAGGCCGAAGGTGCGGTAGACCGCACGGGAACGGCCGCAGCGCGAGCAACGGGTGTAGCCACGCACGCCGAACTTCGGCTTGCGGTTGGCCTTGGCGATCCACGCCTTTGTGGCCATCAGGCCTCCTTGAACGGAAAGCCGAGAGCGCGCAGCAACGCGCGGCCCTCGTCGTCGGTGTGGGCCGTGGTCACCAGGGTGATGTCCATGCCGCGTACTCGGTCGATCGAGTCAGGGTCGATCTCGTGGAACATCGACTGCTCGGTGAGACCGAAGGTGTAGTTGCCGTTGCCGTCGAGCTTGCGGGCATCAAGGCCGCGGAAGTCACGGATGCGGGGCAGCGCGGTCGTGAGCAGCCGGTCGACGAACTCCCACATCCGGTCGCCGCGCAGCGTGACGTGCGCACCGATCGGCATGCCCTCACGCAGCTTGAACTGCGCGATGGAAAGGCGAGCCCTGGCGATCGCCGGCCGCTGGCCGGTGATGGCAGCGAGATCGCGGACCGCGCCTTCGATCAGCTTGCCGTCGCGGGCCGCCTCGCCGACGCCCATGTTGACCTTGACCTTCACCAACGTCGGGACCTGCATGACGTTGGTGTAGCTGAACTGCTCGCGCAGCGACGCGACGATCTCGTCGCGATAGCGCTGCTTGAGTCGCGGCAAAGTCGCCGGCTCAGTGGTAGTGGATGTCATCGTCTCAGTGCTCCCCGGCCTCAGATGTCCATGCCGCACTTGCGGCAGACCCGGACGTTTTGGCCTTCATCGTTTCGGCGGTGGCCGATGCGCGACGCCTTGCTGCAATGCGGGCAGACGACCTGCACGTTGCTGACGTGGATCGGCGCCTCCTGGTGGACGATGCCGCCCTCCTGGGCACCACGGGTCGTGGTCTCGATCCGGGTGTGCTTCTTCACTCGGTTGACGCCCTCGACCAGCACGCGGTCGGTCGACGGCGAGGTCAGCAGCACCCGACCTCGGGCGCCGCGGTCCTTGCCGCTGCGTACGACGACAGTGTCGCCTTTCTTCACGAACAAACCAGCCATGACTTACAGAACCTCCGGAGCAAGCGAGATGATCCGCATGAAGCGCTTCTCGCGCAGCTCACGGCCGACCGGGCCGAAGATGCGCGTGCCACGCGGCTCGCCACCACCGTCACGGATCAGCACGGCGGCGTTCTCGTCGAACTTGATGTAGGACCCGTCGGCGCGCCGACGGCTCTTGGTGGTGCGGACGACGACCGCCTTGACGACGTCGCCCTTCTTCACGCCGGCACCGGGCAGCGCGTCCTTGACGGTGCCGACGATGATGTCGCCGATCCCGGCATAGCGCCGGCCGGAGCCGCCGAGCACCCGAATGCAAAGGATCTCCTTGGCACCCGTGTTGTCGGCGACCCGAAGTCGAGACTCCTGCTGAATCATTTCGAGGTCCCCGCGCAGGCGTAGGCGAAGCGAGCGGCTTCGTGGGGTGAAATCATTTTGCTTTCTCCAGGATTTGTACGACGCGCCAACGCTTGGTCGCCGACATCGGCCGGGTCTCCATGAGCAGCACGCGGTCACCCACGCCGACCTCGCCCGACTCGTCGTGAGCCTTGACCTTCTTGGTTCGGCGGATGGTCTTGCCGTACCGGGCGTGCAGGACGCGGTCCTCGACCTCGACCGTCACGGTCTTGTCCATCTTGTCGCTGACGACGTAGCCCTCACGGGTCTTGCGGAACCCGCGCGGCTGCGTCGTACTTGCGGTATTCGTCTCGCTCATCGTGTCCTCACTCAGCGCCGCTGATCGGTGCCGTGGTCAACCCGAGCTCGCGCTCGCGCATCACGGTGTAGATGCGGGCGATGTCGTGGCGCACCGTCATCAGTCGCTTGTTGTTGTCCAGCTGGCCGGTCGCCGACTGGAAGCGGAGGTTGAACAGCTCCTCCTTGGACTCCTTGAGCTTGGTGACCAGCTCGTCGTCCTCGAGTCCGCGCAGCTCCACTGCCGGGGTTCCGCCAGCCATCAGCCCTCACCCACTTCGCGCGTCACGATTCGGCATTTCATCGGCAGCTTGTGGATCGCCCTGGTCAGGGCCTCCTTGGCCGTCTGCTCGTTCGGGTAGGACAGCTCGAACATCACCCGGCCGGGCTTAACGTTCGCGATCCACCACTCCGGCGAGCCCTTTCCGGAACCCATCCGGGTCTCGGCCGGCTTCTTGGTGAGCGGCCGGTCCGGATAGATGTTGATCCAGACCTTGCCGCCACGACGGATGTGGCGGGTGATCGCGATACGTGCCGACTCGATCTGCCGGTTAGTGACGTACGCCGGCTCGAGCGCCTGGATGCCGTACTCGCCGAACGTCACGCGGGTGCCGCCCTTGGCAGCGCCGGAGCGCCCAGGGTGATGCTGCTTGCGGTGCTTGACCCGCCGCGGGATCAACATTGCGTCAGGCTCCTTCCGGCGTCGGCTCAGCTGCCTGGTCGGCGGCCGGCGCGTCGGCAGCGGGAGCCTCAGCAGCCGGAGCCTCGACAACGGCCTGGGTTGCAGCCTCGGTCGTGGTGTCCGGCGCGGCCTCGACGGCAGCGTTCTCCGCCGCGGGGTCGACAGCCGGCTCGGCAGCAGGCGCCGCCGGCGCCGTTGC
Organism: Mycobacteriales bacterium; assembly: GCA_036268295.1. Lineage (GTDB taxonomy): Bacteria > Actinomycetota > Actinomycetes > JAFAQI01 > JAFAQI01 > DATAUK01. The sequence continues at coordinate 112,579 of DATAUK010000005.1, read as the reverse complement.
AGCCTCGACCGGCGCGTTGGCCGGTCCGCCGTTGACCGCAGCACTCGCGGCCGTCGACGGTCGGTCGCGACGCGGCCGGCGGTTGCGCTGGTCACGGGCGCGAAGCGCGGCAGCGGCTGCCTGCTCCTCGCGGGTCATGACCTCGTCACCGGTGTAGATCCAGACCTTCACGCCGATCCGGCCGAACGTCGTCCGCGCCTCGTAGAAGCCGAAGTCGATATTGGCCCGCAACGTGTGCAGCGGCACCCGGCCCTCGCGGTAGAACTCCGAACGGGACATCTCGGCGCCGCCGAGACGGCCACCGCACTGCACCCGGATCCCCTTGGCGCCGCCCTTCATCGCCGACTGCATCGCCTTGCGCATCGCACGCCGGAAGCTGACCCGGCTCGAGAGCTGCTCGGCAACGCCCTGGGCGACCAGCTGGGCGTCGACCTCGGGGTTCTTCACCTCGAGAATGTTGAGGTTCACGTGCTTGTTGGTGAGCTTCTCGAGATCACCGCGGATCCGATCGGCCTCGGCACCGCGACGGCCGATGACGATGCCCGGCCGGGCAGTGTGGATGTCGACGTTGACCCGGTCGCGGGTGCGCTCGATCTCGACCCGGCTGATGCCGGCGCGTTCCATGCCCTTGGTGAGCAGGCGGCGGATCGCGACGTCTTCAGCGACGTAGTCGCGGTAGAGCTTGTCGGCGTACCAACGGCTCTTGTGCCGTGTGGTGATGCCGAGCCGGAACCCGTTCGGGTTGACTTTCTGACCCATCAGCGGGCCTTCCTGTGGGTGCCTGTCGGCAGTGCAGCTTCGGACTCGGCCGGAGCGACAACGATCGTGATGTGGCTGGTGCGCTTGCGGATCCGGTAGGCGCGGCCCTGGGCGCGCGGACGGAACCGCTTGAGGGTCGGACCCATGTCGACGTATGCCTCGACGATGACCAGGTCCTCGGGGTCGAGACGCAGGTTGCGGACGTGGGCGAGGTGGCTGGCGTTCGCGATCGCGGAGTCGAGCACCTTGCCGACCGGCTCGGAGGCCGAGTGCGGGTCGAACTTCACGATCGCCTGGGCGTCGGTGGCCGGCAGGCCACGGAGCATGTCGATCACGCGGCGTACCTTCATCGGCGACATCCGCACGTGGCGTGCGGTCGCCCGTCCGATGACGGCGTCGTCGTAGATTGCGTCAGGCACGACGTGCCCTCCGCTCATCTCTGATGTGACCGCGGAAGGTCCGGGTCGGTGCGAACTCGCCGAGCTTGTGCCCGACCATCGACTCGGTGACGAACACCGGGACGTGCTTGCGCCCGTCGTGTACGGCGATCGTGTGACCCAACATGGTCGGGACGATCATCGAGCGACGTGACCACGTCTTGATGACGTTCTTGGTGCCCTTTTCGTTCTGGGCGTCCACCCGCTTGGTGAGGTGGTCGTCGACGAACGGACCCTTTTTCAGGCTGCGCGGCATGTGTCGTTAGCTCCTAGCGCCTCTTCGAAGCCTTGCGGCGGCGGACAATGAGGCGGTCGCTCTCCTTGTTTTTCTGACGGGTGCGGCCTTCCGGCTGGCCCCAAGGACTGACCGGGTGACGGCCACCTGAGGTCTTGCCTTCGCCACCGCCGTGCGGGTGGTCGATCGGGTTCATGGCGACACCGCGAACGGTCGGGCGCTTGCCCTTCCACCGCATCCGGCCGGCCTTGCCCCAGTTGATGTTCGACTGCTCGGCGTTGCCGACCTCGCCGATCGTCGCGCGGCATCGCGCGTCGACGTTGCGGATCTCGCCGGAGGGCATGCGCAGTTGCGCCATCCCGCCGTCCTTGGCAACGAGTTGCACGCTGGTGCCGGCCGAGCGGGCGATCTTCGCGCCGCCACCGGGCCGGAGCTCGATGGCGTGTACGACGGTGCCGACCGGGATGTTGCGCAACGGCAGGTTGTTGCCGGGCTTGATGTCTGCCGACACACCCGCTTCGACGGTGTCGCCCTGGCTCAGGCGGGCGGGCGCGATGATGTAGCGCTTCTCGCCGTCGGCGTAGTGCAGCAGCGCAATCCGGGCGGTGCGATTCGGGTCGTACTCGATATGCGCGACCTTGGCAGGCACGCCGTCCTTGTCGTTGCGACGGAAGTCGATGACGCGGTAGGCGCGCTTGTGGCCACCACCTTGGTGACGAACCGTCACCCGGCCGTGGACGTTGCGGCCGCCCTTGCTGTGCAGCGGACGCACCAGTGACTTCTCCGGCGTCGTCCGGGTTACCTCGACGAAGTCGGCAACGCTGGAGCCACGGCGGCCCGGCGTTGTCGGCTTGTATTTGCGAATACCCATTTAGACGGGCGCTCCGAACAGATCGATGCGGTCGCCCGCGGCGAGCCCGACGACAGCACGCTTGCTGCTGTTGCGGGTGCCGAAGCCGGCTCGGCTGCGCTTGCGCTTGCCGATCCGGTTGAGCGTGTTGACCGAGGTCACCTTGACGTTGAAGACCTGCTCGACGGCAATGCGGATCTGGGTCTTGTTCGCGTCGGGTCGCACCAGGAACGTGTATTTGCCCTCGTCGAGCAAGCCATAGCTCTTCTCGGAGATGACCGGCCCGAGCAGGATGTCGCGCGGGTCAGGAATCGTGCTCATGCTCGGGATCCCCTCGCAGTCGTGGAGCCGACGGCGGAGCGACTTCGTGGGGTGACCATTACTCGCTCACCTCGTCCGTGCTCGCGTCGTCGGCGGCTGCGTCATCGACCGGCGCCTCAGCGGCCGGCGCCTCCGGCTCGGTGACCTCAGCGGTCGGCGTCGCCGGCTCGACCGTGTCGGCTGGCACCTCGGCGGTGCCGGTCGACCCGGTTGCCTCGGCAGTCTCAGCCGGCTCGCTCGCCTCAACTTCCTCGGTCGGCACTGCCTTGCTCGCCGCCGCCTTCTTGGCGGTGGCCTTGGCGGCCGCCTTCTTCGCCAGGTCCGCCTTCTTGGCCGGCTTCGGCCGGCTGGCGAACTCCGCTGCCCGAGCCTCGACAGCAGCCTCGATCTCGGCGTGCGACGGCGGCTGGCCGCCGGCGACGAATGCCGCGAGCGAACCCTCGGTGAACACCACGTCGTCGCAGACCAGCACGTCGTAAGTGTTGAGCTGGTCGGGGGCGATCACGTGGACGGTCTCGACGTTGCGCAGGCTCTTCCAGTTCAGTACGTCGGAACGCTCGAGGACCACGAGCACGTGGCGGCTCGAGGCGATCGACGCCAACGTCGCAGCAGCGGCCTTGGTCGACGGCGCCTCGCCCTCGAACAGCGCCGAGACCACGTGCAGCTTGCCGCCGCGCGCGCGATCGGACAGAGCCGAGCGAAGCGCGGCCGCCTTCATCTTCTTGGGGGTGCGCTGCGCGTAGGAACGCGGTGTCGGGCCGTGCACGACGCCACCGCCGACGAACTGCGGTGCCCGGGTCGAGCCCTGCCGGGCGCGACCGGTCCCCTTCTGGCGGTAGGGTTTACGGCCACCGCCGCGGACCTCGCCGCGGCTCTTGGTGTCGTGAGTGCCCTGGCGCGCCGCAGCGAGCTGGGCCACGACGACCTGGTGAACCAGCGGGATGTTGACCTCGACGTCGAACAACGCGGACGGCAGCTCCACGGTGCCCGCCACGTCACCTGAGGGCGACTGGACGTTGACGGTGCTCATCAGCTGCCACCTCCGCTTGAAACCGAAACCTTGGCGGCACTGCGGACCAGGACCAGCGCGCCGGTCGGACCAGGGATCGCGCCCTTGATCAGCAGCACGCCCTGCTCCGCGTCGACCGAGTGGACCTTGAGGTTCAGCGTCGTGGTGCGGGTATTGCCCATCCGGCCGGCCATCTTCATGCCTTTGAAGACCCGGCCCGGAGTCGCGCAGCCGCCGATCGAACCAGGCGAGCGGTGCTTGCGCTGTACGCCGTGACCGGCGCCCAGGCCCTTGAAGCCGTGGCGCTTCATGACACCGGCAAAGCCCTTGCCCTTGCTCGTCGCGACGACGTCGACCAGGGCGCCCGCCTCGAATGCGTCGGCGGTCACCTCCTGTCCGAGGGTGTAGGTCGAGGCGTCGGCGGTGCGGATCTCGACGAGGTGACGCCGTGGCGGCACCCCCGCCTTGCCGAAGTGGCCGGTCAGCGGCTTGTTGACCTTGCGGGGGTCGATCGCGCCAAAGCCGAGCTGGACCGCGTCGTACCCGTCCTTGTCCGGGGTGCGGACCAGGGTGACAACACAGGGTCCGGCCTTGACGACCGTTACTGGCACAAGACGGTTCGCCTCGTCCCAGACCTGGGTCATCCCGAGCTTCTCGCCCAAGATTCCCTTGCGTTCCTTGTTAGTCATGATTCGGTGTCTCTCGGTATGACGGCTTCCAGCCGTCGGCTGGCAAGGCCGCAGGAGCCGCTGGGTGCGAACGGCGGCTGGGAGTCGTCACAGCTTGATCTCGATGTCGACGCCGGCTGGCAGGTCGAGTCGCATCAGCGAGTCGACCGTCTTCGGCGTCGGGTCCAGGATGTCGATGAGCCGCTTGTGCGTGCGCATCTCGAAGTGCTCGCGAGAGTCCTTGTACTTGTGCGGCGACCGAATCACGCAGTAGACGTTCTTCTCAGTGGGCAGCGGCACCGGACCCGCGACCTGCGCACCGGTACGAGTCACCGTCTCGACGATCTTGCGCGCCGAGGAGTCGATGATCTCGTGGTCGTAGGCCTTGAGCCGGATGCGGATCTTCTGTCCCGCCATCGCTACCGTCACCTTCAGTTCGTTAGTACTGCTGCGTCATTCGTTGCTGGGGTACTCGCGAAACCGCGGCGGCTGGAGTGGTCCAGCCGCCGCAGCGTCGCCACTACTTGTTGATCTTGATAACCCGTCCCGCACCAACGGTGCGGCCACCCTCGCGGATGGCGAAGCGCAGGCCCTCTTCCATGGCGATCGGCTGGATCAGCTCGACCGACATCTCGGTGTTGTCGCCCGGCATGACCATCTCGGTGCCTTCCGGCAGCGTGACGACGCCGGTGACGTCCGTAGTGCGGAAGTAGAACTGCGGACGGTAGTTGTTGAAGAACGGGGTGTGCCGGCCGCCTTCTTCCTTGCTCAGGATGTAGACCTGGGCCTCGAAGTTGGTGTGCGGCGTCGTCGTACCCGGCTTGATCACAACCTGGCCGCGCTCGACGTCCTCGCGCTTGATGCCACGAAGCAGCAGCCCAACATTCTCGCCGGCCTGGCCCTCGTCGAGCAGCTTGCGGAACATCTCGACGCCGGTGACCGTGGTGGTCTGCTTCTCCTCGTGGATCCCGACGATGTCGACGGTCTCGTTGACCTTGACGATGCCGCGCTCGATCCGGCCGGTCACGACGGTGCCGCGGCCGGTGATGGTGAACACGTCCTCGATCGGCATGAGGAAGGGCTTCTCGGTCTCGCGAACCGGCTGCGGGATCGCGGTGTCGACCGCCTCCATCAGCTCGAGCAGCTTCTCGCTCCACTCCGCGTCGCCCTCGAGCGCCTTGAGCGCCGAGACGCGGACCACCGGCAGGTCGTCGCCGGGGTATTCCTGCGAGGACAGCAGCTCGCGGACCTCGAGCTCGACGAGCTCGAGGATCTCCTCGTCGTCGACCATGTCGGACTTGTTGAGCGCTACGACGATGTAGGGGACACCGACCTGGCGGGCCAACAGCACGTGCTCGCGGGTCTGCGGCATCGGGCCGTCGGTGGCCGCCACGACCAGGATCGCGCCGTCCATCTGCGCCGCACCCGTGATCATGTTCTTGATGTAGTCGGCGTGCCCGGGGCAGTCGACGTGCGCGTAGTGACGCGACTCGGTCTGGTACTCGACGTGCGCGATCGAGATCGTGATGCCACGCTCGCGCTCTTCGGGTGCCTTGTCGATCTGGTCGAACGCCGATGCCTCGTTGAGGTTCGGATACTTGTCGTGCAGAACCTTTGTGATGGCGGCAGTCAGCGTCGTCTTGCCATGGTCGATGTGACCGATGGTGCCGATGTTGACGTGCGGCTTGGTCCGCTCGAACTTGGCCTTAGCCACTGCTGTCCTCCCTAGGACTGCTCGATCTGTGTCCGCCCAGCACGCCGATTGGTGGCGCCCTGGAAGTTTCTGGTGTTACTCGCCGTGTGCTTTGGCGATGATTTCCTTCGCGACGTTGCTTGGTACCTCTGAGTACGAGTCGAACTGCATGCTGTAGCTCGCCCGGCCCTGGGTCTTCGACCGAAGGTCGCCGACGTAACCGAACATCTCCGAGAGCGGAACGGTGGCGCGCACGATGCGGGCACCGCCGCGCTCGTCCATCGCCAGGATCTGCCCGCGCCGCGAGTTGAGGTCACCGATCACGTCACCCATGAAGTCCTCGGGCGTGGTCACCTCGACCGCCATGATCGGTTCCATGATCACCGGGCTGGCGCGACGAGCCGCCTCCTTGAAGACCATCGATCCGGCAATCTTGAAGGCGAGCTCGGAGGAGTCGACCTCGTGGTACGACCCATCGGTGAGCGTCACCTTCACGTCGACCATGGGATAGCCGGCGAGTACGCCGAACTCCATGGCGTCCTGGCAGCCGGCGTCGACCGAGGGGATGTACTCCCGCGGGATGCGACCACCGGTGACCTTGTTGACGAACTCATAACCGCCGCCGCCGTCTTCGCCGTCAGCGTGGGTTGGCTCGAGGTTGATGATGACCCGGGCGAACTGGCCGGACCCACCGGTCTGCTTCTTGTGGGTGTAGTCGACCTTCTCGACCAGCTTGCGGATGGTCTCGCGGTAGGCAACCTGGGGCTTGCCGACGTTGGCCTCGACGTTGAACTCGCGGCGCATCCGGTCGACCAGCACCTCGAGGTGCAGCTCGCCCATGCCGGCGATGATCGTCTGGCCGGTCTCCTCGTCGGTGCGGACCTGGAACGTCGGGTCCTCGTCCGAGAGCCGCTGGATCGCCGTACCGAGCTTCTCCTGGTCGGCCTTGGTCTTCGGCTCAATCGCGACGTAGATGACCGGCGCCGGGAAGTCCATCGACTCGAGGATCACCGGCTTGGCGATGTCGCAGAGGGTGTCACCCGTCGTGGTGTCCTTCAGACCGACGACCGCCACGATCTGGCCGGCTCCGACGCCCGCACGCTCTTCCTGCTTGTTGGCGTGCATCTGGTAGATCTTGCCGATCCGCTCCTTGCGGCCCTTGGTGCTGTTGAGCACCTGGGTGCCGTTGTCGAGCTTGCCGGAGTAGACCCGGATGTAGGTGAGCTTGCCGAAGTACTTGTCGCTCATGATCTTGAAGGCGAGTGCGGCGAACGGCTCGGACTCATCAGCGTGGCGCTCGACGACGGTCTCGGGGTCGTTGACGGCGTGGCCCTTGATCGAGGTGATGTCGAGCGGGCTCGGCAGGTAGTCGACGATCGCGTCGAGCATCGGCTGGACGCCCTTGTTCTTGAACGCCGTGCCGCACAGCACCGGGTTGAGCTTGCCGGCGATCGTGGCGCGGCGGATGCCGGCCTTGAGCGCGTCGACCTCGGGCTCCTTGCCCTCGAGGTAGAGCTCCATGAGCTCGTCGTCGTTCTCGGCGACGGTCTCGAGCAGCTTCTCGCGCCACTCGCGGGCGGCCTCGAGGTGATCGCTCGGGATCGATACGACGTCGTACGTCGCGCCCTTGTCATCGGACTGCCAGAGCAGGCCCTTCATCGTGACCAGGTCGAGGCAACCCCGGAAGTCGCTCTCGACGCCCCACGGCAGCTGGAGGACCAGCGGCGTGGCGTTGAGCCGGTCGACGATCATGTCGACGCAGCGGTGGAACTCCGCGCCGACCCGGTCCATCTTGTTGACGAAGCAGATCCGGGGGACGTCGTAGCGGTCGGCCTGGCGCCAGACCGTCTCGCTCTGCGGCTCGACACCGGCGACGGCGTCGAACACCGCGACCGCGCCGTCGAGGACGCGCAGCGAACGCTCGACCTCGACCGTGAAGTCGACGTGGCCGGGGGTGTCGATGATGTTGATCGTGTGGTCGTTCCACTGGCAGGTCGTCGCGGCGGAGGTGATCGTGATGCCGCGCTCTTGCTCCTGCTCCATCCAGTCCATGACAGCAGCGCCGTCGTGGACCTCGCCGATCTTGTAGCTGATGCCGGTGTAGTAGAGGATCCGCTCGGTCGTCGTGGTTTTGCCCGCGTCGATGTGCGCCATGATCCCGATGTTCCGGGTCATGGTGAGATCGGTTGCCACCGCGGGGCTCGTCACTTCTGGAATCTCTCTCTCAGCGTCGTTGGTGAGTGGGTCTGCCGCTTACCAGCGGTAGTGGGCGAAGGCCTTGTTGGACTCGGCCATCTTGTGGGTGTCTTCGCGGCGCTTCACAGCGGCACCGAGGCCGTTGCTGGCGTCGAGCAGCTCGTTGGTGAGGCGCTCGGTCATCGTCTTCTCCCGCCGCTGCCGGGAGTACATGACCAGCCAGCGCAGCGCGAGCGTCGTGCTGCGGCCCGGACGGACCTCGACCGGCACCTGGTAGGTCGCGCCACCGACTCGGCGGCTCTTGACCTCCAGCGCCGGCTTGACGTTGTCGAGCGCCCGCTTGAGCGTCACGACCGGGTCGGTGCCGGTCTTCTCGCGGCAACCCTCGAGCGCGCCGTAGACGATGCGCTGCGCGAGCGAGCGCTTCCCGCCGGTCAGGATCTTGTTGACCAGCGAGGTGACGATGGGCGAGCCGTAGACCGGGTCGGTGATGACCGGGTGCTTGGCCGCTGGGCCTTTACGCGGCATCTGCTACTTCTCTTTCTCTGTCATCTGAGCGCTCACTTTTCGCGCTTTGCGCCGTAGCGGCTGCGAGCCTGCTTGCGGCCACGCACGCCCTGGGTGTCGAGCGAGCCGCGGATGATCTTGTAGCGGACACCGGGCAGGTCCTTCACCCGGCCACCGCGGACAAGCACGATCGAGTGCTCCTGCAAGTTGTGACCGACACCGGGGATGTACGCCGTCACCTCGACGCCCGTGGTCAGCCGGACCCGCGCAACCTTGCGCAGCGCGGAGTTCGGCTTCTTCGGTGTCGTTGTGTAGACACGCGTGCACACGCCACGACGCTGCGGGCTGCCCTTAAGCGCCGGCGTCTTCGTCTTGGCGATCTTGTCCTGCCGACCCTTGCGGACCAGCTGAGAGATCGTAGGCACTCGCCGTACTCCTCGTGTCAGTGATGGTGCTGTCGATGTCGCGTTCGTTCGGTTTTGCCGTTCATTTCCGACCCACGCGGTCGGGTGTGTCGCGGTTTCCGCGCTCCGCCCGCGCCTTACAGCGCCGATGGGTCTGCTCGGAAGTTCCGACACCCGGCCCCGCACTTTGCATCAGCCCGGCCGGTGCTATCTGCCGAGCGAAGTGCTGGTCACGAGCGTGTCGGGGTCTTACGCACTACAACAGTGCCTGAATGGTCCCAGGCACAATCGAACACCTTAGCCGAGCGCGAACCACGCGGTCAAAACGCGGCTGACTCTGACCCACTACCGCTGACTCGTTGCCGCTCGTAAGTCTAGCCGGGGTGCCGGTGGGCATCGCGGCCTATCTGGCTGAACTGCACAAGTCGGGCTAATGTCGGCGTCCGTCGATTGGAAGGAACCTGTCGTGTCCCGTCTGCGGATTCCCTGCCTCACGCTGTGCGCCGCGTTGGTCCTCGCGACGCCAATCGGCGTGGCGACCGCCGCTGCACCTGCCGCGGCGGTCACGCGCTGCATGGCTGCTGGCTACTCCCCGGCTCGCTCGCTGCCGGAGCGCAGCCGCGGGCCGCGGATCACGTTCTTCCGCCACCTGACCGTCAAGGCTCACGCCGCCAAGCGTCACATCACCTGGTCGGCGCCAGCCACCGCACCGGTCATCGCCGCTGCCCGCACCACCCACGGCGCGCGTGTCAGCGCCGGCTGGATCTGGCACCGGGTGGCACATCGCTACGGCGAGCCGGTGGCGGCCGGCGGTCACCGCACCCCGCGCACCGAGACGTCCCACGGCACCGACTCGGTCCGCAACAACACCGCGAGCACCCGCCACTACATCGAGTTCGACGGCTTCACCCGGTTCCACGGGACGTTCAGCTCGACCAGCTGCGCAGGCGTGAACGAGCACGGCGTAGGGCACGTCGCCCACCAGCACGGCAGCTGGGTCACCTTCAGCAAGATCGAGGCGACTGGCGTCGTCCTGTGCGGTGCCGGCACCGCCAACAACGCGATCACCAAGGCCGCGCTTTCCCACTGTCCCTGACAGTCCGCGAGTGTCCCTCCCAGCGGCCGCGAGGCCGGCTAAGGCCGATCTACAGGCGTCGTACGGCCTCACGATTCCCGATGCCGGCCGGCCCGGCATCACTGTGTTGCTGGTCGGGATCAACCCCTCGCTGTGGTCGGGCTGGGCCGGGCTGCACTTCGCCCGGCCGGGCAACCGGCTGTGGCGCACCTTGCACGAGGCCGGCTTCACCGACCGGCTGCTGAGCCCGACCGACACCGAAGCGATCGCCGCCGCCGGGCTCGGTATCACCAATCTGGTCGCGCGGTCGACCGCCCGCGCCGACGAGCTCGACAGCGACGAGATCCGGGCCGGCATCGAGCCGCTGGCGACGCTGGTCCGCGCCTGGCGGCCCCGGTTCGTGGCGTTCCTCGGCATCTCGACATACCGAATTGCCTTCTCGCAGCCCAAGGCGAGCGTTGGGCACCAGGCCACTGACTTCGCCGGAGCCCGGGTCTGGGTGCTGCCCAACCCGAGTGGGCTCAATGCGAGCTATCAGCAACCAGCGCTCACTGCGGCGTACGCCGAGCTCCGCCGCGCCAGCCAGACCTAGGCGCCCAGGCCGGTGCCGGTGCTGCTGTGGTGGTTGCCGACCGCGAGGCCGATGGCCGCAATGATCCAGAACGCAATCGCCAGCCCGCCGAGTACGATGCCGGCGATGGCGAGGCCACGGCCCCGCTCGTTCTTGGTCCGACATTCGCGCAGGCCAATGATCCCGAACACCACGCCGAGGATCCCGCCGAGCCCGAACAGCACTGACAGCACGATCGAGCAGACCAGCGAGGCGATCGCGAAACCGCTGGTGCTGGTCGGCTGCGGCTGATAGCCGTAGGGCGGATAGCCCGGCGCCCAGCCATAGCCCGGATAGCCGCTGTGCTGCGGCGCCCAGCCGGCCGGCGCACCATAGGGCGGCGGGTTGGCCGTTGGCGCCGCACCGGCCGGAGGCGGAGCCTGACTATCGGGCTGCACTCCCCAGGGCGGCGGAGCCGGCTGCCAGCCCGGCGGGGCGGCGTACGGCGGTTGCTGCGGCGGCAGCCCGCTCGGCGCGGCGTAAGGGGGCGGCGCGGCGTAAGGGGGCGGCGCGACGTAGGGAGGCGGTTGCGGACCCGGCGGCGGCGCCGCGTACGGGTTCTCAGCCGCCGGCTCGTCCGTCATCCCCCCAGTGTGCTCCCCCCCAACGTCAAACCGTCCGGTATCAACCGTTTGACGTGGTCCAAACGGTTGATAGGGGACGGTTTGACGTTACGGGTGGGGTTAGCGGTACGAGCCGCCGTATTCGCCGCCGCCGTAACCAGGACGCTGGCCGAAGCTGAAGTCCTCCAGCGGGACCGCCTCGCCGGTGCCGGTGCCGCCGAACTCATAGCTACCGTCGTCGTACGGCGTCATCGTGTAGACCGCAGCCTTGGCGGCTTCGGTCGGCTCGACCCGGATGTTGCGGTAACGGCTGATGCCGGTGCCCGCCGGGATGAGCTTGCCGATGATGACGTTCTCCTTCAGACCGAGCAGCGAGTCCGAGCGGGCGTGGATCGCCGCATCGGTGAGCACCCGCGTGGTCTCCTGGAAAGACGCCGCCGACAGCCACGACTCGGTCGCGAGCGAGGCCTTGGTGATGCCCATGAGCACCGGCCGGCCAGCCGCCGGCGCGCCGCCTTCGGCGACCACCTTGCGGTTCTGCTCTTCGAACTTCGGCCGCTCGGCGAGCTCGCCCGGAAGCAGCTCGGTGTCGCCGGACTCGAGGATGTTCACCCGCTTGAGCATCTGGCGGATGATGATCTCGATGTGCTTGTCGTGGATCGTCACGCCCTGCGAGCGGTAGACCTCCTGCACCTCCTTGACCAGGTGCAGCTGGACCGCGCGCGGGCCGAGGATGCGCAGCACCTCGTGCGGGTCGACCGCGCCGGCGTGGAGCTGGTCGCCGACTTCGACGTGCTGGCCCTCCTCGACTCGCCACTGGCCGCGCGCCCGCTCTGATTCGGCGTCGTACCAACGCCACGAGAGCATCCGCTTGACCACCGGGTATTCGACCGGCTCGGCACCGTCGTCGGGAGTGATGACGAACTTCGCGGCCTTGTCGGTCTCTTCGACGCTGACCCGACCGGCAACCTCGCTGATCGGCGCCCGGCCCTTGGGCTGGCGGGCCTCGAAGAGCTCGACAACACGCGGCAGCCCGTGGGTGATGTCCTCACCCGCGACACCGCCGGTGTGGAAGGTCCGCATCGTGAGCTGCGTGCCGGGCTCGCCGATCGACTGGGCGGCGATGATGCCGACCGCCTCGCCGAGGTCCACGGTCTTGCCGGTCGCGAGCGAACGCCCGTAGCAAAGCCCGCAGATGCCGGCCTTGGAGTCACACGTGAGCACGCTGCGCACCCGCACCTCGGCGACACCGGCGTCGACGAGCTGACCGATCAGTACGTCGCCAAGGTCGGCACCGGCCGTCGCCAGCACCTTCTTGTTGACGACGACGTCCTCGGCGAGCGCCCGGGCGTAGACCCGGTTCTCGACGTTGTCGCGGTCGAGCACGATCGAGCCGTCGGCGTTGGTCAGTGCGATCGGGACGAGGATGCCGCGGTCGGTGCCGCAGTCCGCCTCGCGAACGATCACGTCCTGGCTGACGTCGACGAGCCGCCGGGTGAGGTAACCGGAGTCCGCGGTACGAAGCGCCGTGTCGGCCAGGCCCTTGCGGGCGCCGTGGGTGGAGATGAAGTACTCCAGCACGGTCAGACCTTCGCGGAAGTTCGTCTTGATCGGCCGCGGGATGATCTCGCCCTTGGGGTTGGCGACGAGCCCTCGCATACCGGCGATCTGCTGCACCTGCAGCATGTTTCCGCGAGCGCCCGAGCCGACCATCATCTGGATCGGGTTGTTCTTCGGGAAGTTCTCCCGCATCTTCGCGGCAACCTCGCTGGTCGCCCGGGTCCAGATCTCGATGAGCTCCTGACGGCGCTCGTCGTCGGTGATCACACCGCGCTCGTACTGCTTCTGGACCTTCTCGGCCAGGTCTTCATAGCGAGCGAGGATGTCGGCCTTCTCCGGCGGCGTGACAACGTCGGAGATCGCGATCGTGACGCCGGCGCGGGTTGCCCAGTGGAAGCCGGCTTCCTTCAGCGCGTCGAGGGTCGCGGCCACCTGGACCTTCGGGTAGCGCTCGGCTAGGTCGTTGACGACCTCACCCAGCTGCGCCTTGCGGACCTCGTAGTCCACGAACGGGTAGTCATAAGGCAGCGTCTCGTTGAACAACGCGCGACCCAGCGTGGTCTCGACCAGCGTCAGGTCGCCCGGCTCCCAGCCTTCACGACCCTCGAACGGCCGTGAGGCAGCGTCGGTCCCCCGCTGTACGGCGGGAGCGACCGGGGTCTCTCCGATCGCGGCCGGCAGGCCGTCGATGCGGATCTTGATCTTGGCCTGCAGGTCGAGCTCGCGGGTGTCGTAGGCCATGACGGCTTCCGCCACCGAGCCGAAGACCCGACCCTCGCCGGGCGCGCCGTCGAGCATCGTCGTGAGGTAGTAGATGCCCAGCACCATGTCCTGGGTCGGCGACGTGATCGGTCGACCCGACGCCGGCGAGAGGATGTTGTTGGACGAGAGCATGAGGATCCGCGCCTCGGCCTGAGCCTCGGCCGACAGCGGCAGATGCACCGCCATCTGGTCGCCGTCGAAGTCGGCGTTGAACGCCGTACAGACCAGCGGGTGGATCTGGATCGCCTTGCCCTCGACCAGCTGCGGCTCGAAGGCCTGGATGCCGAGGCGATGCAACGTCGGTGCGCGGTTGAGCAGCACCGGGTGCTCGGTGATGACCTCTTCCAGGACGTCCCACACCATCGCGTAACGCGCGGTGCCACCGGTCGCGCGCTCCACCATCCGCTTGGCGGACTTGATGTTCTGGGCGTGGTTGAGGTCGACCAGCCGCTTCATGACGAACGGCTTGAACAGCTCGAGCGCCATCTGCTTAGGCAGCCCGCACTGGTGCAGCCGCAGCTGCGGGCCGACCACGATGACCGAACGGCCGGAGTAGTCGACGCGCTTGCCGAGCAGGTTCTGGCGGAACCGGCCCTGCTTGCCCTTGAGCATGTCCGAGAGCGACTTCAGCGGCCGGTTGCCCGGTCCGGTGACCGGACGGCCGCGGCGACCGTTGTCGAACAGCGCGTCGACGGCCTCCTGCAGCATCCGCTTCTCGTTGTTGACGATGATCTCGGGCGCGCCGAGGTCGAGCAGCCGCTTCAACCGGTTGTTGCGGTTGATGACGCGGCGGTAAAGATCGTTGAGGTCGCTAGTTGCGAACCGGCCACCGTCGAGCTGCACCATCGGGCGCAGGTCCGGCGGGATCACCGGGACGCAGTCGAGGACCATGCCCATCGGCGAGTTGCGGGTGTTGAGGAACGCGCTGACGACCTTGAGCCGCTTCAGGGCACGCGCCTTCTTCTGGCCCTTGCCGCTGCGGATCGTCTCGCGCAGGCTCTCCGCCTCGGCCTCGAGGTCGAAGGACTCGAGCAGCTTCTTCAACGACTCGGCGCCCATGCCGGCCTCGAAGTACTCCCCGATGGTGCCCGGGATGGTCTTCCAGGTGCCGTCATCGTTCTTCGAGCCCTTCGCGAACCGGTCGCGAAGCTCGCGGAAGGTGCGCTCGTCGGTAATGAGCTGCTTGACCGCGAGGCCCTTGAAGGCGTCCAGCACGGAGTCGAGCTCGTCGAGCTGACGCTCGGCGCGGGTCCGGATCTGCTTGACCTCACGGTCGGCGGAGTCACGCACCTTGCGGCGCGCGTCGCCTTTGGCGCCCTCGGCCTCGAGCTGCGCCATGTCCGCTTCCTGCTTCTTCATGCGGACGTCGATATCGGCGTTCATCTTGTCGGTGATCCGCGACTTGTCGACCGAGAACTGCGCCTCGACGCTTGCCAGGTCACGGTGACGCGCATCGACGTCGACCTCGGTGACGAGGTAGCCGGCGAAGTAGATGATCTTCTCGAGGTCCTTCGGGGCCAGGTCGAGCAAGTAGCCCAGCCGGCTCGGGACGCCCTTGAAATACCAGATGTGGGTGACCGGAGCGGCCAGCTCGATGTGGCCCATCCGCTCGCGCCGCACCTTGGCACGGGTGACCTCGACGCCGCAGCGCTCACAGATGATCCCCTTGAAGCGCACCCGCTTGTATTTGCCGCAGTAGCACTCCCAGTCCCGGGTGGGACCGAAGATCTTCTCGCAGAACAAGCCATCCTTTTCCGGCTTGAGCGTGCGGTAGTTGATCGTCTCGGGCTTCTTGACCTCACCGTGCGACCACAGGCGGATGTCATCCGCGGTCGCAAGGCCGATACGCAACTCGTCGAAGAAGTTGACGTCGAGCACCTTGTCTTCTTTCTTTCGGTCTTGCTCTTCGGGTTGGCTCTTGTCGTTGGTGCCGGTCGGAGAAGTCCTCAGACCTCTTCGACCGAAGAAGGCTCGCGCCGGCTCAGGTCGATACCCAATTCCTCCGCCGCGCGGAACACGTCCTCGTCGGTCTCGCGGAGCTCGATCTGCATGCCGTCACTTGAGAGCACCTCAACGTTGAGGCACAGCGACTGCATCTCCTTGATCAGCACCTTGAACGACTCGGGGATTCCGGGCTCGGGGATGTTCTCGCCCTTGACGATCGCCTCGTAGACCTTGACCCGGCCAAGGACGTCGTCGGACTTGATGGTGAGCAGCTCCTGCAACGCGTACGCCGCGCCGTAGGCCTCGAGCGCCCACACCTCCATCTCACCGAATCGCTGACCACCGAACTGCGCCTTACCACCCAGCGGCTGCTGCGTGATCATGGAGTACGGGCCGGTCGAACGAGCGTGGATCTTGTCGTCGACCAGATGCAGCAGTTTGAGGATGTAGATGTAGCCGACCGAGATCGGCTGGCGGATCGGCTCGCCAGATCGACCGTCGAACAGCCGCGCCTTGCCGTCACCGCCGACCATCCGGTCGCCGTCACGGTTGACCAGCGTCGAGGCCAGCAGGCCGGTGATCTCCTCCTCGCGGGCGCCGTCGAAGACCGGTGTCGCAAGGTTGGTGCCTGGCTCGGAGGAGTCCGCACCGATCTCGGCGAGCCGCTTCTGCCACGGCTCCTTGGTCCCGGCGATCTGCCAGCCGGTCTTCGCCACCCACCCGAGGTGGGTCTCGAGAACCTGGCCGACGTTCATCCGGCCTGGCACACCGAGCGGGTTCAAGATGATGTCGACCGGGGTGCCGTCCTCGAGGAACGGCATGTCCTCGACCGGCAGCACCTTGGAGATGACGCCCTTGTTGCCGTGGCGGCCGGCGAGCTTGTCGCCGTCAGTGATCTTGCGCTTCTGGGCGACGTACACCCGGACCAGCTCGTTGACACCCGGCGGGAGCTCGTCGCCGTCCTCGCGGTTGAACACACGGACGCCGATGACCTTGCCGGACTCGCCGTGCGGCACCTTCAGCGAGGTGTCGCGGACCTCGCGAGCCTTCTCACCGAAGATCGCGCGGAGCAGTCGCTCTTCCGGCGTGAGCTCGGTCTCGCCCTTGGGTGTGACCTTGCCGACGAGTACGTCGCCGGGCACGACCTCGGCACCGATCCGGATGATGCCGCGCTCATCTAGGTCGGCGAGGACTTCCTCGCTGACGTTCGGGATGTCGCGGGTGATCTCCTCCGGGCCGAGCTTGGTGTCACGGGCGTCGACCTCGTGCTCCTCGATGTGGATCGAGGACAGCACGTCATCTTCGACCAGCTTCGAGGACAAGATGATCGCGTCCTCGTAGTTGTGGCCCTCCCATGACATGAACGCCACGAGCAGGTTCTTGCCGAGTGCCATCTCGCCGTTCTGAGTGCACGGCCCGTCAGCGATGACCTGGCCCTGCTCGACTTTCTGGCCCTCGTTGACGATCGGCTTCTGGTTGAACGACGTGCCCTGGTTGGAGCGGTGGAACTTGGCCAGCCGGTAGACCCGCTGGCTGCCGTCCTCGTTGGCGACGGTCACGTAGTCGGCGGAGACCTCCTCGACCACGCCGGCCTGCTCCGCGACGACGACGTCTCCGGCGTCGACCGCGGCGCGGTATTCCATGCCGGTACCGACGAGCGGCGACTCGGCCCGAAGCAGCGGCACCGACTGGCGCTGCATGTTCGAGCCCATGAGCGCGCGGTTGGCGTCGTCGTGCTCGAGGAACGGGATCATCGCGGTCGCGACCGACACCATCTGGCGCGGCGAGACGTCCATGTAGTCAACGGCGGTCGGCTCGACGTAGTCGACCTCGCCCTCCTTGCGGCGGACGAGCACCCGGTTCTCGGCGAAGGTGTTGTTCGCGTTGAGCGGGGCGTTGGCCTGCGCGATGACGTGGCGGTCTTCCTCGTCGGCGGTCAGGTAGTCGATGTGGTCGGTGACCCGACCCTTGTCGACCCGGCGGTACGGCGTCTCGACGAAGCCGAACGGGTTGACGCGGGCGTAGGTCGACAGCGAGCCGATCAGGCCGATGTTCGGGCCTTCCGGGGTCTCGATCGGACACATCCGGCCGTAGTGGCTGGGGTGCACGTCTCGGACCTCGAAGCCGGCCCGCTCACGCGACAGGCCGCCCGGACCGAGCGCCGAGAGGCGGCGCTTGTGGGTCAGGCCCGCGAGCGGGTTGGTCTGGTCCATGAACTGCGAGAGCTGCGAGGTGCCGAAAAACTCCTTGATCGAGGCCACCACCGGGCGGATGTTGATCAGGGTCTGTGGCGTGATCGCCTCGACGTCCTGGGTGGTCATCCGCTCACGGACGACCCGCTCCATACGGGAAAGGCCGATCCGCACCTGATTCTGGATCAGCTCGCCGACGGTACGCAGCCGCCGGTTACCGAAGTGGTCGATGTCGTCGGTTTCGAAGCCGGCGTCGCCGTGGTGCAGCCGGACGACGTAGTCGATCGCGGCGACGATGTCGGCCTCGGTCAGGACGCCGGTGCTCGGTGCCACCTCGGTCCCGAGCTTCTTGTTTACCTTGTAACGGCCGACCTTGGCCAGGTCGTAGCGCTTCTCGTTGAAGTACAGGTTGTTGAGCAGCGTCTCCGCGGCATCGCGGGTCGGCGGCTCGCCCGGACGCAGCTTGCGGTAGATGTCGATCAGCGCCTCGTCGGGCGTCGTCGTGTGGTCCTTCTCCAGCGTCAGGCGCATCGAGTCGAACTGCCCGAACCGGTCGAGGATCTTCTCGTTGTCCCAGCCGAGCGCGCGCAGCAGTACGGTGACCGGCTGACGGCGCTTGCGGTCGATCCGGACGCCAACCTGGTCGCGCTTGTCGACCTCGAACTCCAGCCACGCGCCACGGCCCGGGATGACCTTGGCGGCGTACACCTCGCGGTCGGTGACCTTGTCGAGGGTGCGGTCGAAGTAGACGCCAGGTGAGCGGACGAGCTGCGAGACGACGACGCGCTCGGTGCCGTTGATGATGAACGTGCCCTGGTTGGTCATCAGCGGGAAGTCGCCCATGAAGACCGTCTGGCTCTTGATCTCGCCGGTCTCGTTGTTGGTGAACTCCGCGATCACGAACAGCGGGGCGGAGTAGGTCATGTCCTTGTCCTTGCACTCCTCGATGGAGTGCGGCGGATCCATCAGCTTCGGCTCGCGGAACTCCAGTGACATGGTGTCGGAGAAGTCACGGATCGGGCTGATCTCGGAGAGGATCTCTTCCAGACCTGACGGCGTACCGGGGTCGACCGAGTCACGCCATTCCGGCGAGCCGATCAGCCATCTGAACGATGAGGTCTGCAGCGCCAGCAGGTTCGGCACTTCGAGCGGCTCGTTGATGCGCGCGAAGGAGATGCGGCGAGGTGCGAGGGTGGATGGTGCAGGAGCGGTCGAGCGCGAGGCGGCCAAGTGTGGGTCCTTCTCTAGTGCCCTCTATCAGTGAGAGCGCACGCCAAGCGACCCGCTACTGTTTTGATCAAACGCAGCGCGGAAGATGTCGGGAGGCAGCGCAAACAGTCAGCATAGCCTCGAGACGGCTCGCTGTCGAGAACACCCCGCTACTCGGGGCCACCATATGTATTCACTGCTGCGCAGCAGAATGGCCCCGAGAATGGCCGACGTCAAGTCCGCACGCCGAAAACTGTGGATTTTTCAACCCCGCGATGAGCGTAAGAGGGTGTTAGAGCGGCACCAGATTGTTGATCAGCCACTTGCCGTTGACCTTCACCATCGACACCTCGATGCGCGATCGGTCGAGGCGCGGGTGGGCGAGCAGGTTGTTGGTGACGGTCTGATCGACGAACAGCAGGACGGTCGCGGTGGTCGCGCTGGCCTGGCTCACACCGCCGGCGGTGACCGCCGCCGTGCTGTCAGCTTGGGTCTTCGGAGCGGTCGGCGTCACCAGCGTCTCCGTCGACTTCAAATAGCTGGCGCGGAAGCTCGGCGTCATGCCGGCCTCGGCCGTGGCGAAGTTGGCGGCCAGCGTCTTGTAGTTGTAGGTCAAGGTCGCGGTGGCCTCGCGTGATGCGGACGCCTCGGCCGCCTGCGCAGCCGGACCGCCGAGGTAGGCCGCCGTCGCTGCCGCATGCTGGCGGTCGTTCTGCGCCGACAGCCGGTGGAGCACGATCCCGAGCAGGGCGGCAACCACCAGGACCAGCGCGATCGCCACGGCCACCGCGGCTGCCCTTAGGTCCCGCCCTGGCACGCCGCCGGGCCGACCCGCCACGGTCTCGGCGCCGCTCACTCGAGCACCACGTTGCTTGCCAGCCAACGGCCGTTCTGCTCGACCAGCTGCACTTGTAGCCGGTAGTACTGCAGCGTGCCCTTCGGCGACTTGATGTTGCTCGCGGTGTCGTCGAGCGCCACGATGACGGTCGCGGTGTGTTTCGCGGGCGAGAACGCCTGCAGCCCGGTCGCCACCACCTTGGAGGTCGACACCGCCTTCACCTTGGTGATGTCGGGGGCAGTCACGCCGCTTTGAGTCAGGTAGATCTTCGCGAACGACGGCGTCAGGTGGCTGGCGGTCTCGTTGCGGTCCTTGCTCAGGGTCCGGTAGTCGAACGAGGTGAAGTCGACCGCGAGCTGGCCGCCCTCGGTGAGCGCGGTGGTCGCGCTGGCCTGCAGCGCCGTTGGCGCAGCCGTGTCATGTGAGTCGTGAGAGAGCTTCAGAGCGAAGACTACGGTCAGCGCGCCCAGGATGACCGTGACCAGCAGCGACGCAGCGACGATCAGCTGCGCGCGGTCACGCCACGACCCCGCACTCTGGGCGGACATCAGGTGAATCCTCCTGAACGGTGGCTGCTGGACAACTCGGCTGCCGGTTGGGCTGAAGGGTCACCGCATGGTAGGTGCGACGAGCAGCCAGGTGTATGACGACGATCCGAAAGCGGGTGCCACCGGACCGTTGAGGCCGAGCTCGTACAACTTGCCGTCGAGGCCCTGGACGAGCCCGGTGTTCGGGTTGAAGGGCACCGGGATGACGTTCGATGCCGACCCGGATCCAGCGCCGGAGGCGGCCTTCGCGCGCGACTTGCGGGCCTTCGAGCTGCTCGGGCACGACGGGGTGCCACAGGCCCCGACCTTGCCGGAGCCCGGGAACGGCTGGCCGTAGTGCGGACCGGCGTACGGCGTGGAGTTGTTGACGTCGGCGTGGTCGCCGGCGGGCCGCGGGGTGTAGCGCGCGCCGCGGTAATTGACACCTTGCGCGTCGATCGCGGCGTTGTCGCCGTGGCAGTAGGCGTCGAGGTTCGCGGCGCCGCCCCAACCGACCGGCGCGTTCTGCCGGGTCTTGGTGGTGCTGTATCCGGTCGAACACTCCCGCCCGGGATCGGTGACCAGACCGAACCGAGCGGTCGAGATGCCGTTGGCACCGGGCTTGGGCAGCGCGTAGAACGCGTCGGCGTTGATCGCCGGGTAGAGCTCAAGCACGGTACGGATCTGCGGCAGCCGGACGTCCTGGATCCCGGTGAAGGTGTTGAGGTTGTTGAGCAGTGCCGGCAGCACCGGAGCATTCTGTTGCAGCAGCTTGTCGAGCTGCTGGGAGGCGAGGACACCGTTGTCCAGGACGCCGCGCAACGCCGGATCCTTGCCGGCAACCTCACCGGTGAGCTGGGAGAAGCTGGCGGCGAACGACTTCAGCTCGGCCGCCACGTCGTTCTGGGTGTCGAGCACGGTCTTGCCGTTGTCGATCAGGCTCAGCGTCTGCGGAAGCGCGTCGATGGCTGACTGCGTCAGCAGGCTGCCGTTGTCGATCAGGCCCTGCAACGTCGGGCCGAGATCGGCGAAGCTCTGGCCGAGCACCTTCACGACCGTCGACAGGTCGTTGATGTTGACGCTGCCGAGCAGGTTTTTGAGGTTGAGCAGGATCGCCGCATCGTCGACCGGAATCGTGCCTTGCGACGGGAGGTATTGACCGGCTTTGAGGTACGGACCGGATGCGCTGGTCGGCTCGAGCTCGACGTACTCCTCGCCGACTGCCGACAAGTTCGCCACCGAGGCCCGCAACCCGGTGACCGGGATCTTCTTGCCGTGGTCGATCTTCAGATCGGCGACCACGCCGGACGCCACGATGTGCAGCGCACCGACCTTGCCGACCACCACCCCGCGCTCGGACACATCCGCGTTCGTGAACACGCCACCGGTCGCCGGCAGCCGCAGATGGACGGTGTAAGGACCGTTCAGCGGGTTGATCCCGACATAGTTGGCGCCGACGAACGCGATGCCGACGACCGTGATGATCCCGAAGATCAGCAGCTGCACCTTGGTGAAGGTCCGGATCATGGGTTGCGCCCTCCGCCGAGGCCGAGCAACAGTCCGCCGAGCCCACTCGGCGGCGGGGTCGAGGAGGACGACGTGGTCGGGGTCGGTGACGACGGCGAGCCGGGCGTCGGGCTGCCGCCACCGCCCGACCCCTTCGCCGGTGGCGTGCTCGACGACGAGGACCCAGGCGATGCCGGCGGCGCCGTGATCGCGGATGCATCGGCAGCCGGACAGTCCTTACCAAGGCCCAGGGTATGGACGAGGGACGGGCCGAGCAGCGAGGTCAGCAGGCCCAGCGACTGCGCGATGATCGGCGTCCGCTGCGCGAGGCTGAGGTTGGCGAACGCAGCGCACAGCACGGGCGTCAGGTCGAGGTCCGCGCTGAAGTTGGTGTAGTCGCCCGGCGAGGACTGCGAGCTATCGCGCGGGAACGGGAACGTCACGAGGATCTCGAGCGCCCGAGGCAGGTCTGAGCCGGCCGCCGCGAGGTGGCCGAGTATCGGCTGTAGATCACGCAGGCCGGTGATGGTGTCGGCCTTCGAGGCGTTGATGACGTGGGTCGCGACCTTGCCGAAGTTGGACAGGTCGCTCAGCAACGCGGTGAACTGCGCTCGCTCATCGGCGAGAACCCGCAGGCCCGGGCCGAGCTCGGTCAGCGCAGTGGCGATGGTGGAGTCCTGCTTGACCAGCGCCGCGCTGAACCGGTCGAGGTTGTCCAGCGCGCGCACGATCTGCTGCTTCTGGCTCGCCAGGCCGGTGACGAACCTGTCGAGCTGGGTCAGGGCTCCGCGTACGGCGGTCTCGCGGCCAGTGAGTGCCTTGGATATCTCTACGTTGATGGTCTGCAGGTCAGCCAAGTCGCCGCCGTTGAGGACCTGGGAGAGCAATCCGAAGACCTCTTCGACGCTCGGCAGCTCCGAGCTCGATCCCGTCGAGATGACCGCGTCATTGGCGAGGACGCCGGTCGCGCCGCTCGACGGCGGAGCGAGTGCGACGAACTTCTCGCCGAGCAGCGTCGTCTGCTCCAACGTCGCGACCGCGTTGGCAGGCAGATGCACGGACTCGTTGATCGACATCCCGACCTGCGCCTGGAGGTAGCCGGGCGCGCTCTTGTTTTCCCCGAGCGTGATACTCGTGACATCGCCGACCGCGACGTCGTTGACGCGAACCGCGGCCTGGACCGTCAGATCCTGGACGTCGGGGAAGATCGCAGTGACGTGGTAGGTCTTGCCGTGTGCCGCACCACCGGGCAGCGGCAACGAATAGGCGCCCTTGAAGCCGCAGCCTGAAAGCGCGAGAGCGCCGACGGCGAGCGCCGCGAGGACCCGCACCGGCGCCCTCATTGGCCGGCTCCGAGCAGATCCGAAAGCGAGGTCGGGTGCTTGCCGACGCTCTGCCCGTTCGTTGCGGCTGAGGACTTCCCCGACTTGATCGGCGGCGGCCCGGTGCATCCTTGGATGTCGGGGATGATCCCGGTCACGCCAAGGGTGTTCAACAGCTCACACAGCGAACCGGACGGCCCATTCGCAGTGATCGGCTCGGTCGCGTCGGACACGGTGTCGAGAGTCTGCGCGACCGGGTCGTAGGTCAGGCCGAGGTCCGAGAGCGCGAGCGGCGCGATGTCGGTGAACTCGGTGATCGCGGTCTTCTCCTTGGTCAGCACGTTGGTGACCTTGGCGAGGCCGTGAATGTCGCCGGTCAGGTTGTTGCGGTTAGCGGCGACGAACGAGTTGACCGCGCTGAGCGCTGTCGAGAGGTTCGAGAGCGCGGCGCCGAGATCCTGGCGCTCACCGGCGAGCTGGCCACCGACCTTGGCGAGATTCGCGTTGAGCGTGCGGACCCCGCCGTCACTGTCGGCGAGCGTCTTGGTGAACTTCGACAGGTTGCTCACCGTCGCGAACAGATCGCCCCGGCTGCCAGCCAGGGTGGAGATCGCCGCGGCGAACTCCTTGATTGCCGAGTTGAAACGTGCACCGTTGCCGCGCAGGTTCTTCGCTCCGACCTCGACGAGACGCGACAGCGCGCCGTCCCGGTTGGCACCCTTCGGGCCGAGCGCGACGTCGAGGGAGTTGAGGTTGCCGAAGATCTTGTCCAGCTCGAGCGGGACCCTGGTGCGAGAGGTCTGAAGAACCGCATTGTCCGGCAGCATCGCCCCGCCGGTGTAGCCCGGGGTGAGCTGGATGAAGCGGTCGCTGACGATCGACGGCTCAACCACCACCGCGTCAACCGTGGCCGGCAGCTTGTCGTTGCCGTCGTAGGACATGACGACCCTTACCTGCTTGCCGTCCGGGGTGATGCTGTCGATCTTGCCGACCTTGACGCCGAGGATCCGCACATCGTTGCCCTGATAGAGGCCAACCGTGCTGGTGAAGTACGCCGTGACGTGATTGGTCTTGGAGTTGCCGGACACCGCGACGACGACACCGACGATGATCAACGCGAGCACGACGATTCCTGCCAGGATCCCCAGCCCGCCACGGCGGCTGAACCCGGCGATCGACGTCCCGATCCGGCCCATTAGTCGCTCACCTCCGTCATGGGGTTTTTAGCCCCGCAGGACCGACATCGGTGATGTTGGCGATCACGGTCTCGAACCAGCGGCCGTTGCCGAGGGTGTCGGTGAAGTTGCGGACGAAGGGCGCGACCAGGTGGACCGTCTCGTCGAGGTTCTTCTGGTTGGTACGCAAAATCGTGAGCGTGCCGTTGAGCTTGATCAGCGCCGGGCCGATGACCGCCCGGTTCTCGGCGACCAGGCTGGTCAGCTGATGCGAGAGCTTGCTGGTGTCGATCAGCAACGTGTGGATCACCCTGCGTTGCTGGTTGACGGTGTCGAGGATGAGGTTCGAGTCGTTGATCAGCTTGGCGATCTGCGCGTCATGGGTTGCCAGCGTGTTCGTCACCACGTTGGTGTGGCCGAGCAGCGCCGTCAGCTGGGCGTTGCGCGAGGCGATGGTCGCCGAGAGCCGTTCGAGGCCGGTCAGTGAGCTGCGCACGTCGCCCGGGGTGTTCTTGAACGTGCTCGCGAGTACGTCGAAGGACTCGGCCAGCTGGTTGACGTTGATCTCGCCGGCCCGCTCGCCGAGGCCGGTGAACGCAGTCGTGATCGACGTAGGGGTGGTCGTGTCTGCGACCACGATCGTGTTGTGCGGCAACGCCGTCGTGCCGGTCGGCTGCAACGCGACGTAGACCTGGCCGAGCAGGGTCTCGATCTTGATGGCGGCCTTGGAGCCGGCGTCGACATGGGTGCTGCCGTTGACCTTCATGCCGACCTTGACCACGTTGCCGTCGAGCTTGACCGACTTCACCTTGCCGACCAACACTCCGGCGACCCGGACGTTGTCGCCGTTCTGCAAACCAGCCGCGTCCGCGAAGTTGGCGTAGACGGTGTGGCCACTGTTGATGAACGGCAGGTTGCCCGCCTCGAGGCCGACGGCGAGGAACCCGAGGATCACCAGCACGCCGATGATCCCGATCGGCAGCGGATTGCGCTCGCGGAATGGCTTCATCAGTTCGCCGCCGGACACGAGGACGGGGCGGCAGTGGGGATCGGCGCCAACAGGTAGGGAAGGCCGGCAAGGTTGAGAGAGCACAGCCAGAAGTTGAAGTGGCCGCCGTAGCTCGCGGTGCGGATGATCCGGTTCAGCTTGGCGGGCTCTCGCTGCAGGAATCCCGACAACGTGTTCTGGCCGTCGGAGTCCTTGGTGGTGTTGAGGTTGTTGGCCAGCTTCGCCAGCGAGCTCAGATCGGAGGGTAGGTAGGGCCGGACGCCGGCGATCAGCTGACTGGTGCTGGATGCCAGCGAGTCGATGTTGGACAGCGAGGAGGAGATCGTGTTGCGGTCGCCGGCAAGCCCGCTCACCAGACGCTGCAGCTGCACGATCGTCTCGTTGAGTCCGGCGTTGCGCTGCTGGACGGTGCCGAGGACGGTGTCGAGGTTGGCGATGACCTGCCCGATCACGGCATCACGGTTGGCCACCGTGTTGGTCAGCGACGCGGTCTGCGCAAGCAGGCTCTGAACTGTGCCGCCCTCGCCTTGCAGCGTCTTGATGATTTCGAGGGCGAAGCTGTTGACGTCGGCGGGGGTCAACGCCTGGAACAACGGCTTGAAGCCGTTGAACAGCGCGGTCAGGTCGACCGCCGGCGCGGTTCGGGCAGCGTCGATGACGGCGCTCGGGTTCTGAGTCGCGGCGCTGCCGGGGGTCTCGACCACGTCGACGTAGCGCTGACCGACCAGGTTGAGGTAGTGGATCTCGAAATGGGTGCTGGTCGTGATCGGGACGTCCTTGTCGACGCTGAACGAGACTTCGGCCTCGTCGGCGGTCGAGCCGTTGACGGTCTCCGGCACCACTTTGATCGACTTCACCGTGCCAACCCGTACGCCGGCAAGACGGACGTCGTTGCCACTCAGCAGATCCGTGGCGTCGCTGAACACCGCCCGGTAGGTATGAGTCGGGCCGAACGTCCGGTTGCTGACCACCACGCCGAGCACCGCTGTCGCCAGCACGGTGACGACAGCGAAGATCACGAGCTTTACGGCGGCGCCGAGCGTCTTGCCTTTCACGGGCCCACCGCCATGCCGCGCAGCATTGGCCCCAACAGCAAGTCGTTGAGTCCGGCGGGCGACGAGGAGCCGCCGGCGATCTCGTCGAGCAGCGCTGAGATCTGCTTCTGCTCAGCCGGCGACCCGACACCTGCGGTAGAACCCGCGGTGCCCGGCGTGGTGGCACTGGCGGTGCTCAGCGCCGAGGTGCCGCCGATGACGCCGCCCTTGGAGTAGTTGCCACCCGGGGTGAACGGGTACTTGGTGTTCTCGGGGTGCAGTCCGTGGCTGCCGTAGGGCAGGCCGTAGCAGTTCGCCGGCAGCACCGTGTCGGTGTAGTCCTTGATCGACGGCTTGTCGGCAGCGGTGTAGGCGCCGCGGTCGTTCACCGGGATCAGGTCGATGTGCAGCTCGCCGCCCTGGAAGGCGTGCTCAAGACGCTGCCGGTCGAAAATCGCCAGTCCCTTCGGAAGGCACTCGAGCACGATCGAGTAACTCGCCAACAGGTTCAGTGGCGCGACACTGGAGTGCGCCAGCTGGATCAGACCAGGACCGTTGGTCTTCAAAACATTCGTCGCCGTGGTCGCAAACCCTGCCGTCCCGGCAAGGAACTGCGCGTAGGTGTCCTGCTTGACGGTGAAAGTCTTCGCAGTCACCGAGAAGTTGCGCAGGATGTTGAGCAGATCGGGGGCGGCGTCGGCATAGTTGCTCGCGAGGTCTGCGAGCGCACCGATGTCGTGCTGGATGTTGGGCAGATCCTGGTTGAGCGCGCCAAAGTATCGGTTGATCAGCGCGAGGTTCTCGCCGAGCTCGTTACCCCGGCCTTTCAACGCCTCCGCGGTGTTCGACAGCGCGACCGACAAGTCGGTGGGATTGACCGCTCGCAGCACCGGGATCAGCTTGGAGAACACGGTTTGCAGCTCGACGGCGGTGTGCGACCGGTCCTCAGGGATGACCTGGCCCGCGGCGAGCGGCGTCGACGACGGCGTTGCCGAGTTGACGAGGTCGACGTACTTCTCGCCGAAGAGCGTCTTCGGCAGGATCCGGGCGATCACGTTGCTCGGGATCTTGGAGATCAGCGACTTGGAGAGCTGCAGGTTGAGCGTCGCTGTGGTGCCGTTGCTGTTGACCGAGTTGACCCGGCCGACCAGCACGCCGTTGTAGTCGACATCCGCAGGCAGGATCAGCTGGTTGCCGATCCGGAACGCTGAAACCTTCACGTCGTCGGTCGCCTGCCACGGCAGCTTCTTGTCGTAGACCGCGACGGTCAAGCCGAGCAGCAGCACGATGACGAGCAGGAAAACCAGTCCCTGCACGCGCCGGAGCGCGCGAAGGCCCGCTTCCGAGCGCGCCATCAGGCGATCCGGACCGTCGTACTGGCGCCCCACAGCATGAGACTCAGGAACAGGTCGATGACGTTGATCGCGACGATCGAGGTCCGCACTGCGCGACCCACTGCAACCCCGACACCGGCAGGCCCACCGCTGGCGTAGTAGCCGTAGTAGCAGTGGATCAGCATGATCACGATCGCGAAGATGATGATCTTCAGGAACGAGTAGAGGACGTCAGTCGGCACCAAGAAGGTGTGGAAGTAGTGGTCGTAGGTGCCACCGGACTGGTGGAAATACAGCGTCACAATCAGCCGGGTCGAGAAGTACGACGAGACCAGCCCGACCACGTAGAGCGGAACGACCGCGACGAGGCCGGCGATCAGGCGGGTGGTGACGAGGTAGGGAATCGAGGGGACGCCCATAACCTCGAGCGCATCGATCTCCTCACTGATTCGCATCGCCCCGAGCTGCGCGGTGAAGCCGGCGCCCACGGTCGCAGTCAGTGCGAGACCGGCGACGATCGGTGCAATCTCGCGGGTGTTGAAGTAGGCGGAGATGAAGCCGGCGAACGCCGCGATGCCGATCTGCTGAAGACCCTGATAGCCCTCGAGACCGACCTCGGTCCCGGTGAAGAACGTGAGGAACGCGACCACTCCAACGCTTCCGCCGATCAGCGCCAGACCCCCGGAGCCGAGGCTGACGTCGGCTATGAGGCGCACGACCTCTTTCTTGTAGGACCTCAGCGTCCGCCAGAACCAGCCGAGCGACCGCAGGTAGAACGAGAGCTGCTCGCCACCTTTCTCCAGCCCGGACAGGACTCCGGTCACAGGTGCGCTCACGACGCGGGCGACACCGCGCACCGGTCGCGGCAGCGACGTGGTCCCGGCCATCAGAGCGTCTTCTGCGGGATGACGGTGAAGTAGATCTCGGTGATCACGAAGTTGATGACGAACAACAACATGAAGCCGATGATCACGGACTGGTTGACGGCGTCGCCGACACCTTTCGGGCCGCCCTTGGGGTTGAGGCCCTTGTAGGACGCGACCAGCGCCGCCATCATCCCGAACAGCAGGGCTTTGAACTCCCCGACGTAGAGGTCGGGGAGCTGGGCGAGGGCGGTGAACGACTGGATGTAGGCACCGGGCGTGCCGTGCTGCAGCATGACGTTGAAGACATAGCCGCCGATGACGCCGACCACCGAGACGAGGCCGTTGAGCAGGACCGCGACGATCATGCACGCCGCGACTCGCGGAACGACGAGCCGCTCGATCGGGGAGATGCCGAGCACCTCCATAGCGTCGATCTCGTCGCGGATCTTGCGGCTGCCGAGGTCGGCGCAGATGGCTGACCCGCCGGCACCGGAGATCAACAGCGCGCAGACGATCGGAGCTGCCTCGCGAAGGATCGCGAGCACCGCGGCCGACCCGGTGAAGGACTGCGCGCCGACCTGGCGCGAGAGGTTGCCGATCTGGAGCGCGATGACCGCACCGAACGGAATCGACACCAGCGCGGTCGGCAGGATCGTGACGCTCGCGATGAACCAGGCCTGCTCGATCATCTCCCGCCACTGAAAGCGCAGGTGGCGCACCGAGCGCCCGAACTGCACCAATGTGTCGAGACACATCGCGAAGAAACTGCCGCTGGCGCGGAACGGCGCAGCGACACTCGCCGAACTCACGAGGTGCGCCGCCGCCGGCCGGCCGCCGTGGTTGCGGTCGCCTTGGATGTGGCGGGTTTGGTTGCTGCCGGCTTCGCAGCCTTGGCCGCGGCCTTCGACGCAGATTTCTTGGCCGCCGATTTTGCCGATTTTGCGGGCGCGGCCTTGGCCGCTTTCGCCGCGGCCTTGGACTCGGCGGCCGGCTTGCTAGACGACTTGCCTCGGAGCGCGGCAACGCCGTCAGGCTTCGAGGTTCGCTCGTCGGCGGCAGCCTTTTTCTCGCTCACGACAACCCGCTCCCGAGGCGCTGCGCCCGGGGCGTCGGGCGCCATCGACGGGACCTTCACCGGAGGTGCGTCCGGGTCGCCGTAGTCCTCATGCCCGGTGAACGAGCCGCCTGGCGGCGTGACGTTGTTGTCGTGAAGCCACTTGCCCGGCTCGGGCTGGGTCGGCCGCTTGACGCCGCTGCTCGGCAGGATCTGCGGCGGGATCGGCGGCAGCGGCGGGCCCTCTTCCTCGTCCTTCTCGGCCTCGAGCTCGGCGGCGTCCTTCTCCTCCGCCATGCCGATCGGGCCTTGTCGACGGGCGTTGAGGAACTGCCGGACCACCGGCTCCTGGCTCGACAGCAGCATCTCGCGCGGGCCGAACATCGCGAGGTGGCGGCGGTAGAGCAGGCCGATGTTGTCCGGAACGGTCCGGGCGGTGTTGACGTCGTGGGTGACGATGAGCATCGTCGCCTCGATCTGCGCGTTCAGATCGACGATGAGCTGGTTGAGGTACGCCGTACGGACCGGGTCAAGGCCGGAGTCGGGCTCGTCGAAGAGCAGGATCTCCGGGTCGAGCACCAACGCCCGAGCCAGGCCGGCCCGCTTGCGCATGCCGCCGGAGATCTCGCCGGGAAGCTTCTGCTCGGCGCCGATCAGGCCGGTGAGCTCGAGCTTCTCCATCGCGATCTTGCGGATGTCCGACTCGCTCTTCTTAGTGTGCTCGCGCAGCGGGAAGGCGACGTTGTCGTAGATCGTCATCGAGCCGAACAGCGCGCCGTCCTGGAAAAGCACGCCGAACATCTTGCGCACCTCATAGAGATGCTTCTCCGAGACGTTCGGGACGTCCTTGCCCTCGATGTAGACGTGGCCCCGATCTGGGCGCAGCAGGCCGATCAGGTGCTTGAGAAACACCGACTTTCCGGTGCCGGACGGGCCGAGCAGGACCGAGATCTCGCCCTTGGGGAGCGTGAGAGTGACGTCCTCCCAGATGACCTGGCGGCCGAAGGACTTCGTCAGGCCCTCGACTTTGACTTCAACGCCCACGCCGGTCCTGCCTTCCAAGCCTGTTGTCGTGGCTCGTCGATGCCGCCGGAACCGCGGAGTCGGTGAGCACGACGATCAACTTCGACGTCGGCGACAAGACTCCTGTGAGACCGGTCACACTGCGTGACATTACTGCCCCGTAACCCCTATCTACCATCCACCCCGCCGTGCCAATCCTGGCTTGTGCAGCGAGGTGCGAAACCCGGGGGAAGGCTGCCGTTAACGGCGCGTTCATGACTGTAGCGGGACACAACAGCAAGGGCGGCCATCGCGAGGCGATGGCCGCCCTTATGAGCGGAGAGTGCGCGGGAGCTAGTTGACGGTGACTGTGGCGCCGGCGCCCTCGAGGGCCTCCTTGGCCTTGTCGGCAGACTCCTTCGCGGCCTTCTCGAGGACGGCCTTCGGAGCGCCGTCAACGAGGTCCTTGGCTTCCTTCAGGCCCAGGCTGGTCAGCTCACGTACCACCTTGATCACCTGGATCTTCTTCTCGCCGGCTGCCTCGAGGATGACGTCAAACTCGTCCTTCTCCTCTTCGACATCAGCAGCGGCCGCGCCGCCGCCGCCACCGGCTGCCGCGACCGCGACCGGGGCTGCGGCCGAGACGCCAAAGGTCTCTTCGAACTGCTTAACAAGCTCTGAGATC
Organism: Mycobacteriales bacterium; assembly: GCA_036268295.1. GTDB lineage: Bacteria > Actinomycetota > Actinomycetes > JAFAQI01 > JAFAQI01 > DATAUK01. The sequence goes on along the minus strand of DATAUK010000005.1, from coordinate 81,233 downwards.
TCGATGAGGCTCTTCGCTTTGAGCGCCTCGATGATCTCGTCGTTGGTCAGGGTGGGCATGGTGATCTCCTTCGGTGTCAGCTGTCGGTCGACGCGTCAGCGACGCCGTCGGTGCTAGTCGGTTGGTCCGTGGTCTCATCGGTCGTGGTCTCATCGGTGGTGGTCTCATCGGTTGCTGGCTCAGCGGTCGCCTCGGCAGCGGGCTCGGGCTCAGCCGGTGCCTCAGGTTCCGCGGCAGCCTCGGGCTCAGCCGGTGCCTCAGATTCCGCGGCGGCCTCGGGCTCGGAAGGTGCGTCAGCCTCAGCTTCGGCGGCCGACTCAGGCGCAGCTTCGGCCTCGACCGGCTCGGCCGCTGGTGCCAGGTCGGCGGCGCTCGCGCCGTTGCCACCGGTCTGGGCGTTCGGGTCGTCGGCCAGCTTGGCCTGTAGCGCGCCGAGCAGCCGGGCCAGCTGGGCGGCCGGAGCAGCCAGCACGGTCGCGAGCTGCTGGGCCGGAGCGAGCAGTCCACCGGCGAACTTCGCCAGCAGGACCTCGCGCGACTCCAGGTCGGCCAGTCGGCGGATCTCGTCCGCGGTCAGCGGCTTGCCGTCGAGGATGCCGCCCTTCACGACCAGATGTGAGTGCTCGCGCCCGAAGGTTCGCAGCCCCTTGGCGACCTCGACCGGATCGCCACTGATGAACGCGATCGCGGACGGCCCCTCGAGCAGCGCGTCGAAGGACTCAACGCCAGCTGCCTTAGCGGCGATCTTCGTCAGGGTGTTCTTGACGACGACGTAGGTCGCGTTGCCGTGCAGCGCGCGGCGCAGCGTCTTGAGCTCGGCGACCGTCAGCCCTCGATACTCGGTGAGCACCGCGGCAGATGAGTCGCGGAACGCCTCGGTGAGCTCGGCGACCGCGGCAGCCTTGTCAGGCCTGACCATGGCTTTCCCTTCGGTGGTCACGACATTCGATGTGCTGCGCAAACGAAGAAACGCCCCGGCGCGAGGCGCGCGGGGCGTTGCAGCCGCGAGTATCTCCACGGCGTGACGTTCCACTCACCTGCGCTGGACGCCCGCTCTCGCGGGACCTTCAGTCGCCCGGGATGCAGGCAACGACCAACGATCTTCGGTAGTCATCGACACTAGCAGCCGTGCCGGCGGCTAGGCCTCGACCTGCTAGGCGTCGGTCTGCTCGCCCTCGTCGCTCAGGTTGCGGGTACGGGTCGGGTCGACCAGGATGCCGGGACCCATCGTGGTCGAAACCGCGACCTTCTTGAGGTAACGGCCCTTGGCTGACGACGGCTTCGAGCGCAGCACCTCGTCGAGCGCGGTCGCATAGTTCTCGACCAGCTGTACGTCGGTGAACGACGTCTTGCCGATCACGAAGTGCAGATTGGCCTGGCGGTCGACCCGGAACTCGATCTTGCCGCCCTTGATGTCCGTGACCGCCTTGCCAACATCCATGGTCACCGTGCCGGTCTTCGGGTTGGGCATCAGGCCGCGGGGGCCCAGGACGCGGCCGAGTCGACCGACCTTGCCCATCAGATCCGGGGTCGAGACGGCGGCGTCGAAGTCGAGCATTCCGCCCGCGACCTGCTCGATCAGCTCGTCGCCTCCGACGATGTCGGCTCCGGCGGCACGCGCCTCCTCGGCCTTCTCACCGGTCGCGAAGACCGCCACCCGCGCTGTCTTCCCGGTGCCGTGCGGCAACGAGACGGTGCCACGCACCATCTGGTCAGCCTTGCGGGGGTCGACGCCGAGAACCATCGCCACCTCGACGGTCGCGTCGAAGCGCTTGGTGGTCGAGGTCTTCTGAGCGAGCCGGACCGCTTCGAGCGGCGCGTAGAGCCGCTCGCGATCGATCAGTGCGGCAGCGGCGGTGTAGGACTTGCTGTGCTTGGCCATGCGGTGTCTCTTTCTCTATGTGGTCCGAGCGGAGTCGGGTGACCCCTCCCACGACGTGCGGGTGAGCGATGAAGCGGCTCAGCCCGAGACGGTAATGCCCATCGATCGGGCCGTGCCGGCGATGATCTTCTCGGCGGCGTCGAGATCATTGGCGTTGAGGTCGTCGAGTTTGGTCTGGGCGATGTCGCGAACCTGGTCGCGGGTGATCGTCGCGACCTTCTTCACGTGCGGCTCGCCCGAGCCCTTCTCGACGCCGGCAGCCTTGAGAATCAGTCGCGCGGCCGGCGGGGTCTTGGTGATGAAGGTGAAACTGCGGTCTTCATAAACCGTGATCTCGACCGGAACGACGTTGCCGCGCTGCGACTCGGTTTCTGCGTTGTACTGCTTGCAGAAGTCCATGATGTTGACGCCGTGCTGACCCAAGGCAGGTCCGACCGGCGGCGCGGGTGTCGCGGCGCCGGCCTGGATCTGCAACTTGATCAGACCGGCGATTTTCTTCTTGGCAGGCATAACAGCTTCCTTGTACGGCGGACCAGATCAGATCTTGCTGACCTGGCTGAACGACAGCTCGACCGGTGTCTCCCGGCCGAAGATGGACACGAGCACCTTGAGTCGCTGGGACTCGGCGTTGATCTCGTTGATGGTGGCGGGCAGCGTGGCGAACGGGCCATCCATGACGGTGACCGACTCGCCGACCGCGAAGTCGACAACCTTCGGCGCCTCCGCCTTCTTGGCCTCGGCCGGCTTCGGCGCAAGGAACTTGAAGACGTCGGCGAACGACAGTGGCGTCGGATGGGTGGTGCCGACGAACCCGGTGACGCTCGGTGTGTTCTTCACGACCGACCAGGACTCATCGGTGAGGTCCATGCGGACCAGGACATAGCCCGGGAAGATCTTCGAGTCGACAACCTGGCGCTTGCCGGCCTTGATGATGGTCTCGGGCTGGGTCGGCACCTGGATGTCGAAGATGAAGTCCTCCATGTTGAGGGAGGCGATCCGCGACTCGAGGTTGGTCTTCACGCGGTTCTCATAGCCGGCGTAGGTGTGCACGACGTACCAGTCACCTGGCAGCGACCCCAGCCGGAGCCGGAACTCCTCCACCTCATCGACTTCTTCAACCGAGCCTTCGTCGACTTCTTCGCCAGGAGCCTCAGCCGGCTCGGCCGAAGCGTCATCGACTGCGGCGGCTTCGTCGGCCGCTGCGGCAGCGTCGTCGGACTCGGCTGGCACCTCAGTGGTCTCGTCGCTGGCGGGTTCCGGATCGGCCGCTGCGGCTTCGGTAGCGGCAACCGAGAACGGGTCGCTCGCGACCGTGGCAGCCGGCTGGGCAGCCTCGACCTCGACGTCGGCGGCAGCCGCCAGCTCGACAGCGGGCTCATTCGGCTCGCTGCCGGCGTCGCTGTCGGCGGCGTGGTCGGGCGAAAACTCGGTCACAGTGCGAGAACTTCCTTGGAGGTTGGAAGCTGCCGCCGTTAGGCGAACAGCTGGAAAACGAGCTTGGTGAACAGGTAGTCGAGCAATCCGACGAAGGCCACCATGCTGGTCACGAAGGTGATGGAGACGATGGTGTAGGTCACCAACTCGTTTCGGGTCGGCCAGATGACCTTGCGGAGCTCACTAGCGACCTGCCGATTGAACAACGCGACCCGGGCGGGATAGGTCGGCCGCCGGCCGCCTCGGCCGCCGGCTGGCGAGGGCCGAGCCGCGGGCTCGACATCGCTGGTCTGCGTCACCGTCTCGTCACCTCTTCCACTCGTCCGCTGCCCGATCTGGGCAGTTGAGCCGCTCCGCCTCGTGCCTTGCAGGGCAGGAGGGACTCGAACCCCCAACCACCGGTTTTGGAGACCGGGACTCTGCCAATTGAGCTACTGCCCTTTGATTGCGCTTTTGAATGTCGCAGTGTACGTCCGAGCACGCAGGTCGGTCGAACCGGCGCGATCGGCCGACAACCCGGTGGACCCGCGTTGCGCCGGTAGGCGACGATAGAGCCATGCCCGTCCGATCCCGGATCTCAGCTCGCGTCGGCGCCATCGCCGAATCCGCCACGCTTGCCGTCGACGCCAAGGCTAAAGCGCTCAAAGCAGCCGGCCGTGACGTGATCGGGTTCGGCGCCGGAGAGCCCGACTTCGCGACGCCGGAGCCGATCGTCGCCGCAGCGATCGCCGCCTGCAGCGACCCTGCCATGCACCACTACACCCCGGCCGGCGGGTTGCCCGCGCTTCGCACGGCGATCGCGGCGAAGACGGTGCGCGACTCGGGCTACGACGTCACCGCAGCCCAGGTTTTGGTCACCAACGGCGGCAAGCAGGCGGTCTACGAAGCGTTCGCGACGCTGCTCGACCCAGGCGACGAGGTGCTGCTGCCTGCGCCGTACTGGACGACCTATCCGGAGTCGATCAAGCTTGCCGGCGGGGTGCCGATCATCGTCGAGACCGACACCGCCAGCGGCTATCTCGCCACCGTCGAGCAGCTCGAGGCGGCGCGAACCGAGCGGACGAAAGTGCTGCTGTTCTGCTCTCCGTCCAACCCGACCGGCGCGGTCTACCCGCCCGATCAGGTCGAGGCGATCGGTCGCTGGGCGCTCGAGCACGGCGTGTGGGTGCTCTGCGACGAGATCTATGAGCACCTGAGGTACGACGGGGCAAGCGCGCTGTCGATGCCGGTGGTCGTGCCTGAGCTTGCTGATCAGTCCGTCGTCGTGAACGGCGTCGCGAAGACCTACGCGATGACCGGCTGGCGGGTGGGCTGGCTGATCGGGCCGACCGATCTCGTCGCGGCCGCGACCAACCTGCAGTCCCACGCCACGTCCAACGTCTCCAACGTCGCGCAGGCCGCTGCGCTGGCGGCGGTCAGCGGCGACCTTTCAGCAGCGGCAATGATGCGTGGCGCCTTCGATGTCCGCCGCAAGACGATGGTGCGGATGCTCAGCGAGATTCCAGGAGTCGAGTGCCCGACGCCGCAGGGCGCGTTCTACTGCTTCCCGTCAGTGGCAGCACTGCTCGGCAAGCCGCTGCGCGGCCGTATCCCGACGAGCACCGCCGAGCTGGCCGAGCTGCTGCTCGACGAGGCCGAGGTCGCAGTTGTGCCGGGCGAGGCGTTCGGAGCGCCTGGCTGTTTCCGGCTCTCTTATGCGCTCGGCGACGACGACCTTGCTGAGGGCGTCGGCCGGATCGCCAAGCTGCTCGGCGAGATCACGCTCTGAGCGTCAAGACGCCGCGTCGGTCACGGTGTCGTCGATCGCGGCAGTGAGCTGCTGCGCCACGTAGCCGGCAATGGCCGACTCAAGGGTGCGGGCGAGCTCGTCGTCCACCACGACCCGGGCGAGCGGGCGAAGCTGTTCGACGAGTTCGATGATCCGCGGCATCTCCTCGTCATCGGGCACCCAGCCCGGCGGATGGTCGCCGACGATGTACGGCGCGACGCCTGCTACGAACAGCTCGGCCACCGCCGCGACTCGGGTGCGTAGCGCGGCACCGAGCTCGAGCACTTCGGGCAGCGGCATTCCGATCGCGACCAGCTCGGCGCCAGCGCGGAGCAGCCGCGGGCTGTGAACCTCGTAACGATCGGCGCCGATCGAGGCGATCACACCCAACCGCTGCGAGGCTTCGAGCGCGACCGGCTCGAACGTGCCGCCGAACATCGCGATCAACTCATCGAGACTGATCTCCTCGGCGATCTCGCCGGAGCCCGGCGCGAGCAGCGCTGCCTCGAGCCCGAGCGTCTTGCCGAGATCGTGGCCGGCTTCCCAGTTCGCGATGAAGTCGGCGATGTGCACGCTGGTGTAGCCACGGTCGAGCAGCTGGCCGATCAGCCGCAGCCGGGCGAGATGCGTGGCGTCGTACACGCTGGTTCGGCCCTGGCGGTGCGGCGCCGGCAGCAGGCCGCGCTCCTGATAGGCGCGGACGTTGCGCACCGTCATCCCGGCCGCGCGCGCCAGATCATCGATCCGGTAGTCCGCCACCGCCGCCCCCTCCCGGTGAGTGAGATACGACACTACCATCCAGCCTTGCGCCATTGATCAATGTCACGTTTACTAATGGCTATGACCGCCACCGCGACCGAATCGCTGTCCGTTGTCACTCCTGAGCGTGAGCGCACCGGCGAGCGGCTGATGCGCTCAGCTGCGAAGCTGTCCTTCGACCCGACCGTCGACGTCGACTGGGCCACCGAGGCGCGCCCGGATGTGTTCTACGCGCCGCCGCGCTGCTCGAGCCTGTATGGCACCGGGCTGTGGGAGCAGTTGACCCTCGAGCAGCAGGTCGCGCTCACCAAGCACGAGGTTGCGAGTATCGCAAGCGTTGGGATCTGGTTCGAGGAGATATTGATGCAGATGCTGCTGCGCCACGCCTACGACCGCGATTTGACCCGCAAGGACGTGCAGTGGACGCTCACCGAGATCGCGGACGAGTGCCGCCACTCGGTCATGTTCGCGACGATGATCAAGGCGTTCGGCTGCCCGAACTACGGCGTCAAGCGGATGACCCACGAGCTCGGCCGGGTCTTCAAAGCGATCTCGAACAACGTGCTGACCTTCGCCGGCACGATGTACGTCGAGGAGATTCTCGATGCCTTCCAACGCCAGGCCATGGAAGACGAGTCGCTGCAGCCGATCGTCCGGCAGGTCAGCAAGATCCACGTGATCGAGGAGGCTCGGCACATCAGCTTCGCGCGCGAGGAGTCGCTGCGCGCCCTCAGGCGCAGCGGCCGGCTGCGCCGGGTCTACAACCGGCTCATGATCGGCCTGGTCATCCATGACGCGACGAGCGCTCTGATCAACCCGCAGGTGTACGCCGCGGTCGGCCTCGATCCGGCTCAGGCTCTCGCCGCGGCGAACGCCAACCCGCACTGGCGTGAGACGAAGGTGCAGGCGGCGGCCAAGGTGCTGGCGTTCTTCGACGAGTGCGGGCTCATCGGCTGGGAGAACCGGTGGATCCTGCGTCGGTCCGGCGTGCTCGGCTGAACGTCAAAGTCAAATTAAAGGCAGTTCAGGCAAGCGCATCAGCCACGTGTGGGTCAGCGGCAGCGGGCTCGAGCGGGCGGCGTACGCGGGCGCGGAGCTCTTCGGCCACCATTGCGCGGCCGGCTTCGCGGCCGGCGGCTACCAGGCGCGGCGTCTGAGAGAAGTTACGCATGTCGTGGCGCCCGATCGACAGCGGCGGCAGCGAGACGACCTGCTGGCCGGGCGCCGGGACCGGCGCGAGCCGGCCGAGATGGGAGCGGGAGATCGCGAAGCTCTCCAGCAGCACGTCGAGCGCGGACATCCGGTCGCTTGACCAGCCGTGGAAGTCACGCGCCACATTGAGGACCCAGACCCGCGAGGCGCCGAGATCGAGCGCGCGCTGAATCGGCACCGGGCAGGAGACGCCGCCATCGACGTGCAGCCGGCCCTCGAGCCGGACCGGGGGGAACAGCCCCGGCAGGCAGGCGCTGGCGTTGAGCAGGTCGACCGGGTCACCGCTGGTCCACCAGGTCGGCTCGCCCGCGATCAGGTCGGTGGTGACGACGTGGCAGGGAATCGCGGTCTGCGCCAGATCGGTGAGCGGCACGCACTGCGCGAACACGGCGCGCATGCCGTCGGGCGGGTAGAGGAAGTTCGACCGGGCCGCGATCCGGCGTGCCACCCGGAACCGGCCGCCGGGGAAGACCTCGCGCCGGGACATCGAGCGCCAGACCGCTTCGAGCGCCGCCATCCGGTCGGCGGTGGGGTCCATCGCGACGTACGCCGCGTTGATCGCGCCGACCGAGCAGCCGACGACCGCGTCGGGGACGATGCCGGCTTCGAACAGCGCCTGGATCGCGCCGACCTGAGCGGCCCCGAGGCTGCCGCCGCCCGAGAAGACCACGACCTCACGAGGCGGGGTGGGTGGCGGCGGGGTGAGGGCCGGCAGCTCTTCGCTGCCACGGCGACGGCGGCGCAGGAACCTGGGCACTGCCATGCCGCGTCACCTCCTGCGTTGCCTGTTCCCCTATTCATCGGCGACCAAGCCGCCGGGGATGAGGCTTGTCGACTCGAAGCTCTACGACATCACGCCTTCGGCCCCGACACAACCGCCGGCCGACCGGCTGTGGATGCTCAGACCCCGGCGGGGACAAGCTCCGGCGCCGAAGCGATGTCGAGCTCAGCGTCGGTGTCACCCGCCGCGGACTCGGCGCGGCGACGCGGGACCGCGAGCAGGACCAGCGCCGCCAGGCCGACCGCAATCGCGCCGACATCCACCGCCGGACGCAGCCCGGTCGCGAACGCGTGTGGCGTTGCGTAGCCGCCGTGCGCGGCGAAAACCGAGGCGAGGCTCGCAACTCCGAACACCCGCCGAGCTCCCGGACCGCGTTGGCAACGCCGGAGGCGATGCCCTCCTCCTCGCGTCGTACCGTGCTCAGCACCAGGTTGGCGGTCGGCGCGAAGAACATCGCCATCCCGATCCCGCTGACCGCGAACGCCGGCACCAGGTGCAGGAACGGCGTCGTCGGCTCGATGGAGGACATAACCCCTGCCGTGATCTTGACGATGATTATTTATCTGGGGCCCCGTAAGACACTTTCCGTCAAGATCGCGGCGGAAAAACCGGGTTACGCGAGTTGGACGATGGCGCGGGCTTTGGTGAGGACGGTCGCGCCGAGGGCTTTGGCTTCGAGGGCGACCGAGACCTTGCGGTCGTCGAGCTTGGCTTCGACCCAGCCGGACACCTCGAGCGTGGTGCCCTTGTCGTCGTCCGGCACCGGGACCGGAGCCGAGAACCGTACGCCGTACTCCACGACCGCTCCCGGGTCGCCGGCCCAGTCGGTGATGACGCGACCGGCCTCAGCCATCGTGAACATCCCGTGCGCGATCACGTTCGGCAGCCCGACCGAGGTTGCGACCCGCTCGTTCCAGTGGATGATGTTGAAGTCGCCGGAGGCCCCGGCGTACATGATGAGGTCCGAACGCTGGACCTGGAAAGTCTGGGCGGGCAGCTGGGTGCCGACCTCGACGTCGTCGTAACTGACCGTGGCAGCCATCGCTGGATCCCTCGTTCTTCTCGGAAGTTCTTGTCTCGGACGTTATCGCAGCCGGGCCAGCTCGATCGGCGCGGTGAAGCCGCGGACCATCCGGGGGCCGAGCGGCTCGATGTCGACAGCGTCGTCGAGCCGGTCGACGATCTCGACAGTCACCAGTACCTCGCCCGCGTCGGCCATCGAGACCAGCCGCGCCGCGAGATTGACGACCGGACCGAAGTAGTCGCCTTCGAGCGCGAGCACTGTCCCGATCGTGACGCCGACCCGCGCCTGCATCCCGCGGGCGTGCGCCGCTTCGATCAGGCCCTTCGCGACGCGGACCGCCGACGGCGCGCCGTGGGTGACGAACATGACCGCGTCGCCGAGGTACTTCACCACCCGGCCGTCCTCGGCGCGGCCATCTCGAGGATCGCCTCGATGGCAGCGGCGTCTGCCTCGGACGCTACGAGCTCGTCCGGTCCGGGATCGACGAACCCCAGCGCCCGCCAGATCGTCGTGACGGTCTCGACGTCGACCCCGCCGCGAGCGGCGATGTCGGCGAGGCTGAACTCGTCGCGGCCGGGGATGACAATCCGGTCACCGTTCAGCGCGAACAGCCGACCCCGCGCGTTTGCCGCCGCCATCTCCTCGACAGTGCAGCCCTGCGCTGCCAGGAACTCCAGCAGCTCCAGCCGTTCCTCGGCATCCGGCGCAGCCGCGTCGTACAGTCCAGCCGCGGTCAGCTCGTCGAGGTGCATCGGTCTGCCGGGTCAGGCCTTGCCGGTCGCCCTAGGAAGGGCATCCCGCGCGGCGCCCGGCCGCATCGACACCATCGTCGGAACCTACCGCCGCAAAGATCCCCCGCGCCATCGAGGCGGCTGCGCAAAAGGATGCACCGAACGCCGGTCAACGAGCGAAACTCGCTGAGCCGTGCGCTGGCAAGGCTCGAGTGAGCGCCGCGGGCTTAAGGCCCGCAAGCGAGGGAGAACGCCGCCAGCGTGCGGGTCAGCGGGTTTCGCGGTGAGGTTGGTGGCAGCGGCAGTTAGGGCAAAACTTCTTGAGCTCCAAGCGATCCGGGTCGTTGCGCCGGTTCTTCTTGGTGATGTAGTTGCGGTGCTTGCACTCGGCGCATGCCAACGTGATCTTCGGACGTACGTCGGTGGCTGCCACTGTGCTGACCTCTCTGCGGGCTCGGGCGACACGCCTCGAGCCGATGAACGTGGGTGACCACCAGCGGTGGCCGGGCTATTCAGGATAGCCCGACCGCCGGATGGGTAGCGGAGGCCGGACTTGAACCGGCGACACAGCGATTATGAGCCGCTTGCTCTACCAGGCTGAGCTACTCCGCCGCTAGTCCAAAGGACCGCCACCATGTTGCCACAGCGCGCAACCCGAATAGACCTTCGCGGGCTTGCGGAGGCCGAAGGCTGACAACCGGCGGTCAATCGGGTTCCGTAATACCTGTTGTGACGGACTCGCGGACATCGGACTCGGCGTTCCGGGAGTTCGTTGTGTCCCGCCAGCGGATGCTGCGCCACGAGGCATACCTGATGTGCGGTGACTGGCAGCGCGCCGAGGACGTCGTCCAGATCGCACTGACGAAGCTGTACGCCGCATGGCACCGGATCGACGAGCGCGGCGCTGACGGCTACGCGCGGCGGATCCTCGCGAACGTCGTGATCGACGAACGCCGCCGGCCGTGGCGCCGTGAGGTCTGCGTCGTCGGCTTGCCTGACTACGGATACGAGGCCGTCGCGCTGGCGTCGAGCGACCTGCGAGGCGAGCTGGTCCGCGCGCTTGGAACGCTGCCGACCCGGCAGCGGGTCGCTCTGGTGCTCCGCTTCTGGGTCGACGCCTCGGTGGCCGAGACCGCCGAGATTCTCGGCTGCTCGACCGGCACGGTCAAAAGCCAGACGTCGAGAGCGCTCGACACGCTGCGAGCGCTCATCCACACCGACGAGCCGCTCGTCCGCATCGCAGAGGAGATCACATGACCGACCTCATCGAGACGTTTGAGGCGATGCTCGTCGTCGAGCCTGACCTCCGCGATATTGCCGACCGGGTGATGGTGGACGGACGAGTCCTGCGCCGCCGCCGACGACGCATCGTCCTCACCACCGCCGTTGCTGTCGCCGCCGTCGTCGGCGCAGCTGTCGTTGTGCCACTCACGCTGGAGGCAGGCAAATCCTCAAGCCAGACGTTGAGCTCGCGCGTCACGCACCCTCGCACCGTGGTGCCGGGCACTGCCGCGAACAACTATCCGGCGCAGGCAACCGCCGCGCTCTGCCGTGCCGGACTTCGCCCGCTCTATGTGTCCGCAGCGCCAATCACCGGGGCCGACGAAAGCGTCAACGGGTACGCCGTGAGAGCAATCAGTCCGGCTCCCGGACAGACGGTGCCAGCGGGATCCACCGTCACCCTCACGTTGGCGGTGAGCGTGAACGGCGGCCCCCCCTCCGCGGACCCGCTTCCCACCGCCGTGGTTCCGAACGTGAAGGGTCTCAACATCAACACGGCCCTCAACGACCTGACAAGGGCCAACGTTCTGGTGAATGTCACGGTCGCGACCCCGACCGGGTCGCTGCGTGTGACGAGTGAGACACCGGCCCCGGGCTCGATAGTCGGCGACAGCGCCACCGTGACCCTCAAGGTCGGTGATCCCGGCAGCCAGGGATGTCGGGCCGGCAACTAACGGATCGTGGAGCCCCCTTACGGAATCGAACCGTAGACCTTCTCCTTACCATGGAGACGCTCTGCCGACTGAGCTAAGGGGGCGGGCGCGACGAGGTTACACGCGACGCTCGTCACAAAGAATACCGGCCGGCCCACCGCTGTGGACCGGCCGTTCGTGGCGGCTGATGGGTTCGAACCATCGTAGGCTGAGCCGGCAGATTTACAGTCTGCTCCCTTTGACCACTCGGGCAAACCGCCTTGCCTCACACCGGGGTGCGCGCGACGGTCAGGATAGCGGTTCTCCCGAGGAGGTCGTCACATGGCAGATGCATCGTTCGACGTAGTGAGCAAGGTCGACCACCAAGAGGTCGACAACGCGCTAAATCAGGCGGCCAAGGAGATCGGGCAGCGGTTCGACTTCAAGGGCACCGGCGCCTCGATCGCGTGGAGCGGTGACGACGGTGTCGTCATCACGGCCAACAGCGATGACCGGGTCAAAGCAGTGCTCGACGTCTTCAAGGAAAAGCTGGTCAAGCGGCAGGTCTCGCTCAAGGCGCTCGACCACGAGGAGCCGCAGCCGGCCGGTGGCAACACCTCGCGGCTCGCAGTCTCGATCCGTCAGGGCATCGACGTCGAGAAGGCGCGCGCCATCGTGAAGAAGATCAAGTCCGAGGGCGCGAAGGGCGTGCACGTCGCGGTCCAGGGTGACAGCGTGCGGGTCTCGAGCAAGAAGCGCGACGACCTGCAGGACGTCATCGCCATGCTGAAGGGCTCGGATATGGGCATCCCGCTGCAGTTCGAGAACTACCGCTAACTTCCGCGAGGGCTCAGGCGCGGAGATTGAGCGCGAGGTTAGAGCCAGTCGCGTCTTCGGAACATCGCGTAGAGGCCGGCAACGATGACGGCCATCAGGATCAGCGCGAGGTAGCCGCCGCTGTCTGACCCGCCCTTCGGGAACGTCAGGACGTTCATGCCGTAGTAGCCGGTGATGATCGTCGGTACGGCGCCGATCGCGGCCCACGACGTGACCTTCTTCATGATCTCGTTCATCCGATTGCCCTGGATCGTCAGGTGCGTCTCGAGGATGGTCGAGACCAGGTCGCGCAACGAGTCGGTCCAGTCGGCAGCGCGCAGCACGTGGTCGTACACGTCCTGGTAGTAGGGAATCAGCGCCTCGTCGACGAGTGAGTTCTCCCGCCGCATCAAGGCGTTGACAACCTCGCGGGTGGGCAGCACCACCCGCCGGATCCGCACCAACGACTTGCGCAACTCGAAGGACTGCCGCTGCACCGCCGTGCCGGTATTGCTCGGATCGAACAGCAATTCCTCGAGGCCCTCGATCCGCTCGTCCAGCTTCTGCACAGTCTGGAAGTGACCGTCAACGACGACGTCGAGCAGGCCCCACATCAAGAACCCGACACCGTGACTGGCGAGGTTCTGGTTGTCGTCCCAGCGCGCGACGATCGGATCCATCGAGTAGCCGGGCGACTTGCGGACCGTGATCAGATATCGGCTCGCCGCGAAGACGGCGAGCTCGTGGGCGTGTAGGGCGCCGGTCTCATCGTCGAGGCTGACGTCGTACAACGAGATGAAGATGTGGTCGTCGTAGTGGTCGAGCTTCGGACGCTGCCGCTCGGCCGTCGCGTCCTCGACTGCAAGCGGATTCAGCGAGAACTCCTCGGCGAGCAATGCGAGGTCGTCCTTGTTCGGGGCCTCCACATCGAGCCAGACGATGCAGTTGTCGGTCTCGAGGTGGTCGGAGATCCTCGCCGGATCGAAGTCCTCCTCGACACACTTGCCGTCGCGGTAAAGCCGAGTGCGGATCACCTGACCGACGGTACGACGGCAACCCGCCGCCGCCCGGTTAGCGCGCCGCAGCGTTACTGCGGTGCCGCCACAGTGAGCGGCTCGCCATCCGACCCGACGACGCGGATCACCTCGACCAGACGCTCGTCGGCGGCCACCGCCGCGCCGGGCCAGACCACGCAGCGTTCGACCGTCCCTTCGACCGAGGCCCCGGCGCCGATCACCGACTCGCCGCCGGAGAGCAGCAGGTTGGCGCGGAGGTAGGCCGATGGGTCGCCGCAGTCGACATAGGTCGCCGACGTCGGGACGCGATCGATCGCGGTGTTGCGCCACACCACTTCGAACAGCCCGCTCGGCTCGGGCTTCAGCGTCGCGGCGATTGCGGCCGGCAGCAGCGAGATGCCGGCGAAGCGCCAGCGATCATCGAAGTCCGGATCGTCGTGATCCTCGACGACCAGCAGCCGCGGTCGCTCGCGATCCCAGGCCGCAACGAACTCAGCGAGGTCCGGCGTTGGGTGCAACGCCACGTCGCCGTTAGCGATCAACACGTCGCGGCCGTCGAGCCAGCCGCTGATCGCGGCAACGGCACCCGCCGTACCTAGCGCTTCGGGTTGCTCGATCGAAAGGTGGGCGCGATCGCCGAGGTAGTCGGCGATCTGGTCGGCGAGGTGATGGGCGTTGACCGCGATCGCTTCGGCGGGCACGAGCGGGGTAACGCGATCGAGCGCGAGGTCGAGCAGCGTGGTGTCACTGACCGGGCAGAGCGGTTTGGGTCGCAGCTCGGTCAGCGGCCGTAGCCGCTTGCCTTCGCCGGCCGCAAGAACCAGCGCCGCAAGATCGCCGGTCACAGCAGCCGCACGTCGCGCAGGATGTCGACGGTCGCGTCGCTGAGCTCGGGCAGCGCATCGAGCGCGAACCAGCCGACCCCTGTGACCTCGTCGGTGTCGGGTCCGCGGCGGGCAGTCACGGCGCCGAACGTGGTCATGACATAGACGACGTCGACCCGGCGTACCCGTGGTGCGACCACCGCGAACGGTCGCGGCAGCTTCGCTGGATCGATGGTGATGCCGAGCTCTTCGGCGATCTCGCGGACGACTCCCTCGCTCGGGCTCTCACCGCGGCTGAGCAGACCACCGGGCAACGCCCAGCCCGGGCTGTGGCGCTGCTCGACCAAGAGAAGAGCACCGTCGGTCCGCTTCAATGCGAGCACCGCACCGACGGTGTAGGACGGAGTGACGAGGCGGACCAGCAGCCGACGCAGCGGCCGAGGAAGCCAGCGAAACACCGACATCGCCAGCCGCTTCATCGCCGCAAGCCTAGGTGCCACGACCGGTCGCTTGCGTCAGAACGCACCGGCGCTGGAGCGCCCGGTGGGTCTGACACGTCGGAGAGGTGGGCGGATAAGGTCCATACGTGGCTCGGGCGGTGCGGATCGGGAACTGCTCGGGCTTCTACGGCGACCGCTTTGCCGCGATGCGGGAGATGCTCGAAGGCGGCGACCTCGACGTCCTGACCGGTGACTATCTCGCCGAGCTGACGATGCTGCTGCTCTGGCGATCGGCCGCCAAGGACCCGAGCCGGGGCTATGCGACGAGCTTCGTCCGTCAGCTCGAGGACTGCCTGGGACTGGCGTGGGAGCGCGGGGTTCGGATCGTGGCGAACGCCGGCGGCCTGAACCCGGCCGGCTGCGCGTCGGTGATTCGCGAGGTCGCGACGAAGCTCGGGCTGCGGGTCAACGTGGCCCACGTCGAGGGTGACGACCTGTTGCCACGTCTCGAAGAGCTTGCGGCGGCCGGCGTCGAGCTGCCGGCCTCGACGATCACCGCCAACGCCTACCTCGGCGGCTGGGGCATCGCGGCGGCACTCGAGGGTGGCGCGCAGGTGGTGGTGACCGGCCGGGTCACCGATGCCGCCCTCGTGATCGGGTCAGCGGCGTGGTGGCACGGCTGGGCTCGCGACGACTATGACGCGCTCGCCGGCGCACTGGTCGCCGGCCACGTCCTCGAGTGCGGCGCGCAGGCAACCGGCGGCAACTACTCCTTCTTCACCGAGGTGCCCGGCATGGAGCACGTCGGCTTCCCGCTCGCTGAGATCTCCGAGGACGGCACGTCGATCGTCACCAAGCACGAGGACACCGGCGGCCTGGTCGATGTCGGCACGGTTACGGCGCAGCTGCTGTACGAGATCCAAGGCCCGCTCTATCTGAACCCGGACGTCACCGCGGACTTCTCGACCATCGTGATCGAGCGCTGCGGCGACGACCGGGTCATGCTCTCCGGCGTTCGCGGAATCGTGCCGCCGGACACCACCAAGGTCGCGGTCAACACCCTCGGTGGCTTCCGCAACTCGATGACGTTTTTGTTGACCGGCCTCGATATCGACGCCAAGGCCGATCTGGTGAAGCGGCAGCTCGCGCCGACGCTCGAGGGCATCCAGACGGTCGAGTGGTCGCTGTCCCGGACCGACCGCGACGACGCCGGGACCAACGACCAGGCCGTCGCGCGGCTGACGGTCGCGGTCAAGGACCAGGACGCGCAGCGGATCGGCCGGCCGTTCTCCAGCGCCGCGGTCGAGATCGCCCTCGCCAGCTATCCCGGCGCGACGATCACCGCGCCACCGGCCGATGCAACGCCGTACGGCGTCTACCAGGCGGCCTACCTTCCGAACTCGCTGGTCGAGCACCGCGTCGTCACCGAGGACGGCACGGTGATCGACATCGACGTCAACCCGGGCGAAGCCGGTCGACGGCGGCCGTCCACT
Source organism: Mycobacteriales bacterium (assembly GCA_036268295.1). Lineage (GTDB taxonomy): Bacteria > Actinomycetota > Actinomycetes > JAFAQI01 > JAFAQI01 > DATAUK01. The sequence goes on along the minus strand of DATAUK010000005.1, from coordinate 65,140 downwards.
AAGCCGCACCTGCCCGACCCACCCGAGGACTGGGGGCCGATCTGGCGCGTGCCACTGGGCTCGATCGTCGGCGCGCGAAGCGGCGACAAGGGCGGCAACGCCAACCTGGGACTGTGGGTGCGCACCGACGCGGCGTACCACTGGCTTGCTCACTCGATCGATGTCGACTGCATCAAGTGGCTACTGCCGGAGACCGCCGAGCTGAAGATGACCCGACACGAGCTGCCTAACCTGCGGGCGCTCAACTTCGTGATCGACGGCCTGCTCGGCGAGGGAGTCGCCTCCTCGACCCGTCAGGATCCGCAGGCCAAAGGGCTCGGCGAATGGCTACGCAGCAAACACTTCGACCTCCCGATCTTCCTGATCGAGGACTAGGTGTCGTGACGATGAGCGAGGACGTCTGGAACACGCCAGAGCGGATCGCGTTACGGGCGCTGGTCCGCGACTTCACTAGCCGCGAGATCGTGCCGCACCTCGACCAGTGGGAGTTCGACGGCGAGGTGCCCCGGTCGCTGCACCGCGCCGCGGCGGATGCCGGCCTGCTCGGCGTCGGGTTCCCCGAGTCGGCCGGCGGGCAGGGCGGCGACACCATCGACATCACGATCGTGGCCGAGGAGATGCTCTACGCCGGAGCCTCCAGCGGTCTGCTCTCGGCCCTGTTCACCCACGGCATCGCGCTGCCACACCTGATCGCCTCGGGCGACGCCGAGCTCCTCGACCGGTACGCCAAGCCGACCCTCGCCGGCGAGCTGATCGGCTCGCTCGCCGTCACCGAGCCAGATGCCGGCTCCGACGTCGCCGCCATCCGCACCCGTGCCGTCCGCGACGGCGACAGCTACATCGTCAACGGCACCAAGACCTTCATCACCTCCTCGACCCGCGCTGACTTCGTCACCACCGTCGTGCGCACCGGCGACGAGCCGCACCGCGGCGTCTCGCTACTCGTCGTCGACACCGACTCCCCCGGCTTCTCGGTGGTCCGCAGGCTGGCGAAGATGGGCTGGCTCTGCAGTGACACCGGCGAGCTGTCCTACGTCGACGTCCGAGTCCCGGTCGGCAACCTGATCGGCGCCGAAGGCAGTGGCTTCGTCCAGGTCGCGCAACAGTTCGCCGGTGAGCGGCTGGCGCTGGCAGTCCACGGGTACGCCGTCGCGCAGCGGGCACTCGACCTCACGATCGCCTGGACCCGCGACCGGCTGGCCTTCGGTAAACCACTGATCGCCAAGCAGGTGGTGCGCCACAAGCTCGTCGAGATGACCCGAGCCGTCGAGGTCTCGCGGACCTACGCGCACTCGATCATCGCCCGCCACGCTGCCGGCGAAGAAGTCTTCGCGCCGGCCGCGATCGCGAAGAACCAGGCCGTCGCGGCCTGCTCGTTCGTCGTCAACGAAGCGGTGCAGCTCCACGGCGGCGCCGGCTACATGCGCGACAGCGAGGTCGAGCGCCACTACCGCGACGCCCGCATCCTCGGAATCGGCGGCGGCGCCACCGAGGTAATGAACGACCTGATCGCCGCGTCCCTGTTCGACTGATCCGACCAAACCCAATCCGCGAACTTGCGCGAAACAACGGTTTGGGACCGAGAAACGGTTGATTCGCGCAAGTTCGGCGGAGAAAGTTAGGCGGTGCGGGCGGCGACGAAGTTGCAGAGCGACTCGAGGGCCGCCTTGGCGGCGGAGTCGGGCAGCGGCTCGAGGGTCGAGCGGGCGTCCGCCGCCCACTTGGACGTGACCTCGCGGGCCTCGTGCATGACCGGGTGGGCCCGGAGCTCGGCGAGGACGGCGGCGAGGGCGGCGTCCGAGGAGAGGTCGCCGGCAAGCGCGGCGAGCAGGGCGGCGTCCTCAGGGCGGTTGGCGCGGCGTAGCAGGAGCACCGGCAGGGTCGGGACGTCTTCGCGCAGATCCTTGCCCGGTGTCTTGCCGGACTCGTCAGACTCCGAGGCGATGTCGATCAGGTCGTCGGAGAGCTGGAAGGCGATGCCGAATCGCTCACCCCACTGTGTCAGCAGCTCGGTGACGGCATCCGTGGCGCCGGCCAGCATCGCACCGAACCGCGCCGACGTACCAAGCAGGGACGCGGTCTTGTCGGCGAGTACGGCGAGGTAGTGCTCGACCGGGTCGTCGGTCTCGGCCGGGCCGATGGTCTCGTGGATCTGGCCGTGCACGAGCCGCTCGAAAGTCCGCGCCTGCAGACGCACTGCCTCAGGCCCGAGATCGGCAAGGAGGTCCGAGGCGCGCGCGAACAGGAAGTCGCCGGTGAGGATCGCGATCGTGTTGCCCCACCGGGAGTTGGCCGAGTCTGCGCCGCGGCGCAGCGATGCCTCGTCCATGACGTCGTCGTGGTAGAGCGTCGCGAGATGGGTGAGCTCGACTACGACCGCAGCGGGCACGACGCCCGGCGCCGCCGGGTCGCCGAACTGCGAGGCCAGCAATGTCACGAGCGGCCGGAACCGCTTGCCGCCGGCGACGAGCAGGTGCGCGGCTGCTTCGTTGACGAACACGTCCGAGGACTTCACCTCGGCACGCAGTCGTGACTCGACCGCGTCGAGCCCTTCGCGAATGACGGCTTCGAACTCCGGCTCGAAGCTGAGGCCGAGGACGCTGGAACCGATGCCGGTCATCGCGTCCTCCTTCGACAGGCGGTCGCTCGATCCTCAGTGATAGAACGGCACCGCTTGGTTGGCCAGGTTGAGCAACGGCTGCGGGAACACCCCGAGGAATACGGTAACTGCGACGGCAAGCGCGATCGCACTGGAGGTCGCGGTGCCCGGGATGACGATGACCGGACCGTCCTCGACCGGGTCGGCGAAGAACATCATCACGATGACCCGGACGTAGAAGAACGCCGCCATCGCGCTGGTGATGACACCGATTACCACCAGTGGTGTCGCGCCACCGGAGACACCGGCGGAGAACACAGCGAACTTCCCGGTGAATCCCGACGTCAGTGGGATACCTGCGAGGGCGAGCAGGAACAGCGCAAAGACGCCCGCGACCAACGGTGAGCGGCGACCCAGCCCGGCCCAGCGAGACAGGTGAGTCGCCTCACCATCCGGGTCGCGGACCAGAGTGAGGATGCCGAAGGCGCCGATCGTCGTGATGCCGTAGGTCAGCAGGTAGAACATCGACCCGGACAGCCCGGCCCGGTTGAGTGCGATCACGCCGATCAGGATGAAGCCGGCGTGCGCGACCGATGAGTAGGCCAGCATCCGCTTGACGTCGGTCTGGGTGATCGCGAAGACCGAGCCGACCACCATGGTCAGGATCGCCACGCCCCACGCGACCGGCCGCCACTCCCAGCCGAGGCCGCCGAAGGCGACGTAGAAGACCCGCAGCAATGCGCCGAATCCGGCAACCTTGGTGGCCGAGGCCATGAACGCAGTGATGGGCGTCGGAGCGCCGACGTACACGTCCGGGATCCAGGACTGGAACGGCGCGGCGCCGATTTTGAACAGCAGGCCGACCGAGAGCAGGGCCAACCCGAGGAACAGCAACGTATCGCTGTGGGTGCCGTTGACGGTGGCGGTCTGGATGCCGGCCAGCGACACGGTGCCGGCGTAGCCGTAGAGCAGCGCAAGTCCGTAGAGGAAGAACGCCGAGGAGAACGCGCCGAGCAGGAAGTACTTCACCGCGGCTTCCTGGCTCAGCAGCCGGCGGCGTCGAGCGAGGCCGCAGAGGATGTAGAGCGGCAGCGAGAGCACCTCGAGCGCAACGAACAGCAGCAGCAGGTCGTTGGACGCCGGGAAGATCATCATGCCGGTGACCGCAAACATCACCAGCGGGAAGACCTCGGTCTGCGCCCGCCCCTGGCGCGAGCTGGCGCGCTCTTCGTACGACCCAGGTGTGGTCGACGCCTGCGCCGCGAACGCACCTCCGTCCAGCCCTGGAGCGCGGTCGGCGACGAGCAGCACGCTGCCGATGCCGAGAACGGCGATCGTCCCCTGCAGGAACAACGTGGGTCCGTCGACACTGACCGCGCTGCTGGCGGTCACGATGTGGTCACCGGCAAGCGCCGCGCACGCAATCAACGCGCCGAGCAGGCCGGCCAGCGCGACCGCGACCTGCGCCCGCCAACGAGCGGCCGCAGGGACGAAGGCATCGACGAGCACGCCGACGATCGCCGCGCCGCCGGGAATCAGGATCGGCATCAGCGCGTGATACGCGATCGAAGGAGACTGGAAGTCGCTCACTTGCCGCTCACACAGGTCGGATCATCGAGAAACGTGAGGCGCAACGTCGATGCGTACGCGTCGCTGTTGCTCAACGGCAGGGCGGAGAACGCACTCGGTAACTGCCCACACGACGAGTTCGTCGCCGACTGCTCGGGCACCGACGGAACCGGATCGTGGGTTCGCACCACTGAGTTGGTCTGTTGGACCGACGGGTTGATGATGTCGAGCAGCGGCTTCGGGTAGACGCCGAGCGCAACGATCACGACCATGACCGGCGCGATCACCCAGGCCTCGCGCAGGCTGAGGTCCTTGAAGCCTTCGACCGCCGTAGCAACCGGTCCGTGGATCGTGCGCTGCACCATCCAGAGCACGTAGACCGCCGCCAGCACGATGCCGAAGGTGCCGATGACCGCGAACCAGCGGTGCGTGGTGAAGGTGCCAAGCAACACCAGGAACTCGCTGACGAACGTCGAGAGGCCCGGCAGTGCCAGTGCTGACAGCCCGGCGACCAGGACCATCGCGCCCAGCCAGGGCGCGACTGTCGCGACGCCGCCGAAGTCATCCACCAGGCGCGAGCCGCGACGCGAGGCAAGGAAGCCGACGACCAGGAACAACGCGCCGGTTGAGAAGCCGTGGTTGACCATGTAGAGGGTTGCCCCCGAGCCGCCCTGAGTCGTGAAGGCAAACACACCGAGTGCGATGAAGCCGAAGTGCGACACCGAGGAGTAGGCGATCAGTCGCTTGAGGTCCTTCTGACCGATCGCGAGCAGCGCGCCGTACAAGATGCCCGTGACGCACAGCCCGAGGATGTAGGGCGCGAGCAGCTTCGATGCGTACGGAAACAGCGGGATGCAGAACCGCAGGAAGCCGAACGTCCCCACCTTGTCGAGCACCCCGACGAGCATCACGGCGGTGCCGGTCGGCGCCTCGCTCGCCGCGTCAGGCAGCCAGGTGTGGAACGGCCACAGCGGCGCCTTGATCGCGAACGCGATGAAGAAGCCGAGGAACAGCGCCACCTGCTCGTCGTGGGAGATGTGCAGCTTGCCCGACGTCAGCACCCGGTAGTCGAAGGTGCCGGTGCCAAGCTGGTGCGAGGAAACCACAAACAGTCCGATCACCGCGACCAGCATCAAGAGGCCACCGGCAAGGGAGTAGAGCAGGAACTTCACCGCTGCGTAGGACCGACGCGACCCACCGAAAGACCCGATGAGGAAATACATCGGGATGAGCATTGCCTCGAACAGCACGTAGAAGAAGAAGACGTCGAGCGAGCCGAAGACGCCGACTACCAGCGTCTCGGTCGCCAGCAGCAACGAGAAGAACAGCTTCGGGCCGCGCCCGCCGGGTGCCTCCGGATCGGCGTCCTCGCCACGCTCGGCATCGTGCCAGGACGCGAGGATGCAGACCGGCGTCAGGATCGTCGTCATCAGGATCAGCGCGAGCGCGATCCCATCGACGCCCACCGCGTAGTGCGCACCGAACGCCTTGATCCAGGTGTAGTCCTGGGTGAACTGGAAGCGAGCGCCGCCGAGCTGGTAGGCGAACGCCATGATGATCGACGCCACCATCGCGACCAGGGACGCGACGAGAGCCACCACCTTGGCGAAGTCCTCACGCGCCTTCGGCAACGTCATGATCCACGCGATGCCGACCAGCGGGATCACACCGATGACGGTGACCCAAGGGAATCCGGTATGCATCGCTCAGCCCACCCGGACCAGGACGAGCGTGGCTGCCACGGCCAACGCACCAGCGAACATCGACAGCGCGTAGGACCGCGCGAATCCGGTCTGGACGCGGCGTACCCGGGCACTGGTCCCGCCGATGCCGGCAGCCAGACCGTTGACCACCCCGTCGACGCCGCGGCCGTCGAAGAAGACGAGTGCGCGGGTGAGGTACTGGCCCGGGCGCATGAACACCGCCTCGTTGAGGGCGTCGCCGAGCAGTGAGCGGCGGGCTGCCTTGGTCAGCGGCATCACCTGCGTCGGTGGCTCAGCCGGGATCGGCTTGGCGCCGACCAGCAACCAGGCGGTCCCCACACCGGCGAGTACGACGACGAGCACCAGGATGCTGAGCACCGTCGCCGACAGCGGCCGGGTCGCGGGCGCCAGCTGCTGCCCGACGCTCGGCGCCAGGAAGTGCACCAGGTCGCCGTGGATGATCAGCAGGTAGCCACCGACCAGCGAGGCGAACGCGAGGATCGCCATCGGCACGACCATGACGTTCGGCGAGTCGTGCGGATGGACGTCCTTGGGCCAGCGCCTGTTGCCGAAGAACGTCATCAGCATCAGGCGCGTCATGTAGAACGCGGTCAGGCCGGCGCCCGCGATCGCGACCGCGCCGAAGATGTCACCGCCGGTCCCACCCTTGTCGAGCGCCGCCTCGATGATCTTGTCCTTCGAGAAGAAGCCGGCGAACGGGATGATGCCGATGATCGCGAGGTAGCCGAATCCGAACGTCGCGAACGTCCACGGCATCACCTTGCGCAGCCCGCCGTAGCGCCGCATGTTCACTTCGTCGTTGTTGCCGTGCATCACCGAGCCGGCGCTGAGGAACATGTTCGCCTTGAAGAACCCATGGGTGAGCAGGTGCAGGATGCCGAACGCGTACGCCGCCGGGCCGATGCCTACCGCAAGCATCATGTAGCCGATCTGGCTCATCGTCGACGCGGCGAGCACCTTCTTGATGTCGTCGTGGGCGCACCCGATGATCGCGCCGAACACCAGCGTCGTCGCGCCAACGATCTCCACGAGGAGGCGCGCGTGAGGCGCGACGTTGTAGATCGCATCCGATCGTGCAACCAGGTAGACCCCGGCGGTCACCATCGTCGCGGCATGGATCAGCGCGGAGACCGGCGTCGGGCCCTCCATCGCGTCGAGCAACCATGACTGCAGCGGCACCTGCGCGCTCTTGCCGCACGCTCCTAGCAGCAGCAACAGCCCGATCGCCGTCATCGTCCCGCTGTGCGCATGAGAGCTGGCGGCACCGTTGAAGACACCATCGAAAGCGACCGTGCCGAATGTCGTGAACATCAGCATGATCGCGAGCGAGAGCCCGAGGTCGCCGACCCGGTTGACCAGGAACGCCTTCTTGGCGGCGACCGCCGCACTCGGCTTGTGCGACCAGAATCCGATCAGCAGGTACGACGCGAGACCGACACCCTCCCAGCCGACGTAGAGCACCAGGTAGTTGTCGGCGAGGACGAGCAGCAGCATCGCCGCGACGAACAGGTTGAGCTCGCCGAAGAACCGGCGTCGGTTGGCGTCGTGCTCCATGTAGCCGACCGAGTAGATGTGGATCAGCGACCCGACGCCAGTGATGAGCAGCACGAACACGATCGAGAGCGGGTCGAGCAGAACGTTGGCGTTGACGTGGAAGCCGGCGACCGGCTGCCAGCTGAACAGGTGCTGGTCGAGCTGGCGGTTCGCGCCGCCGTCGCGGCCGATCAGCGCGAAGAACTCGACCACCGCGATCACGAACGACGCGAGCGGCGCGGCGCAGCCAAGCAGGTGACCCCAGGGGTTGGTGCGCTTGCCGCCGAGCAGCAGCACGGCTGCGCTGGCAGCCGGGATCGCGACGAGGAGAAACGTCAGGTGGAAGACACCCGTCGCGACGGCGTAGTGGGTCATCGGCGCGCGCCTCAGTACTTCAACAGGTTGGCGTCGTCGACGGAAGCGGACCGCCGGGAACGGAAGATGGACATGATGATCGCGAGACCCACGACGACCTCAGCAGCCGCGACCACCATCACGAAGAACGCAATGATCTGACCATCGAGGTTGCCGTTGAGGCGCGCGAACGTCACCAGCGTGAGGTTGACCGCGTTGAGCATCAGCTCGATGCACATGAATACGACGATCGCGTTGCGCCGGACCAGCACGCCGATAGCCCCGATAGTGAACAGCACCGCCGAGAGGTAGAGGTAGTAGCTGACGCTCATCTCAATCAGCGCTCCAGCTCTTTGTCGATGGCGTCCACATGCGGGCGGGCGGCGGCCACCTGCAGGTAGGCGGGCACGCTGGTCGGCGCGATGCTGCCGTCGGGCAGCAGCGCCGCGGTGTCGACGGCGTTGTGGTCGGCGTACACCCCTGGTCCCGGCAGCGGTCCGACGCCAGCGCCGCCTCGTGCCGCCCGTTCGCGCATCCGCTCCTGCTGGTTACGCCGCACCTCGAGCGGCTCGCGATGCGCCAGCACCATCGCACCGAGACCGGCGACGATCAGCAGGCCGCTGGTCGCTTCGAAGGCGAAGACATATCGGCTGAAGAGCAGTTGCGCGATGCCGGCGACGTTGCCTTTGCCGCCTTCGGCAGCAGTGACTCCGACGTTGTGGAATCCACCGAGCGCACTCGCGATGGAGGCGATCAGCAGGATCGCGAACCCAAGGCCGATGACCAACGCCGCGACCCGTTGGCCGCGCAAAGTCTCGACCAGCGAATCGACCGAGTCGACGCCGATCAGCATCAGCACGAACAAGAACAGCATCAGCACGGCGCCGGTGTAGACGACCACCTGGACGACGGCGAGGAACGGCGCGTTCTCGGCGGTGTAGAACGCGGCGAGACAGAGCATCACAACCGCGAGCAGCAGCGCCGCGTGCACTGCGCTTCGGGCGAACACCATGCCGAGCGCCGCCCCCACCGCGAGCGGCGCGAGGATCCAGAACAGGAACGCCTCGTGCAACGGCGCGGCGCCGCCCTGACCAGCCGCAACCAAAAGCCCGGTCACTCGTGGGCCTCCGTGGGTGGCGGCGTGGGTGGCGACGTGGCCGGCTGGCCGGCGTAGTAGGCCTTCTCGGTGTCGCCGAGCCGCATCGGGTGAGGCGGTGCCTCCATGTCGCCGTGCAGCGGCGCGAGGAGCTGGTCCTTGGTGAAGATAAGGTCCTCGCGACTGTCATCAGCCAGCTCGTACTCGTTGGTCATCGTCAGCGCCCGGGTCGGGCAGGCTTCGATGCACAACCCGCAGAAGATGCAGCGCAGGTAGTTGATCTGGTAGACAGCGCCGTAGCGCTCGCCCGGCGAGAACCGCGCCTCCTCGGTGTTGTCGGCGCCTTCGACGTAGATCGCATCAGCCGGGCAGGCCCAGGCGCACAGCTCGCAGCCGACGCATTTCTCGAGGCCGTCGGCGTGACGGTTGAGCAGGTGGCGGCCGTGGTAGCGCGGCGCGGTCGGCACCTTCTGCTCCGGGTATTCCTCGGTCACCGGCTTGGTCAGCATGGTCCGGAACGTCACGCCGAAGCCAGCGACCGGAGCCACCAGATCCTTGAGCACCGACGGCTTCTTGCGCTGCGGCTCGCTCGAGCCGTGAGCCTCCGGGGTCGACGCCACAGCTTCGGGCACCGCCTCGCTGTCGATCGGCTGCAGTTCGTCGTCAGCCATCGAGCACCTCCGTGGAGCCGTCGGACGCCACCGAGATGGCAGTGACATCGAGCGTCGGCGGGCCCATCAGCGACGGGATCGGGTAGGAGCCGCCGCGATCCACCGACCCTTCTAACTGCTCGGTCGCGGCCTGCTCCTCGGCTTTCGCCAGCTTGCTCGCGCGCGACTCGGTGATGAACGACCAGATCAGCACGAGCGCAGCGACCGGGATGCCGACGTAGGCGAGAGTCTGGACCCGGGTGCGGCCCTCGTTGGTCAGCTCGCGGAACGCAGCGACGACCAGGATCCAGACCAGGCTGAACGGGATCAGGACCTTCCAGCCCAGCCGCATGAACTGGTCATAGCGAAGCCGGGGCAGCGTGCCGCGCAGCCAGATGAAGCCGAACAGCAGCACGAAGACCTTGCCGAGGAACCACAGCACCGGCCACCAGCCGTGGTTGAGGGCATCGTTGCCGACAAGTGACAGCGGCCACGGCGCCCGCCAGCCGCCGAGGAACAGCGTCGTCGCCAGCGCCGAGACGGTCGTGACGTTGACGTACTCAGCAAGGAAGAACAACGCGAACTTCAGCGAGGCGTACTCGGTGTGGAAGCCCGCGACCAGCTCACTCTCGGCCTCGGCGAGGTCGAACGGCGCCCGGTTCGTCTCGCCTACCATCGCGATGAGGTAGATCAGGAACGACGGGATCAGTGGCAGCGCGTACCAGAGCTTGTGTTGCGAGGTCACGATCTGGCTGGTCGACAGCGATCCGGCGTACAGGAACACCCCGGCGAGTGCGAGGCCCATGGCGACCTCGTAGGAGATCACCTGTGCCGCCGACCGAAGCGCGCCGAGCATGGGGTACGGTGACTGGCTCGACCAGCCGGCCAGCACGATGCCGTAAACCCCGATCGAGGCCATCGCGAGGATGTAAAGGACGGCGACCGGCAGGTCGGTGATCTGCAGCGGGCTGTGGTGGCCACCGATCGACACGATCGGGCCGACCGGGATCACCGCGAAGGACAGGAACGCCGGCGCACACGCAACCACCGGCGCCAGAATGTAGAGCGGCTTGTCGACCATGGCCGGGATCAGGTCTTCTTTGAGCGCCAACTTGATGCCGTCGGCGAGACCCTGCACGACGCCGAACGGACCGACCCGGTTCGGGCCGGGGCGGGCCTGCATCCGTCCGATGACGCGGCGCTCGGCCCAGATCATCAGCAGCGTCGTGACAACGAGGAAGACGAAGACCACGATGCACTTGCACAGCGTGAGCCACCACGGGTCGTTGCCGAACACCCCAAGATCGGTGCCGCCGGTAGCGGCGGCTGCGACGTGGAACATCACGAGCCTCCCGCTGACAGCCGGACAACCGCGCCGCTGCCGGCGCCGAGCATCGAGTGGACATGCGAGCCCGCCGAGCAGGTCGGCAGCCAGACCACCTGGTCGGGCAACGCGGTGATCGCGAGCGGCAGCGTAATCGAGCCGCGGTCGGTGCTCACCGTGACCTCGGTGCCGTCGGCGACCCCGAGCCTGCCCGCGGTCGCCGCGCTCAGCCGTACGACGGCCGGCTTGCGGGTGCCGGCGAGGTGCGGCTCGTGCTCCTGCAACCGGCCCTCGTCGAGCAGGTGGTGCCAGGTGGCCAGGACCGCCTCGCCGGCGCCGGGCTTCGCGGCCGTGCCGGCCTGGTGCGACGGGGCGGTCGGGCGGGCTCCGTCCCACGCGCCGATCCGAGCGATCTCGGCTTTGACATCGCGAGGCTCTGCGGTGCCGAGCGCGGTGCCGAGCGCGGCGGCGAGCCGGTCGAGGACCCGGCCATCACCCATCGCGCCACTGGCTTCCAGTGTCGCGTCGAACGGTCGGACCCGGCCTTCCCAGTCGAGGTAGCTTCCCGACTTCTCGACGACCGGCGCCACCGGGAAGACCACGTCCGCGCGGTCCGTCACAGCCGACTCGCGAACCTCGAAGCTGACAACGAACGGCGCCGACTCGAGCGCCTTGAGCGCCAGATCGGGATCAGCCAGATCACCCGGATCGACCCCGGCCACGACGAGGGCCACCTCGCCGGCGGCGGCGTCGGCGAGGATCGCATCGCCACCGCGGCCCGGACCGGACGGGACGCTCGCACCCCACACCATCGCCAGGTGCTCGCGCGCGGCACCGTCGAGGATCGGCCGGCCACCCGGCAGCAGACCAGGAACGCAACCGACCTCGATCGCTCCCCGGTCGCCGGCTCGGCGCGGTACCCAGGCCAGCCGTGCCCCGGTCTTGTCGGCCAGACTCGCGGCGGCGCTCAGCGCACCCGGCGAGGTCCCCAGCCGCTCGCCGACCAGGATGACTGCCCCGGGTCTGGCCAGCGCGGCCGCCGCGGCGGCGACGGCCTCATCGGTCGACGAGGTGTCGGCGAGCGAGGTGAGCACGCCGGCCTCGGCGCCGGGCAGGCTGCTCAGCAACCGGCCGCGCAACTTGGTCAGACCGGTCGTGGCGAACGGCGCGACGCCGAACACCGCGAGCCCTCGCTTGTCGACGGCCTTACGAAGCCGCAGGAAGACGATGGGTGACTCTTCTTCCGGTTCGAAGCCGGCGAGGACGACGGCGGGCGCCGACTCGAGATCGGCGTACGTCGTCTCGAGGTAGCGGCCGGCGACGCGACTGGCAAGGAAGTCCTGCTCCTCGACCGAGTGCGGCCGGGCGCGGAAGTCGATGTCGTTGGTGCCGAGCACGACGCGAGCGAACTTCGAGTAGGCGTAGGCGTCCTCGACGGTGAGCCGGCCGCCGGTGAGGACGCCGACCTTGCTGCCGGCCTTCGCCAGGCCGGCTGCGGCCCTCGCGATCGCCTCGCTCCACGACGCCTCGACGAGATAGCCGTCCGCGTCGCGAACCAGCGGCGTGGTCAGCCGGTCGCGCGCGGTCGCGTAGCCGAAGGACCAGCGGCCCTTGTCGCAGTTCCACTCCTCGTTGACGTCATCGTCGTCGCCGGCGAGGCGGCGCAGCACCTTGCCGCGGCGCCAGTCGGTGCGCTGCTGGCAGCCTGACGCGCAGTGCTCGCACACCGACGGCGTTGACACCAGGTCGAAGGGCCGGGCCCGGAAGCGATACTGCGATCCGGTCAGCGCGCCGACCGGGCAGATCTGCACCGTGTTGCCGGAGAAGTACGACGAGAACGGCTCGCCGTCGAAGATCGCCACCTGCTCGAGGGCGCCGCGTTCGAACAGCTCGATGAACGGATCGCCCGCGATCTGCTGCGAGAACCGGGTGCAGCGTGCACAGAGCACGCAGCGCTCGCGGTCGAGCAAGACCTGGGAGGAGATCTCGATCGGCTTCTCATACGTCCGCTTGACGTCCTTGAACCGGCTCTCGGCGGCGCCGTTGTGCAACGTCTGGTTCTGCAGCGGGCACTCGCCGCCCTTGTCGCAAACCGGGCAGTCGAGCGGGTGGTTGAGCAACAGGAACTCGAGGTTGCCGACCTGTGCCTTCTCGGCGACCGCCGATGTCAGCTGGGTCTTGATCACCATGCCCTCGGTGACCGTGACCGTGCAGGAGGCGAGTGGCTTGCGCTGACCTTCGACCTCGACGATGCACTGCCGGCAGGCGCCGATCGGGTCGAGCAGCGGGTGGTCGCAGAACCTCGGAACCTGGATGCCGACCAGCTCTGCGGCCCGGATGATCAGGGTGTCCTTCGGGACGGTGATCGCGATGCCGTCGATCGTCGCGTTGACCATCCCGACCGGTGCGGGACCGTCGCCGCCCGCTTCGGGCTTCGTCATCGTCATTCGGGCTCCCCGCGCAATCGTGAGCGCCGCGAGCGATTTCGTTGGGTGCTGGTCATGTCGAGGCTCCAGCGGGTGCGAACAATGTGGCGGCGGCCGGGTCGAACGGACAGCCGCCGTTCTCCCAGTGAGCGACGTACTCGGACCGGAAGAACTGCACCGACGACGTGATCGGGCTGACCGCGCCGTCGGCGAGAGCGCAGAATGCTCGGCCCAGGATGTTGTCGCAGGCGTCGAGCAGGGTGTCGACATCGGAGTCGTCAGCGTCGCCGGCTTCGAGTCGCTCCAGGATCTGCACCATCCAGAACGTGCCCTCCCGACATGGCGTGCACTTGCCGCACGACTCGTGCGCATAGAACTCGGTCCAGCGCAGCGCTGCCCGCACCACGCACGTCGTCTCGTCGAAGATCTGCAGCGCCTTGGTGCCGAGCATCGAGCCGGCCTCGGTCATGCCTTCGTAGTCGAGCGGGGAGTCAAGATGATCGGCGGTCAGCAGCGGCGTCGACGACCCGCCCGGCGTCCAGAACTTCAGCTCGTGGCCTTCGCGCACCCCACCGGCGAGGTCGAGCAGCTCGCGCAGCGTCACGCCGAGCGGCGCTTCGTACTGACCGGGCCGGGTCACGTGACCGGACAGCGAGTAGAGCGTGAAGCCCGGCGACTTCTCGCGGCCCATCGTCTTGAACCACTCGACCCCGCGATTGATGATCGGCGGCACGCTGGCGATCGACTCGACGTTGTTGACCACGGTCGGGCTGGCATACAGACCGGCGATGGCGGGGAACGGTGGGCGCAGTCTCGGCTGGCCGCGGTAGCCCTCGAGCGAGTCGAGCAGCGCGGTCTCCTCGCCGCAGATATAGGCACCCGCGCCGGCGTGCACGACGACCTCGAGGTCGAAGCCGGTCCCGAACAGGTTCTTGCCGAGCAAGCCCTTCTCGTAGGCCTCAGCGACCGCCGCCTGCACCCGTCGTACGACGTGAAGGACCTCGCCACGGACGTAGATGAATGCCAGGTTGGACCTGATCGCGAAGCAGGTGATGACGATGCCCTCGACCAGCATGTGCGGGTTGGCGAGCATCAGCGGGATGTCCTTGCAGGTGCCCGGCTCGGACTCGTCTGCGTTGACCACCAGGTAGTGCGGCTTGCCGTCGCCCTGCGGGATGAAGCTCCACTTGCTACCGGTCGGGAAGCCGGCGCCGCCACGCCCCCGCAGCCCCGAGTCCTTCACCATGGCGATCACGGCGTCGGGCTCCATCGTCGTCAGCGCCTTGCGCGCAGCCGAGTAGTCACCGCCGTACCCGTCTATGGTCCATGGCTTCTCGTCGGCCCAATTGGCCGACAGCACCGGTGTAAGTTTCACGCTTTGTCACCGCGCTCGTTCGCCAGCTTCAGGCCCTCAAGAGTTGCCGGACCCGCTGCGACGCCTTCGTCGGCGCGACCGTCGTGATAGCCGGCAAGCACCCGCTCGGCCTCGCGCCAGGTGCAGACCGTGTCGGCGCCGCGGGTCGGCTTGACCGGCGCGCCGGAGCGCAGCGAGTCGACCAGGATGCGCGCCGACTCCGGCGTCTGGTTGTCGAAGAACTCCCAGTTGACCATCATCACCGGCGCGAAGTCGCAGGCCGCGTTGCACTCGATGTGCTCGAGCGAGACCTTGCCGTCATCGGTCACACCGTTCTGAGTCGTGATGCCGGTGTGCTCCTTCAACGCGTCGTAGATCGCGTCGCCACCCATGACCGCGCACAACGTGTTGGTGCAGACGCCGACGTGGTAGTCACCAACCGGCTTGCGCTTGTACATCGTGTAGAAGGTCGAGACCGCGCTGACCTCGGCCTTGGTCAGGTCGAGCACCTCGGCGCACAACGCGATGCCTTCGGGGCTGACGTAGCCCTCGTCGCTCTGCACCAAATGAAGCAACGGCAGCAACGCCGACCGCGGCTTCGGATAGCGGGCGACGATCTCCGGCGCAAGCCGGCGGGTCTCGTCGGAGAGCACTATCGGTCCACCCCACCCATGACGGGGTCGACGCTGGCAACGCTGGCAACGACGTCAGAGATCATGCCGCCCTCGGTGAGCGCCGGCACGGACTGCAGATTGACAAAGCTTGGGTCGCGCACATGCACCCGGTAGGGCCTGGTGCCGCCGTCGGAAACGACGTGAGCACCGAGCTCGCCGCGCGGCGACTCGATCGGAACGTATGCCTGTCCGGCCGGCACCCGGAAGCCCTCGGTGACAAGCTTGAAGTGATGGATCAGCGCCTCCATCGAGGTCCCCATGATGGTGCGGATGTGGTCGAGGGAGTTGCCGAGACCGTCGGCGCCGAGCGCGAGCTGCGCCGGCCACGCAATCTTCTTGTCGGCGACCATCGTCGGGCCGGGGCGCAGTCGGTCGAGCGCCTGGCTGATGATCCGCAGCGACTGTCGCATCTCGTTGATCCGCACCAGATATCTCGCGTAGCAGTCACCCTCGGTCTCGGTGACGACATCGAAGTCGTAGGTCTCGTATCCGAGAACCGGCATCTCCTTGCGCAGGTCCCAAGCCAGCCCGGACGCGCGCAACATCGGACCGGTCACGCCGAGCTGCATGCAGGCCTCGGTGTCGAGGTAGCCAACGCCCTTGGTCCGCGCGATCCAGATCGGGTTGGCTGAGAGCAGGTCTTCGTACTCGTCGATCCGGCGGCGCATCTCCGGCACGAACTCGCGGATCGCATCGACCGCGCCGGGCGGAATGTCCTGCGCGACGCCGCCGGGCCGGATGTAGGCATGGTTCATCCGCAGGCCGGTGATCATCTCGAAGATCCGGCTGATGTCCTCGCGCTCGCGGAACGCGAGCAACATGGCGGTCAGCGCTCCGAGCTCGAGGCCACCGGTGCCGAGCCACACCAGGTGCGAGGAGATCCGCTGCAGCTCCAGCACGAGCACCCGCAGCACCTTCACCCGCTCCGGGATCTGGTCCTCGATGTCGAGCAACCGCTCGACCCCGAGACAGTACGTCGCCTCGTTGAACATCGGCGCCAGGTAGTCGGCGCGGGTGATGAACGTCACGCCCTGGGTCCAGTTGCGGAACTCCATGTTCTTCTCGATGCCGGTATGCAGATAGCCGATCACCGGCCGGGTCTGCATCACGGTCTCGCCCTCGAGCTCCAGGACCAGCCGGAGCACCCCGTGCGTCGATGGGTGCTGCGGCCCCATGTTGACGACGATCCGCTCGTTCTCACTCGGATCGATCGCGTCGACGACATCGTCCCAGTCACCGCCGCCACCGACGGTGAACACCCGGCCTTCGCCCTCGGGCTCGGCGCCGCCGTACGGGTCGCTCTCGGCGTAATAGCTGGTGTAGCTCTCGTCGGCCGCCGACTCGTTGGCCGAGGCCTCGGTGGTCCCGCTGGGCTGTGTCGCGTGGGTCTCTGGCGTCGTCATGCGTAGGACCGCCGCTCGTCGGGCGGCGGCACCATCGCGCCCTTGTATTCGACCGGGATGCCGCCAAGCGGGTAGTCCTTGCGCTGCGGGTGGCCGGGCCAGTCGTCGGGCATCTCGATCCGGGTCAGCCCGGGGTGCCCGTCGAAGCGGATGCCGAAGAAGTCCCAGGTCTCCCGCTCCTGCCAGTTGGCGGTCGGATAGACCTCGGTGACGCTCGGGACGTGCGGGTCCTCCGCCGTCACCGATACCTCGAGGCGAAGCCGGCGACGGAACGTCATCGACAGCAGGTGGTAGACCGCGTGCAGCCGGCGGCCGGAAGGATCGGCGGGATAGTCCACGCCCGACACGCTTGCGCACATCTCGAAGCGCAGCCGCGGGTCGTCACGGAGCAGCGTGACCAGCTCGATCAGCGCCTCACGCTTCACATAGATCGTCAGCTCGCCGCGATGCACAACGACTCGTTCGATCCCGTCGGCAAAGCCCGGGTAGGCCTCCTCGAGGGCACCGGTCGCATCGTCGAACCATTCGCCGTACGGCTTCGGGCTCGACACCAGCTGCGGCTCGCGGACGACGAGACCACCGAAACCGGAGGTGTCACCGAACCCGCTCGCGCCGAACATGTCGTGGCGCTTGCCGCCGCGACCAGTGGGCTCAGCGTGGCGCTTGCCGCCGCGACCAGTGGGCTCAGCGTGGCGGTTGCCGCCGCGACCAGTGGGCTCAGCGTGGCGCTCGCCGCCTTGGCCGGTCGGCTCGGTCATGCCTCACCTCCCGCATTCGGTGCGGTGAGGTACGGCATGATCTCGACGTCTTCGGCGAGGCCCTTTGAGGCGCGGGTGTCGCGCTCGATCGGCTTGACGTACGGCGCGTCGTCGATCTCGGTCCAGTTCGGCTTGCCGCTGATCGGGCCGGTACGGATCTTGTCGTGCAGCTTGAGGATCGCGTCGAGCAGCATCTCGGGGCGCGGCGGACAACCCGGGAGATACATGTCGACCGGCACGACGTGGTCGACGCCCTGCACGATCGCGTAGTTGTTGAACATCCCGCCGCTGCTCGCGCAGACGCCCATCGCGAGCACCCACTTGGGCTCGGGCATCTGGTCGTAGATCTGGCGAAGGACCGGCGCCATCTTCTGCGAAACCCGGCCGGCGACGATCATCAGGTCGGCCTGCCGCGGCGAGGCACTGAACCGCTCCATGCCGAACCGCGCGATGTCGAAGCGAGGCCCGCCCACCGCCATCATTTCGATGGCGCAACAGGCAAGACCGAACTGCGCCGGCCACACCGAGTTCTTCCGGGCGATGTTCAGCACCTTGGAAACGGTGGTCAGCAGGATCCCGTCAGGGATCTTCTCTTCGATACCCACCTCAGATCAGTCCCACTCGAGCCCGCCCCGTCGCCAGACGTAGGCGTAGACCACGAAGACCGCAGCGATGAACAGCACCATCTCGATCAGGCCGAACAGCCCGAGCTGGTTGAAGTAGACCGCCCACGGATAGACGAACACGATCTCGATGTCGAAGACGATGAACAGCATCGCGGTGAGGTAGTACTTCACCGGAAGCCGGTGGCCGCGGAAGGCCTGCGGCGTCGGCTCGATGCCGCACTCGTAGGCCTCGAGCTTGGCCCGGTTGAACCGCTTCGGCCCGGACAGCGAGCCGGCAACGACCGAGAACAGCGCGAAGCCACCGCCGAGGATCGCCAGGATCAAGATCGGGACCATCTCCGCGCTCCTTCGCTGTCGTCGTAGCCACCGGGTGTTAAAGCCGTGGAAAGTCTAGGTGCCGCCTCCGGAGGCGAGTCAGGCGGCCGGGGTCAGCCGGTTGAGTCCGCTGATGATGCGGTCCATCGCATCGCCGCCCTGCGGCTCGGCGAGGTTGGCGAGCAGCTTCAGGCAGAACCTCATCAGCGCTGGGTGAGGCAGGCCGTGGCGGGTGCAGAGCTTCATCACCGAGGGGTGACCGATCGCCTTCACGAAGACCCGGCCGATCGTGTAGTAGCCGCCGTAGGTGTCGCTCAGCACCTTGGGATAGCCCTCGAGGACGCGCTCACGTCGGGCGCCGGCGGGCTCAGCCAGCGCCTGAGCGACGATCTCGGCGGCGAGCCGGCCGGACTCCATGGCGTAGGCGATGCCCTCACCGTTCATCGGGTTGACCATCCCGCCGGCATCGCCGACGAGCAACGCGCCGTCGGCGTAATGCGGCTTGCGGTTGAAGCCCATCGGCAGCGCCGCGCCGCGCGTCGGTCCGGTTGCGTTCTCCTCGACGAAGCCCCACTCGACCGGAAGCGAGGCGAGCCAGCTGTCGAGCATCGCGCGGTAGTCGGTCTTGCCGAAGGCGTCCGAGGTGTTGAGGATGCCGAGACCGACGTTGCTCGTGCCGTCACCGACGCCGAACACCCAGCCGTAGCCCGGCAGCAGCCGGCCCTCGCCCGGCTTGCCGTCCCAGAGCTCGAGCCAAGACTCGAGCCAATCGTCGTCGTGGCGCGGGCTGTTGAAGTAGCGGCGGTAGGCGACGCCCATCGGCCGGTCCTCGCGGCGCTGGCGGTCCAGCGCAAGGGAGAACCGCGAGCTGTTGCCGTCGGCAACGAGGGTGATCGGCGCCCGCACGGTGCGACCGTCCTTCGTGGTGACGCCCTCGAGCCGGCCGGTGCGCTCGTTGCGGACCGGGGCGACGACGGTCGTCAGCTCATGCAGCTGTGCGCCGGACTTCTGCGCGGCCCGGGCGAGCACCTCATCGAAGTCCTGCCGCGGCCGGACCAGTCCGTACGACGGATAGCTGGCAAGGTCCGGCCACGGGATCTCCAGTCGCATCCCGCCACCGAGGATCCGCAGGCCATGGTTGGCGATCCAGCCATTGGCCGGGCTGGTGTCGATGCCCATCGCGATCAGCTGCTTGACCGCACGCGGGGTGAGCCCGTCGCCGCAGACCTTCTCGCGCGGGAACTCCGACTTCTCCAGCACGATGACATCGAGCCCGGCTTGAGCGAGCCAGTGCGCCGCGGTCGAGCCACCCGGGCCGGCGCCGACGACGACGACGTCCGCGTCGTACTCGACTGTTGCGGGGGTCATGATCTCCGACTCGTGAAAGCGTTCACATATGGTCGCGACAATTCTATCGAGTGTGAATTTGGCGTTCTCAGAGGCAAAGCAATGGCCGCTATGACCAGGGCCCCGGGCGGCAGCGGCTGCCACCCCTTTTTGACTTGACGCTTCAGCGAGTCGCGGTATGCATCGCGACGGCGCCGAGCAACAGCTGTTTCCACGACACCGCTGACCAGCCAGCCGCCGCGATCCGCTCGGCGAGAACGCCGGGCGCCGGCCATTCACCAACCGACTCGGCGAGGTATTCGTAGGCCTCGCCGTTGCTCGCCACCAGCCGGGCGAGGCGCGGCAACACGTGGTCGACGTACACGTCATGGCCGGCGCGAAGCGGTTGGCGCAGTGGCGCACTCGTCTCCAGCACGACCAGTCGACCCCCCGGCCGGGTCACCCGCGCCATCTCATCGAGCGCCTGCGCGACGTCGGCGACGTTGCGCAACCCGAAGGAGATTGTCACCGCGTCGAATCCGCCGTCGCGAAACGGCAGGTTGAGCGCATCACCGGCGATGAACTCCAGCTGCGGATGGCGGCTGTGCCCGACCGAGAGCATGCCGAGGGAGAAGTCGCAGGCGACGGCGCGCGCGCCCATCGCCGCAATCGGGACCGAGCTCGCACCGGTGCCGGCAGCGAGATCGAGGACCCGGTCGCCTGCCTGGACGCCGAGCGCCCGAGCGACGACACCTCGCCAGCGACGCTCCTGGCCGAGGGTCATGACCGCGTTCATCCGGTCGTAGCGATCTGCGACCGCGTCGAACATCTTCGCGACTTCGCCCGGCTTGCGGTCGAGATGTGCGCGCGCCATGCCTCCATCCTCGCCTACGGCCGAGGCGCGCGCCCGCGCCGCTCGCGCAGCAGATCGACCAGCTGCATGACGCTGGCGCCTTTCTCCAGGTAAGCATCGGCACCCGCGGCCAATGCCTCATCGATCAGTGACGACTGCTCGAACCCGGAGAAGATCACGATCATCGCCGCCGGCAACAGTGCGCGAATCCGCGGCAACGCCTGCATCCCGTCCATGACCGGCATCGCGAGATCGAGCAGCACGATGTCCGGTCGCAGGGTTTCGGCCACCGCGAGCGCCTGAGCGCCATCACATGCCGTGCCGATGACCTCGAAGTCGTCCTCGGTGTCGATCAGCAGGGTCAGCAGCTCGCGAAGATTCGCCGCGTCGTCGACCACGAGCACGCGATCGCGTGGGGCACTCGGCCTGGTCACGAGGCTGGCTGGTCGCCGGACACGCTTCCGGGCTCAGCCCCGGTTTGCTGGGTTTCGAGCGCGTCGACGTACGAGTCCTCGCTGGCGGCGCGCGCCGCGAACCGCACCCGCGATCGCTCCACGGTCTGCTCGACGGCCGCGCCCATCGCCTCGCGCTGACGGCGCAGCAGGAACCAGCTGAGCACCCCGGAGACGAACAGCGACCCGACGATCAGCCAGATGCTGTGCACTCCGGCAAGCCAGCCGATCCCGAGACACGCCGCAAGCAAACCTAGCCGCAGCAGGTTGTAGGTCGCGAAGGCTCGGCTGGGACTTCGGTTGGTGTTGCCGCTGCCCGGTGCCACATTTTTAAGGGTACGACGTGCCCGGCACGGCCGGTTTCGACGCTGGGCCACCCGGGCGATTCGCAACCAATTGCGCCCCACGGCTGACAAGTTGACCTTGGAAAGGCGACACTGGGGAGTCTGCATCGTGCAGATGCACAGTTGAGGGGGTTCGTCGTGGTGGAGTCCCGGGATCGTCTACTGACCCCTGGGGAGGTTGCGAGCCTGTTCCGGGTGGACCCGAAGACGGTCACCCGATGGGCGGCCGCCGGCCGCATCAACAGCATCCGTACCCCCGGCGGCCACCGACGGTTCCGCGAGTCGGAGATCCGCGAGCTGCTCCGTCAGGACGGCTCGAAGCCGGCTGCGTCACCGGCGACCTCTCCGGCACCGGCGCCGCGCCAGTCCGCCGACGACCACCCGGCCAACCACACCTGACAGTCACGCCAAACTTGCGCGTATCAACCGTTTCGGGGGGCCCAAACGGTTGATACGCGCAAGTTTGGCGAAACGCTAGGAGATGCCGGCGTAGGAGTGCAGGCCGGTGATGACGGTGTTGACGACGTAGTAGTCGATCATCAGCGACCCGAACGCGATGAGCGACAGCATCGCCGCACGGCGGCCACGCCAGCCGGCGGTGGCGCGTGCGTGAAGGTACGCCGCGTAGCCGAGCCAGGTGATGAACGACCAAGTCTCCTTGGGATCCCAGCCCCAGTAACGACTCCAGGCCGTCTCGGCCCAGATCGCGCCGGCGATGATCGCGAAGGTCCAGACCGGGAACGCGAAGGTGATGACGCGGTAGGCCAGCCGATCGAGTGACTCCGCCGAGGGCAACGACTGCATCAGTCCGCTGCTCGCGGCGTTCATCTCGGCGGCGGCTGCGGTGCCAGGACCGAAGCTGAACTGCTCCGGGTGTCGCGGCGAGCGCAGCCGGCGGGCGATGACCATGTGCAGTGGCGGCAGGCCGCGCTCGTAGCGCTCCTTGAGCAGGTAGAGCAGCGTCACCACGCCGGAGACCATGAAAGCGCCGGTCGCGGTGATCGCAGCGACGACGTGAATCTTGATCCAATAGGAGTCCAGCGCCGGCACCAGCGGGCCGGGCGCGGCGTACAGCACGGTCGCGGCGATCCCGATGTAGAGCACGACCGGTGCCATCAGGAACGCGCCGAGGTAGCGGACCGACTCGCGCGACCGCCAGGACATCGTGTGCCGGGAGGGGCGCAGCGTCAGGAACGCGCCGATCCGCTTCAGCGGCTGGCTCAGCAACAGCGTCAGGTAGATCGTCACCGCGACCAGGGTCACCATGCACGAGAACTCGTACATGTTTCCCCACGGCACCCGATGCACCGCGAGACCTCGGGTCGTGACCGACCCGACCTCGATCGCCCAGCCGATGAACGTCAGTGCCACCGCGGCCTGTCCGAGCCGGCGGCTGTAGAGCGCCCCGTTGCGGCGCTCGCCGTTCTCGATTGCTCGCGCCGCCCGGCGGGTGCCGGCGAACTCCGCTGCGTAGCCCAGCATCGCGAAGGCGTAACAGAACACCGCCCACGTCAACAGCACGTCGGAGACGTGCGCGAGATGAAGGTTGGGTGCCACGTCAGTCCCTTTCGGTCTCAATCGCCCCGTGTGGCGACCGACCGATCTGTTTGACCAGGTCGTCGAGCTCATCGACAAAGCCACCCACGTCGCTACGGGCGAGCCCAGCCGCGGTGACTACGGTACGCCGCGGGTCTTGTCCGACCGGAGCCGGTACGGCGCGAATCCAGAACCGGCGCCGGCGTACCCGAAGCGAGCCGAGCAGACCCACGACGATGAGGACCGCCGCCACCAGCACGGTCCGCTTGCCTGGCTCATGGGCAACCTGGAACGTCGCCCACTGCTGGACCCCGACGAACTTCACGGTCGCTCCGTCCGGGAGCTTCCAGCTCCCACCAGGAGACAGCTGGGTGATGCCGATGTTCTTCAGCCCGGTGACCGGCAGCGAGTAGTCGGACTGCGGGATCCCGGTGTTGAAACCAAGATTGCCCTGCCACGCCGACAACGCGAGCACCGGGTGGTCGGGAGCAGGGAAGATCGACTGGAGCCCGCCGCTCTGGGTCACTGCGGCGGTCGGGTAGAACTCGCCGGTCAGGCCGAGCTGGCCGCCACCAGCGCCGAGCGAAGGCACCTTCAGCACGCCGTGAGAAGCGAACAGGCTGTTGTCCGGAAGGAACGCGGTCGGTCCGTCGTACTTCACGGTGCCGTCGGCGTTCGTGACCTTCATGATCAGCGAATAGCCGTGACCGACCAGAAAGACCTTTGCGCCCGGCAGGTTCAACGGGTGGTTGACCTGGACGACATACGGCTTCGACGGCGAGGTCGGCGAGCTCGTGTAGTGAACGTCGGCCTTGAAGGTCAGTGGCTCGCCGTTGGCCGGGTTGTAGGTGGCCTTGAAACTCTGCATCGTCAGCGAGAACGGCGAGAGCTGCGAGTCCGAGAACAGTCGCGACGGTTCGAAGACGTCGTAATCGGCTCTGGCGTTGGAGAAACCGCCGCCCTGGCTGACCAGGACGGTGCCCTTGTAGCCATACAGGCTGCTCAGCGCGATGCCAACCAGAAGCAGCAGCAACGCAATGTGAAAGATCAGGTTGCCGGTCTCCCGCAGATAGCCCTTCTCGGCCGAGACCGTTACGCCACCATCCGCCTCGGTGCGCAGATCCGCGCGCCAATGACTGCTCCGCAACATCGTGTGCACTCGCTTGCCAAGTGCCGCCGGCGACTCGTCGGTCTCCCAACCGGTCGATGCCGACATTCGGAGCAGGTGCCGCGGTGCGTTCGGCGGCCGGCGGCGCATCGCGCGGTAGTGCAGCCGGACCCGGGGGATCACGCACCCGACCACCGAGACGAACAGCAGGATGAAGATCAGGACGAACCACGGCGCCGCGAAAACATCGAACAGCGACAGCTTGTCCATCAGCGGACCGAGATGGGGGTGTGCCGCGAGATAGGAGTTGACCTTCACCGGATCGAGCCCGCGCTGCGGGATCACTGTCCCAGGGATCGCCGCGAGGGCCAGCAACGCGAGCAACAGCAACGCGGTCCGCATGCTGGTGAACTGCCGCCAGATCCGAACCGCCGCAACGATCGGACCCCGACCGGCCGGGTCCGCCGGGCGCTCCGGCTGGGTCGACAGCGGTGCCGGCTGCTCCTCTTCGACGATGGTGTCGGTCATCGGCTCACACCGGCGGCGTGTACGTCGGAAGGGCGTCGCGAAGATCGATCGAGATCGTCGTCCACTCGCCAGTCACCAGGAGTACGCCGACGATGACGAGCAGCAGCCCGCCGCCGCGCACCACCCAGGCGTAGTGGCGTTTGATGACCTCGAAGGCGCCCAGCGCGCGACGAAAGCCGACGCCGGCCAGCACGAACGGGATGCCGAGCCCAGCGCAGTAGGCGGTCGTCAGCACGGCGCCCCGACCCGCGGTCGCCGACGAGCCGGCCAGCCCCAGTACGACACCGAGCGTCGGCCCGATGCACGGGGTCCAGCCGACTCCGAACGCGACGCCGAGCAACGGCGCCCCGGCGAGCCCGACCGCCGGGAGCCGATGGAAGCGGAACTCACGCTGAAAGCCGGGCAGCCACCCCATGAACGCTGCACCCATCACGACCGCGAAGCCACCCGCGATCCGATCGACCAACACCTCGTGCGCATCGAGTTGCGCGCCGGCATAGCCGAACAGCGCGCCGAACGTGATGAAGACGACCGAGAACCCGGCGACGAACAGGATCGAGCCCCAGAGCACCTTGCTGCGACGATGCGGCGCTCCGGCGCCGGCGGCAGCGTGCCTGGCTTCGACCGCGAGTGCCGCGCCGGGACCGTCGCTGACGCCCTGCGCCCGGCTGTCGCGATGGGTCTGGTCGGCTGCGAGATCAGCCGCCGACATCCCGGTGACATAGGAGAGGTACGCCGGCACCAGCGGCAGCACACAGGGAGAGAGGAACGACACCAGGCCGGCGAGCGCAGCGACCGGGATCGCGAGCAGCAGCGAGCCGTCCGCGGCGTTCTGGAAGCTGGTCGCCGCTCCGGCGCCAATTGAGGCAGCCGCTCCGGCGCCAATTGAGGCAGCCGCCCCGGCGACGACGATCATGCTCACGCCGGTTCCGACCGGATCTGGTTGATCAGCGCGTTGAGGTGGCTGTAGTCCTGCGGGCCGTCGATCTGCGCCGCGATGTGACCGGTGGGATCGAGCACAATCGTGCTCGGCGTGCTCGGCGGCGCCGAGCCCGGGAAGTCCAATACATAGGAGTCGTAGCGGTCGAAGATGCTCGGGTACGTCACGTGGAACTGCGCCTCGAAGGCCTGGCCGGCACTGAGGTTGTCGCGCTCGTCGATACCCACGAACTGCACGCCTTTAGAGACGTCGGCCTGAGCCAGTTGCTCCATTGCCGGCTCTTCGCCGTGGCACGGGACGCACGGGTCGGACCAGAAGTCGACGATCACCACCTTGCCCCGATA
Source organism: Mycobacteriales bacterium (assembly GCA_036268295.1). GTDB lineage: Bacteria > Actinomycetota > Actinomycetes > JAFAQI01 > JAFAQI01 > DATAUK01. The sequence continues at coordinate 39,304 of DATAUK010000005.1, read as the reverse complement.
GCTGGCGAGGTTCAACGGCTTGCCCTGCAGGGTCGTCCCTTTGACGTCGCCGACCATGTGACGATCGGCCGCCTTGTAGACAACGATGTTGCCGGCGCCGTTCTGGGTCCCGCCGCCATTGACCGAGGTGTCGACATTGCCGGTCCCGGAACATCCGGCGACGCCAACGAGCACCGCGGCCGCGGCGATCAGATGTCGAAGTTTGCCAGGCATTCCAACCATTGTGACGTGTGCGCTTAGGCGCCGCCGACCCGGTGGCGCCCACTGTCCCCGGCGGGCTCAGAGTAGTCGACCCGCACCAGCCGGTCGTCGTCGTAGACAAGTGACGTGATCGATGCGAGGGCGCACCTGCGCCGGTCCGGTCGATGCCACAACCGGTCGCCTTTGACCTGACGCCGGACGATCTCGATCGGCAGCTGGTGACTCACGAGGACGGCTTCGTGACCGGTCGCGGCATCCCGCGCGGTCGCGACCGCGGCGAGCACCCGCGACGCGATCTCGGCGTACGGCTCACCCCATGACGGGCGGAACGGGTTCCACAGGTGCCGCCAGACCGAAGGGTTCTTCAGCGAGCCGTCACCGACGCCGAAGGTCTTGCCTTCGAAGAAGTTGTCGCTCTCGATCAGTCGGTCGTCGGTCGTCGGCTCGACGCCGAATTCCGCCGCGATCGGCACCGCGGTCTGCACCGCACGCTCGAGCGGCGACGACCGAACGACCGTGATGTCTCGGCCCTTCAACGCCTCAGCCGCCTGCACCGCCATTGCCTCACCGGCCTCGGAGAGCCGGAAGCCGGGCAGCCGGCCGTAGAGCACGCCGCCGGGGTTGAAGACCTCGCCATGTCGGACGAGATGCACGACGGTGCGGGTCACCTGCCGCTCGCTTCGCTGGGTACGCCGGCGGCGGCCTGCGCCGCCATGGGAAGCGCGGTAGCGATCCGGTCGATCGCGGCTTGATCGTGGCTGGCGCCGACGAACCAGGCCTCGAACGCCGATGGCGGAAGGTAGACGCCCTGGTCGAGCATCGAGTGGAAGAACGCGGCGTACCTCGCGACCGACGTGTCCTTGGCGGAGTCGAAATCGACGACGTCGTGGTCAAGAAAGAACACCGAGAACAGGCTGCCGGCAGTGTTGATCCGATTGGCAACCCCGGCGCCATCGAGCGCAGTCGCGACCAGGCTGACAACGGTTGCCGACGTGGCATCGACGTGCGCGTAGACCGCATCGGTGCACAGCGTGAGCTGCGCGAGGCCGGCGGCGACCGCGACCGGGTTGCCCGACAGCGTGCCGGCTTGGTAGACCGGGCCCGCCGGTGCTAGCTGGGCCATCACCTCGGCCCGGCCGCCGAACGCCGCCGCCGGCAGTCCGCCGCTCATCACCTTGCCGAACGTGAAGAGGTCAGGTGTGACGCCCTCGAGCCCCCACCAGCCAGCCCGGCTGACCCGAAAGCCCGTCATGACCTCATCGAGGATCAGCAGCGCGCCGTGCTGCTGGGTCAACTCACGCAGCCGGGCATTGAACCCGGGCACAGGCGCGACCACGCCCATGTTGGCGGCCGCGGCCTCGGTGATCAGGCAGGCAACCTCGTCGCCGTACGTCTCGAACGCCTCGTCGAGAGCGTCAAAATCGTTGTAGGGCAACACAATTGTGTCAGCCGCACTCGCGCCGGTGACACCTGGCGAGTCCGGCAGGGCAAAGGTTGCGACGCCGCTGCCGGCGCTGGCGAGCAGGGCGTCCACATGGCCGTGGTAGCAGCCGGCGAACTTCACGATCTTGGTTCGACCGGTGACACCGCGCGCAAGTCGCACCGCGCTCATCGTCGCCTCGGTGCCGGAATTGACGAGCCGCACCTCGTCGACCGGGGCGACCCGGTCGACGATCAGCTCCGCGAGCGCCACCTCACCGGGCGTCGGTGCACCGAACGACAGCCCGGCCGACGATGCGGTGCGCACCGCCTCGATCACGGCCGGATGCGCGTGCCCGAGGATCGCCGGGCCCCATGAACAAACCAGGTCGACGTACTCGTTGCCATCGACGTCGTAGAGACACGGCCCGTTGCCGCGGGCTATAAAGCGAGGCGTTCCACCGACCGACCGGAAGGCGCGAACCGGCGAGTTGACCCCGCCTGGCGTCACCGCCTGGGCGCGAGCGAACAGCGCGGCGGACACCGGAGCATCGGAAGGCGGCACAACGCCCATCCTCGCAAGCGACCCCCACGGACCTGTCGGCGGCCACATGCGAGGCTTGCGCTCATGACGGACTTCGGGGTGGAAGTCGATCCGGGCGAGGTCGGCATCGACGGGTCACGGCTGGCGCGGATCGACGCGCATTTCGACCGGTACGTCGATGACGGCCGACTGCCGGGCTACCAGATCACCATCGCCCGCCGCGGCCGGATCGCGCACCTGACGTCGTACGGCAGCTCCGACCTCGAGGCCGGCCGCGCAGTAGAGCCCGACACGATCTGGCGGATCTACTCGATGACCAAGCCGGTCACGTCGGTGGCCGCGATGATGCTCTACGAACAAGGCGCGTTCGAGCTCGGCGACCCGATCAGCCGGTGGCTGCCGGAGTTTGCCCAGCCGCGGGTGTACGTCGGCGGCCAGGCCGGCAAGCCGGTCACCGTCCCGGCGACCGAGCCGGTCCGGGTCTGGCACCTGCTGACCCACACGTCCGGTCTCACCTACGGATTCCACCACGTCCATGTGACGGACGAGATCTACCGCAACGCCGGATTCGACCTGACGACACCGCCGGAGCTGGACCTGGCCGGTTGTGTCCAGCGGTGGGCCAGCCTGCCGCTCGCGTTCCAGCCTGGCACCGAGTGGCTCTACTCGGTGGCGACCGACGTGCTCGGCCGGCTGGTCGAGCTGTGGTCCGGTCAGTCCCTCGATGAGTACTTCCGGGAGCACATCTTCGGCCCGCTCAACATGGTCGATACCGGCTTCTCGGTGCCGGCCGAGGACCACGGTCGGCTGGCTGCGCTGTATGCGATGGCGCCGGGACTGACCGAGAAGGTCCGCTTCGATGCTCTTGGTGAGCCCTTCAAGTCACCGCCGCGATGGTCGTCAGGCGGCGGCGGCCTGGTGTCGACCAGCTGCGACTACAGCCGATTCGCGTCGATGCTGCTCGGTGGCGGCGCCCTCGACGGCGTCCGGCTGCTGTCGCCGCGGACCGTCCGCTACATGAGCCGCAATCACCTTCCAGGAGGTGTCGACCTCGCGACGTACGGCTGGCCACTGTTCGCCGAGACCAACTACGATGGCGTGGGCTTCGGCCTAGGGCTTGCCGTCACCGACGACCCGGTGGCGACCAAGGTGCTCTCAAGCGTTGGCGAGTCCTACTGGGGCGGGATGGCAAGCACCGCGTTCTGGGTCGATCCGGCCGAGGACCTAGCCGTCGTCTTTATGACCCAGCTGCTGCCGTCGAGCACCTACCCGATCCGCCCCCAGCTCCGCCAGCTCGTCTACCAGTCCCTCGTCGACTGAACCCTACGCATGTGCCACCGGTGGGCCCCTGACCCCGCCAATGGCACATCCGTGGGCCGATAGCCCCACCAATGGCACATGCGCGGGGTAGTTAGGGAGCGAGGCGGGTGGCTAGCTCGGTGGCCCAGTAGGTCAGGACGATGTCGGCACCGGCGCGTCTGATCGACGTGACCATCTCGTTGATCGCCCGGTCTCGGTCGATCCAGCCGTTGGCGGCCGCCGCCTCGAGCATCGAGAACTCCCCCGACACGTTGTATGCCGCGACCGGCACGTCGACGGCGTCGGCGACGGCACGCACGACATCGAGATAGCCGATCGCCGGCTTCACCATCACCATGTCGGCGCCCTCTGCCACGTCGAGCAGCGCCTCGCGCACCGCCTCGACCGCCGACCGGGCCGGGTCCTCCTGGTAGGACGCGCGATCGCCGAACTGCGGCGCGCACTCGGCAGCGTCGCGGAACGGGCCATACATCGCGGAGGCATACTTTGCGGAGTAGGCAAGGATCGCTACCTCGGGAAAACCGTTGCTGTCCAAGGCGTTTCGGATCGCTCCCACCTGGCCGTCCATCATGCCGCTCGGGCCGACAACCGCCGCTCCGGCCTCGGCTTGCACGACGGCGATCGACGCATAGCGCTCGAGCGTCGCGTCGTTGTCGACGTCGCCGGAAGCGGTCAGAACGCCACAGTGACCGTGGTCGGTGTATTCGTCGAGACACAGGTCGCTCATGACCACAACCGCGTCGCCGACCTCGGCGACCAGGTCGCGCAGCGCCACCTGGACGATTCCGTCAGGGTCATCCGCGCCACTGCCACGGGCGTCCTTGACCGCCGGAATGCCGAACAACATCACCCCGCCGACGCCGGCCTGCGCAGCCTCGGCAGCCGCCTTGCGCACCGAGTCGCGAGAGTGCTGCACGACTCCCGGCATCGAGGCGATCGGCACCGGGTCGCCGACGCCCGCTTTGACGAACAGCGGCAGGATCAGATTTGACGGCGAGACCGTGACCTGTGATGCCAGCCGGCGCAATGCGGGGGTTCGGCGCAGCCGTCTCGGCCGCGCCGTCGGGAAACCCCCGCCCGAGGTCATCGAGACCTCTTGGTCCGCGCTACCGCCTTGGCTCGGTTGGCCTTGCCCGGCGGCAACAGCTCGCCACCGGCGCGACGGTTCCGCCCGAACTCCGCGAGGCCTTCCGCGAGCGCGGCCGATGACGGCGACTCGGCGCGGACATCGACCCGCAGGCCGAGCTCCTCGGCCGTCTTCGCGGTCTGCGGCCCGATCACCGCGATGAGGCTCGACGCATGCGGTTTCCCAGCAATACCAACGAGATTGCGCACGGTTGACGACGACGTGAACAGCACCGCGTCGAAGCCGCCGGTCTTGATCGCCTCGCGGGTCTCGGCGGGCGGCGGGGCGGCACGAACGGTGCGGTACGCCGTGACGTCATCGACCTGCCACCCCAGCTCGAGCAGCCCGGCCGAGAGCGTCTCGGTCGCGATGTCGGCCCGCGGCAGGAGCACCCGCTCGAGCGGGTCGTAGCCGGGCTCGTACTCCGGCCAGTCAGCCAACAGACCTTCGCTGGACTGCTCGCCGCTTGGCACCAGGTCGGGCCGCACACCCCACGCGACCATCGCTGCCGCGGTCTGCTCGCCGACACAAGCTACCTTGACTCCGGCCAGCGCCCGCGAGTCGAGACCAAGCTCCTCGATCTTCTCGCGGATCGCCTTGACCGCATTGACCGACGTCAACGCGAGCCAGGCGTAGCGGCCACTGACCAGGCCCCGGATCGCGCGGTCGACCGCCTGCGGCGTGCGCGGCGGCTCGACGGCGATCGTCGGTACCTCGACCGGGATCGCGCCGTACGACGTCAGCTGCTCGGAGAGCGCCGCGGCCTGCTCCTTGGTGCGCGGCACCAGGACCTTCCAGCCGAACAGCGGCTTGCTCTCCCACCACGACAGCTTCTCGCGCAGTTTCACTACGTCGCCGACGACGGCGATCGCCGGCCCGTCGAGCGAGCCGGTGTCACGCTCGACCGTGTCGAGCGTCGACACAATCGTGCGCTGACTGGTCGTCGTGCCGGAGACGGTGACGGCGATCGGCGTATCGCCTCGCCGGCCGTGCTCGACCAGCGCCGCCGCCGCCTTGCCGATCGCGCCCTCGACGTTGAGCAAGACCAGCGACTGGTGCGAGCCGTTGGCCGCCGACCAGTCCGGCGCGCTGCCGTCGGCTGTCACGTCGATGACGTGCACGGTGCGGGTCCGCTTGTCGGTGACCGGGATGCCGGCGTACGCCGGGACCGCCACCGCCGCGCTGACCCCTGGCACCAGCTCGAAGCCGATCTTCGCCTTGGTGCAGGCGTCGGCCTCTTCGGCGAAGCTGCCAAGCAGGCTGGGGTCGCCCGCAAAGAGCCGGACCACGGACTTTCCGGCCCTGGCCGCCGCGATCACCAGCTTAGCGGCGGAGGAGTCCGCGCCGGACGTGTCGATGAGCTCTATGTCGTCGCCACAGTGGGTCAGCAAGGCGTCGAGCTGTGGCCGTGGCAGCGCGACGGCGTCGGCGGCCGCAAGCACTTCAGTCGCCCGCAGTGTCAGCAGTCCGGGGTCGCCTGGACCACCGCCGACGAATGTGACGATGCCGGGCTTGGGCTTGGTCCGGGTCGTGGTCACGTTGGATCTCCGATCATCTCTGTGCTGTTGACCTTGGGGTGGTTCGCCATCAACTCGGCGGCACCGGCCGCCAACAGGTCGGCCGCCAACCGGTTGCCGAGCTCTTGCGCCTCGGTTGCCGGCCCGGTGACGGAGAGCCGGATGCTGCGCTCACCGTCCAGCGAGACGACGACGGCACGCAGATAGATCTCATCGGTGCCGTCATCGGCCTCGGAGACGTCGGCAAGGGCGCCGACCGGCGCCGAGCAACCGGCTTCGAGGGTCGCAAGCAATGCCCGCTCGGCGGCGACAGCAGAGCGAGTAACCGGGTCGTCGAGTGCCTCGGACACTGCGCCGACCAGCTCGCTGTCATCGGAGCGGCACTCGACCGCGAGGGCACCCTGGGCCGGCGCCGGCAGCATCTGTCCGGGGTCGAGAATCTCGCTGACCTCATCCAGCCGGCCGAGGCGTGCCAAACCTGCGGCGGCAACGACAACGGCGTCGAAATCGCCGTCGGCCACCCGACGTAGCCGGGTGTCGACGTTGCCCCGGATCGGCTCGACCTCGAGCCCGAAGCCGAGCGCTCGAAGCTGCGCGGCTCGGCGCGGTGATCCGGTGCCGACCCGCGCACCGGCCGGCAGCTGGGCAAGATCGAGGCCGGCGCGGGAGACCAGCGCATCCCGCGGGTCAGCACGTGGCGGCACCGCGGCAAGGACGATGCCTTTGGGCGGCTGCGTCGGCAGATCCTTGAACGAGTGCACGGCGACATCCACGTCGCCGGCGAGGAGCCGCTGACGCAGCTCCGTGACGAAGACCCCGGTGGATCCCATCTGCTCGACGGCCGCCCTCGATCGGTCGCCTTCGGTCTCCACCTCGATCAGCTCGACCTGATGGCCGGCCGCCCTCAGCACCTGCGCGACCCCGCCGGTCTGCGCCAGCGCGAGCGCGGAGCGCCGGGTGCCGATTCGCAAGGTTCGTGACCCAACCGCGGTCATGACTCGGCGTCCAGCGGATCGCCGTCAACCATGCCCTGTACGTCGAGGTCGACGACGACTGCCGCGCGGGCGACCGCGGTGGTCGCGGATGGATCGAGAGCAAAAAGCTCCCGCAGCGCTTCGGCGTACGAGTCGCCACCCGGCGATTCGGCCAGCTCCTTGACCCGCACCGTCGGCGCGTGGAGCAGCTTGTCGACGACCCGTTCGACCGTCGTACGCAGCTCTCGAATCAGCGCGTCATCGGCATCGGGCAGGCGCGCAAGCAGCCGGCTCATCTCGACATCGACCACCTGCTGCGCGCGGGTCCGAAGCGCGACCACAGTCGGCGCAACCCGGTCGGCACGCTGGCGCGCGAGGTAGGCACCGACCTCGTCGGTGATGATTCGCCGGACCGCTTCGACCTCCGCCGTCACCTCGGCAGCTTCGAGCACCGCGCCGAGCGCGTCGAGGTCGGCGATCGTGACGTCCGGCAGCGACGACGCCGCCGAGGCCACGTCACGCGGCAGCGCGAGATCGAGGACGAACACCGGACGGCCGCCCCGGTCGCGCAGTGCTGCCGCACTGATCACCGTGCCGACGGCGCCGGTACACGACACGACGACATCGGCGTCCGCGATCGCGGCGTCGAGCACCTCGAGCGGCAGTGCGTCGCCCCCGACCTGTCCCGCCAGCCGCTCGGCATGGCCAAGCGTTCGGTTGACGATGCTCAGCCGACCGACACCCCGGCTGCGCAGCTCGGTCGCGGCAAGCGCGCTCATCGAGCCGGCGCCGACGACAACGGCATGTTTGCCGGCGAGCTCGCCGACGGCACCAGCGGCAAGGCTGACCCCGACCGAGACCAGCGAACGGCCGGCCCGGTCGATGCCGGTCTCGGTGTGCGCCCGCCTGCCAACTCGAATCGCCGCGTCGACGACCGTACCGAGCGAACGGCCGACGGTCTTCTCGGCGCGCGCCAGGTTCAGCGCGGTGCGGAGCTGGCCGAGGATCTGCTGCTCGCCGACCACCATCGAGTCGAGACCGGCCGCGACCGCGAACAGGTGTTGCACCGCCCGGTCCTCGTAGTGGACGTAGAGGTGCTCGGTCAGCGTCTCGAGGTCGACGCCGGTGTGCTTGGCCAGCTGCTCGCTGACCTCCTGCACCCCGCCGTGGAACTTCTCGACCTCGGCGTGGATCTCGATCCGGTTGCAGGTCGCGATCACCAATGCCTCGCCGACATGCTCCGAGCCAACAAGGTCGGCAAGCAGCTTGGCGATCTGGTCGGTGTCTATGACGACCCGCTCCAGCAGCTCGACCGGAGTCGAGCGGTGCGAGAGCCCAATCGCGAGCAGGCTCATGCGGTTGACCCAGGGAGTCTCATGCGGTCTCCTGCTCGACCAGCGACTTGCGCTGCTCGTGGAAGGCCAGGATCTGCAGCTCGATCGAGAGGTCGACCTTCCGGACGTCGACGCCGGCCGGCACCGAGAGCACGACCGGCGCGAAGTTCAGCACGCTGGTCACGCCGGCGCCGACCAGCCGCTCGCAAACATCCTGCGCCGCCGATGCCGGCGTGGCGATGACACCGATCGAGACGTCGTGCTCGGCGACGATCTGCTCGAGCTCGTCGACATGACGCACCTCGACGCCGGCGATCACCGAACCGACCCGGCTGCGGTCGGAATCCACCAGGCCGGCCACCTTGAAGCCGCGGGTGCCGAAGCCGCCGTAACCGGCAAGTGCCTGGCCGAGGTTGCCGACCCCGATGATGACCACGCTGTAGTGCTGGGTGAGCCCCAGGGCGCGCGAGATCTGGTAGACGAGAAAGTCCACGTCGTACCCAACCCCGCGGGTGCCGTAGGACCCGAGATGCGAGAGGTCCTTGCGAAGCTTCGCCGGGCCGACACCGGCCGCTTCGGCGAGTACGTCGGAGGACACCGTCGAGACGCCCGATTCCGCGAGCGAGGTGAGCACCCGCAGATATAACGGCAGCCGCGCCACTGTCGCCTCGGAGATCGCGGTACGGCGACCGCCGCGATGTCCCGAATCCGAGCCACGGGTCGGCGTCATCGTCATGCCGACCTCCTACTCACCTGCGCTGGCGCCCGAAACGGTGCACCGGGAATCCGACTGTAACGCGCTTGTGAAGAAGTGCACAAAACGGTAGTGCGCTTGTGAAACCGGCGTACGCATCGCGCAGTTGGCCCAACCATGTGAGGATTCGTGACGATGAGCAACGAGTGGGGCCGCATCGACGATGACGGCACGGTCTATCTCCGCACCGCTGACGGCGAGCGGGTGATCGGGTCATGGCATGCCGGACCACCCGAGGACGGCATCGAGTTCTACGCCCGCCGTTACGCCGAGCTTGCCGCCGAGGTCGGGCTGCTCGAGGGCCGGGCGAAGTCGAGCGCCAGCGACCCGACAGCAGTCGGAACCGCCGCCCGCAAGCTCAAGGAGGTCATCCCGTCAGCCGCGGCGATGGGAGATCTCGACGCCCTGATGACTCGGCTCGACGGTGTGCTCGCCACGATCGCCGAGCGCCAAGCCGCGCGCGCCAAGCAGCGTTCGGCCGCGGCCGCGGCGGCCGCCGATCAGAAGCGGGCGCTCGTCGCCGAGGCGCAGAAGCTCTCGACCAGCAACAGCTGGAAGGTCAGCGGCGAGCGCTACCGCGCGATCGTCGAGGAGTGGAAGGCGATCCGCGGCGTCGATCGCAAGACCGACGCGAAGCTCTGGGAGCAGCTCTCGCAGGCGCGGCGCCAGTTCGACTCGCGGCGGCGGGCGCATTTCGCCGCGGTCGAGGAGCAGCGTGGTGTCGCGGCGGAGCGCAAGACCAAGCTCGCCGGCGAGGCTGAGAAGCTCGCCACCTCGACCGAGTGGACGCCGACCGCTCGCCGGTTCCGCGACATGATGGCCGAGTGGAAGGCGGCCGGGCGGGCCGCGCGTGACGCCGAGGAAGAGCTGTGGCAGCGCTTCAAGACCGCCCAGGACGCGTTCTTCACCCGCCGTTCGGAGACGCTGGCCAAGCGTGACTCCGAGCTCAACACCAACCTCGACGCCAAGAAGGCACTGATCGCCGAAGCTGAGGCGCTGGACGCCAGCGCCGACCCCGATGGCGCCCGCAAGCGGCTGCGTTCGATCCATGACCGCTGGGAGAAGATCGGGCACGTCCCCCGCGACGCCAAGGACAAGCTCGAAGATCGGCTCGCCGAGGTCGAGCGCGGCATCCGTGAGGCGACCGCCGCCGGCCGGACCGTCATCGTCACGGAGTCGCCGCTGATCATCCGGCTGCGTGAGTCGGTCGGCAAGCTCGAAGCTCGGCTCGGCCGCGCGCAGGCGGCCGGCGATGACAAGCTGGCTGCTGAGACCCAGGCGAGCCTGAGCACCCAGCGCGAATGGCTGGCCCAGGCCGAGGCCGCCACCGACTGACCGACTGCGCTACGTCAGAGCGGCTCGCAGCCGGTCGGGGGTGACCCGGAAGATGTCGTGGACCTCGCCGGCTATGAGTACGACGGGGACGTATTCCCGCCAGCGCATCTGGGTGGCCTCGTCACAGCCAGCCAGATCGCGGGCGGCCCAAACCTGACCGGTCTGCTCGCACACCGATGCGACGACCGCGCAGGCGTCCTCACAGAGATGGCAGCCCTCGGTGACGAGCACCACGACCCGTGCCTCATCCGGCCTCACTGCTCCGGCTGCCGCGCCCGAAGCCGGCCTTTGGCGACTTTGCCGGTCAACGAGTGCGGCAACGTCTCGACGAACTCGACCACGGTCGGACACTTGAAGCGGGCCAGCCGGGCTGCGGCGTGGTCGATCAGGTCGTCGGCGCTGACCTCGGTGCCATCGCTGAGCACGACGAGCGCCTTGACGGTCTCGCCGGTGTACGGATGCGGAGCTCCGATGACCGCCACCTCAGCCACCGCATCGTGGCCGAGCAACACGTCCTCGACCTCGCGGGGATAAACGTTGAAACCGCTGACCAGGATCAGCTCCCGGGTGCGGTCGACGAGGAACAGGTCGCCGTCGGAGTCGGCGTAGGCAATGTCGCCAGTGTTGAACCAGCCGTCGGCATCGGGACCGCCCTCACCATCAGGCCAGTAGCCGGAGAACAGGTTGTCGCCATGCACGATCAGCTCGCCGGGATCATCCCCGTCGACCTCGTCGTCATCCTCGTCCTCGACCAGGATCTTGACCGATACCCCTGGCACCGGCCGGCCGACGCTTCCCGGCTTGGGCACCGGGCTGCACAGCGTCGTGGTAAGCACCGGCGCGGTCTCGGTCAGGCCGTAGCCCTCGAAGATGTGATGACCGGTGGTCTCGAGCACGGTCGAGAGCACCGCGATCGGCAGTGGCGCAGCGCCGGAGAGCATCAGCCGCACCTGTCCGAGGCTCTCGCCGAGGTCGGGCAGCATCGACCACGCCACAAACATCGGCGGTGCGCCGACGATGCAGCTGATCTGCTCGTCCCGCACCACGGCGAGCGTCTCGACCGGGTCGAACCGCCGCGCGAGCACGCCGGTCGAGCCGGTCCTGGCCACCAGGCCGAGCCCGGCATTAAGGCCGTAGACATGGAACAGCGGCAGCACGAGAAGCACCCGGTCGTCCGCCTCGACGACGGGCGGATCGATCGCGACGAGCTGTTCGAGGTTGGCGAGCAGCGCCCGGTGGCTGAGCATGGCGCCCCGGGGCCGGCCCGAGGTGCCTGAGGTGTAGAGCAGCAGCGCGAGATCCTCGCCGCCGGCCGGCGCCGCATCGCGGTCGACTGAGTCCGGATCCCCCGAGGCCAATAGCTGCTCCCACGACGATCCGCTCGTCGCGCCGACCACAATCGGGTCCGGCCCGTCGTGCGGCGGCAACAGGTCGACATACGCCGGGTCGGTGACCACAACCGCCACCGACGCGTCGGCGAGCTGGTAGCTGAGCTCGGAGTTGGTATAGGCGGTGTTGAACGGTACGGCAACCATCCCGGCTCGCAGCACCGCGAAGTAGGCGACCGCGAACTCCACGCTGTTCGGGAGCAGGATCCCGACCCGATCGCCGCGGGTGCGACCGGACGTGACGAAGCCGGCGACGGCGCGGTCGATCAGTTCGTCGAGCTCCGACCAGGTCACCGTGAGGTCATCCTCGATCAGCGCAGGCTTGGCCGGTTCTTGTGATGCCGCAGCCCGCACCAGGTCGGCAAGGTTGACCGCTGCCATGGCCGCAGTGTTTCACACTTGCAAGCACCCACTGACGCCGCCCGCGACGCTGGAACCGTACCGAGTTTGAGCGGATTCGCGGCTGGGCACATCCATGATGCTGCGGAGCGATCCGCGGTCTCCGACCGGTCAACCGGACGTCGGAAAGATGCGAACTAGGGTGGAAATAGCCCGAATTCGTCATAGCCATGTCCGGTTCGTCCGGTGTGTCATAACAGGTAGCCCGCGACTCGCCCAGATTCCCGTCGACGTTGGAGCACCCGTGCAACTGAGCGCGCCGCCTTCGTCGCGCCACTTGGTTGATCCCGACGGGCTTGCAGCGCTGCGGGTCGCGGTGGCGGTCGCTCGCGATCCGTTCAGCATAAACAGCTTCGAACGGGTCGCCTACCGTTCAATCGCGCGCCACAGCACCGCGGCGACCATCGTGGCCGCGCCGCCGATGGCACAGCCCGGCGCTCCCGCGATCGAGTCGACGACCGAGCCGCTACCCACCCCGACCACGCCGCCCGACGGCGAGCAGGCCACCGTGATGGCGCTGCTCACGGCGGCACAATCCGGCGACGGCGAGGCCTTCGGTCAGCTCTATGACCGCTACGTCGACGTCGTCCACCGCTACGTCGCCTACCGGGTCGGCAACGCTGCACTCGCCGAGGACCTCACGAGTGAGACTTTCCTGCGGGCGCTGCGACGGATCTCGTCGTTCACCTGGCAAGGCCGAGACTTTGGCGCCTGGCTCGTGACGATCGCGCGCAATCTGATCGCGGACCACTTCAAGTCCAGCCGCTACAAGCTCGAGCTACCGACCTCCGACCTGATCGAAGCCGGTGCCGACCGGTCCTCAGCCGGGCCGGAGGAGGAGGTGCTCGCCGGTATCACCAACGCGGTCCTGCTCGACGCCGTCAAGCGACTCGGTGCCGAACAGCAGGAGTGCATCGTGCTGCGCTTCCTGCAGGGGATGTCAGTGGCCGAGACCGCGAAGATCCTCGGTAAGAACGACAGCTCGGTCAAGGCGCTGCAATACCGCGCGGTCAAAGCCCTCGGCCGGCTGCTGCCACCGGACCTCGTCCAATGAGCGCGTACCGCGGCACGGCGGAGGTGGCTCGATCCAATGACGTCCGCGTCTGCGCATTGGTGCGCCCGGCAGGGGCGCTCCAATGAGCCCGCGACTGGCAGGTCGGGGCAACAATCGGGCGCAGGCGCAGTTCGCCCGGCTGCTCGAATCCGCTTCGCCCGCGGTCGCCGGCGACGCCTCGATCGCCTCGATGATGCTGGTGGCGAGCGCGTTGCGCACCGCCGGCGATCACGCTGCACCCGCTGCGCCCGACCCGGCCTTCCGCGCCGCGCTGCGCCAGCGGCTGGTCGCCGTCGCGGCGGTCCAGGCGGTCGAGCCCGCGATCACGCTCGGACGTGGACGCAACGGCGCGCGCACGGCAGTGGCATACCGCGCCCAGCGACGCGTGGCCGCGCTCGCCGGCAGTGTGGCGATCGTGACGTCGCTGGTCGGCGTCGGCGTCGCAGCCTCTCGATCACTACCTGGTGACCCGTTCTACGGCGTCAAGCGCGCGACCGAAGGCGTGCAGCTGTGGACCGCGAGCGGCAACCTTGGCAAGGGCCGCCGCCACCTGGAGTTCGCCCGCACCCGGCTCGCCGAGGCTCAGGCACTTCCGCCAACCTCCTCGCACCTGGCCTCGACGCTGGCGGCGATGAACAGCCAAACCACCGACGGCACCCACGACCTGATCGCGGCGTACATGTCGTCGAAGTCGCTCGTGCCGCTCGCCGATCTAGAGATCTTCAGCCGCGAGCAGATCGCCGGTTTGCAGCGCCTCGCGCCGACGTTGCCGGTCGCCCTTCGCAGCACCGACACTCAGTCGATCCAGCTGCTCACCGGCGTGGTCAACACTGTCGAGAAGGTGTCGAACCACGCCTGCGTCCTATGTGTCGTCTCGCCAGGCGGATCGGTGTTGCCGCCGCTGCGACACAGCACGTCGCCATCGCCGGGCCAGCACACGGTGGGGCCGGTGACAAAGCCGACGCCACTACCGAACAACTCACGACTCAACGGCTCGCCGCCCAACCCGGTGACCGTGCCGACGTCCGGCGCGACCAACCACTCGCACCCGTCGCTGCCGAGCGGACTCCCGACGATCCTGCCGACGAAGCTCCCGACGATCTTGCCGACCGTGCTGCCGCTCCCGACGTCACTGTTGCCTACGGTGCTGCCGACCAGCGTGCATCACCACAAGCACCCGCTCCCCACGCTGCCGCCGCTGCCGATCGTGTCCTCGCTTCTGCCCGGCCTGTAGCCCTAGGGTCCAGAGTCGGACTCAGGACACTACCCTGCCGCCCCGACCTCGGGATCGAGGATTGCCGGAAGATCCTGGCGCCGGTCGATCCCGAGCTTTCGGTAGACCGCTTGCAGCTGCGACTCGATCGTGCCGCGGGTGACCTCCGTCGTCGCCGCGATCTGCGGGTTGCTGAGGCCGTCCGCCGCCAGCTCAGCGACTCGCCGCTCCGCCGGTGTCAACGCCTCGATGCCCCACATCGGCCGGTCGCGACGGTAGCCGCCGAACCTGACCCGCGGCCGGCGGTTGAGCGCGCTCATCGTGGGCCCGGGGGGCCCTGTCATCATGCTGGCGTCTGCCGTTGAAAGTGCCACGACGTTGCTCTCCCATCCGCAGGTCCGGCTCGCGCGCTCGACGCGACCCCGACCCAATTGACGCGACCCCGACCCACTCGACGCGACCCCGACCCAATTACGCCGGGTACGCCGCCGATGAGCATGAGTAGTCGATACCTAATTCAGATCGCCGTGACAGACTTTTCGGCGTGGCGGGGACAGGCCCCCTGGTGGGCCGGACGGCCGAGTTGGTGCGGATCGCCGGCCGGCTGCGAGACCACGAACCGCCATGGCTGGTGCTCGCCGGACCCGCCGGGGTCGGCAAGAGCCGACTGGCCGCTGAGGGCCGAGCGCTTGCCACGACGATGGGCTATGCGACGGCGCACGTCGTGGCGACCAAGGCTGCCGCGTCGATCCCGTTCGGCCCGTTCGCCGCGCTGCTTCCCGACACCGACATCCCGGCAACCGGACTGCTCGGCCTGCTGCGCAGTGTCGGCGACGCCATCCTCAGCCGCGCCGAGCAAGGTCAGCCGCTGCTGCTCGTGGTCGACGACGCCCATCTGCTCGACGACGCGTCCGCCGCCCTCGTCCATCAACTCGCCCAGCGGCCCGCGAGCGGAGTGCTCGCAACGGTCCGGACGCCCGGGCCGGCACCGGACCCGATCACCGCGTTGTGGAAGGACGGCCTAGCCGAGCGGGTTGACCTCGGCCCGCTGACCGAGTCCGAGGTGGCCGACTTCGCCGTCGGGGTGCTCGACGGAGCCGTTGCCGGTGCGAGCGTCCGCCGGCTCTGGGAGCTCAGCGGCGGCAATGCGCTGCACCTGCGCGAGCTGATCCGCGGCGCCGCGGACTCGGCGGCGCTAACCAACCACGACGGCATGTGGATCCTGCGCCAGGAGCCGACCGCGCCCGAGCGACTCGTCGAGCTGGTGAGCTCGCGCCTCGATGGTCTGCCGCCGGGCCCGGTCGAGGTCGTCGACGTACTAGCCGTCGCCGGCTCGTTGGGCTTCCCACTGCTCGAATCGCTGACTTCGCCCGCGGCCGCCGAGGAGGCGGAGCGGCTCGGACTGATCCAGGTCAGCGAGGACAGCAGACGTGCCGAGGCGCGCCTCGCCCATCCGTTGTACGGCGAGGTCAGGCGGCAGCGGATGCCCAAGTCACAGCTGCGCCGGGTGCGCGGTGAGCTCGCCGACGCGCTTGCCGCGACCGGCGCCCGGCGGCGCGAGGATCTGTTGCGGCTGGCATCGTGGCAGGTCGGCGCCGGGCGGCCGGCCGATCCGGTATTGCTGACCAGAGCCGCCACCAGAGCCCGCGCAATGTTCGACATGGAGCTGGCCGGGCGGCTCGCCAACGCGGCCGTGGCGTCCGGAGGTGGCGTCGAGGCCGGGCTGGTGCTTGCCGTCACGCACTTCGCGACCGGCGCCCACGACGACGCCGACCGGTTGCTGGCCGACCTCGCGGCCAAGTGTGAGAACGACGAGCGGGCGGCGATCGCGAACGCTCGCGCCTACAACCTCAGCGTGCTGATCGGTGACCCGGCAGCATCGCTCACCGTCATCGAGGCGGCGATGGCGGCGATCAGCGACCCGATCGCGCGACTCGGCCTGTCGGCGCGGGCGGCGTCGACCATGCTGTTCAGCGGCGACCCGACCGGCGCGATCGAGATCGTCGAGCCGGCGCTCCACAGCGCCGACGACATGGTCGCCAGCCGCAGCTACTACGTCACGTCAACCGCGATGGCGCTGGTCGGCCGCACCGCCGACGCGATCGCCGTTGCAGAGCAAGGACTAGTCGTCCATCGCCGGTGCGTCGAGCCGAACCAGATCCCCGAGGTCCAGCTCATCGGCGCCACCCTCGGCCACCTCGGCGCCGGCGCGACCATGACCGCCGCCGACATCTCCGCCGCTGCGTACCAAGCCTGCTTGGAAGCCGGCGACAAGGAAGGCATGGCGAGCTTCTCGCTGCTGACTGGATGCGTCCTCATCGAGCAGGGCAAGCTCTCCGACGCCGCGCTGTCGATGCGGGAGGGTACGGCGATCAACCGCGAGCTCAGCGACACCGGCGCGCTTCGCTGGTGTCTCGGCGGACTGGCTGTTGCCGAGGGCATGGCCCGAAACCAGGCCGCGGCTGCGGCGGCGATCGCCGACCTCGACCAGCTCCGCGCCGACTGGATGCGGGTCTTCTCGACCGACGTGATCGAACGCGGGCGGGCGTGGGCGCTCGTCGCCGCCGGTGAGGACACCGCCGCGCTGCGGACGTTGCGGGGAGCGGCGGCGCAGGCGGCCGAGATGTGCCAGCGGATCGCCGAGGCGCGATTGCTGCACGATGTCGCGCGGCTCGGCGAACCCGGGTCGGTGCGAGGGCGCCTCGCCGAGCTCGCCGAGGTCGTCGATGGCGAGCTTGTCGCAGTGCTGGCCGAGGACGCGGCCGCGCGATCGCGTCACGCAGGGGTGGCGCTCGAAGCGGTCGCTGCGCGCTTCGCGGGGTTCGGCATGTTCTTGCTCGCCGCCGAATCGGCGGCGGCAGCCTCGGCGGCCTACCACGAGGACGGACGGAGCCGACCCGCGAACGGCTGCGCCCGGATGGCGGAGGAGTACGCCGCCATCGCCGGGGCCGCGTTGCCGGCCGGGACCGAGTCGGCCGAGCTCGACCAGCTCACCCGGCGGGAGCGCGAGGTCGCCTCACTGGCGGCGTCGGGCACGAGCAGCAAGGAGATCGCAGCCAAGCTGTTCATCTCGATGCGGACCGTCGACAACCACCTTCAGAGGGTCTACAGCAAACTCGGCGTGAACGGTCGTAACCAGCTGCGGCTGGCGCTGGCGACCGGCGAGGCAGCGTCACCGCCGATAGGCTGAGGGTCATGGCCGCCCGGTCGCGTTCGCGACGCAGCGCCGTCGAGGCCGGACTGGCCTCGGCCGCGGTGGCCGAAGTCGAGGCCAGCCTCGAGGTGCCGGCCGACCCGCGGGTGGCGGCGTTCTTCGATGTCGACAACACGATGATGCAGGGCGCATCGATCTACCACTTTGCCCGCGGTCTCGCCGCCCGCGATTTCTTCACCTGGCGCGACCTCGCGGCGTTCGGCATGAAGCAGGTGGCGTTCCGGCTTCGCGGGATCGAGGATCCCGAACACATGGAGGAGGCGAAGCAGGCTGCGCTCGGCTTCGTCGAGGGCCACTCGGTCGAGGAGGTCGTCAGACTCGGCGAGGAGATCTACGACGAGCTCATGGCGGACCGGATCTGGTCGGGCACCAGGGCACTCGCGCAGCTCCATCTCGATGCCGGCCAACGGGTCTGGCTGGTGACGGCCGCGCCCGCTGAACTCGCGTCGCTGGTCGCTCGGCGGCTCGGGCTGACCGGCGCGCTCGGCACGGTGTCGGAGATCGCGAACGGCATCTACACCGGTCGACTGGTCGGCGCGCCGCTGCACGGGCCGGCAAAGGCCGAAGCGATCCTGGCGCTCGCCGCCCAGGAAGGCCTCGAGCTCTCGCAGTGCTCGGCGTACTCCGACTCGGCGAACGACCTGCCGATGCTGACTACCGTTGGCCATCCGGTGGCCGTCAACCCGGACGCCAAGCTCAAGCGAATCGCCCGGGAGAACGGCTGGGACATCCGCGACTTCCGCACCGGCCGCAAGGCTGCCAAGGTCGGAGTGCCGACCGCGGCCGGCGCCGGCGCGATCGCCGGCGGGATCGCCGTCGGCCTGGCGATGCACCGTCGCAGCCAGCGCCCGGTCGCCCGCGCGCGCCGGTTGATCAAGCGCTAGCGGTCTTCACGACACTTAGAAGAAGACGCTTCGCCGGCCGAGCAGCAGCTTGTAGAGGGTCTGCTGGATGACTTCGCGGATCTGGTCGGTCAGGTTGAAGACCAGCATCGGATCATCTGCGGCCGCAGCGCCGATCTTGTCGGTCTCGATCGGCTCGCCGAACTCGATGATCCACTTCGACGGCAACGGGATCATGCCGAGCGGGCCCAAGAGCGGGAAGAACGGCGTGATCGGGATGTAGGGGATGCCGAGGGCCCGCGCCAGGGTCGGGACGTTGCCGACCAGCGGGTAGATCTCCTCGGCACCGATGATCGAACACGGGATGATCGGCACCCCGGATCGCAGCGCCGCCGAGACGAACCCGCCGCGGCCGAAGCGCTGCAACTTGTAGCGCTCGCTGAACGGCTTCCCGATTCCCTTGAAGCCCTCCGGCCAGACGCCGACCAGCTCACCGCCACCCATCAGTCGCTCGGCGTCCTCGTTGCAGGCGAGCGTAGCGCCGCTTTTGCGCGCCATCGGCGCGACGACCGGCATGGTGAACACGAGATCGGCCGCCAGCATCCGCAGGTGACGTTGCGCCGGGTGGTGGTCGTGCAGCGCGAGCTGCGTCATCGCCGCGTCGACCGGAACCGTGCCGGAGTGGTTCGCCACGATCAGCGCGCCGCCGTCGGACGGCACGTTCGCCATACCGCGGACCTCGACCCGGAAGTACTTCTCGTACAACGGTCGAAGCAGTGGCAGCAACAGGTTGTCGGTCAGATCGGCGTCGAAGCCGAAGTCATCGATGCCGTAGTCGCCGGTGATGCGACGGCGCGCGAAGGCCATCGCCCCGGCGAGGTTGCGCTCCCAGTCCGGCACGTCGATCGGCTCGTCGACGGGAGCCTCGACCGGTGGCGGAGCGGGCTCGGCCAGCCGGGCCTTGCGGCGGCGGGTCGCCGCCGGTCCGTCGCCACCGTCGAGCGGGATCACCCGAGCCTCAGGCATTGGCCAGGCTCCCCAGGCCGACCAGACCGCGGACCGCTCGGCCGGCCGCCTCGAACCGTTGCGGGTCGACGATCGGGCTCAGCCCGCTGCCCGAGACGAAGTCGTCGAAGGCCTCGAGCGTGGAGTATCGAGCCGGATAGCCCAAGTCCTCGCGCAACCGAGTGGTGTCGACACCCCGACCGAACTGCAGGAACGCGACCTGCTCCGGCGAGAAGTCGACCAGGCCGGTACGCCGGAACAGCGAACCCACCGCCGAGACCGCGGAGGACGGGAACTGCAGCGAGGTCCGGCCGGCGCGGCGGATCGCCTGCGAGAGCAATAGGACTCCTTCACCCGCCACGTTGAAGGTGCCGCGGTGGTTCTCGACGACCGCGCGACGTAGCACCTCCATGCCATCGGTCTCATGGACGAACTGGATCCGCGGATCGAAGCCGAAGACGGTCGGCACGACCGGCAGCGAGAAATAGCGGCTCAGTGGGGTGTCGATGCTCGGCCCGATGAAGTTCGCGAAGCGAAGCAGGGTGACCTCGACATCGGGACGCCGCCGGCCGAGGCCGCGAACGTAGCCCTCGACCTCGACCGAGTCCTTCGCGTAGCCGGAACGCGGCAGCGCCCGCGGCTCCATGTTCTCCGCGAACAGCGCCGGGTCGCGCGAAGACGACCCGTAGACCGCGGTCGTCGACTTCACGACCAGCTTGTGGACACTCGGCGCCTTCTGGCAGGCGGCCAGCAGCTGCATCGTGCCGATGACGTTGATTTCCTTCATCGCGGTGCGCCCGCCGGCGCCGAACGGCGTCGCGATGACGCTCATGTGAGCGACGGTGTCGACCTTCGCCGAGGCGATCACCTTGGCGATGATCGGGTTGCGGATGTCGGCGCGGACGAACTCGGTGCGCCCGACGTCGGTCTTCGGCGGCTCGACGTCGACGCCGATCACCCGCTCGATCGAGGTGTCCTCCGACAGCTTCGCGGCCAGCAGTCCCCCGAGGTATCGGGAGACGCCAGTGACGAGGACGACCTGGGTGCTCACAGCGAAATTCTAGTGGCCGGGCGCAATGCCCGGTCTGCCGCGGCAGCTTGTTAGTTGAGCGAGCCCGGTCGGGCCGACTGTTGCGGCAGCCTGGCGATGACGACCGGCTCGCCTCGAGACACCCGCAGTTCGCGGCTGGCGTGGCCGGCGTTGACGGCCAGCATGACGGCGCGGAACGAGTCCTCACACAGCGTCAGGCGACCCCTGGGTACATCGCCGTACGTCGCCGTGAAGGGCACTGCCATGGTGCGGCCGTTGCAGCGCAGCTCGACGGTGTCGCCGAAGGTGATGCCGGCGGCTTCCAGATCGGCCCGCGCGAGGTTGAGCGAGACGTTGCCGAAGTGGTCGACCAGGCTGACCTCGGCATGGACGTGGTCGTCGTCGACGATGACACCGCGGACCGGAAGCGTGGTCAGTGAGTCGCCCTCGACCGACGGGCCGACCTCCTCGAGCGCGGCGCCGTTGGCGAGGTGCGCGGCGACCGGGGCGAAAACATCGCGGCCGCGGAAGGTCTTGTGAACTGTCTCCCGCCACAGCTGCGAGTTGGCAATCTCGACGGCGCGACCGACGCCGCCACGCTGCTCCCAGGCCAGCGACAGCATCCCGTTGTCCGGACCGACCAACAGTGAGCCGTCCGCGGTCTCGACCACGACGCCACGTGAGGCCGCGACCTGCATCGGGTCGACCAGCGCGAGATGGATCGCTACCGGCAGATACGGAATCGCCGCGGCGAGACTGGTCGCTCCCTGCTCGACATCCTGCGGTGTGATGAGGTGACAGACGTCAAGGATGCGGACATGCGGCGCGAGTTGCGCGACAACGCCCTTGCACACCCCGACGAAGACGTCATCCAGACCGTAGTCGGAGGTGAAGGTCACCCAGTCGTAGCGACGCTGCTTCGACGCAGACACCACGCCGCCCCTCTCGTGCCGAGTTACTTCTTGTTACGTCGCTGGACGCGCGTCTTCTTGAGCAGCTTGCGGTGCTTCTTCTTCGCCATGCGCTTGCGACGCTTCTTGATAACCGAACCCACGAGGGAGCCTTCCTGACCGCAGTCTGCAGAACCTGGAGTCAGGCTACCGGCCCGACCAGCGGGTTCTCCTAGCCAGCCTCGACGTAGGAGTGCTGGAGGTAGTCATGCACGGCCTGCTCGGGCACCCGCACCGAGCGACCGACCCGCACCGCCGGCAGCGTCGCCGCATTGACCAGTCGGTAGACCGTCATCTTCGACACGCGCATCAGCGTCGCGACCTCGGCAACGGTCAGAAACCGAAGCTCGCCAAGTCGCTCGGCGTCAACCCGCGAACCAGCGTTCGCAGGCACCGCAGTGCCTGGTGAAACACCAGGGTCCGCCGCCATGGCACAACCGCCCTCCCACGTGCGCGGCGCGCCGGCTTCCCCTCCGGCGCAGGCACCGCCTACGTGTTGGATACGACTGTATCGGCTGGGACAGCACCACGTCACTGTTGCGGATGAGACTTCGTCCAGCCGAACGGGACAAACCGTCCATGCCGAGCGTCAGGGTGTGGGCGGGTGAATGGTTCCGTTCGTCGAGAAGTGAGCGCGGGCATTGCCGAAGTCCTCGCGGGACAGTGACCTGACCAGATCGACGGTGCCGCCGCCGAGGGTTGGATGCCCCTCGCTGTCGAGCGAGACGCCGAGCAACTTGGCGCTGTGGAACGCTCCGGCGGCGCTCAGCCTCACGTGCAGGATTGCCGAGTCCGAGAGGATCCCACTGCCGCCGAAGTTGTGGAAGTTGGCGAAGTTGCCGAGGCTGTAGGCGATCAGATGGTGGCGGTAGAACTGCATGCCGCGCACCACATGTGGGCCGCTCGCGATCACCAGGCTGGCACCGTTGCGGATCGCCATGTGGGCGAACTTTTCCGGGTTGCCGCGGTCCTCGCCGACATAGAACTCCTCGTGGCCGGTCACATGATCGGCGTCGGACCCCTCGGCTCCGGCGTGCATGTAAACCACGACGACCGGCGCGTCGTGGCGGGCCTTGCGGATCAGCGCCGCGGCGGCCGAAAGGTGCAGCAGATCGGCAGTGTTGGAGTACGGCGCGAAGGCCGCGAACGCCACCTTGATCCCGTCGGCTTTGACCAGAGTCACTTCACCGGGCAGGCCGGTCTGCTTCATCCCGGCGTGATGAATCGCGTGGATCGTCTGGTCGAGGCCGGCCTGGCCGAAGTCGTGGGAGTGGTTGTTGGCGTCGTTGAGGACGGTGAAGCCGTCGGCCGCGAGATAGCGGGCGTAATGCGGCGGCGTGCGGAAAGCGAAGCAATCGCCACCGTTATGGCCGCCACACTTGCCGCTGGTTTGCGTCGTCAGCGTGCCCTCGAGGTTGCCGAAGACGATCTGCGAGTGGCCGTCGATCTTGGCCTTCACGTCGTCGAGATAGCCACGCGGGTCCGGTGGCAGGTTGGGGGTGTCGCCGAGCTCGGTGTCGCCGACCGCCGAGATGGTCACCAGCCTGGAGGCTGTTGCCGCTCCAGTCGAAGCAGCCGCCTGGTGCTTCGCCGCCCCGGCTGACGCACTGGTCACCGTCGCGGCCGCCGGCGCCCCGGCGTCGCGAGAGCCGGTGCCGGCGCCGCACCCGGCGAGGGCCACTACAGCCACCACGGTCGCAACTGCGCTGAGGCGGAAGGTCATCGCGGTCATGATCATCCGGCTTCGGTCGGGGGTCGGTCGGTCATCCGGGTCGGTGCGGTCAGGCCGGTGCGGCGCTTGACGAACTCGCGCCACAACTCGGGCGTCTCGGCTTGCGGGTCGATCGGCGCGCCGGTTGCTATCGCCAGCAGGTGAGTCCAGGTGCGCGGGACGACCTGCACCAGCTCATACCCACCGCCGCCGACCGCGAGCCAGCGCCCATCGCAGATCTGGTGTGCAAGATCGTGCAGCTTGGTATGGGCGAGCCGCTGGCCATCAACGGTGAGCAGCAGGTTGGCAAGTGGGTCGAGGGCATGGGTGTCGCAGCCGTGCTGAGTGACGAGGTAGGTCGGAGCGAAGTCGGCCAGCGCCAACGGCACCGTCGCGTCGAACCCGGCGTGCCACTCCTCGTCACCAGTGCCTGCGTCGAAGGCAATGTTGATCGCCGCGCCGCGCGCCTTCGGGCCGCCGACATCGGCCGGGTCGCCGGTGCCGGGAAACAGCGTCCGGCCCGACTCGTGGAGGCTGATCGTCAGCACCCGCGGGTCGTCCCAGAACACCGCCTGCACGCCATCGCCGTGGTGCACGTCGATGTCGACGTACGCCACTCGCTCGACGCCCCGGTCGAGCAGCCAGGCAATCGCAATCGCCGGGTCGTTGTAGACGCAGAAGCCCGATGCGCGGCCGGGCATCGCGTGGTGCAGGCCACCGGAGATGTTGACGGCGTGATCGTGCGTGCCGTCGTACACCGCTGACACGGCAGCGAGCGACGCTCCCGCGACCAGCGCGCTTGCCTCGTGCATCTGCGGAAAGACCGGATCGTCCGCGGTGCCGAGACCGTGTGACGGATCGGGCGCGAACGTCTCGCCGGCTCGTTTGACCGCATCGAGATATCCCGGCGTGTGCACGAGCTGCAGCAGGTCATCGGTCGCCGGATCGAAACCGGTCACGTCAAGGCGGTCGAGGACACCCAGCTCGCGGGCCAGAGCCATCGTCAGCTCGACTCGGACCGGCGCCAGCGGATGGCTCGGGCCGAAGTCGTAGCCGAGCAGCCGCTCATCCCACGGCGCCGCGACCGTGCACGCCATCGCGGATCAGCCTGATCCCGCGGCAAGCTCCCGCGACCGGTCCCGAGCAGCTTCGAGGGCGGACAGGAATGCCGCCCGCACGCCATGGTTCTCCAGCTCGCGGATCGCCGCGATCGTCGTACCCCCCGGGCTGGTGACTGCCTCGCGAAGCTGCACCGGGTGCTGGCCGGAGTCGCGCAGCATGATCGCCGATCCGATCGCGGTCTGGACGATCAGCTCAGCGGCTACCTGACGCGGCAGGCCGAGCAGGATGCCGGCGTCGATCATCGCCTCGACCAGGAAGAAGAAGTACGCCGGACCGCTGCCCGACAGGGCTGTCACCGCATCGAGCTGAGACTCCGGGATCCGGATGACCTTGCCGACCGGCTTCAACAGGTCCTCGGTGCGCGCGAGGTGGGTCTCGTCGGCGTGTGTGCCGGCGGAGATCGCACTCATCGCCTCGTCGACGAACACCGGGGTGTTGCTCATGACCCGCACGACTGCAGTGCCATCGGGAAACCGCTTCTCGAAGGTCGTGGTCGGGACGCCGGCGACGATGGAGATCACCAGGGTGTCCACCGTGACGGCGCCCTCGAGGTCGTCGAGCAACTCGCCGATCTCCTGCGGCTTCACCGCAACGACGAGGGTGTCGGCCCGCTTCGCGGCGGCAGCCGCGGTCAGCGCGGTGACGCCGAACTTCTCGGTCAGCTCATCGACCCGATCGGAGTGACGCTCGGTGAAACACAGATCGGAAGCCGGCCGGCCGGCACGCAACATGCCTGAGAGCAGCGCCTCGCCCATCCTGCCGGCGCCAAGCACCGCAACGGTTTCGCTCACGCGGTGATCCTCCCAGAGTCTTTGCCGGGCTGGTGCTGCAGTCGACTCCGCCAGCCCGGTGAAGGTGCGAGCGGCAGATGATATGTCCGATTATCCCGGGTAAGTGAGCAGGCGTACGCGAAACCAACGAGCCTCGTGCGCTCCGGCGAGGCAACGAGGAGGATCGCATGGCAACGCCAGCAAGAGCAGGCAAGAGCGCCGCGATCGCGGCCAGCCCGGTGTGGGCGGACAGCGGTTCGTCTTCGAGCCCGGCATCCTCCGGTGACCAGGCGAGTGCTGACTCCGCCACGGTCGCCGCGCTACAGACGCAGATCGTGCAGCTGTGATCGACAGGCCGGCGGCCTGCCGGCCGGCCCTGTCGTCTCGCCTCAGCTACGGGTGGCCAGCGCGCGTAAGAAGAACCTGACGTTTGCCGGACGCTCAGCCATTCGCCGCATCAGGTAGCCGTACCACTCGTCGCCGTACGGCACGTAGACCCGCATCGTCCGGCCCTCGCCGGCCAGCCGGGTCTGCTCGTCGGGGCGGATGCCATAGAGCATCTGGAACTCATAGCTGTCCGGCTCGCGATCGTTGCGCGCGACCATCTCCTCGGCAACGGCCACGAGTGCGGGGTCGTGAGTCGCGACCATCGGATATCCGTCACCGTTCATCAGGACATCAAGGCAACGCGTGTAGGACGCATCGACGTCTTCTTTCCGTTGGTAGGCAACGGATTCCGGCTCTTTGTACGCTCCTTTGCACAGCCGGACCCGGGAGCCGGCGAAGGCAAGGTCCCGACAGTCCGCCTCGGTGCGGTGCAGATAGGACTGCACCACTGCGCCGACCGTCGGGAAGTCGACCCGCAGCTCACACAGGCTGGCGAGCGTGGCATCGGTTGTGGTGTGGTCCTCCATATCGAGGGTGACCGTGGTGCCGGCGTGCTGAGCCGCCGCGCAGATCTCGCGGGCGTTATCGATCGCGAGCGAATGATCGAGCGCCTGCCCAACCGCGGACAGCTTGACCGACACCTCGGCCTTGGGCGCAAGATCCGCGGCAGCGAGCTGGTCGAGCAGCGTGAGGTACGCCGCGGTCGTGGCCTTGGCGTGCACGACCTCAGTGGTGTCCTCGCCGAGGTGATCGAGCGAGACCGCGAGTCCGGCGTCGATCAAACTGCGGGTGGCGCGCACCGCGTCCTCAACCGAGTCGCCGGCCACGAACCGCTTCACGACGCGATTGGAGA
Organism: Mycobacteriales bacterium; assembly: GCA_036268295.1. GTDB lineage: Bacteria > Actinomycetota > Actinomycetes > JAFAQI01 > JAFAQI01 > DATAUK01. The sequence continues at coordinate 12,842 of DATAUK010000005.1, read as the reverse complement.
TCGGTGCCTTCTCAATGACCCGGCGCACTGACTTGCGCCGAGACGCCGTCAACAGACCCGCGCGCAGTCCCGACTCCAACACAAGCCAGAGGGTACGACGACCTGGTCAGAGGCGGGCGACGACCAGTGGGCCCCAGAGGCGTTCGGTGACGACGGGCCAGGGATCCAGCGCCGCAGCGATGTCATCGAGAAACTGCTGCTTTTGGTCTCCGAGCGCGATCACGTCCGAGTGGGTGGCAACGGCACGGATGTGGTCCTCGCGACTGAGCTGCCGGATCCAGGTGAACTCGGTGTCGACCACGACGTCGAGGCCGCGGGCTCGCAGGTCTGCAGCAGCCTCTCGCGGTAGAACACCGTTGTAGGCCTCACTGGGCGGCCGGCTGCCGCGCTCGGTCTCCCATCGTTCATGGACGGCGCTCTGCGCGTCCTCCCAGTCGATGCCGTCACCCCAGCGGTGGTTCGCCCACCACAGCGCGACCTGACCGCCGGGCCGCGAGACCCGACGCAGCTCTTCGAGGGTGGGCGCCGGGTCGAGCCAGTGCCACGCGGTCGCACACGTCACCAGGTCGAACCCGTTGTCCCGCAATGGAAGCTGCTCGGCCCTGCCGACCACACCTGCTGCGGCCGGCGACACTGAGCGCAGCCGCCGAACCATCGGCTCGCCGGGATCGAGCGCGGTCACCCGAGCGCCCCTGGACAGCAGCGCCCGGGTAGCAATCCCAGTGCCGGCGGCAAGGTCCAGGACGTCAGCGCCGCCGAGCCGGCAGACCGCGTCAATCGCGTCGTACAGCTCGTCCGGGTAGTGCGGGCGGATGTCGTCGTAGAGATCGGCGACGAGATCGAAGCCGCGGCCGAGCCCTGCCATCAGCTGATGACCGGGGCGGCGAGATGGAGCCGGGTGTAGGCGAGCGCCTCGGCCAGGTCGGCTTCTCGCTCGACCCGGCTGTCGGCACGGCGGGTGTTGATCTCGACGACGACAGTGCCGTCGAAGCCACGAGTCGCCAGGCTCTCGAGCAGCTCGGCACACGGCTGCTCGCCGCGACCCGGGACCAGATGCTCGTCGCGCGCGGTGCCGAGACCATCGGCGATATGGATGTGCGCAAGCCGGTCACCCATCCGGGCTGCCATCTCGAGGGCGTCGTTCTGCGCGACCGACGTGTGTGAGAGGTCGAGGGTGAAGTGGCGGAAGTCCTCCTCGCTCGGGTCGTAGTCGGGGGAGTAGGGCACGACGGCACGGCCACGGGCGCGGAGCGGGAACATGTTCTCGACCGCGAACCTCACGTCGGTTTCACTCGCCATCTGCTCGATGCCGGTAATGAAGTCGCGGGCATATTCACGCTGCCATCGGAACGGCGGGTGCACGACAACCGTTGTCGCGCCTAGGGTTTCAGCTGCCTCCTGGGCACGCACGAGCTTTGCCCATGGCTCATTTCCCCACACCCGCTGAGTGACGATCAGGCACGGCGAGTGGATCGCCAGCACCGCGATTCCGTGGTAGTCCGAGAGCCGTCGCAACGCCTCGATGTCCTGGCTGAGCGGATCGGTCCAGACCATCACCTCAACGCCGTCGTACCCGAGTCGGGCGGCAAGCTCGAAGGCGGTCGCGGTCGACCCCGGATAGACCGACGCCGTCGACAACGCGATCTTCGCGTCCGGAACCCGCAGGACTGTCACGGCTCAAAGCGTAGGACCTGACGGCAGCGGGTCGCGCCTTGTCTAGAGTTGCCGGGTGCCCGAGGTAGACCTTGACTTTCCGCGGCAGTGGATCGAGTTCGTCGACCCTGCCGACGACGCCCAGATCTTCCGCTGCGATCTGACCTGGCTGCTGTCGAGGTGGACCTGCATCTACGGCAGCGGCTGCAAGGGAATCCTCGCCGACCGGCCGGACGACGGTTGCTGCTCGCACGGCGCCTACTACTCCGACCAGGACGACGAGAAGCGGGTCAAGCGGTTCGCGAAAGAGCTGACCGCCGACGAATGGCAGTTTCGCAAGCAGGGCCTCAAATCTGGGATCACCGAGGTCGAGGACGGCAAGCGCCGGACCCGTCGGCACGACGGCGCGTGCATCTTCCTGAACCGGCCCGGCTTCTCAGCCGGCGCCGGCTGCGCATTACATCTGCACGCGCTGAACGTCGACCGGCATCCGCTCGAGACCAAGCCCGATGTGTGCTGGCAGCTGCCGGTACGCCGCAGCTATGACCGGGTCACCCGACCGGACGACACCGAGGTCCTGATCACGACGATCGGTGAGTACGACCGCCGCGGCTGGGGTGCCGGCGGTCACGACCTCAACTGGTATTGCAGCGGCGCGACCGAAGCTCATGTCGCCGAGGAGGCGCTCTACCTCGGCTACGCGCCCGAGCTGATCGAGCTGATGGGTCAATCGGCCTACGACGTCTTGGCCGGAATCTGCAAGCAGGCGCTCAAATCCCGGATCGCGATCCACCCCGCGGATCCGGTTCGCTAGCCGCCGTCACCGCTGCACCGGGTGCCACATCGTCGTGACGGTTGGGCCGCCGCCTACAAAGCTGGAAGGCGCCGAACCGCTCCTCGGCCGCTGTCATCTCCTGGCTGTTCGGTGGGTTCCACACCGCCGCAGCCGTCACAGCGTCGTAGGTCCACAGCGTGTGGTAGCTCAAGGCGCTATCCGCGACAGCCTGCTAGCGGACGCGTCGCAGCGAACCGCCGATGTGCTGTTGGCCGTCTCCCTCGGGTCCGCTGCGCTCACTCCAACGCTGTCCGGACGGCACCATCCACAGCGGGCGCGTCGCACAGCCAATTCGTCGTACGTCGGATCTAGCGTCACCACCATGGCGACCAAGGCGGCCACGCGACCGGCATATCGCTGCGAAGACTGCGGCCTCGAGATCGCGAAGTGGGTCGGCCGTTGCCCGGAGTGCCAAGCATGGGGCACCGTGCTCGAGGTCGGCGCGCGCCCGGGCCTCACGATCGTTGCGGGTCCGGTCACCGCCCCCGCACTGCGGATCGCCGACGTCGCCGCCCGCGACGCGCAGCACCGGCCGACCGGAGAGCCCGAGCTCGACCGGGTGCTCGGCGGCGGGCTGGTGCCGGGCTCGGTCGTGTTGCTCGCGGGTGAGCCCGGCGTCGGCAAGTCCACGCTGCTGATCAGTGCCGCCGCGAAGATCGCCGGGTCCGGCGCCCGCTGCCTGGTCGTGACCGGCGAAGAGTCAGCCGCCCAGGTCCGGCTACGCGCCGGGCGCATCGGGGCCTTGGCCGATGAGCTCTACCTCGCGGCCGAGACCGACCTTGCTGCGGTGCTCGGCCACGTCGATGCCATCATCCCCGAGGTGCTCGTCATCGACTCCGTCCAGACCATCAGCTCGGCGGCCGTCGACGGCTCCGCCGGCGGGGTCGCCCAGGTGCGCGAGGTCGCGAGCACGCTGATCAGGCTGTCCAAGTCACGTGGCATCGTCACCATCCTGGTCGGCCACGTGACCAAGGACGGCGCGATCGCCGGGCCGCGCACCCTCGAGCACCTGGTCGATGTCGTGCTCTCCTTCGAGGGTGACCGGCACTCGCGGCTGCGGCTGGTGCGCACCGTGAAGAACCGATTCGGCCCGGCCGACGAGGTCGGCTGTTTCGACCTTCAGGACGACGGAATCGTCGGACTCCCCGATCCGTCCGGGCTGTTCCTGGCCCACGGCTCGACGCCGGTCGTCGGCACCTGCGTGACCGTGACGATGGAGGGCCGGCGGGCGCTCGTCACCGAGCTGCAGGCACTAGTGGGAGACGTCCAAACGGTCACGCCCAGGCGCGCGACGAGCGGCCTCGACAACGCACGGGTCGCGATGCTGCTTGCGGTGATCGAGAGCCGACAGGAGCTTCGGCTGCCGAGCCGCGAGGTCTACACCGCGACGGTCGGCGGGGTCAGGGTGATTGAGCCCGCCTCAGACCTCTCGCTCGCACTTGCCATCGTCAGCTCGAGTCGCGGCACCGCGATCGCGCCGGGGGTCGTCGCGATCGGCGAGGTCGGACTGGCCGGTGAGATCCGGCCGGTGTCCGCAGTCCGGGCCCGCCTAGCCGAGGCAGCGAGGCTCGGATTTACCACCGCAATGGTCCCCCGCGGCAGCGGAGAGGCGCTGCCGCGGATCCACACCGTCGAGGTCGGCGACGTCGACGAAGCGGTTCGCCACGCCCTGCCACCCAAACGCCGATAATGCCGATCAGCACCAGCCTCGCCCGTACACTCGACACGCCCAACCGCGCGCTACGAGGAGTCCGGTGGCAACCTCCGATCGAACCGAAGGCGAGCAGCTGCGCGCAACGCTCGCCCAGATCGCACCCGGCACCCAGCTCCGGGACGGTCTCGAGCGGATCCTGCGCGGCCACACCGGTGCGCTGATCGTCTTCGGCTACGACAAGACCGTCGAGTCGCTGTGCACCGGCGGCTTTCCCCTCAACGTCGAGTTCTCCTCAACCCGGCTTCGTGAGCTGGCCAAGATGGACGGTGCGATCGTCCTCGACGACACCCTCACCCGGATCGTCTGGGCGGCAACCCATCTGGTCCCCGATCCCTCGATCCCGACCGACGAGTCGGGCACCCGTCACCGCACTGCGGAGCGGGTCGCCAAGCAGACCGGCTATCCGGTGGTCAGCGTGAGCCAGTCGATGCGGATCATCGCGTTATACGTCGAGGGCCGTCGCTACGTGCTCGACGACTCGGCGGCGATCCTTTCCCGGGCCAACCAGGCGCTCGCCACGCTCGAGCGATACAAGCTGCGCCTCGATGAGGTCAACGGCACGCTCTCGGCACTCGAGATCGAGGATCTCGTCACGGTCCGCGACGCGGTCGCGGTCAGTCAGCGGCTGGAGATGGTGCTGCGGATCGCGTCGGAGATCGAAGGGTACGTCGTCGAGCTCGGCACCGACGGCCGGCTGCTCTCGCTGCAGCTCGATGAGCTGATGGCCGGCGTGCCGCAAGAACGCGAACTGATCGTCCGCGACTACATCCCGACGCCGCACGGCCGCCGGCCGCGCACCGCGGCGCATGTCCTCAACGATCTCGACAACGTCTCCGCAACGGACCTGCTCGACCTCGCCGTGATCGCACGGGTGTGCGGCTTCGGCACAAGCGCTGACGTCCTCGACAACGCCGTCTCGCCGCGCGGCTACCGGCTGCTGGCGCGGGTCCCGCGGTTGCCACCGGCGGTCGTCGACCGGCTGGTCGAGCACTTCGGTGGACTGCAGAAGCTGCTCGCAGCAACGATCGATGACCTCCAGCTTGTCGAAGGTGTCGGCGACACCCGCGCCCGATCGGTGCGCGAGGGCCTGTCCCGGCTGGCCGAGTCCTCGATCCTCGAACGTTACGTCTGACCGGGTCGGCAACGATCTAACGGTCTTGGAACGACCGACGGGAGGCGAGGCAATTGACCGATGCGCCGCACATCGAGCTGATCCGCTCGGCCGCTCTCACCGACCAGGCGCCGTACGCGTATGCCGCGGTTGCGCACCAGGTGTCTCGGCTGGTGTTCACCGCCGGCGCCTGCCCGCTCGACGCCGACGGCAACACCGTCTCACCCGGTGACATCCGGCGCCAGGCAGAACAAGTCATGGCCAACCTGGTGACCGCGCTGAATGCGGCCGGCGCGCAGCTGAGCGACGTCGTCAAGACGACGGTGTACGTCGCGAGCGGCCAGCAGCCGGATCTGGTGGCCGCGTGGGAGGTGATCAGCGCCGCGTTCGGTGACCATGACGTGCCAAGCACGCTGCTGGGAGTCGCCGTCCTCGGCTACCGGGATCAGCTGGTCGAGGTGGAAGCCATCGCCGCGCTTCGCTGAAGCGAGGCGACACCGGTTCGACGCCCCGCACAGATAGCGCAACACTTCCGGCCATGGCCGAGACGACCCGCTTCGACTGACCGAAGACGTCGACGCGTTGAGCCTGACGTTCGTCCGCGGCCTCGACCGGTCGGCCGTGATCGACCAGCTCGGGCCGCGCAGCTTGGTACTTGCGTGAGTTGCATCCCCAGTCAGGTCCAGCTGTGCGGCGGTTGCCATGCTTGCACCTAGCGCGGTGAGCTGCACACGTCAGTTCGTCGCACAGCTGGCGGCGTGTCCACGAAAGCTGGCAGTTTGACATGTCGGCGCTGTCTGGAGAGGGGCAGGCGAGCGCCACCTGGGTCAGTGGCGCAGAAGCGAATGGGCCGGAGCGACCAGCGAGTCGGTCCAGCCTTCGGCGCAGACGTCGAGCATGCGTTGCATGTCGACGAGCAGGACCGGCCGGCTGGCGTTGCGCCGCACCCCGACGACGTACGACGGCAAGCTCTTCGCCGGCGACTCCGCCGCCTCCGGCAGCTCCGCCGCGGACATCACGGCCAGCACCTCATCGACCGCCACGCCGACCCGGTCACCGGCAAACTCCATCACCAGGACATCGCCCTGCTCATCCGAGCCCGCGGTCCTGACGTCGAGAACCGGCAACGGCGTACCACGAAGGATGATCAGCCCGGCGAGCGGCGCACGCGTGCCCGGCAGCCGCTCCAGCCCGGCGAGCCGCACGATCTCGTGGACCTCGTCGAGGGAGAGCGCAAACGAGCGCTGACCGAGCCGGAACATCACATAGCCGGAGATCATCGCGAGCCTTCCTGTGACCGGTAGCTCTGATCGGCCCGTTGGGCCAGCTGCGTGCACAGCGCCGCGAGCTCGGCGACACTGCGCCCGCCAAGCTCGTCAGCGACGCCGTCGAGTGGGCGCCGCCCCAACGTGCTGGCCGCCGCCCGATAGGAGCGCGACGCGGCGATCGGCTCACCGTGGCGCGCGAGCGCACCGCCAAGAAGGAAGTGGGCGAATCCGTGCTGCGGGTCGAGATACACCGCCTTGCGAAGTGCGACAAGTGCCTGCGCATCCTGGCCGATATTGGTCAGGGCAACACCGTGTAAGTAGTGCGCCTGCGCCAATAGCGGCGTCGTAGCGACGACCTCGGCGGCGACGTCTGCCGCCTCGTCGGACCGGCCGTGGGCAATCGCGGCACGCACCGCGTCAAGCGGATCCGGTGGCGGCACCGGCGCTTGCGCCGGCTCGGGCGCGACGGGACCGGAGACGGCGGGCGCCAGACCGGACCCGGGTCGCTGCTCGGACAGCGGCGCTGCGAGCGCAGGCCGGCCCCGGCGATCGGTGTCACTGCGACGACGATCGGCGCGGGTCGGCCGGGGCTCGTCCTCGGTGCGTCGGTCGGGCAACACCCAGCGATGCTCATGGGGCTCGGTCGCGGCAAGCCGGCGGTAGACGAAGGCATCGCCGAGCGGCACCAGCGCGAAGTCATCGCTGATCTGCCACAGCGTCTCGGCATGTCCGAGGAACAGATATCCGCCCTCACGCAACCGGCCGTGCAACCGCTTCATCAGTTGGCGCGTGGTCTCGCGGTCGAAGTAGATCGTGACGTTGCGACAAAGGATCAGATCGACCTGATCGGGATCGAACGGCGGCGGATCGGTCACCAGGTTGTGGTGAGCGAACTCCACGAGCTCACGGACCTCATCGCGCACCACCCAGGACCCGTCGGTGGCGTCGAGCACGAACCACCGGGACAGGTCCAGCGCATCGGTCATCACGAACGAGCGCTCGGCGTACCTCGCGTTCTTGGCGGCGGCAAGGGCGCGAGTCGAGACGTCGGTCGCCAGCACCTTGATGTCCCAGTTGGCACTGGCCGGCACCAGCTCGCGAAGCAGGATCGCGACGGTGTAGGCCTCCTCGCCGGTCGAGCAGCCGGCGCTCCAGATCCGCAGCTTCTTGCCGGCCGCGGCCTGCCGCAACAGCTCCGGCAGGACGTGTTTGCGCAGCGCGCGGACCTGCGGCGGGTTGCGGAAGAAATGAGTCTCCGGAATCGTCACCTCGTCGAGCAGCGCTTGCCGCTCGACAGGGCCGCCCGGGCCGGTCAGCAACGCCAGGTACGACGGCACATCGGTCGTCTGGGTGGCGGCCATCCGATCGGCGATCGAGTAGGCGAGCGAGTCACGGCGCGCCTGGTCGAAGGCGAGCCCGGCAGCGGAATGCAACAGCTTGGTCAGCGTCGCAAACTCGGCATCGGTGAGCAGCAGGCGGGTCATTTCGCCGCCACCGCGTCGTCGGTCGGGCCAGATCCATCGTCCGGGGCAGCGTCCTCGGCCGCCGGCGAGCCGCCGAGCAGCGCAGTGACCGCCGAGCAGATCTCCGGCAACGGGAGCTGGACGTCGACCGCGTCGGCCGACATCGCGGCCGCCGGCATGCCGTAGACCGCGCTGGTCGATTCGTCCTGGCCGATCGTGAACCCGCCGCAGTCACGGATCCGTTTGAGCCCGACCGCACCATCCCGACCCATCCCGGTCAGCAGCAGGCCCACCGCGGTCGAGCCATAGGCATCGGCGACCGAGGTGAAGGTCGCGTCGATGCCAGGCACGTGAAACTGGCCCGCCGCCGGCTCGCTGGTCGTGATCCGGAGCCGATCGTGCACGATCAGGTTCAGTCCGCTCGGGGCGATGGTGACCGTCCCGGGCGACATCCGCTTGCCGTGCACACCGAGCACCACCGGCAACGGACAGCTCTCGTCGAGCCAGTCGGTCAGGCCTTCCATGAAGCCGTCGGCCATGTGCTGGACGACGACGATTGCCGCTGTGGTGTCTGCCGGCACCCCGGCAAGCAACCGGGCGAGTGCCTGCGGGCCACCCGTCGACGCGCCGATCGCGAGCACCTTGACCTGGCGGGCTGGCGCAGCGGCCGGCTCTCGATCCGCTCCGTCCGGCCGGCGGCCGGTCGATCGGCGTGGCCCGACATGGTCCGCTTCGCTGTCGTGGCCACCGCTGCCGGGACGCAGCCGCAACGTGCTCAGTGCCGCGCCGGACATCCCGAGATTGCCGCGCGGATGGGTGATGACACGGACCCGGCCGGCAACCCGCAGCCGGCCGCGCAGCGTCGCGGCGTACTCCTCGAGCCGGGCCGCGTCGTGCGGTCCGGGCTTGGACATGACATCGACAGCGCCGGCGGCGTACGCCGATGCGGCGTTGGCGCGGTCGACGCCGTCGACGAAGGACGAGTAGACGACGATCGGCGTCGGCGTCGCCGCCATGATCCGCTCGATCGCCTGGATGCCGTTCATGACCGGCAGATGCAGATCCATCAGGACCGCCGAAGGGTGCAGCCGCTCGACGAGCGCTACCGCATCACGGCCGTTGCGGGCTTCCCCGACGACATCGAGCATGGGATCGACCGCGAGGGCAGCGCGAATGAAGCGGCGCTGCGTCGCGGAGTCGTCGACGACCACAATCGTCACCGGAGCTGGGCTCTCCGGCTGGGCGGTCACTCATCTGATGTCGTCGCCGTTGTGGTTGTGCTTGAGCGTGCGGAGCCTGCCGGCTTTTGGGTGGTTGTGCCCTACCCCTCCCGAAGCGGTACGTCGTTGTGACGTCTCGTCATGACGTGACGTGGAAGATCGCCGCCTTGGACGCCGTCACGCCGTCCAGCGTGGCGTGAAGCGTGTATTCGCCGGCCGTGGCTACCGGGCCGTTGCCGCACCCGCTTACCGCCGAACGGAAGCCGTTCCAGATGATCGACACCTGCTTGATGCCGCCGGCCTTGATCGTCGCCTGCTTCGGCGCCTTTGACGACGTACAGCCGTGGGTCGTCCAGACCGTCGGAGGCCCGGACTTGATCGTCCAGATCTCCTGCGACGGGGCGACCGACAATGTGCACGCCGTCGTCGCGGGGTTGCTGAACACCCCGATCAGCTTCGCCGCCTGGCCGGACTTGTAGGAGTCGCTGTCGGTCGAGAGCGTGAGCTTCAACGTGCTCGGGTCGCACGCCGTCACCTGGGTCGTCGCCGGCGCGGACGACGAGGTCGTCGCCGGAGCAGAAGTCGAGGTCGTGACATGCGGATTTGCCTTGTCTTTGGCCTTCGGCTTGCTCGACCCGCCGGAGAAAAGCTCGATGAGAACGATCAGCACCACGACGAGCACGACGACCACCACGGCACGACGCACCCAATAGACCCGCGGCTCGTGCGGTCCGACCGGGAACAGCAGGGTGCTCACCAGCATGATCGTAGGGGGTGCGGGCCATCATCGGCATTCCTCGCTCGTGGCAGACTTACCGAGGGTCATGGTCGATGCCTGCTTTGCCGCTCTCCCCGAGTGGTACGACGCGAACGCGCGTGACCTGCCATGGCGATCCTCCGGCGTCACGCCGTGGGGGGTGCTGGTCAGCGAGGTGATGCTCCAGCAGACGCCAGCGGCCAGAGTCGCGCCGGTATGGCAACAGTGGATCGACCGGTGGCCGGCGCCGGTCGCGCTGGCTGCGGAGCCGCCGGGCGAGGCGGTGCGGGCGTGGGGTCGGCTCGGCTATCCGCGCCGCGCGTTGCGGCTGCGCGAAAGTGCGGTGGCGATGGTCGAGCGTCACGACGGCGAGGTCCCCTCGTCGTACGACGACCTGCTGGCGCTGCCAGGCATCGGCGGCTACACCGCGGCGGCCGTCGCGACGTTCGGTTTCGGCCAACGCCACGCGGTCCTCGATACCAATGTCCGACGCGTGCTCGCCCGGGTCATCCGGGGAGAGGCCGGCGCGAGGTCATCCGCGCCAACCGTCGCCGAGCGCGCCGAGGCGCTGGCGCTGGTGCCTGACGCGGCTCCGGGCCGGCACAGCATCGCGGTGATGGAGCTCGGTGCAGTCATCTGCACCGCAACGGCGCCGCGATGCTCGGCCTGCCCACTAGAGGTGTCGTGCGCGTGGCACCGCCTGGGCCGGCCGGATGGTCCGCCGGCCAGACGCCCGCAGCGTTATGCCGGAACCGACCGCCAGGTGCGTGGCAGACTTCTTGCCGTGCTCCGCGACGCCACCGGCACCGTCGACCAGCGCTCCCTCGACGAGGTCTGGGACGACGTCGCGCAACGCGAACGCGCACTTGCCGGGCTGATCGCCGACGGACTGGTCGAGCCGGCCGGCACCGATCATTACCGGCTGCCGACGTGAGGTACGGGTTCGCGCACCGGGGCGGATCGCACGGACCGGACAACGCAATTGCGACGTTCACTGAGGCGATCGCGCTCGGTGCCCGCGGTCTGGAGACCGATGCCTGGCTCAGCCAGGACGGCATCGTGGTCCTCGATCATGACGGGCTCGCCGGCCGTAGCGGACGACAGCCGATAGCGGAGGTACGACGAGGTGATCTGCCAGCACATATCGCCACGCTAACCGATCTCTACCAATCGGTCGGATCGCGCTTCGACCTCGCGGTCGACGTGAAGTCACCCACCGTCGCCGCAGCGGTCCTCGCCGTCGCCGAGCGCCACGGTGGCGCCGACAAGCTGTGGCTGGTTGCGCCGCAGCCCGCAGACCTCGCCGGTCTCGATGGCGCGCGCGGCGTCATCACGCTGCGCGGCAACGTGATGCGGTCGAGCCGGCGAGCTGCCGCTCTGGCCTCGGCTCACGAGGGCGGGATCAAGGCGATCAACGCCCGGTGGATGTGGTGGAGCCACGCGATGGTGGCGGAGGTCCAAGACCTGGGAATGCTCGCGTTCGGCTACGACGCGCAGCGGCGTTCCTCGCTGGACCGGGCGCTCGCCGTCGGGCTCGACGGCGTCTTCAGCGACCGCGTCGAGCGCATGGTCGCGGCGATCGCCGCAGCCACCGCAACCGACCAAACGATGTGACGCCGTTACCGCCGGCGCGAACGCTGTCACATCGTTTCAGCGGGGCTACGCCTCCGCGGCAGGAGCCTCTGCGGATTCGATTGGCGCTCCCGGTGCGACCGCCTCGACCGGCGGGGCATCGGGCGCGACCGGCTTGGTCTCGCCCCGGAAGGTGAACCGCTCGCCGTCGGCATCGTCGTCCGGAGTCTCGGTGTCGACGACCACGATCTGGCCGGCAGTCAGCTCACCGAACAGGATCCGCTCGGACAGGATGTCCTCGATCTCGCGCTGGATCGTCCGGCGCAACGGCCGAGCGCCGAGCACCGGGTCGTAGCCCTTCTTCGCCAGCAGCCGTTTCGCGTCGGCGGTCAGCTCGATCGCCATGTCACGGTTCTTCATCGCGGCGTCGACTCGGCTGATCATCAGGTCGACGATCGTGACGATGTCCTCCTCGGTCAGCTGGTGGAACACGATCGTGTCGTCGACCCGGTTGAGGAACTCCGGCTTGAAGTGCGCCTTGAGTTCTTCGTTGACCTTCAACCGCATCCGGTCGTAGTTGTTCGCATCATGATCACCCGAGGCGAAGCCGAGGTTGAGGCCCTTCGCGATGTCGCGGGTGCCGAGGTTGGTCGTCATGATGATCACGGTGTTCTTGAAGTCGACGGTGCGGCCCTGGCTGTCCGTGAGGCGGCCGTCCTCGAGGACCTGGAGCAGCGTGTTGAAAACATCCGGGTGAGCCTTCTCGACCTCGTCGAAAAGCACAACCGAGAACGGCTTGCGCCGCACCCGCTCGGTGAGCTGGCCACCCTCCTCGTAGCCGACGTACCCAGGAGGTGAGCCGACCAGCCGCGAGACGCTGTGCTTCTCCATGAACTCGCTCATGTCGAGCTGGATCAGCGCATCCTCGTCGCCGAACAGAAACTCGGCGAGGGTCTTGGACAGCTCGGTCTTGCCGACGCCGGACGGGCCGGCGAAGATGAACGACCCGCCTGGACGCTTCGGGTCCTTGAGGCCGGCACGGGTACGGCGGATTGCCTGCGACACCGCCTTGACCGCCTGCTCCTGGCCGATGACCCGCTTGTGCAGTTCGTCTTCCATGCGAAGCAGCCGAGCGGTCTCTTCCTCGGTCAGCTTGAAGACCGGGATCCCGGTCCAGGCCGCGAGGACCTCGGCGATCTCCTCGTCGGTGACCTCGGCGACGACGTCCATGTCGCCGGCCTTCCACTCG
>DATAUK010000004.1:0-2920 GCA_036268295.1 Mycobacteriales bacterium | reverse complement strand
GGTCATGCAATCCAACGGTGGTGTGCTCCCGGCGCGGACAGCACGCGAACGGCCGGCCTACACGCTGCAGTCCGGCCCGACCGGCGGCGTGACCGGGGCCCAGCGCGCCGGTCAACGGATCGGGTCGAGCAACCTGATCACTTTGGACATTGGTGGGACCAGTGCCGACTGCGCGGTGATCGCCGACGGGCAACCGGTCCTGACCACCGAGCTGGAGCTCGAGCACGACGTGATCATCGCGTTGCCCGCGATGGCTGTGCACTCGATCGGGTCCGGGGGCGGCTCTGTGGCCTGGGTGGATCGCCGCGGTGCGTTGCGGGTCGGTCCGCGCAGTGCCGGTGCTGTGCCCGGGCCGGCCTGTTATGGGCGTGGGGGGACCGAGCCCACGGTCACTGACGCGCTGGCCGTGCTCGGCATCCTCGATCCCACCCGGTTCATGGGCGGCTCGTCGGCATTCGACACCGACGCTGCCCGCACCGCCATCGCCCCGGTGGCCCAGGCCCTGGGGCTGGCCCCGGAAGCCGCCGCGCAGGCGATCCTCGACATCGCCACGTCGGCGATGGTCGAGGCGGCGCGCGAGGTCTCGGTCTACAACGGGATCGATCCGCGCCGCTTCGGGCTGTATGTCTACGGCTCGGCGGGGCCGGTGTTCGGCGCGCGGATCGGGCGGGCGCTGGGCGCTGAATCGGTCGTGGTGCCACCGCAGCCCGGTGAGCTCTCCGCCTACGGGCTTGCGCTGGCCGATCTACGGATGGACATCGGTGAGCCGCTCGTGCGAGCGCTGGGCGCGCTGGCGCCCGACGAGCTGGAGGCCGCCTACGGCCGGTTGCGTAACGAGGCCGGGCGCACGCTGTCGCTGGCTGGCACTGGGACCGCCACAGGCACCGCCACGGACGGGCACATCACCTATACCCGCTGGTTGGACGGCCGCTATCAGGGCCAGACCTGGGAGACCAGCAACGTCCCGGTGCCCGAGGGCGTACTCGACGACGCCGCGATCGATCAGCTGCGGGTGAATTTCGATCAGACGCATCGACGTACCTGGGGTTACGCCGTCCGCCGCGCCGATGTGAAGGCGACCATGGCGCGGGTCACCGCGACCGTCGAGCTCGCAACGCCGGACGCGCCGCAGCATTACGGCACGCGCGAGCACGAGGCTCCGCGGACCGGTCGAGTGCATCTCGACGGCGACTGGCGCGAGGTGCCGATCGTGCGCCGCGAACTTCTCGTGGCCGGCGAGGCGGTCGATGGACCGGCACTGGTCGTGCAGCCCACCGCGACGACGCTGCTTGCCCGGGGCGACCGCGCGCTCGTCGACCCGACCGGACATCTCGTGATCACCTGGAGCAGCCGATGACCGCGCAGCAGCCCGACCGTTCCAGCGGTGAGCACGCCGTCACCCTGGAGATCATCCGTAACGCGTTCTTCGCCACCGTGCGCCAGGCCGGGCGGATCATCCTGCGGTCCAGTTTCTCGCCGATCATCCGGGATGCGTTCGACTTCTGTGTCACGCTGATCGGCCCGCCCGAGCACGAGCGCATGAACCTCGACGTCGTCGCCATGAACGAAAGCCTCGCCCACTTCTCCGGTGTCATGCCGTTCATGGTGCGCAACATGCTCTGGGAATACGGCATCGAGAACCTGCGCCCGGGCGACATGATCGCGATGAACAACCCGTTCAAGGGTGGGAACCACGTGTACGACAACGGGTTCTTCACACCCGTTTTCCTCGACGGCACGATGATCGGTGGCGTCGCGGTCAAGGCGCACCTGATGGACATGGGGGGTGTGACCGCCGGCGGTTACTCCACCCGCAAGCGCAGCCTGTTCGAGGAAGGTGTGGTGATCTCGGGCGTTCCGGTGTTTCGGGACGACGAGCCCTACACACCCGGGTTCAATCTCTACTTCGACAACTCGCGCCTGCCCGACAACATGCTCGCCGACCTGCAGGCGTTGCACAGCGCGGCGAAGTTCGCTCAGGAACGGCTCGTCGCGCTGGCCCAGACGCACGGCGTCGAGACAGTGCACGACGCGATGGCCTACACCCTCGACTACGCCGACCGTTCCATGCGCGAAGGCCTGCGCGCGTTGCCCGACGGGGACTTCGTCGGCGAGGACGGCATCGACTGCGACGCGTTCAACGACAACCCCTATGTCGTGCGAACGACCGTGCGCAAGCGCGGCGACCAGGTCGAGGTCGACTTCTCCGGGACCACCCGGGAAGCGGCGTCGTCGGTGAACTGCTCAGTGTTCGATGCCGCGAACGGCGTCTACACGGCGATGAAGTTCCTCTGCGACCCGCACAACCCGAACAATGCCGGTGCGTTCCGCGCCATCACCGTCGTTGCGCCCGAGGGCACCTTCGTCACCGCGCGCCCGCCGGCCGCGACGACGATGTACTTCGACGCCGCGGAGGCGGTGTTCAACGCCGTCACCAAGGCGATCCTGTCCGGTAGCCCGGCGCAGACCGGCTTCGGCGGACACTACGGCTCGAACATGGGTCTGCTGATGACCGGCACCACGCACGCGCCGCCCTTGAGCGGGCGCCGCGAGGCCGCCGGTGGTGTCGCCGAGCGGCTCGCGGCGGCGACGCAGTCGATCCCGGTCGTGCTGCCTGATCTCGACGGATCGGGTCGCAAGATATTCGTGGCACCGATGCTGGCCCTCGGCGGTTTCGGCGCCAGCTGCGAGGGCGACGGCGAAAGCTTCGTGTCGATGAGCCAGCAGAACATCATGGACATGTCGGTCGAGTCGATCGAGGAGGATCACCCGGTCGTCGTGCTGGGCAAGGAGTTCGTCGCCGACACCGGCGGGCCGGGCGAGCATCGGGGCGGGGTCGGCGTGGTCTACGACCGGATGCTTACCGCAGATGCCGATGTCTACCCCATGCCGCTGCACCTGCGGATCCTCCCCTGGGGCA
>DATAUK010000003.1:0-35216 GCA_036268295.1 Mycobacteriales bacterium | reverse complement strand
CTAGTCGCGGATGATGGCGAGGACCTCATCGCGGAGCCGGTCGACGCCGGCCTGATCCGCTGCCTCGACGTTGAGCCGCAGCAACGGCTCGGTGTTGGAGGGCCGCAGGTTGAACCACGACCCGTCCGCCAGCTCGACGGTGAGCCCGTCGAGGTCATCGATGACGGCGCCCTCGCGGTCGGCAAAGGCCGCCCGCACCGCATCCGCCGACGCCGCGACATCATCGACCTCGCTGTTGATCTCACCGGAGTCGGCGTACCGGCTGAACTGCGCGAGCAGGTCGGACAGCGTCCCGTCCTGGGTTCCGAGTGCGGAGAGCACGTGAAGCGCGGCGAGCATGCCGGAGTCGGCGCGCCAGAAGTCGCGGAAGTAGAAGTGCCCGGAGTGCTCGCCGCCGAAGATCGCTCCGGTCTCGGCCATCGTCGCCTTGATGAACGAGTGCCCGACCCTGGTCCGCACCGGCTCGCCGCCGCGCTCGCGGACGATCTCGGGTACGGCGTGGGAGGTGATCAGATTGTGGATGACGGTCGCGCCCGGCTCACGGTCGAGCTCGCGGGCCGCGATCAGCGCGGTCAACGCCGAGGGCGAGACGATCTCGCCGCGCTCGTCGACGACGAAGCAACGATCGGCGTCGCCGTCGAAGGCAAGGCCGAGATCGGCACGAACCTCGCGGACCTTCACCTGGAGGTCACGCAGGTTGGCCGGATCGATCGGGTTGGCCTCGTGGTTCGGGAAGTTGCCGTCGAGGGCGAAGAAAAGCTCGGTGACGTCGAGCGGCAGGTCGTCGAAGACCGTCGGCACGGTCAGGCCGCCCATGCCGTTGCCGGCATCGACGACGACCTTCAACGCCCGGATGTTGGCGATGTCGGGCACCAGCGACTTGAGATAGCCGGAGTAGTCGCCGAGCAGATCACGCCGGCTCAGCGAGCCGGCCGCACCGTCGTAGGTCGGGAGGCCGCCCTCGACCATCGCGCGGATGTCGGCCAACCCGCTGTCCTGACCGACCGGCGCAGCACCCGCGCGGCAGAGCTTGATGCCGTTGTAGCGCGCCGGGTTGTGGCTCGCGGTGAACATCGCGCCGGGAATGTCGAGGCTGCCGGCGGCGAAGTAGAGCAGGTCAGTGGAGGCGAGCCCGACCTCGATGACGTCGGCGCCTTGGGCCATCGCGCCGGCGGCGAATCCGCTGGCAAGGCCGGGCGAGGACTCGCGCATGTCGTAGCCGATGACGATCCGGTCGGCGGCGAGATACCTGACGAAGGCAGCGCCGATGTCGCGCGCGATCGACTCGTCGAGCTGGTCGGGGACCACACCCCGGATGTCGTAGGCCTTGACGATGTCGGCAAGGCGGGGCGTCACGCTTTCGACGCTAGCTGACCTTGCGCTTGGTCGCCCGGTTGAGTACGTCGGAGAACTCCAGCCGGCCGGCGTCATCGGCCCAGACCCGGTGCTCGCAGTTGTGGCAGGAGGAGAAGTTGACCGGGGTCCCATCGGTCAGCGTCATCGCGAGCGACGTCAGCCGCTGGCTGCCGCAGACCGGGCACTCGGCGCCGCTGCGGGCACCTCGGCGGGTCAGCGAGGACGGCTGGGCGGGACGCTGGTCGGCGAGCGAGGCGCTGGACTTCATGACGGTCTCTCCAAAGCGTGGGCGACTTGGCAACCTAGGTATCGTCCGGTTCGCCGATTTCCTTGAGCCTTGGGCGATATCGGGACATACCATCGCTGTATTGAGCATGGCTGGTCGGAAGACAAAGCAAAGTTCAGAGACGGGTCAGGACGTCGAAGGGTCCGGCAGGACGCGCAGATGGCCGCGACGGCCAACGTCCCCCGAATCGACCGGAGGCGCGGCCTTCTCAGCCGCGACCTGCGAGCTGGGTTTCGCCGCCTCGCGCACGGCATCAGCGAGCGCCTCGAGATCGTCGATGCCAACCGCGCGCTCGGCGTCGATGTCGAGCCGCACCACTTCCCAGCCACGCGGGGCGGTCAGGCCGTGCGCATGGATCTCGCACAGGTCATAAGAGTGCGGTTCGGCGTACGTCGCCAGCGGTCCGACGACGGCGGTGGAGTCCGAGTAGACGTAAGTGAGCGTTGCAACCGCAGGACGGGCGCACGCAGTCCGCGAGCAGCGGCGGATAGGGCTCACGAGCGCGACCGTACCCGCCCGGAGCCACCTGCGGCTATCACCGAGGGCACAACATCGTTCGTGTCGCATCCCGCACTATCGTGCGGGCGTGAGCCGGGACCGTCACGGACGTGGCATTCGGGGCCGGTTGGTGCCGCCCGGAGTGCCGATTTCGGCGTCCCCGGCCGACCGGTTCGACCGGATCGCGAGCGACGCCGTCGAACATGTCGAGCACCGCTGGCGCGAGCAGCTGGCCAACGTGGAGTTCGCGGTCGACCTGGTGCCGGGCTCCGAGGTCGACGGGGCTCACCCGGCCATGGACGGCGCCATCGAGTCTGCCGGGGTGCTGCTGGCCCAGATCCTGCCCGGCACCGGCAAGACGCCGACCCACATCGTGCTCTACCGCAAGCCGATCGAGCTGCGCTCCCGCGACATCGAGGACCTCGAGGATCTGGTGCATGACGTGGTGGTGCAGGTCATCGCCAACTATCTCGGCCTCGAGCCCGACGTCGTCGATCCCGGCTTCGACAGCAGCGAGCCACCACCGGAGAGCTAGCGGGTGGCGATGCCCTGGTCCTGTTGGACCGGCGGCAACGGAATCGGCCTCGGCAGCTCAACCAGTGGTTCGGCGGTGATGAGCCCGGCGCCGTAGGACAGCACCCGCACGCCGTACACCGGCTCGCTTCCGATCGGTGTGACGACGAACGGGCACGGGCCGGTCGCCGCCGTCACCGTCGAGGTGATGTCGACCTCCGAGCTTCGACCGGCGGCGATCGAGATCGTCCGGGTCTTCCCGCCGATCGCCGTCACCCGCACCTGCGCAGCGCCTTGCGGCGCGGTGAGCAGCAACGCCGCGTGGCCACCGGTCGGAACCCGGCCGGTCGCCACCGCTGCCGGCCCGGCAAGCGGCGGGGTCGCGGCCAGCCACATCAGGTCGGGCCGCTGCGGTGTCGCGACCCTGACGGCGAGCCCCTGCGCGACGATCGGCTGGTCGCTGCTGAGCTGCACCGCGCCGGTCGTGCCGGCGAAGGCACGGTCGAGGTCGACTCGGCTGGTGCGCCCGGCGCGGACCACCACCTGGCTCGCGCCGGAGGGCACGAACGAGCCGGACGCGGTGACCAGTCGAAGTCCGACGGTCGCATCGACGCCGCCCGGGTTGGCGATGATGACCTGGCGAGAGCCCTTGCCGGCAAGGAAGCCGGCGATGACCAGTGAGCGCGACGGGGCCGCGGTCGGCGGCAGATAGTCAGAGCCGTCGGAGGCCAGCGCGGACGTCCGCTCGTCGAACATCGCAGCGCTCACCGCGCCACTCTCGGCGTGGACGTGCACCGCGAGCCTCGCGATATCCGGCGCATGGGCCGCAATCGGGATCACCAGATGCGACTGGGCTGCCAGCCGCAGGACTCCGAGCCGCGAGTTGAGCCGCGGTCCGCCCGGACCCCAGATCGAGACCGAGACCACAGCCTGAGTCGGGGCCGGGTTGGCGAGCACCAGTGTGTCGCTGAAGCCGACCCGGCCGTCCGCTCCGGCGAACCACCAGTCGGTCTCCGGCGCCTCGCAACGCACCCCCGACAGTGCCCGCGCCGCGCCGGCCGGGGTCGCGGTGACCTCGTCGGCAACCGTGGTCGCCGCAATCGACCCTGCCGTCGCGATCGCAATCGTCTGGCGCTTCTTCGCCACGCTCGTCACGACACTGGTCGGCGCGACCTTCATCGAGGTGGTCTTGGTGTTGGCGGCTGCCAGCACCGTCGCGGTCACGCTGCCGGTGCTTCGTGACGGCGGGCTCAGCGCACTCGCGACGTCCGCGACGTCAGCATGTGAGACGGTGCCGGCGGGCTGGCCGGTGACGCTGGGGCAGACCAGCGTCGAGGACGTCACCGGCGCGGTAGCGACCGGCGGCAAGGTCAGCGGTTGCGCGGCCGAACCGACGACGCTGCCGACGATAGCGAGCACCACGATCGCCACCAACGCGACGACCACCGCGAGCGGCACCTGAAACCTGCTCATCCCAGGCCGTCCTCATCGTCGGGCCGGCGTCCGGGTGTCATCGCGATCAGCACGACCACGACCGCTGCCAACTCGACCCAGAGCCACTCGCGACGTGAGTCGGACCTGAAGTCGATCCGCAGCCGGCCTCCGCCGACCGGCAGCTCGAAGGCCTGTGCCCAGCCGTACGCCGTCCGTGCCACGAGCGGCTGGCCGTTGACGGTCGCGCGCCAATGGCGGTTGGCCGGCTCGGCCAGTACCGCCAGCCGGCCGGCGTCGCCAGCCGGCACCGCCGCGCTGAGCGAACCAGCCGACCCCACCGAGGCCGACAGCACCGCCAGCGCCGGCGCGGCGGGCACCCCGCCCTTGAGCGCCTGTGACGCCGAAGGCGCCGCGAGCACCGAGAGCTCGCCGGTCGGCAGTGCTGAGCGCCACACCGTCGCGCCGGGCGCCGGAAGCACCGTGAGGGTGCTGGCGTGACCGAGCGCCGAGGCCACCCGGCGGGCGCTGGCGCTCGGCGCCACGACGTACCCGATGTCGAACGGTGCCAACTCCTCGCCGGCGCCGGGACGGCCGGCAACAAGGTCACGAACCGCGGCGGCCAGCTTGCCCTGGGCCGGCGAGGCCCCGCCGCGCGACGCGGTGTCGGCATCGCCGAGCTGAGGACCGTCCGGCCGCCGGATCAGCGCGTAGGAGACTCGCGGGCCGCTGGCGTCAAGGAGCAGGGCGCGCGGCGAGCTCGGCAGGTCGGCGATCTCGGAGGACACGAACAGCGGCAGCACCGCCGGGCTGCTGGAGGTCAGCGGAGCACCGGCGCCGCGCAGCGCCCAGCCGACGCCGAGGGTCAAAGTCGATACGACCGCGATGACGACCAGGCCGACGGCAGCCGGCTGCCGCCAGCCGAAGCTCTGCTCGCGCAACGCCGGCCGGGCCCCGACCGCGGCGACCAGCGCAGCCAGTAGCGCTCCGGCGCCGGCGACCAGCAAGGCGACGCCTGGCCAGTGACGACTGGCCGGCAGCCCGGCGGTCACCCCTGCGCCGCGGGTGAGCGCGATCGCGACGCCGACCCCGATGACAAGCAGCGCCGCTCCGGTGCGCGCGATCGCGACCCGGCTCTGCCGATTGAGACCGAGCAGCGCCGCCGCGACGATCGAGACGCCGATCCAGACCGGCGGCTGCGCCGGGCCGCCCGCGCGCAACAGCGCCAACGCGAAGCCCGACGGCGCGCCGTGCGAGGTGTAGAACTCCGGCAGCCCACTGCCGGCCAGCACCAGGTGCGGCGAAGCGAACACCTGGAAGCTCCACGGCACCAGCACGATGACCGGGACCAGCAGGATCAGCGCCGCCGACACCAACCGGAGCAACCGGGGTACGTCGACGGGTGCCTCGAGGTCCGCGGTATCGGCACTCGAACCCGCAGCCACGGCAGCTTCGGGTGTCGTTTCGGGTTGCGGCGCATCGAGCTGTGGCGCGGTGCCGGTCCGGGCCTGGTAGGCGTCGAGCTCGGCGAAGCCCAGCCCGACCACGAGCGCGACCAGCGCAAACGGCCAGAGCAGCGGCGCGAACGCGGCAGTGAGCGCCAGCAGGAAGCCCGCGCCGATGCCGCGGCGTACCCCGGTGAGCCACGACTGCGCATTGACCGCTGCTACCCCAGCGCGGATCACCTGAGGTAGCAGGATGGCCACGAAGGCAACATCGATCCGACCACCGGCAACGGCGCCGGTGACCGCCGGCAGCAGCGAATAGACGATCGCCACCCAGAACCTGACCTGGACCGTCGCAGTCAGGGACCTCGCCGCGGTGAACGCACTCAGCGCGGCGAACGGAACGACGCCGAGGATGACCAGATCGACGACCAACCAGACCTTGCCGAGCGCGATCGTCGAGAGCAGCGCCAGGATGCCGAGCGACGGCGGCGCCGAGGTGAGCGAGCCGACGAAGTTCGGATGCCACGTGGCGAGATAGGTCGACCACAGGGCACTCGAGCCGTTCGGCGCCGGCAACAGTCGGCCGCCATGCAAGAACTCGCTCTGCACGTGCCGCTCCGCGATCAGCGCCACGAGCGACATCAGGACGAACAGCGCCGTCGTCGGTCGCCGCAGGAAGCGCGCGACGATGCTCTCCTCGACGACCAGCGACTCGGCCTCTTCAGATACCGGGCCAGGTTCTGCCGAGCGGGTCTGGCGCTGCGCCCGCACCCGCTCCACCCCGAATCGGCCGACCCGGAACGGCGACGACCGCCAACGGCTCGCCGCTGAGGGCAGCAGCCGGCGCAGCTCGCGGTGAGGCACCTCGCGCGATCTGGCCCGATCGCGGCGACCGGTGATGATCACCATCGGATGCGCGAAGACGCCGATGACCCCGAGCAACTCGCCGCTCGCCTGAGCCGGTCGGCGGGACAGTGCCATCAGGCCGATCGTCCGGAGCACGCCGCCGACCAGGTAGCGCACCAGGAGCAACGGCACCAGCAGCGGTGAGGTGTTGGTCAGCACGACCTGCATGCCCGACCGCCGTCGTACGACGGCCCGCGGCCCCTTGCGCACCGCGGTCTTGCGTCGTCCGACGATCTGGGCGCGCACATGTCGCACCACCGCGCCGGCCGCGACGACGACCAGGCCGCCGGCCGCATTGATCCGCCAGCCCAGATCGACGTCGTCGCCGTAGCCCGACCAGGCCGGGTCCAGGCCGCCGAGCCGCACCCAGATGTCGCGGCGGATCAGGGCACACGCGGTGCTGAGCGCCAGCACTTCGTCGACGTCGTCGCGCTGGCCCTGGTCGAGCTCGATGCCGTCGAAGCCGACGTCGATGTGGCCGATCGCGTTGATCGTCAGGCCGGCTTCGAGCAGTCGCCAGTCACGCCACCCCCGCACTTTCGGGCCGACCAGCCAAATCGAGGAGGTGTCGGCAACCCGCAGCAGCAGCTCTTCGAGCGCGGCCGGCTCCGGAGCGCAGTCGTCATGCAGCAGCCAGATCCATTCGGTCGGCTCACCGGCGTGAGCCGTCGGCACCGCTGATCCGGCGAGTGCGTCCAAGCCGGCTTCGACCGCCGCGCCGAACGACGTCTCGAACGGCATCGAGATCACCGACGCGTCGCCGAGTGTGGCGTTGATGATCGCGACGGAGTCGTCGGTGCTGCCGGTGTCCACCGCGATGAACCGGTCAGGCAGGCGGGTCTGCGACGCGAGGGCATCGAGCACCTCGGGCAACCACAGCGCCCCGTCGTGGCAAACCAGCACGGCGGTCACGAGGTGGCCCGAA
This sequence comes from Mycobacteriales bacterium, assembly GCA_036268295.1. GTDB lineage: Bacteria > Actinomycetota > Actinomycetes > JAFAQI01 > JAFAQI01 > DATAUK01. Next base: position 27,853 of record DATAUK010000003.1, on the reverse strand, counting down.
GGGCTGGGGCGACTCGTCGTCTCTGTCATCGATAAAGGGTGCTCACGTACCGGAACCGGCTATGCGGCAGGCAGGCGGCTTAGCCTATGTCACCGGTCCTGAGCGCGATTGAACGCAACAACGTCAGGTCCGGACCATGATCACAGTCAAACCGCGGTCATAAACTCGCGCCGCGAGCCGTTGTGAGCCGCGGGGTGAGCCGGTTCGGCTGCGCTCAGACGACCTTGCGCTTGAGGCGGCGGCGTTCGCGTTCGGACAGGCCGCCCCAGATTCCGAACCGCTCGTCGTGAGCCAGCGCATACGTCAGGCAGTCGCCGCTCACATCACATCGGCCGCAGACTCGCTTCGCCTCCCTGGTCGAGCCGCCCTTCTCCGGGAAAAAGGCCTCCGGATCGGTCTGCGCGCACAGCGCTTCTTCCTGCCAAGGCAACGGCAGCGATTCATCATCGGGGTCGAGCAGGAGCAACGGCTCGTTCATGGCGCCTCCACGCACTTGGCCAGCGGCCGACTGGGAAGACCGGCGCGCGGGATGTCATGGTCGGCACTGCACAGCAGGCCACTCGTGACAAGTAGGAATGACACGCATGGAATTACACGCGCGTCGTACCCCGAAAGTCAAGCGATCGGGTGGTATTACCCGTCGTTGATCAAGTCGAGCGTGGCGGCGACCCGCCGGTCCGCTTTGCGGTTCGCTTCGCCGGTGCGGCCTTTTTTGCCCCGGTCTGCGACCTGGTTGACCGGCCCACGCTCGTCTTCTTCGTGGTCGTCTTTGCGGGTGTCTTCTTGGCCGCCGCACGCTTCGCTGCCGGCGCGGTTTTCTTAGCAGTAGCAGTCTTTTTCGCCGCACTTGGTGGCGTCGAGCTCGCGGTCGGCTCAGGCTTCGCGGCCGCCTTCCTCGTCGATCGGAGGGTGCCGACCGCGCTCTTCGGCGCGGGTGTGGCAGCAGCTGCCGACTCCGCCGGCGTGGCCGTCTCGATCGGCTCGGCGAGCGCGGCGATCTCCGGTGGCACTGCTGGGATCTCAATGGCCGGCTTGTCGGCCTCGCTTCGCCGGAACCGGCCGGCATCTCGGGCATCGCGGCGACGGTCGAGCGCCTCGCCGACGCGACCGGCGACCGCCCTTCGCTCCTTGGCCGACAGGCCCTGTGCGAACTCGTCGAGCACTTCGTGAAGCATCCGGTCCCGCTCGCGTTCGAGCCAACGGTCCCGCTCGCCGAGATAGGCGAGCAGAGCCTGGCCGGCCCCGACCAGTCGATCGGTGCCGCCGCCGAGCGAGCCTGTGACGTCACCGATCGTCGCGACCTGCGCGGCCAGTGAGGCCCGCAGCTCACCGAGCGAGCTACTCGTCGAGGTGTCGAACGCGGCCAGCGAGGCACTTGTCGAGGAACCCAGCTCCGCCAACGAGGCGCTCGTTGCCGCCCGCATGTCGGCGAGCGCCGCAGTCATCTCAGCCCGCACCTCGGCGACAGCGGTCTGCGCCGCGGCCCGGCTCTGCGCGACCACCGCGTCGACCTGCGGTCGCCAGTCGCGCTGCAGATCGGCGAGCGTCGCATCGAGCCGGGCGACCGTCTCCTGCAACCCGCCGACCGCCACGTCATGGTCCTGCGAGCGCCGCGCCACCGAGGCGATCCCCTCGCGAAGCCCGGCCGCCGCCTCCTGGTGCTCATCGAGAGACCCGACGATCGACTCGTTGGCACTCGTGACGGTCGCCTCGACCCGCTCGCGCACCTCGTCGAGCGCATCGGCGAGGTCGCCGCGCAACCCTGCGAGATCGGCCTCGATACCAGCCCGGGTTGCCGCGGTGCCCTGCTCGAACCCGGCCGCGATCGCCGCTTCGAGCGACTGGGAGATCTCCTCGATCCGGGCCCCGAGCTGCCGCTGGTCCGCGTCGCGGTTCGGCGTACCTCCGGTCACCGAAGCGCTGAGCGAGCCAAGGCTGTTGGTGACTGCCTCGCCGAGGTCCTGCAGCCCGCCCCGCACCGCCTCGGCCCACTCGTCGAGTGACGCCGCCTGCTCCTGGGTGGCGGCATCGTTGGCTTCGCGGTGCTCGGCCGCGGCGGCGCGTTCTGCGCGTACCGACTCGGCCAGCCCGGCAAGCCGGTCGTCGAGCGACGCGAGCCGCTCGCCGGCGTCCATCGCGCTGTCGCGCGCCAGCGCCTCGAACCGCTCGGCCAGACCGTCCAGCGTGTCTTCGATCGCCGCCAGCCGCTCCTCGATCGCGTCGTCGGCGACCGCGCTCGCCCCACCATCACTGGACTCACCACGCGGGACCGAGCGGCCGACCTGCGCCATGATGTCGGCCCGCATGGTCTCGAGATCGCTGCGCAGCGCACCGAGCTCATGGCGCAGGCCGGCGAGCGAGGCGGCCAGCACCGGGCCGACCGATAGGCCGGGCTCGTCATCCACGGCCGCCTGATCGGCAAGCGCCTCGAGCCGGCTCGCGATCGCCGCGCTGTCACCGGTCGTCTCGGGGAAAGAATCGCTGTCCACTCTGGCTCCCTTGCCGCTCGCTCAGCGTGACGCGGTCAGGCTCAACCGGCCACCTCAAGTTCTGTGCGTGATCGTGACACGATTTCGCCGTAGAGCGTCGTACGTTGGCGCGCCGGTCGGCCTGCCGCCGTCGCGATCGCCTCCAACTCGGCCGGGGATCGGCGCGAGCCGTGCTGCGAGCCGGCCATCCGGCTGATGGTCTCTTCCATCAACGTCCCGCCGAGGTCGTTGACACCACCGCGCAACATCTCGGCACTGCCTTCGGTGCCGAGCTTCACCCACGAGGTCTGGACGTTGTCGATCGCACCGTGCAACAGGATCCGCGCCATCGCATGCACCGCGCGGTCCTCACGGCGGGTCGATCCGGGCCGGGCCAGCCCGGCCAGATACAGCGGCGCGTTGTGATGGACGAACGGCAGCGGCACGAACTCGGTGAACCCGCCGGTCTCCCGCTGGATCTCGGCCAGCAGCTTGAGGTGGGCCACCCAGTGCGCCGGCGTGTCGACGTGGCCGTACATCATCGTCGACGTCGTCGGGATGCCGACTCGATGCGCGGTCATGATGACCTCGACCCACTTCGCGGCCGGCAGCTTGCCCTTCGTCAGCACCCAGCGGACCTCGTCGTCAAGGATCTCCGCCGCCGTGCCCGGCAGCGAGTCGACGCCCGCCTCCTTGGCCGCGACCAGCCAGTCGTGGATCGACATCCCGGTCCGGGACGCGCCGTTGAGGACCTCCATCGGGCTGAACGCGTGCAGGTGAAGTGAAGGCTGGCGGCGCTTGATCTCACGGGCCAGATCGAAGTACGCCGAGGCCGGCATCTCCGGCGAAATGCCGCCCTGCATACAGATCTCGGTCGCCCCGACCAGCACTGCCGCGTCGGCGCGCGAGCCGACCTCGTCGAGCGAGAGGGTGTAGGCGTCGGCGTCGGTGCGCCGTTGCGCGAACGCGCAGAATCGGCAGCCGGTGTAACAGACGTTGGTGAAGTTGATGTTGCGGTTGACGACGTAGGTCACGATGTCACCGACGGCATCGCGGCGCAGCTCGTCGGCGAACTGAGCGAGCGCCTCGATCTCGGCACCCGGTAGTGCGTCAAAGAGCATCAGCGCGTCAGCGTCGGACAGCCCGGCCGGATCGGTCTCCGCGTGCCGCAGCGCGCCGGCGAACTCCGACCGAAGCCGCGCGACGGCGGCCGGCTCGGCGACCGCGGTGCCACGGTTGCGGGCCTCGTCGCTGACCGTGATCGAGTCCCAGGCGCCGTACGCCGTGTCGACGTCGGAGCGTGCCAGCTCTCGACGCCCCTCGGTGTCGATCGCCTCATGAAGGTCGGTGCGACCGGCGTCGTCCCAGCCGCCGTCGGGCTCCTGCCACGGCAAACCCGTTGGCATTGCACCGATTCTGGCCAGTCCGCGGTCGTCGCGCAGCGCGTCGACGTGGTGACGTAGCCGCGGGTCGAGCCAGGGCTCGTCGAGGTAGCGCGGGTGAGCGGTGAGTCGCTCGGTCAGCGTGAAGCCGCACTCCTCGCTGACCCGCGCGAGGTCGTCCAGGTGCGGCCATGGCCGCTCCGGGTTGACGTGGTCCGGAGTGACCGGGGACACGCCGCCCCAGTCGTCGACGCCGGCGCCGAGCAGCCGCCGGCACTCGGCAAGATCGACCAGGTTGGGCGGCGCCTGCACCCGCACCTGCGGCCCGAGGACCAGCCGCGCGACGGCGACCGTCGCGATGTAGGTGTCGAGATCCAGATCGTCCTCGCCGCGCATCGCGGTGTCCGGCTTGGCGCGGAAGTTCTGGATGATGACTTCCTGGATGTGGCCGTACTGCTTGGACAGCGCCCGCAACGCGAACATCGACTCGATCCGGTCGCTTGGCAGCTCGCCGATCCCGACCAGCAGGCCGGTCGTGAACGCGATGTTGCTGCGCCCGGCGTCCTCGATGCTGCGCAGCCGAACCGCGGGCACCTTGTCGGGGCTGCCGCGATGCGCCGGCACGTCCGCAGTCGTCTCGAGCATCAGGCCCATCGATGGCGCTACCGGCTTGAGCCGTTGCAGGTCCTCCCAGGTCATCACGCCGGGGTTGAGATGCGGAAGCAGCCCGGTCTCCTCCAGGACTCGGATCGCCATCGCCCGGACGTACCCGAGGGTCGAGTCGAAGCCCAGCTCGTCCAGCCACTCCCGTGCCGCGGTCCAGCGGTCCTCGGGCCGGTCGCCGAGAGTGAACAGCGCCTCCTTGCAGCCGGCCACCGCACCCGCCCGCGCGATGTCGAGGACATCGTCCGGTGAGAGGTACGGCGCGGGCAGTCGGCCCGGCGTCGTCGCGAACGTGCAGTAGTGGCAGCGATCCCGGCACAGCCGGGTCAGCGGGATGAACACCTTGCGGCTGTAGGTGACGGTGTGCGGCCGGCCGAGCGCCTCAAGACCGGCATCGCGCACCCGTGAGGCGACCGCGCAGAGCCGGTCGAGGTCCTCCTCGCGAGCGGACAGCAGGATCTCGGCTTCGGTGACGTCGAGGGTCTTGCCGTCGTCGGCGCGGCTCAATGCCCGTCGCAGCGCGTTGCTGGTCACCACTGCGAATCCCGATGCTCCATGCAATCGACCTTAGATGACTACGGGAGACTCCTTGCCATGCGTGTCACGGTGCTCTCTGGCGGGGTCGGCGGAGCACGTTTCCTGCTCGGCCTTCGCACCCTCGGCCACGACCTGACTGTGATCGGCAACACCGGCGACGACGTGACGATGCTGGGCCTTCGGATCTGCCCTGATCTCGACACCGTGATGTACACCCTCGGTGATGGGATTTCGGCCGAGCGAGGATGGGGTCGCGAGGCTGAAACGTTCCGGGTCCGCGACGAGCTGACGACATACGCCGAGGCCCTCGCCGGCTCGGACGGAGCGGACTCGGTCCCCTCGTGGTTCGGGCTCGGCGACCTCGACCTGGCAACCCACCTGCTGCGCTCACAATGGCTCACTGCGGGTGTCCCGCTCTCCGAAGTGACCCGCCGGCTCTGCGAGCGCTGGCGGCCCGGGGTACGTCTGCTGCCGGCCACCGACGCCCAGATCGAGACCCACGTGGTGCTCGAGACTGGCGCCACCGTCCACTTCCAGGAATGGTGGGTGCGGCTGCACGCCGCGGTCGCAGCCAGCCGGTTCGACGTCGTCGGCGCGGGCAGGTCGGTGCCCGCGCCCGGTGTTGTCGCCGCGATCCACGACGCCGACGTCGTCCTGTTGCCGCCGAGCAACCCGGTGGTCTCGATCGGCGTGATCCTCGCCGTACCAGGGATATCCGAGACGTTGCGGGAGACGGCCGCGCCCGTCATCGGGTTGTCGCCGATCGTGGGCGGCGCGCCGGTCCGTGGGATGGCGGACGCCTGTCTGGCCGCGATCGCTGTGGAGACGACCGCGTCAGCGGTCGCGCGACACTATGGCGCGCGATCTCGCGGCGGTCTGCTCGACGGCTGGCTCGTCGACACCGTCGATGGCGAGTCGGTCGGCCCGCTGCAGCAGGACGGAATCCTGACCGCGGCGGTACCACTGATGATGACCGACGTTGCGGCCACCGCCGAGATGGCCAGCGCCGCGCTGGCGCTCGCCACCGAGGTGCGTCGATGACCAGCCGCGTCGAGATCTGGGGACTCGATGGAATACCGGAGGTCGGGTCGGGCGACGACATCGGCGAACTCCTGATCCGTGCCGACGCCGGCCTTCGCGACGGCGACGTCGTCGTGGTGACCAGCAAGGTGGTGTCCAAGGCCGAGGGTCGCCTGGTCCACGGCAGCCGCGAGGAGCACCTCGCCGCCGAGACCGCCCGAGTCGTGGCGCGCCGCGGCGACACCCAGATCGTCGAGACTCACCACGGTTTCGTGATGGCCGCGGCCGGCATCGACGCGAGCAACGTCCCGGCGGGCACCGTCGCGCTGCTCCCCCGCGACCCTGACGCGTCGGCTCGCGCCATCCACCAGACGCTACGCACCGAGCTCGGCATCGACGTCGCCGTCATCGTCAGCGACACGATGGGACGGCCGTGGCGCGACGGCGTGATCGACACCGCGATCGGCGCTGCCGGCCTCGACGTGCTCTGGGATCTGCGCGGTCAGCGCGACACCGCCGGTCACCTGCTCGAAGCGACCGTCGTCGCGATCGCCGACGAGCTCGCGTCGGCCGCGGACCTGGTCAAGGGCAAGCTGGCGGCCACGCCGGTTGCCGTGATTCGGGGCTTTCCCTTCACTCGCAATGATCCCGACCGGGGTGCCCGGCCACTGATCCGGCCATCGGGTGATGACATGTTCCGGCTCGGGACCCGTGAGTCGCGGCATCAGCTGGTCGCCGACGCGACACCGATTCCGGGCGACGCCATCGAAGCAGCGACTGGCGGCACCGTCGACGTCGATCGAGTGCGCCGCGCGGTACGCGCCATCGGCCCGGTCGACGTTGACCTCGCAGTCGCTGCCGACGGCTCCGCGGTCAGCGCCGACGGTGATCCATTGGACGCGGGCATCGTGCTCGGCAGGCTGCTCTCCGCCCTGGCCGCGGAAGACCTTTGTGGCAGCGTGGACACCGCCCCGGGCGACGCCACCGCCGCGATCCGCGTCTATCGAGCCTGACGCCGGCCCAGCCCACTACGGCAGCGGCGAGAACCGGATCGCGGCGTCCGGGATGACGGCATCGGTCCAGACCCGGATCCCGGCCGCCAGCTCGTTGCCGGTCCCGATGCGGGCGCCCTCACCGACGACCGCCTGGTGAATGCTGCAGTGATTGCCGATGACGGCCCGCCGGCCGATGATCGAGCGGTCGACGATCGCGCCGGCGCCGATGTGGACGCCGTCGGCGACCACCGAGCCCCGGACGTGTGCCCCGGCATCGATGCGTGCTCTCGGGCCGACCACCGAACCCGCCGACACCACCGCGCTCGCATGCACGAGCGCCTCGTCGTGGATCAGCGAGTCCCCAGGCGGGCCTGGCAGCGCCGGCGACACGACCACGCCGCGTACGACGTCGGCGCTGCCTTGCACGAACGCGGCCGGTGTCCCAACGTCGAGCCAGTACGACGAGTCGAGATAGCCGAGAACGGTCGCCTTGGCGTCGAGCAGGCCGGGGAACGTCTCGCGCTCGACCGAGACCGGGCGGTCCGCCGGGATCTCATCGATGATCCGGCGGGCAAAGACGTAGCAACCGGCGTTGATCCGGTTCGTCACCGGGTCGTCGGACTTCTCGATGAAACCCGTGACGCGGGCATGGGAATCCGTCGGCACGCAGCCGAACGGGCGGGCGTCCTCGACCTCGACCAGGTGCAGCGTGACGGCCGCGTCACGGCGTCGATGCAGCTCGAGCTGGGCGCGGATGTCGTGACCGGACAGCACATCGCCGTTGACGACCAGCACCGGGTCGTCGGGCTCCGACTCCAGTCGTCGCGCGACGTTACGGATGCCGCCGCCGGTGCCGAGCGGCTCGGTCTCGGTCACGTAGTCGATCCGCACTCCGAGATCCTTGCCGCTGCCGAAATGCTCGTGGAAGACCTCGGCACGGTACGACGTCGCCATCACGACGTGCTCGACGCCGACCGCGCGCAGCCGGCTGATCTGGTGGGTGAGGAACGGCACCCCGGCGAAGGGCAGCATTGGTTTCGGGGTGCGAAGCGTCAAGGGCTGAAGCCGGGTGCCCTGACCGCCGACCAGCACGACCGCTTCCACTAGAAAGCCTGCATCCGGGTAGTTGCGCCGTCAGCCCTGTGAGACGGCGCGAGCATAGGACGCGAGATGTGCTTCGGCGCTGGCCTGCCAGGTGAACTCCCGGGACCGCGACAGCGCCGCGACAGACAACGTCTGCCGGCGGGCCGCATCATCGAGCAGAGCGGACAGCGCAGCCCCGATCGAGGCGAACTCCGGCTCGGTGTAGGCGACCGCGTCGCCGCCGACCTCGGGTAGCGACAGGCGGTGGGTCGTGAGCACCGGAGTGCCGCACGCCATCGCCTCGAGAACCGGAAGACCGAAGCCTTCGCCGTGGCTGGGGAACGCGACAACCGTTGCGCCGCCGAGGAATCCGGGGAGATCGGCGAACCGCAGGTAACCGGGCCGGACCACCCGCAGATGGCTCGGCACCTCGGCGATCGCGCCGTCGACCTCCTCGTCCCAGCCACTGCCGCCGGCAAGCACCAGGGCAGGAGGGTCGTCGCGCCAGGTCACGGCCTCGACCCAGCCCCGGATCAGCGCCGGGACGTTCTTGCGAGGCTCGAGGACACCGAGGAATGCGACGTAGGAACCACGGATGCCGAGCCGCGCCGCGACCCGGGCCTTCTCGGCGTCGGTCGGTGGATGAAACAGCGCCGGGTCCACCCCGTGGTAGGCGACGTCGATGAGCGTCGGGTCGGCGTCGAGGACGCGAATCAGCTCGTCACGGGTCGCCTTGCTCGGGACGATGACCCGAGACGCGCGACGCAACGCGGTGCGGGTCGCCGAGCGGAAGAACGTCCCCTTCACCGGAGAGATCGCGTCGGGCGCGGTAAAGAAGGTGGCGTCGTGGACCGTCACAACGACCGGGATGCCGACCCGCAACGGCATCGTGTAGTGAGGCGAGTGCACGACCTGAGCCGCGATCTGCTGGGCGACAAGGGGTAGTCCGGTCTGCTCCCAGGCCAGCCGGGCCGGCCGGTGCGCGATGGCCGCCGGGCCGGGTACGACGACCGCCTCGGGCGCCATCGTGGAGTAGCGCTCGACATCGGCGCGCTGGCAGACAACGGCAAGATCCGCACCGGCATTGCCAAGTGCGGCGAGAAGGCCGTCGACGTAGCGGCCGACCCCGCCCCGATCGGCCGGGACCGCGGTCGCGTCGACCAGCACTCGGGGGGCCACGAGCGGCTCCCTCCCGGTCTTGAATCATGCCTGGAATTGTTCGTTACTGTGTCGACGTTCAGCCTAACCCTCGACGACGCTCCGCGCAGGCGCGCAACACGGCTCGCAAAACCTTCCCGAGATGTTCGTTTTCCGGAGCGGCGGTGGGCGGTGACCGGATCCCGCCCTTATGGGCGCATCCTGAACTCGTGACCACGCCAGCCCGACTACTCACCGACGAGCTCGGCCGCGACGGCTCCCGGCCATTTCTCACCTACTACGACGACGCCTCTGGCGAGCGGGTCGAGCTCTCGATCGCCACGACCGCGAACTGGGTCGCGAAGACCGCCAACTACCTCGTCGACGAGTGCGGCGTTGACGCCGGCGACCTGGTGACGGTCCGGCTGCCGCTGCACTGGCAGACCGCCGTCGTACTGCTCGCCTGCTGGGCGGTCGGTGCGCAGGTCTCCTTCGATGACGGCGGCATCGTCACGTTCGCCACCTCCGAGGGCGACTCGGCCGGCGAGACGATCGTGCTGACGATGACGCCGATGGGCGTCGACTTCAGCCGGCTCGTGGCCGCGCAGCCCGATGTGTTCGCCGCCAGCGACCCGACCGGTGACGACCTGGTCGAGGCCGCCGCGATCGACGTTCCACACGGCGCCAGAGTGCTGAACGTCCTGGCGTACGACGGCGCCGACGCGATCACCTACGGCCTGATCACGCCGCTCGCAGTCGGCGGCTCGATCGTGCTGGTCGCGCATGCCGTGGCAGCCCGGCTTGCCAACCACGCCGAGACCGAGCGGGTCTCCCACACCGTCGGGATCGAGATCGACAAGCTGCCCCGCCTCGACGGCTAGCCATTGGCGGCGGCCAATGCGACGAACGGATCCATCGACGCCGGGTCCTTGAGCGCGCCCTGCGCCACCGCCTGGTCGAGCGGCACGCCGGCCAGGACCCGCTTGACCGGCACCTCGCACTTCTTGCCGTTCAGGGTTCGCGGCACCACATCGATCGCCCCCACGTGGTCGGGAACGTGACGTGGCGAGAGCTGGCGACGGATCCGGCGGCGGAGCTCGGCCGTCACCTCGTCGAGCCGAGCGTCGCCGGCCAGCACGACGAACAGCAGCAGTCGGCCTTCGACGCCGGCGGCCGAGGTATCGATGACCAACGAGTCTTCGACCTCGGCAAGGTCCTCGACCACGCGGTAGAACTCGCTCGTGCCCATCCGCACGCCGCCGCGATTCAGCGTCGAGTCACTGCGGCCATAGATCACGCATGAGCCGTCGGCGGCGAACTTCACCCAGTCGCCGTGACGCCAGACGCCCGGGTACGTCTCGTAGTACGCCTCGCGCAGCCGCGAGCCGTCGGCGTCGTTCCAGAAGCCCACCGGCATCGAGGGCATCGGCGCGGTGATCACCAGCTCGCCGACCTCGTCGATGACCGCGTTTCCGCTCGCGTCAAAGGCCTCGACGGCACACCCGAGCAATCGGGCCGGGATCAAGCCGGCACGTACCGGCAGATCTGGGGCGCCGCCGACGAAGGCGGTGCACACGTCGGTGCCGCCCGACAGCGACGACAGCATCAGATCGGCGCCGACCTTGTCGTAGACCCAGGCGAAACCCTCCGGCGGGAGCGGCGCGCCGGTCGACCCGACGGTTTTCAAGGCCGCGAGATCGAAGTCCCGCGACGGGTCCAGGCCGGCCTTGGCGCAGGCTTGGATGTACGGCGCGCCGAGGCCGAGGCAGCTGATCGAGTGGCGCTCGGCCAGCCGCCACAGCGTCGCCGCATCCGGGAAGCCAGGGTTGCCGTCGTACAGCACCAGGGTGGCGCCGACGGCGAGGCCGGAGATGAGCAGGTTCCACATCATCCAGCCGGTCGTGGTGAACCAGAAGAAGCGATCGCCGGGGCCGAGATCGAGGTGCAGCGCGAGCTGTTTGCCGTGCTCGAGCAGCATGCCGCCGTGGCAATGCAGGATCGGCTTGGGCAGGCCGGTCGTGCCCGAGGAATACAGCACCCACAACGGATCGTCGAAGGCCATCGGCTCGAATGTCAGGTCGCCACCATCGGTCGCAACGACCTCGTCCCACGAAGTCGAGCCAGCAAGGGACGCCGTCTCGTCGAGGTAGGGCACGAGGACGGTCTCGCGCAACGACGGCAGCCGCGCCCGCAGCTCGTCGACGACCGGGAGTACGTCATATCGCTTGCCGCCGTACTGGTATCCATTGACGGTCAGCAGGACCACTGGCTCGATCTGGGTGAACCGGTCCGCGATCGCGGTCGGCCCGAAGTCCGGCGAGCAGCTCGACCACACCGCGCCGAGCGAGGCGACGGCGAGGACCGCGACAAGTGCCTCAAGGCCGTTCGGCAACAGGGCAGCGACCCGATCGCCGCGCCCGACACCTCGAGCCTGTAGCCAGCCGCGGAGCGCGGCGACCTGGTCCCGAAGCTCACGCCAGGTCACCGTGGCCTGGGCGCCGTCCTCGCGCACCGCGATCACCGCGACCGCCGACTCGTCGACCTCGGCGAACGGGAACAGCAGATGTTCGGCATAGTTCAGCCGGCCACCCGGGAACCAGTTGGCTCCTGGCATCACGCGACCGTCGAGCACCTGCTCGGGCGCGGTCGACCATCTGACACCGAGCCACCGCTCAACCGCCGCCCAGAATCCATCGAGATCATCGACGGACCACCGATGAAGGTCGTCGTACGAGTCGAAGGTGAGCCCACGTTGCGCCTCAACCCACCGGGTGAACTCAGCGAGCCGCGACGCCTCGATCCGCGCCCGGCTCGGCGTCCACAGCAGATCGCCCTCGCTCACCACGAGCCGCAGGTTAGTGGTCCGCGACGGTTGCGGCGATGACCGCGGTCCGGGTCTGCAGCGCCGGCGGCTACATCGGACATCGACCAACCCCGTTGCGCCGGCAGCTCGAGGCGATCGCCTTCGGCGCTGAAGTCACTAGCGACGGACGAGGCCGGGGCAGCAGCCTCCCGGGCAGGCGTCGTGCGAGGGCCCGAGCGGAGACAGTGCGCGCTTCGGCCGGCCCGGGTCGAGGCGTTCCTGCACCAGCTCGCGGACCATCGCCACAAACCGGGGGTGAGTGCCGGCGGTCGGTGTCCGGATGAACCCGAGGCCCAGCTCGGTCGCAACGGCAGCAGCTTCAACGTCGAGATCCCACTGCACCTCGAGGTGATCGCTGACGAAACCGACCGGCACGACGACGACGTCGGTCACGCCTTGCATCGCGAGGGCGCGCAGGTGGTCACGGACGTCGGGCTCCAGCCATGGCACGGACGGCGGGCCGCTGCGGCTCTGAAAGGCCAGGTCCCACAACAGATCCGGCGCTGCCAGTGTCGCGATCAGCTCGGATGCGACTCGCAGCTGCGCGCCGTACAAGTTGCCATCCGGTCCTGATGCCTCGGCCATCCCAACCGGGATCGAGTGCGCGGTGAACACCAGTCGAGTGGTGGTGCGCCGAGTCGGATCCCGCCCGGCCACTGCTGAGCCCACCGCGTCGACCTGCGGCTCGATGAACCCGGGGTGGTCGAAGAAGTGGCGGAGCTTGTCGAACTCGGGGGCGGCTTCGCCGACCGCGACGCACGCCGCGGCCAGGTCGCCCTGGTATTGCCGGCACGAGGAGTAGGACGAGTAGGCCGAGGTCACGAACACCAGTGCGCGGCCGACACCGTCGGCCACCATCGTCCGAACCGTGTCCTCGACGTAGGGGTGCCAGTTGCGGTTGCCCCAGTAGATCGGCAGCTCGATACCGTGAGCCCGCAGGTCGGCATCCACCGCCGCGATCAGCGCGCGGTTCTGGGCATTGATCGGCGAGACGCCGCCGAAGTGCTGGTAATGCTCGGCAACGCCGGCCAGGCGCTCCGGCGGGACGCCGCGACCCCGCGTCACGTTCTCGAGGAACGGCACGACGTCGGCCGGACCCTCCGGCCCGCCGAATGAGAGCACCAGCAGCGCGTCGTAGGTCACAGCGCCCAAATCAGCGGAGCGGGTTGGCCTTGAGGATGGCGCGTGACATCACCAGCCGCTGGATCTGGTTGGTGCCCTCATAGATCTGGGTGATCTTCGCGTCGCGCATCATCCGCTCGAGCGGATAGTCCTTGGTGTAGCCATAGCCGCCGAGCAGCTGGACGCCGTCGGTGGTGACCTCCATCGCGACATCGGAGGCGAAGCACTTGGCGGCGGCCGACATGAACGTCAGGTTCGGCGCCAGCCGCTCACTCAACGCCGCCGCGGTGTAGATCAGCGAACGAGCCGCCTCGGTCTTCATCGCCATGTCGGCGAGGGTGAACGACACCCCTTGGAACTCCGCGATCGGCTTGCCGAACTGCTGGCGCTCCTGGATGTAGCGGGTGCAGTAGTCGACCGCGCCCTGCGCGATGCCGACCGCCTGCGCGCCGATCGTCAACCGGGTGTGATCCAGCGTGCGCAACGCAGTCTTGAACCCGGTGCCCTCCTGGCCGATGATCCGATCCGCCGGGATCCGCACGTTGTCGAAGTAGACCTCGGCGGTCGGGGAGCCCTTGATGCCGAGCTTGCGTTCCGGCGCACCGAAGCTCACACCGTCATCGGACTTCTCGACCACGAACGCCGAGATGCCACGCGCACCGGCGTCGGGATCGGTGACCGCCATCACGGTGTAGAAAGTCGAGACTCCGGCGTTGGTGATCCAGCGCTTTACCCCGTTGAGCACCCAGCCGTCACCATCACGAACCGCGCGGGTCTTCATGTTCGCCGCGTCACTGCCCGCCTCCGGCTCAGACAAGCAGTAGCTGAACAACCCCTCGCCGCGAGCCAGCCTCGACAGGTACCTCGCCTTGATCTCCTCGCCACCCGAGAGCAGCAAGCCCATCGTCCCGAGCTTGTTCACCGCCGGGATCAACGACGACGACGCGCATACCCGCGCCACCTCCTCGATCACGATCGCCGACGCGATCGCGTCCGCGCCGACCCCGCCGTACTGCTCCGGGATATGAACCGCGTGCAGCTCCGCCGCGACCAGCGCGTCATGGACGTCCCACGGAAACTCGGCGGCCTCGTCGATCTCGGCGGCACGCGGCGCGATCTTGTCCTCCGCCAGCTGACGCACCGTCTTACGCAACAGCTGATGCTCTTCAGGCAGCGTAAAAAGATCAAAACCGGGATCCACGTCGACGATGCTACGGGCCTGCCAAACGTACGATCGCGTTGTGCCATCTCCACGTCTGACCGTCATAGGTACCGGCTATCTCGGCGCCACCCACGCGGCCTGCATGGCCGAGCTCGGCTTCGAGGTACTCGGCCTCGACATCGATGCCGCCAAGATCGAGGCGCTCTCGAACGGGCACATCCCGATCTTCGAGCCGGGCCTCGAGGAGCTGCTCAGCAGCAACCTCGAGGCCGGCCGGCTGCGCTTCACGACGTCCTACGCCGAGGCCGCCGAGTTCGGCGACGTCCATTTCCTGTGTGTCGGGACCCCGCAAAAACACGGGGAGTACGCCGCCGACCTGCGCTACGTCGACTCGAGTCTTGATGGCCTGCTGCCCCATCTCACCCGGGCGTGCACCGTGGTCGGCAAGTCGACGGTGCCGGTCGGCACCGCCGAGCGGGCCGCGGACCGGATTGCCGCGGAGGCGCCGGCGGGTGAGGACGTCGAGCTGGTCTGGAACCCGGAGTTCCTGCGCGAGGGCCTCGCCGTCTCCGACACGCTGCAGCCCGACCGGCTGGTGTTCGGCGTCACCTCCGAGCGCGGCGAGAAGGCGATCCGCGAGGTATACGCCTCGGTGATCGACGCCGGCACACCGGTCGTCATCACGGACCTGGCGACCGCGCAGCTCGTGAAGGTCGCGGCGAACGCGTTTCTCGCCACCAAGATCTCGTTCATCAATGCGATGGCCGAGGTCTGCGAGGTCACTCATGCCGACGTGACGAAGCTTGCCGAGGCGCTCGGCCATGACGCCAGGATCGGCTCTCGGTCGCTGCGGGCCGGCCTCGGGTTCGGCGGCGGCTGCCTGCCCAAGGACATCCGGGCGTTCATGGCACGCGCCGGCGAGCTCGGCGTCGACCAGGCGCTCTCGTTCCTCACCGAGGTCGACGCGATCAACATGCGCCGACGGGTGCGGATGGTCGAGCTGGCGCGCGAGCTGCTCGACGACTCGCTGGTCCACCGCCGGGTCGGCGTACTCGGTGCGGCCTTCAAGCCCGACAGCGACGACATCCGCGACTCGCCGGCCCTCGACGTGGCCGGCCGGCTGCAGCGACTTGGCGCCGCGGTGACCGTCTATGACCCGGCCGCGATGGACAATGCCCGCGAGATGGCGCCGGACCTGAGCTACGCGGCTTCTGCGATCGAGGCGGCCACCGGCGCCGACCTGGTCCTGCACCTCACCGAATGGCGGGAGTTCCGGGAGATGGAGCCGGCCGCGCTGTCGTCGGTCGTCTCGCAGCGCAACATCGTTGACGGCCGCAACGTGCTTGACCCTGATGTCTGGCGGGACGCTGGATGGACATATCGGGCATTAGGTCGACCCTAGGCACGGACCACGCGGCAGATATAGCCCGATCAGCCCATTTACTTCTAGTCCTTCTGGCACCGACATATAGGTCATGGACATCACAAAAGCCGGGGACGCGGTGAAAGGGGACCAGGATATGACCGACCGGACACGACAGATCGACGACCACATCGAGGAGAGCGACACCGCACTTGAGTTGCTGCACGCCGGCATCCCGTTGACGCTGTTGCTGGATCTGGCGATGCCGATCCACTCAACCGACGTCTACCGCACCGAGCCCGGCGCTGCCGACTGGCTAGAGGTCGTCGCCTGATCGCTGGACCGCGAGTCTGGTGATCTCGAGCCGATCCGGCTTCCCAGACCCCAGCCTCGGCAGCGCGGCAACCACCACGAGTCCACGTGGTCGTGCCGCCGCCGGGAGCCGATCATCACACCAGTCCCGAAGTTGCGCCAGCGACGGCGCCCTCCCCGCCCGTCGCGGCACGACCACCGCCACGATCCGCTGACCCCACGCCGGGTCGTCGACACCGGTCACGGCAACCTCAGCCAGCTCAGGGTGACCCGACAGTACGTCGGCGACATGCGAGGTCACGACGTTCTCGCCACCACTGATGACGATGTCATCGGCGCGGCCGGTGACCCGCAGCCGACCGTCGCCGTCGACCTCGCCGAGATCCGAGGTGACGAGCCAACCATCGGCGAACGCCGCAGCCGTCAGGTCCGGACGCAGCCGGTAGCCCGACATCAGCGTCGGACCGGCGATCTCGATCCGTGAGCCGGCGCCGATGCGCACCCGCACCCCGTCCAGCGGCATCCCGTCGTAGACACATCCGCCCGCGGTCTCGCTCATGCCGTACGTCGTGACGACCCGAGCGCCGGCTGTGGCGGCCCGGGCCAGCAGCGCCGCCGGCGCCGAGTCGCCGCCGAGCAGAATGGCCCGGAACCGGCCGAGGTCGACCTTCGCGTCGAGCAACCTCGTCAGCTGCGTCGGCACCAACGAGGTCAGCGTCGCGTCGGTCGCCGCGAACCGGTCGACGTCGAAGCGGTCCTGAATCCTCAGCGCGATGCCGAGCAGCCGGGCGCGGAGCATCACCTGGATTCCGCCGATGTGCTGCCAGGGCAGGCACGAGAGCCAGCGGTCGCCCGGATCCAGCCCGATCCGGGCATGCGTCGCCCGAGCCGATGCCTCTAACGCGGAGCGGCTGAGCTGAGCGCCCTTGGGCTCACCGGTCGAGCCGGAGGTCGCGATGACCAGCGCGACGTCCGGGTCGACCGGCTCGTCCAACCGCATCGCCGCGATCAGCGGCTCGGTCACGCCGGCGGGCGCACCCGGGTCGATCGGAAGCACCGCATCGCCGGCCGCCCACGCGGCTTCGAGGGCGGCGACGAACTGCTCGCCGGGCGGTAGTGCGAGGGCGACGAGACGGGGTTCGGAGGTTGCTGGCATCGTTGTATGACGGTAGTGCTCGGTCAGCGGAGGGAATTGTCGTGCGCGAGGGGCAGGCGGCGCGGTGAACGTCTGGGTCGAAGCGGCTCGGCCGCGCACGCTTCCGGCGTCGCTGGCACCCGTGCTGGTCGGCACGGCCGCAGGTGCGCGGTACGGCGGCATCGTCTGGCTGCGGTTCGTGCTCGTGGTCGTCATCGCCCTCGCCGTTCAGGTCGCCGTCAACTACGCCAACGACTATTTCGACGGCGTACGCGGCGTCGATACCGTCCAACGGGCCGGGCCACGGCGCGCGGTCGCGAGCGCTCTCGTCACGCCGCGGGCGATGCTGGTCGCGATCTCGCTGAGCATGGCGGTTGCGGCCGGCGCGGGCCTTGCACTCGCCGCGATGGTGTCGTGGTGGCTGATCCTGATCGGCATCGGGGCGTTCGTCGCGCTGCTCGGCTACAGCGGCGGGCCGCGCCCTTACGCATCGGCGGGGCTCGGCGAGGTCTTCGTCTTCGTGTTCTTCGGCCTGATCGCGACACTCGGCTCGTCCTACGTCCAGCACCGGATGCTGCCGGCAACCGCTTGGGTGGCGGCGGTGGCGACCGGAGTGCTGGCAGTCGCGATCCTCGTCGTCAACAACCTGCGCGACGTTCCGACCGACGCGATCGCCGGCAAACGCACATTGGCGGTCCGGCTCGGCGAGGCAAGAACCCGCCAGCTGTTCATCCTCGCGATCGGCGCCGGTGTGCTGCTCGCGGTGGTCGGCGAGCCGCTCGCCGCCCGCTCGGGCTGGCCGCTGCTCGTCGTGCTGGCGGTGCCGCTGGCGCGCGAGCCGGTCAACGCGGTCCGCGGCGGCGGCGTCGGCCGCGCGCTGATCCCCGCCCTCGGTGGCACCGGAAAGCTCGAGCTCGCGGTCGCCGTACTTCTGGCCGCCGGATTGTTGCTGGCCAAATGATCAACCCACGAAACCGCTGCGCGCTTCCGCGGAGACCCCGAAAATGACGACTCACGTCTTCGACATCCCGATGCGGGTGCGATTCCGCGGCCAGGAGCGCCGGCGCGGAATGCTCATCAGTGGACCGGCCGGCTGGGGCGAGTTCTCGCCGTTCCCGGAGTACGACGCATCCATTGCTGCGCGCTGGCTGGCTGCCGCACGAGAAGCCGCCAACGACGGCTGGCCCACACCATTGCGCACCCGAATCCCTGTCAACACAACGGTTCCTGCCGTTGGGCCAGAGCAGGCACACGCCATGGTCAAGGCCTCCGGCTGCTCGACCGCGAAGGTCAAGGTCGCCGAGGCCGGTCAGTCCCTGGCCGACGACATCGCCCGGGTCGAGGCGGTGCGTGACGCGCTCGGCCGGGCCGGCCGACTCCGGATCGACGCCAATGCCGCCTGGTCCCTCGACGAGGCCGTGACAGCACTCGGACAGCTGGCGGAATTCGGGCTGGAGTACGCCGAGCAACCGGTCGCCTCGCTCGCCGACATGGCAGCGCTGCGCCGCCGGGTCGAGGTCCGACTGGCCGCCGACGAGTCGGTACGGTTCGCCGACGACCCGTTGAAGATTGCCGGCCTCGAGGCGGCCGACATCGTGGTGCTCAAGGTGCAGCCGCTAGGCGGCGTGCGGGCCTGCCTCGAGATCGCCGAGACGTGCGGCCTTCCGGTCGTGGTGTCGAGCGCGATCGAGACATCGATCGGGATCTCGGCCGGCATCGCACTTGCCGCGGCATTGCCCGAGCTGCCCTACGCCTGCGGCCTCGGGACGTTGTCGCTGCTCGACGGTGACGTCTGCTCCCACCCGTTGCTGCCGGTCGAGGGCACGATGGGCGTGGCGCTGAGCGCTCCGACACCTGACGTGATTGGCGCGGTCGAGTCCGACGCCGACACAGCCGGCTGGTGGGAGCGGCGGCTAGCCGATGCGCAGGCAGCCCTAGATGCCGGCTGAGAACGCCGGTCGCGCGTTCTCTGTTGTTCTTGTCGACGAGCTGGCTCGTCAGGGAGTGCGGCACGCCGTCATCGCGCCCGGCTCACGGTCGACGCCGATCGCGTTGGCATTGCTGGAAAACCGCCACATCGCGGTCCACGTCCGGATTGACGAGCGATCCGCGGCGTACCTCGCCCTTGGCATCGCGAAGGCCAGCGGCAGCATCGTGCCGGTGCTCTGCACCTCGGGGACGGCGACGTCGTACTTTCACGGCGCGGTCATGGAGGCGGACCTTTCCTGCGTGCCGTTGCTGGCGCTCACCGCCGACCGGCCGCCGGAGCTGCACGGGATCGGCGCGAACCAGACCGTTGAGCAACGCGGCCTGTATGGCAGCGCGGTCCGTTGGGCGCCAGTCATCGAGACACCCGCGGCACACCCTGACAGCGTGGAAGCCTGGCGCACGCTCGTGGCCGAGGCGGCGGTTCGTTGCCAGGGGCTGGCGCTGCATCCACCCGGCCCGGTCCACCTCAACCTCCCGCTGCGCGAGCCACTGACACCGACCGACGACGGAATCGGCTTCCCTTACGACCTCGGCCTCGGCGCCGAGCCGCAGCCGGCGGCGGCTCAGGAGCGGACGACGGATTCGACCGCCGAGCTTCAGGCCCGCCTTGCCGGTGTCCGCCGCGGAATCGTCGTGCTGGGTGATCTCGGTGGCCGGCCGGCGACCCCCGCGCTGGCGTTCGCGGAGCGGCTGCGATGGCCGATCATCGCTGAGCCGCACAGCCGGGGCCGACACGGGCCGATGGCGCTGCGGTCGACCGACGGGCTGCTCCGCGACGAGGCGTTCACCAGCGAACACCGCCCCGACCTGGTCGTCGTGGTCAGACGGGTGGGGCTCTCCCGCGCGCTGCTCGACTGGCTGTCGACAGTGCCCCACATCGTGGTCTCCCCGGATGGCGGCCGTTGGGACCCGACCCGCAGCGCGGCGGCGGTGATCGACTGCCCGCTCGAGGCACTCGCCGACGTCGCCGTCGAGCCGGCGGATCCATCGTGGTCAGCGGCGTGGCGCGACGCGTCCAACCGGGTCAGCGCCGCGATCGACGCGGTGCTCGACTCGTCGGCCGCGCTCACCGAGCCGCAGGTGGCGCGTGACGTCTCCGCGCTCGTCCCTGCGGGCACGGCGCTGGTGGTCTCCTCGTCGATGCCGATCCGCGACCTCGACCTGGTGATGCAGCCGCGGTCGGATATCGCGATCTATGCCAATCGCGGCGTGAGCGGGATCGACGGGTTCGTCTCGACCGCGCAGGGCATCGCGCTCGGCCGCGATCCCGCCGGCCCAACAGTTGCGCTGTGCGGCGACCTCTCGCTGCTCCACGACATCAACGGGCTGCTGCCTGGTCCGGATGCTCGGCCGGATGTCACCTATGTGGTCATCAACAACGATGGTGGCGGCATCTTTTCGTTGCTCCCACAGGGATCGCTGGTCAACCCCGCGGCGTTCGAGCGGCTGTTCGGCACTCCCCATGGCATATCGGTCGACCGGCTCGCCGCGGCCTACGACGTGGACTACAAGTTGGTCGCGACCACCGACGAGCTGGCCGAGGCGTTGTCGACGTACGACGGCGTGCGGATCATCGAGGTCCGCACCGACCGGCGCGAGAACACCGAACTGCACGCCCGGCTGCGGGCAGTCACTGCACGAACTGCGTAGTCCAGTGTCGGCCGCCGTCGGTCGTGTGCACGATCTTCTGGGTCTGGGTGCCCTTCCGGTAGTGCGTGACGCTGCCAACCACCCAGCCATCCGAGGTGGAGGTGAACGCCGCGCCCTCGGCGGACTCCAGGCCGCGCACCCGACCGGGCCTGGCGAGCCGCTGCCCACTCTCGGTGGCGATCGCCATCGGCGACGTCCCATGGCCGCACGGCGAGCACGTGTCGACGAACACCGCGTCGGCCGGGTCGACCGAGCTGAAGGCACCGAAGTACGGGCCGGGCGCCGCTCGCTTTACGTCGACGCCGCGCTTGCCGAAGTGGAGCTCCGCAAAGATCGGTTGCACGCCGTTGTCACTGAGGTGGTAGCCGATATGGGGCTGCTGGCTCATCGCTGCGTTCGGGCCGATGATCTCCGCCCAGCCGGCGTCACTGCCGGCGCACTGCACCTCGGCGAGCGGCTGATCGCGAGCCGTACGGCTGTGCGGCCGCGGGCCGGCGGCCATCATCGCCCAGACCCGGCCACGGTTGATCGTGCGGTAGATGCGGCCGTTGGCGCCCAGCCAGCCCTCGTGGGAGTTGGTGAAGCAGACGCTCTGGACGTTGGACGGGGCGCGAAGCCGGGTCCATCTCGACCCGCCGTCGCGGGTCGCCAGCAGCTTGCCGCCGGCGACCGCAACCCCGGCGGACGGGCTGTAGAAGTGCACCGAGCTGATCACTGGGCACGGCTCGGGCAGCGACCGCCAGGTTGCGCCGCCGTTCGTCGTACCGATGAGCTGGTGACGACCGACGACCCAGGCGTCGTTGCCGTCGATGGCGTCGACCTCGCTGTAGTCAGCGCGCGACGCGGATCGCTGCACCGACCAGTGCACGCCGCCATCCGTGGTCGCCAGCACTCGACTGGCGCCCGCCACCCAGCCGGTCGTTCCCGACACGAACTGTACGGCGTCGAGCGAGTGCGGCTCGACAAACGACCGCGGCGACGCCTTGCGATGACAGCTCGCTGAGGTCACCACCGCAGCGGAGTGTGTGCCGCGCTGTTCCTGCGGCTGCGGACTGGCACCGGCGGGAACTGCTGCACTCAGTCCGAGGGCGGCAATCCCGAAGCCGGCAAGGGCGCTGCGCGTGATCTTCATGGTATTGAGACGCGCGAGCACAACGATCCGTTGGGTGCGGTTGCCCGGGTTGAACGCCGGGCACTACGTAACCGTAAGGTCACCGAAAGGTAACCCAGACGACTGCGAATCGAAGGATTTGAGAATGTCACCCGACAACCCTCGCCAGAACGTCCAGTTTCCGAGCAACGGCGGCCACGCACATGGCTACCTCGCGGTACCCGAATCGGGCAGCGGCCCTGGCGTGGTCGTCATCCAGGAATGGTGGGGCCTGACCGACTACATCGCCGATGTCGCCGACCGGCTGGCGGCCGAAGGCTTCGTCGCACTCGCGCCCGATCTGTTCGGCGGCACGGTGGCGCACGACGCCGACGAGGCCGGCGCGCTCATGATGGGACTGCCGGTCGACCAGGCCACCCGCGACCTGGCCGGCGCGGTTGACTTCCTTCTCGATCATGAGGCCGTGACGTCGTCGTCGGTCGGCGCGATCGGCTTCTGCATGGGCGGTGGCTTCGTCCTTCTCCTCGCCGCCCAGCAGGGTGACAAGGTCGCCGCCGCGGTGCCGTTCTACGGCGTCGGCCCGGCAGTGCCCGACGCGTACGCAAGCATCACCGCTGCCGTCCAGGGCCACTACGGCGAGAAGGACGACTTCTACCCGGCCGACAAGGCACGCGAGCAGGCCGACCAGATCCGTAACGAGTCGGGCGCCGAGGTCGAGTTCTTCTTCTACCCGGCCGGCCACGCGTTCCACAACCACCAGGATCTGCTCGGAACGTACGACGAAGCCAACGCGACCAAGGCCTGGGACCGGTCCGTGGCCTTCCTCAAGGACCAGCTCAGCTAGTGTCCCGCGCCTGGAGTTGGTGGCATAAGTCCGTTGTTCAGGTGTGCGCCCGCAAGGCGGCGGAAGAGTGCGGTAGTCGTGCTACCGCCCACGACGACAACGCCGTGAGCGCGCATCTGGGCGACGGAATTAGCCGCCGAACTTCTGGCGCGGGCCACTAGTGTCCAATCCGCTCGGCGCGCTGCTGCGACGGCGGCTCGACGACTGGTCGGTCGAGCCACCGAACCAGACTCTCGCGGTGCTGCAGCGGCCGATCTGGAACCTGCTCTGCGACTACTACTTCCGGCTCGAGGTCGACGGCTGGGAGCGGCTGCCGGACGGCCCGTGCCTGCTGGTCGGCGTACATTCCGGCGCCGCCCTGACGATGGACTCGTGGACGTTCGTCTACGCCTGGTGGCGGCGGTTCGGCACCGACCGGGTGCTGCACGGCACCGCCCACGACATCCTGATGGCGACGCCGGGACTCGGTGACTATTTCCGGGCGATGGGTGTGGTGCCGGCCTCACGCAAGAGCGTGACTGCCGGGCTTGCCGCCGGCCACGACGTCATGGTCTGGCCGGGCGGCGAGCAGGATTCGATGCGGAGCTGGACCAGACGGGACGACGCGACCCTCGCCGGCCGCCGCGGGTTCGTCAGGCAGGCGCTTCGCTCGCAGGTGCCGATCGTTCCGGTCGCCAGCGTCGGCGGCCACGACACCGTCTTCGTTGTCTCGGAAGGACGCTGGCTGGCCAAGCTCGGTGGCCTCGGCTCGAAGCTGCGGGCGGCGACCGCACCGCTCGTCGTCGGGCCGCCGTTCGGTATCGCGCTGGAGACGATCCCGATGCACCTGCCGCTGCCGGCCAAGATCCGCACCGAGATCCTCGACCCCGTCTTCCTGGAAGGCGATGCGGATCGCGAGAACGACGAGGAGTACGTCGAGAAGATCTACGACCAGATCGAGGCGACCTTACAGGCCGGCATGGACGGCCTGGCCGCGAAGCGCACCCTCCCGGTCTTCTTCTAGCCCGCCCAACCCCCGCCTCAGCCGGCGTGGCTAAGCCACTCGCCGGAGACGATCGACATGAACTCCGCCTGGTGTCGCGCGCCGAGCGCCTCGTAGAACTCGATCGCGTCATCGGTCTGCCACCCGATGTGCTGACCCGGCACCGCTGCGATCAAGTGGCGGACCATGGCGGCACCGATCCCCTGCCGGCGATGCGCGGAGTGGGTCCAGACATCGAGGAGATAGGCGTTGCAGACGCCGTCGGAGAGCAGCCGCGCCATCCCGACCACGTGATCACCGGCCCAGGCGATAACGACGTACTGGGAGTTCTCGAACGAACGGCGAAGGGCCGCGGCCGACCGGCCGTTGTCGAAGTCGTCAGCCGCCAGGTCCGCCTTCGCCTGTGCCCAGTCGACACCGGCACGGGTGTCGGTGAGCCGCCAACCTTGGTCGGCCGACTCCGGCGGCACGGTGGTCATCACATTGTTATAGCGGGACTCCGGCCCACGGCGCGTGAAATACCGCGGGCGCGATGTATGAAGATGGCGGGGTGAGCGATCAGATTCGATGGGGCATCCTCGGGGCCGGCTCGATCTCGGCGAGCTTCGCAGCCGACCTCCAGCTCCTTGACGGCCATCGCCTCCTCGCCGTCGGCTCGCGGCGGCAGGCCTCGGCCGAGGACTTCGCTCGCCGCTTCGACGCGCCGCATCCGCACGGCAGCTACGAGGACCTGTGTGCTGACCCCGATGTCGACGTGATCTACGTCGGGACGCCGCATCCGTTTCATGCCGAGCACTCACTGCTGGCGATCCGGGCCGGCAAGCATGTGCTGTGCGAGAAGCCGTTTGCGTTGAACGCCACCGAGGCCGCCGCGGTCGTCACAGCGGCGCGCGAGGCCGGGGTGTTCTGCATGGAGGCGATGTGGACCCGCTTCCTGCCGCACATGCGCCGGATCCGCCAGCTCCTCGACGCCGGCGCCCTCGGCCAGGTCCGCACCGTGATCGCCGATCACGGCCAGCGCTTTCTACCGCCGGACTTCACCTCCCGGTTGTACGCCCCGGAGCTCGGCGGCGGCGCGCTGCTCGACCTCGGGATCTACCCGGTCTCGTTCGCGTCGTACGTCTTCGGATCACCGGGCCGCGTGACTGCGGTCAGCGACCCCGCGGAGACTGGCGTCGACGCACAGACCTCAGCCGTCCTCCAGTACGGCGGCGGTGCCCACGCCGTCCTCACCACGACGCTCGGCGGATCGACTCCCAATCTGGCCTCGATCACCGGCACTGAAGGACGGATCGAGATCGACTCGGTCTGGTACCAGCCGACCACCTTCCAGCTGCACACCAGATCCGGTGCCATCCAGCACTTCGCCCAGCCGCGGATCGGCCACGGCCTTCGCCACCAGGCGGAGGAGGTCGGCCGATGTCTGCGCGAGGGGCTGACCGAGAGCCCGATCATGAGCCTCGACGAGACGCTGTCGATCACGGCCACGATGGACGAGATCCGCCGTCAGATCGGCCTTCGCTACCCTTCTGAGAGCTGACTGCGTTTCCGCGCCGTTTTCGTTGGTACCGCTGGGCTTCTTGGTTGTGCACAGGTCAGTTTTGACTATTGACCGCCACACGGCATCGAACGTATGTTCGACATATGGCGGTGCTGCATCCAGCGAACGAAACGCTGTATTCCCGTGCCGCTGTGGAGCTCAGCCGGCTCGAGCAGCTGCCGGTCGGTGGGACGTTGTACGCCGGACTGATCGCACTCGAGGCGATCCCGCTCGGGTCCGCCGCGGCGGTCCGCGCTGCGGCGTTGTGGACCTCCCTGGTCAGCCACTGCCAGGCCAGGGCGATGATCCCGCTGACCGAGGCGACGACCGGCTGTGACCTGCTCGCCAGCGGGGTCGACCGCAACGAGGCGAAGCAACTCGTCGGTGAGGAGATCGCGGTGATGACCCACCTCAGCACCGGTGCCGGGATCGGTCAGGTCTATCTGGTGGATCAGATCGGCACTCAGTTGCCGATGTCCTGGGAGGCTCTCGACCGCGGCGAGCTCACGATCGACCATGTCCGACGGCTCGCGCGAGTCACCCGGGCCTGCGCGCCTCGGGTCGCCCAAGCGGTCGACGCGCACGTGGTCCCGGCCGCGATCGCTCGCGGCTGGACCCCGGGTGAGCTGCACAGCGCCGCGATGAAAGCGGTGATCGAGGTCGACCCCGACGGCGCCGCGGACCGCGCCGCCAAGGCCAAAGCCGCCGCCGATGTCCGGGTGTTCCCGGCAACCGATGAGACCGCGGTCCTCGAAGCGAACGGAGACGCAGCCACCCTGCGTCAGGTGATGGACGCGATCGAAGCCCGCGCCGCCGCCCTAGCCGCAGATGGCGACCGGCTGCCGGTCGGGCTCCGCCGGTTCAACGCCCTTGCCGACCTTGTCCTCGGCCGCGCCGCCGACAGGCCCAACGTCGAGGTCGTCCTCACCATGGACCTCACCACCTGGCTCGGGCTCAACCACAATCCCGGCGAGCTCTCCGGCTACGGACCGATCTCCGCCGAGGCCGCTCGTGCCCTCGCCAACGATGCCAACTTCCGGCGACTGATCACCGATCCCACCAGCCGAGCCACCCTGGATCTCGGCACCCGCCGCTACCGACCCACCGCCGCGCTACGACGGTTCATCTGGAGCCGCGACCGCACCTGTCAGTTCCCCGGCTGCAACCGGCCCGCCCGCGCCACCGACCTCGACCACCGCACCAACTTCACCCCCGACGGCTCGTCCGACGACGGGGGCAAGACCAACCCCGACAACCTGCACTGCCTGTGCCGGATGCACCACAACCACAAGACCCGCAAGCATTGGCGCGCCGCGATCGCGCCTGACGGCACCGAAACCTGGACCAGCGCCCTCGGCTACACCTATCGCACCCGACCCGGCCATCGTCACCTTCCGCCACTCGACCCACCCGACGACCTCGACGAACTCCCCGCCACCATCCTCGAGATCGTCCCCGAGCACGACCCCGACCCGCCCTATCCCAGCGAGCGCGATCTCATTCCACCGCCACTCGACGACTGGCAATACCGCGAATTCGTCGACGCCTACGAAAACAGCTTCGGTGCCTTTGCCGACCGCGCCTACGACACCCTGCGCGCCGCCGGCCTCATCGCCTGAGGCCGCCTTCGCTGGGCCGGCACCGCGCTAGATTGCCGGAAGGCTGACGGAGGGTGACGGAGGGTGACGGAGGCTGACGGAGGCTGACGGAGGCGCACAGAGGCGCACGGAGGCGCACGGAGGGTGGTGACGAGCCGATGACGGAGAAGACACCGCAACGCGAGCCGCAGCACTTCCTCGGAGTTCCGTTGAGCACAGGCAGTCCCTCGATCCGCGTCGACCCGACCGAGCCACGCGTCCTGGGGTTGCCCCGCAGTTGGTTCCGCGTCGCGCCGATCGAGCTCACCTGGCTGCGCCACCCGATCCGGTGGAGCCGATGGCGGCTCGAGGTCCGTCGGCTCGGCCCGCATGCGCCCAGCTTCGAGGAGTTCTCGGCGCGTGCCTGACCTCGTCTTTCGGGACGCAGTCGCGGCCGATCTAGCGTCGATCATCGGGATGTACCACGACGACATCCTGGGTCAGCAGCGCGAGACGGTCTCCGAGCCGCCGGACGACGCCTATCTCCACGCCTTCGCCGAGATCGACGCCGATCCTCGCCACCGCCTGATCGTGGTGGAGTCGAATCGCAAGATCGTCGGAACGCTGCAGCTGTCGTACCTGCCGCACCTGGTGCTTCGTGGCGGCGAGCGGGCGCAGATCGAGGCGGTACGAGTGCACTCGGGCGAACGAAGCAGCGGGATCGGCGAGTCGATGATCCGATGGGCGATCGACCAGGCTCGAGAGCATGGCTGTCGCCTGGTGCAGCTGACGACCAACTCCGAACGACCCGAGGCTCGACGCTTCTACGAACGCCTCGGCTTCACGGCGAGTCACGTCGGCATGAAGCTCGCGCTGGCCTCAGACCAGGGCGGAGAGTACGGCGTCGAACTTCACTGA
>DATAUK010000002.1:0-62257 GCA_036268295.1 Mycobacteriales bacterium | reverse complement strand
CAGGCGCTGCGCGCCGCGGAACGCGGCCAGGACCTACTGCGGACGGTTCATCTCTTCGGCGACCGACCGCCTGCAATATCGACAACCGGTTGCGCATAGCGTGGCGGGCATGGCGACGAGAGCGGAGCGGGCGAGGTCCTTCGGGTCGATCGCGGCCGACTACGACCGACTCCGGCCAGGCCCGGCACCGGCGGCGCTCGACTGGCTGATCCCGGATGGTTGCGAGACGGCGGTCGATCTCGCTGCCGGCACCGGATTGCTCACCCGCGCGCTCGCCGAGCGGATCCCGCACGTCATTGCGGTCGAGCCTGATCCCCAGATGCGGGCGGTGCTCAGCGCCAAGTCGCCGGAGGTCGATGTGGTCGACGGTCTCGGTGAGGCGATCCCGCTGCCCGACGCGATCGTCGATGCGCTGTTCATCTCCTCGGCCTGGCACTGGCTCGATCCGGAGCGCGCGGTCCCGGAGATCGCCCGGGTCCTCAAGGACGGTGGCCGGTTCGGCGTGCTGCGCTCCGGCCGCGATCGTGAGATCGACTGGGTGCATGATCTCGACCGGCTGCCGCAGCAACGCCACGAGGACGGTGCTGCCGCCGATCGCGAGCGGCAACGCCGCGAGGTGCTTGCCTCCGACGAGGGCGAGTTCGTCCACGTCGACCGCCGGCTGTTCAACTTCACCCGTCGCATGACGATCGATGACGTCGTCGAACTCACCGCGACCTACAGCGGCGTCATTACCGCGCCGGCCGAGGAGCGCGAGGTGGTGCTCAGCACCGCGCGCGCAAACCTTCACGATCGTTTTCCGGGCCAGTCCGAGGTCGACTTCCCGATGCGCACCTGGTGCTGGCGCGCCGACCGCGTCCCGAGGTAGCGGCCGGCGGTCAGTGGGGTGCGCTGACACCGGAGACAGCGTCGCTGTCTGACTACCTGGCCGGCTCAGCCCTCAGTGCGATCTTTGACGACCTGCTGGAGCTGGGCGAATCGCTGCGCCGACGGGCGGATGAACACCCCGCGCGCCTCGGCGGTCACCACACCGTCGGCCAAGATCTCGCCGCTGGCGAAGATCTTGCGGCCCTCGGCCGAGTCGGTCCGGGCCCGGATGGTCAGCGGCACGCCGTACGGCGTCGCCCGTCGGTAGCGAACTGTCAGCTCGGCGGTCACGCCGCCGATGTTGACGATCGTGTTGGCAACGCCGAGCAGCTGGTCGAGCAGCGAGGCGACCCAGCCGCCGTGAACTGCTCCCGGCGGTCCCTCGTGGATCGGGCGCATCGTGATCTCGCTGATGACCGAGTTGTCGTCGAGCACCCGGATCGCCATCGGCGGTGCAATCGGGTTGGCGGCGCCGATCACCGGGTTGTGCGCGCGGTCACCCCGGCGCATCTGCTCCGGCGGCGGCCACGGCATCGCCGCGCGGAGCAACGCGCCGTCGGTGCCTTCGAGCCGAAGCGTGACCGCGTCGATCGCCTCGATCGCCGCTCGCAGTTCGTCGTTGCCGGCGCTCGTCACGACGGCCGCATCCATCAGTCGTCGCAGCGAGTCACCGAGCCGCTCCGCGAGCGGGTCGCGCCCTGGGGCTGACACCGTGGCGGGCTCGTCCACCTCAGCGACCTTCGTAGTGCGGCGTGCGCTTCTCCTTGAATGCGAGCGTGCCTTCGCGGGCATCGGCGGTGCCGAAGATCGGCAGCCCGATCTCGAGCTCCAGCTTCAATGCCTCGGCCTCCGCAAGGCCCTCGGTCTCCTGCACCGATCGCTTGATCGCCTGCACGGACAGCGGTGCATTGGCAGCGACCTTTGCGGCGATCTCGAGCGCTGTCGCCAGCGCCTCGCCGTCGGGGACGACCCGGCCGATCAGCCCGATCCGCTCGGCTTCGGCGGCCGGCACCCGCTCGCCGACGAGCAGCATCTCCATCGCCTTGGTGTAGCCGATCTGGCGGCGGAGCCGGACCGTCGACCCACCGAGCGGGAACAGTCCGCGGGTGACCTCGGTGAGCCCGAACACCGCACTTTCGCCGGCGACCCGGATGTCGGTCGCTTGCAGGATCTCGGTGCCGCCGGCCAGCGCGAAGCCCTCGACGGCGGCGATCAACGGCTTGGTGAGCCGGTGGCTTCGCAGCAGCGCCTTCCAGGCGAGCCCGGCGTCCTCGCGGGTGCGCTTGGCGGCGTCGGAGGTGTTCTGCGCGTCGTTCATCGCTTTGAGGTCGGCGCCCGAGCAGAAGTAGCCGCCGGCGCCGGTCAGGATCGCGCAGCGGATCTGCTCGTCGGAGTCGATCCGGTCCCAGGCATCGGCGAGGCCGACGATCATCTCCGGCGACAGCGCGTTCCTGGCCTCGGGCCGGTTCATGGTCAGGACCAGGACATGGTCGCGCTGCTCGACCTCGAGGTGAGACAACTCAGAGCCTTTCGATGATCGTGCCGGTCGCGAGCGCGCCGCCGGCGCACATCGAGATCAGGGCGGTGCTGCCGCCAGTGCGCTCGAGCTCGTGCAGCGCGGTGGTGATCAACCGGCTGCCGGTCGAGCCGACCGGGTGGCCGAGCGCGATCGCGCCGCCGTTGACGTTGACTTTCTCGACGTCGACCTTGTGCTGCCGCGCCCAGTTGACGACAACCGCGGCGAACGCCTCGTTGACCTCGAAGAGGTCGATGTCGCTGATCGTCATGCCGGCCCGGTCAAGGACCCGCGTCGTCGCCGCAACCGGGCCGTTGAGGTGGTAGTAGAGCTCGTCGCCGACCAGCGCCTGCGAGACGATCCGCGCTCGTGGCTTCAGGCCGAGCACCGCGGCTTTCTTCGCCGACATCAGCATCACCGCGGCCGCGCCGTCGGAGATCTGCGACGACGTACCGGCGGTGTGGAAGCCGCCGTCCAACACCGGCTTCAGCGCCGCCAGCTTCTCGATCGAGGTCTCGCGCAGCCCCTGGTCGCGGTCGATGAGCCGGGTCTCGCCGGTCGGCTGGCCGTCCTCGCCGAGCACCGGCGCTTCGATCGGTGCGATCTCGGTCTTGAACCGCTCCTCGGCCCAGGCCTGCGCCGCCTTCTGCTGCGACTGCAGTCCCCAGTAGTCGAGGTCCTCGCGGGAGATGCCGAAGTCCTTCGCGATCCGGTCCGCGCCGGTGAACTGATCGGGAAGGTCGAAGTCCCAGTCCGGTGGGCGGGGCACCCCCGGGCCGCCGTACACCGCGGCCCCGAGCCCGACCCGGCTCATCATCTCCACGCCGCACGCGATGCCGATGTCGATCGCGTCGGCGGCGATCAGCCCGGCGATAAAGTGGTTGGCCTGCTGCGCCGAGCCGCACTGGCAGTCGATCGTCGTGACCCCGGCCGAGGCCGGCAGCCCGGCGGAGAGCCAGGCGTAGCGGGTGATGCTGCCGCCCTGCTCGCCGCCCTGGGTCACGCAGCCGCCGACGACCTGCTCGACAGCGACCGGGTCGATGCCGGCGCGGGCGATCACCTCGCGCTGTGCGTGACCGAGAGCGTGCGCCGCGTGGACCCCGGCGAGCCAGCCGTTCCGCTTGCCGATCGGAGTGCGAACCGCCTCGACAATGACCGCTTCTGCCATGTCTGTCAGACCTTTCAACGGGCGTTTTGGGCGCGCGACCACGACCTGCTTAAAAAGTAAAACACGTTCTAGTTTTTTCGGCCAGGAGGGTTGACGCCAGGTGAGAATCAGGCAAGATTAGAACACGTTCTTGTATTGCTACCGGCTCTCACATCGCGCGATCGAGAGGTGCTCGTGACCGATTCGCTGGCCGATATCGACGTCTACAACCTTGACCAGTACATCGCCGCCGTGCCGCATGACCAGTTCCGGCGACTGCGCGCCGAGGCGCCGGTTTTCAAGCACTCGGATCCGGACTCGCCGGATGGCTACTGGGCGTTGACCGCGCACGCCGACGTCGTCTTCGTCTCCCGGAACCCCGAGCTGTTCTCCTCGCAGGAGAAGACAGCGATGATCAACGAGTACGCCCAGGAGCAGATCGACCAGCAGCGGATGTTCATGCTCAACCAGGACCCGCCGCAGCACACCCGCACCCGCAGCCTGGTCAACCGCGGCTTCACCCCGAGGATGATCGCGCGACTCGAGGAACGGATCCAGGAGACCTGCGAGGAGATCGTCGCCACCGCGGTCGCGACGGGCGAGGGTGACTTCGTCACGCTCTGCGCCGCCGAACTGCCGCTGATCGTCATTGCCGAGCTGATGGGCGTGCCGCTCGAAGACCGCCACAAGGTCTTCGACTGGTCCAACCGGATGGTCGGCGGTGAGGACCCGGAGTACGGCGTCACCGAGGAGCAGCGGTTCAACGCGGCGGCCGAGATGTGGGCCTATGCCAGTGCGCTCGCCGAGGAGAAGCGCAAGGAGATCAAGGATGACATTGTCTCCAAGCTGATCAGCCCGGACGAGGCCGGCAACGTCTTGAGCGAGCTCGAGTTCGACCTGTTCTTCATGCTGCTCGCGGTCGCCGGCAACGAGACCACCCGCAATGCGATCTCCGGCGGCATGCAGGCGCTGATGGAGCATCCCGACCAGTGGGCCAAGCTCAAGGCCGATCCCAGCCTGATCCCGGCGGCCGCCGACGAGATCGTCCGTTGGGTCACGCCGGTGAACATGTTCCGGCGTACCGCGATGGCCGACGTCGAGGTCGGCGGGGTGGCGATCAAGGCGGGGGAGAAGGTCGTCATCTACTACACCTCGGCCAACCGCGATGAGTCGGTCTTCACCGATCCCGACACCTTCGATGTCGCCCGCGAGCCCAACCCGCATGTCGGCTTCGGTGGTGGCGGCCCGCACTTCTGCCTCGGCCGGCATCTGGCGAAGCTCGAGCTGGAGTGCTTGTTCCGGTCGTTGATCACCCGGTGCGACCACATCGAGCTGATCGCCGGGCCGCGCCGACTTCGGTCGAACTTCATCAACGGCATCAAGGAGATGACGGTCAGATTCGTCCCCGAGAAGAACGCGGCCGCGACGTGATGAGCTCGAGCACCGAGGTGCTGAACGCACCGCACGCGATCGAATACACCTACACCCGCTCCACCGGCCCCGCGATCGGCGCGTTCCTGACCGGACTGCGCGACGCGAAGATCATCGGGGTCCGCGGCGTCGACGGCCGGGTGCTGGTGCCGGCGATCGACTACGACCCGGTCACCAGCGAGGACATCGACGAGCTGGTCGAGGTCGCCGACACCGGAATGGTCACCACCTGGTCGTGGAACGACAGCCCGCTCGCCGGTCAGCCGCTGTCGCATCCGTTCGCCTGGGCGCTGATCCGGCTCGACGGTGCCGACACCGCGATGCTTGCGGCAGTCGACGCCGGCGATCCGGCCAACATCTCGACCGGGGCGAGGGTCAAAGCGCGCTGGGCCGAGGAACGAGTTGGCTCGATCCGGGACCTGGTCTGTTTCGAGGTCCAGAAGTGACGGAGGTCAAGACCGAGGAACCGGGGCCGGTCACCATCGTTGATACGCCGATCCGACTCGACTACAGCTACACCCCGGGCGTCGCGTCGTCCCGGTTCCTGCGGTCGCTCGAACGTGGCGACATCGTCGGCCAGCGCTGTCCGAGCTGTGGCAAGGTCTACGTCCCGCCGCGGGGCGCCTGCTCGATGTGCGGCGTCGCTACCGACGAGGAGCTGACCCTCACCGGCAAGGGCACGATCACGACGTTCTGCATCACCCGGGTGCCGACACCGGGTCTCGAGGTGCCGTACGTCACCGCGTGGATCCGGCTCGACGGCGCTGACATCACCTCGATGTTCCTGGTCCAGGAGTGCGAGCCCGAGGACGTGCGGCTCGGCATGCGGGTCGAGGCGGTCTGGGTCGCCGACGCCGAACGCGAGGCCGACCTCGGCAGCATCCGCTACTTCCGTCCGACCGGCGAGCCGGACGCGACGTACGAGACCTACAAGGAATACATCTAGTGAGGACCTTCGACCGGCCGGTCGCGATCGTTGCATCGGCGTCGTTCGAGACCCCGTCGGAGCCGGCCCGAAACGAGGTCGAGCTGCTGCTGCCGGTCATTCATGATGCGATGGCGAAGGTCGGGCTGACGCAGCAGGACATCGGGTTCACGGTCTCCGGCTCGAGCGACTATCTGCAGGGCTTCCCGTTCGCCTTTGTGGGGGCGCTCGACGCGGTCGGGGCATGGCCCCCGATCCGCGAGTCGCACCTGGAGATGGACGGCGCGTTCGCGCTCTCGGAGGCGGTCGCGGTGCTCCAGCACGAAGCGATCGACACCGCCTTGGTCTACGCGTTCTCCCGGCCGTCTCGCGGCGATCTCGACCGCACCCTCGCGATCCAGCTCGACCCGTACTCCGTTGCGCCGCTGTGGCCGGACGCCCGGGGCCTTGCCGGCTTGCAGGCACAGGCGATGCGCGACAGCGGGCGCTTCGCCGAGGTGCCGTCGGTGACACCGACCTACGTCGCCGACGGTGCGACCGCGGTCATCCTTGCCGTCGGCGACCGGGCCCGCGAGCTGACCGAGACGCCGGCCTGGATCCGCGGCATCGACCACCGGATCGATGCGCCGGCACTCGGCGCCAGAGATCTGACCAGGTCGCTGTCCGCGCGGACCGCGGCCGAGCATGCCGGCGCCACCGACATCGATGCGGCGTTCCTCCATGTCCTTTACCCGCACCAGAAGCTGCTGCTACGAGAGGCGCTCGGCTTGGACGACCAACCGATCCACGGCGCCGCCGGCCCGATGATGGTCGGCGGCCTGCAACGCCTCGCCGCCGCCGCCGATGCGATCGCAGCGGGTGACGCCCGGCGAGCGATCGGCCACGCCACGAGCGGACCGTGCCTGCAGCAGAACCTGGTCGCCGTACTCGGCAGCGAAGCCGCAGCATGAGCAACCGGGTTGCCGTCGTCGGGGTCGGTCAGACGAAGTACGCCGCGAAGCGCCAGGACGTCTCGATCGCGGGCCTGGTGCGCGAGGCCGCGAAACGTGCCCTCGATGACGCCGGCATGACTTGGGCCGACATCGACGCCGTCGTGATCGGCAAGGCGCCGGACATGTTCGAGGGCGTCATGATGCCCGAGCTCTATCTCGCCGACGCCCTCGGCGCGGTCGGCAAGCCGATGCTTCGGGTCCACACCGCCGGCAGCGTCGGCGGCTCGACCGGGGTGATGGCCTCGCATCTGGTCGCGAGTGGTGCTCACAAGCGGGTGCTCGTCGTGTGCTTCGAGAAGCAGAGCGAGTCCAACGCGACCTGGGCGCTCTCGATCCGGCTGCCGTTCACCGGCGGGAGCGTCACCGGCGCCGGCGGCTACTTCGCGCCGGTGATCCGCGCCTACATGCGGCACGCCAACGCGCCGGACCACATCGGCATCAAGGTGGCGGTCAAGGACCGGCAGAACGCGATGCGCAACCAGTACGCGCACCTGAAGATCCCGGACATCACCGAGGAGATGGTCCGCGAATCGCCGATGCTGTGGGACCCGATCCGCTATCTCGAGACCTGCCCGTCCTCCGACGGTGCGTGTGCGGTCGTGCTGACCGACGAGGACACCGCCAAGGCATGCCCCAACCCGCCGGCCTGGCTGCTCGGCGCCGCCGTACGCAGTGAGCCGACGATGGGTGCCGGGCGCGACGTGATCAATCCGCACGCCGGGCGCAACTGCGCCAGGGAGGTCTACGCCCAGGCCGGCATCACCGACCCGCGGCGCGAGATCGACACCGCCGAGGTCTACGTGCCGTTCTCCTGGTACGAGCCGATGTGGATGGAGAACCTCGGCTTTGCCGAGGAGGGCGCCGGCTGGAAGATGGTCGACGACGGCAGCACCTCGATGGCCGGCGACCTGCCGATCAACCCTTCCGGCGGCGTGCTCTCGTCGAACCCGATCGGGGCGTCGGGCATGTGCCGGTTCGCCGAGGCCGCCTTGCAGGTGCGTGGCATGGCCGGCGAGCATCAGGTCGACGGCGCGCGCCGCGCGCTCGGTCACGCGTACGGCGGCGGGGCGCAGTTCTTCGCCATGTGGATCGTGGGAAGCGAGCCTGCGAAATGAGCGGCAATCTTTATGGCAAGGTCGCGATGGTCACCGGCGGTGCCCGCGGCATGGGTGCCGCCGAGGTCCGGCGGTTGCATGGCGCCGGCGCGAGTGTCGTGGCCGCGGACATCCTCGACGACGACGGCAAGGCGCTTGCCGATGAGCTGGGCGATCGGGTCCGTTACCTCCACCTCGACGTCACCTCCGAGGACGAGTGGACGGCAGCGGTCGAGCAGGTCGAGGGCGAGTTCGGCAAGCTCGACGTGCTGGTCAACAACGCCGGCATCCTGAAGTTCAACGCGGTCGCCGACACCCCGCTCGAGGAGTTCAGGCAGGTCCTCGACGTCAACCTGATCGGCACGTTCCTCGGCATGAAGGCCGCGATCCCCGCGATGAAGCGGGCCGGTGGCGGCTCGATCGTCAACATCTCCTCGACCGAGGGGCTGGCCGGCACCGTCTTCTGCGGGGCCTACACCGCGAGCAAGTTCGGGGTGCGCGGTCTGACGAAGGTTGCGGCGATCGAGTACGGCGCGGATGCGATCAGGGTCAACTCGGTCCACCCGGGCGGTATCGACACCCCGATGACGCGTGCGGTGATGGACGAAGAAGGCCGCAAGTACGTCGGCAAGAAGGTCGCCGGTCTCAAACGGATGGGAACCGCCGACGAGGTCGCCGGCGTCGTGCTGTTCCTGGCCGGCGACGACTCGTCGTACTGCACCGGCGCCGAGTTCGTGGTCGACGGCGGCGTCACCGCCTCTGCCGGTTTTTAGCCGCACGGTCTAGGAGGACACGTCATGCGCATCGCCTACACCGACGACCAGGTCGCGCTCCGCGACGAGCTGCGGGGGTACTTCAAGGAGCTCGTCACGCCGGAGGTCGCCGATGAGATGGCGCACGGCCGGATGGGCGGGCCGACCTGCCTGGCGGCGGTTGCGCAGATGGGCACCGATGGCTGGCTCGGTGTCGGCTGGCCGAAGGAGTACGGCGGCCGCGGCTTCGGCCCGATGGAGCAGTTCGTCTTCTATGACGAGGCGCAGCGCGCCGGCGCGCCGGTGCCCTTCCTCTCGATCAACACGGTCGGTCCGGCGATCATGCAGTTCGGGTCGGAGGAGCTCAAGAACGACATCCTGCCGAGGATCATGGCCGGCCGGTGCTTCTTCTCGATCGGCTACTCCGAGCCCGGGGCCGGTACCGACCTGGCGTCGCTTTCGACCAAGGCGGTGCGCGACGGCGACGAGTGGGTGATCAACGGCCAGAAGATCTACACCAGCCTGAGCGACCACGCCGACTACATCTGGCTGGCGTGTCGCACCGACCCGGATGCCAGCAAACACAAGGGAATCAGCATCATCTTGGTGCCGACCTCGTCGAAGGGATTCTCCTACACCCCGATCAAGACGATCGGCGACCACTCGACGTACGCGACCTACTACCAGGACGTCCGGGTGCCGGTTGCCAACACCATCGGCGAGATCCATGGTGGCTGGCAGGTCATCACGACGCAGCTCAACTACGAGCGGATCTCGCTGGCGGTGCCGGCACATCTCGAGCGCAACTACCTCGAGACCCGGCGCTGGGCGCAGGACACCAAGCTGCCCGACGGGCGTCGGGTGATCGACCAGGAGTGGGTGCAGGTGCACCTCGCGAGGGTGCACGCGAAGCTCGAAGCGTTGCGGTTGCTCAACTGGAAGAACATCTGGCAGGACAGCGTCGGCAAGGTCAGCATCGCCGACTCCTCGGCGGTGAAGGTCTACGGCACGACTAGCTACTGCGAGTGCTACGGCCTGCTGCTCGAGGTGCTCGGCGCATCCGGCGTACTGAAGGGTTCGTCGCCGGGAGCGGTGCTCGCCGGTCGGCTGGAGCGGGCCTACCGCGGCACCTTGATCTTGACCTTCGGCGGCGGGACCAACGAGGTCCAGCGAGATCTGATCGCCATCTTCGGCCTCGGCATGCCGAGATCGCTGCGATAGAGGAGAGCAATGGACTTCGCACTCACTGACGACCAGCTCTCGCTGCAGAACCTCGCCCGCGAGATCCTGAGCGAGCAGGTCACGAACGACCACCTCAAGGCGCTCGAGGCCGAGGCAGTCGCGATCTCGGTCTTTGACCGCGGCCTGTGGAGGCAGCTGGCCGGAGCCGGCCTGACCGGAATCGCGGTGCCCGAGGAGCATGGCGGCGCCGGGCTCGGCTTCCTCGAGCTCGCGGTCATCTTTGAGGAGATCGGCCGCGCGGTCGCGCCGGTGCCTGCGGTCGCGACGCTGGTCACGGCGTACGTCCTCGGCGGTTCCGCTCCGGGCGCGTTCGCCGACCTGCTGCCCGGCGTCGGATCCGGCGACACCGTGCTGACCACCGCGTTCGGCGACTCGGCGGATGTGAAGGCGCGTCGCGACGGTGACCACTGGGTGCTCGACGGCGAGAAGGGCTTCGTGCCCTACGGCGCGGAAGCCGACGTCGTCGTCGTTCCTGCCGAGACCGATGCCGACGTTGTCCTTGCGTTGGTGCGCAACGGGAATCCCGGCGTCACGGTCACCGACCTGCAGACCACCAACCGCGAGCCGCAGGCGCTGCTCGGCTTCGGCGGCGCGCGGATCGACGCCGCTGACGTCATCGCGGATGGCGGCGCGATCTACGCCGAGCTGGTCCGCCACCACACCTCCGCGCTCGCGATGGTCGCGGCCGGGGTTTGCCAGGCGGCGCTCGCGATGACCGCGAAGCACACGATCGCGCGCGAGCAGTTCGGCAAGCCGATCGCGTCCTTCCAGGCGGTCGGCCAGCGCGCCGCTGACGCCTACATCGACACCGAGCTGGTGCGGCTCACCGCGTTGCAGGCGGCCTGGCGGCTCTCCGAGGGCTGGCCAGCCGACGACGAGATCGCGGTGGCAAAGTTCTGGGCCGGCGACGGTGGGATGCGCGTGCTGCACGCCTGTCAGCACCTCCACGGTGGGCTCGGTGTCGACCTTGACTATCCACTGCACCGCTACTTCGTCTGGGGCAAGCAGATCGAGCATGAGCTCGGGACGCCGACCCGGCAGCTGCTCGAGCTCGGTGCCCACCTAGCCGCTACCCCGGTCTGAGAACGCCCGGTCTAGGAGAATCGCCACGTGGACTACAACCTCGCCGACATCTTCGAGTCGCTGGTCGATGTCATCGGCGATCGCGAGGCGCTGGTCTGCGGTGACCGGCGGCTGACCTATACCGAGCTCGAGGCGCGGGCCAACCGGCTGGCCAACCACTTCCTCAGCATCGGGATCAAGCCCGGCGACCACCTCGGCGTGCAGCTCTATAACTGCACCGAGTACGTCGAGACGATGATCGCCGCCTTCAAGGTGCGAGCGGTGCCGGTCAACGTGAACTACCGCTACGTCGAGGAAGAGCTGCTTTATCTGTTCAACGACGCCGACCTGGTCGCACTGGTCCACGACACCGAGTTCACGCCGCGGATCAACACCGTCAGCCCACGGGCGCCGAAGCTGCAGGCGTTCCTCTCGGTCGGCGGCGGCGAGACGCCCGAGGGCGCGGTCCGTTTCGACGACGCGACGGCCGCGCAGCCGCCGGTCCGTGACTTCGCGCCGCGTTCGGGCGATGACCTCTACATCATCTACACCGGCGGCACGACCGGCATGCCGAAGGGCGTGATGTGGCGCCAGGAGGACCTGTTCTTCGCCGGCATGGGCGGCGGCGAGCCGATCGGCACTCCGGTCAGCCGGCCCGAGGAAGTGGCGGAGCGCGCGGTCAACCGCGGCAACCTGGTGATGTTCCCGGTCGCGCCGCTGATGCACGGCGCGGCGCAGCTCGGCACCTGGATCGGCTTCCTGCAGGCGTCCAAGGTGGTGCTGATCCGAAGGTTCGACCCGGTCGACGTGATCGAGACCGCGAAGCGGGAAGGCGCCAATTCGCTGTCGATCGTCGGCGACGCGATGGCGCGACCGATCGCGGAAACCCTCGCCGGCCCGATGAAGGGCACCGAGCTGCCATCGGTCTTCGCGATCAGCTCGGCCGGCGCGATCTTCTCCCAGACGGTTCGCGACACGTTGCAGGAACTCCTCCCGAACGTGATGCTCATGGACAACTTCGGCGCCTCCGAGACCGGCTTTCAGGGCACCGGCAAGGCCGGGTCGAGCCCGGACGCCGGTCTGAAGTTCACCGTCAACGCCCGCACCACGGTGCTCGACGAGGACTTGCAACCGATCGAAGCGGGATCGGGAGCGATCGGTCGCGTGGCGCAGCGAGGGCACGTGCCGCTCGGCTATTACAAAGACGAGGTGAAGACCAAGCAGAGCTTCGTCACGATCGACGGCGAGCGCTGGGTGCTTCTCGGCGACGCCGCGACGATCGAGGCCGACGGCACGATCGCCGTGCTCGGCCGGCATGCGGTCTGCATCAACACCGGCGGCGAGAAGGTCTACCCCGAGGAGGTCGAGGCGGCGCTGAAGGCGCATCCGGCGGTGTACGACGTCGTCGTCACCGGCGTGCCGGACGAGCGGTTCGGCCAGCGCGTCACCGCGCTCGTGCAGATCCGGGAGGAGCACGCGGCGCCGACTCTCGAGGAGATCGCGGAGCACTGCAGCACCAGGGTCTCGCGCTACAAGGTGCCGCGGCTGATGTTCGTCGTACCGCAGATCCGACGGTCGCCGAGCGGCAAGGCGGACTATCCGTGGGCGGCCAAGGTCGCGGTCGAGGCCATGACGGCGGCCGGCTGATCATGGCGCCGCAAACAGCGACCGCGACGACCGGTGGGCGAATGCCGCCGGCGTCGCAGCGCGCCCGCCGCGAACGCATCCTCGACGTGGCGATGGAGCTTGCCGCCGAGGGTGGCTATGACGCGGTGCAGATGCGGGAGGTCGCCGATCGCGCCGACGTTGCGCTCGGCACGCTGTATCGCTACTTCCCCTCGAAGGTCCACCTGCTGATCGCCGCGCTCGGCCGGACCTTCTCCGAGCTGCAGGCCAGCGTCCCGGTCGCGGGCGCGGACGGCACCGCGGAGGAGCGGGTCTATCGGGTCGTTGCCGCCGTCACCCGCTATCTTGCGAAGAACCGCCGGCTCTCCGGTGCCATGATCCGCGCGCTGATGAGCGCCGACGCCGAAGCCGGTCGTGAGGTCGACGCGGTCGGTGACGTCATGGTCGGCTTCATCGCCGCGGTCACCCATGAGCCGGACGGTGTGGCCTCGGAGCGGGACACCTTGATCGCGCACATCATCGGCAAGGTCTGGCTCAGCGACGTGGTCACGTTCCTGTCCGGCCGGATGACGATCTCCGCCGTACTCGACGATCTCGAGGCGACCATCGCGCTCGTCATGTCGAACTGAGCTCGTCGCGCATCTCCCGCCCTGATCGTGGGGTCGGCCGCGGCCGGCGAGGTTCGCGGACACCTGCCGACCCGCCCCCGGGCGAAAGCCAGAGCCGCACCGAGGACCCCGGCGGAACCATCGCGCCGGACTCGGGAGTCTGGTCGGTGACGACGCCGCTCGGCCAGCCGGTCGGCGGCCCGTCGGGGTCCGACCCGACGCCGAGCAGGTGGTTGTCACGAAGCACCTGTTGGGCGCCGTCCCACGACATCCCGAGGACGTTCGGCACGACGACTGAGGCGCCGCGGCGCCGTTCCCCGGCATGCATGTCGACGACGGATCCCGCGGCGGTCTCGATGATCGCGTCTCGGTCGAGCGGTGCGGCCCCGCTCGCCGCAGGCAGCGGGGTCGGAGTCTCGTCCAGGTCGCGCCAGCGTTCCCACGCGGACTGCCGGGTGACGCCCAGCCTGGTCGCGATCTCCGCCCACGACTTGCCGTACCCGCGAGCGGTGCGCACCGCGACCAGCTCGGCCTGGTCGAGCAGATGTCGCACCCGCCCGATATCAGCAAGCGCGGACACCGCACCGTCGCCGTCATCGGGGTGGCCCGGCGTCGCGGACGGGCTGTCCTGGTGCCAGCCGGCGAGGCGCTCCCACGCCCGTCGGCCCTCCTGCCACGCCCCGCTGTCCTTCGCCATGGTTGTCAGGTTAACCTGACAGCCACGATGTGTCACCGACGAGTCGCTCCAAGTGAGCGCAAATGCAGGTCGCCACGCGGTACCGTGTGAATCCGCATCGGGGGGACCTACCGGTCTGGATCGGCGACGCACCGAGAGGTCGGGCAATTGAGGATCACTACGAGCACACGAGGGCGTCGGATTGCGTTGCCGGCAGGTGTCGTCGGACTGACGGCGCTCGGCACCGTCATCCTCAGCTCCGGAATGCCGGCGATCGCCGGTACATCGAGCCCGTCGCCAACTCCTACTGCCACCCCAGCGCCGAGAGCATCCGGACCCTCGATCGGCCCGCGCCAGGCGCCGCATGCCGGGTCCTCACAGCTCCCCGGCGTGACCGACACGGTGACGACCACCGCGACGGCAGCGCCGACTTCGACGTCGAGCGGGCCGGTGGACGACGTGTGCGAGCCGGAGCTCAACTTCCGGCAGCAGCAGGCGCGCGGCCAGGCGGCTGAGCCGGATTTCGGTTGCGGCAAGCTGACCGTCGCGGTGCAGCCGAAGACCGACACCTATCCGGCCGGCCAGCTTCCCGATCTCGCCAACCTGCAGTTCACGATCACCGACACCACCGAGACGAGTGACCCCGGCACCGACACCTGTACGACCGCGCAGGACAGCGATGACCCGGGCGCGACCTGCCCGGAGTCGAATGGCCCGTCGAGCGGCGAGGGTTCGGACAACTTCCCCTTCGCGACCTGGAATATCGGCGACAGCTTCACGGTCACGTTGAGCTCCCCCGAGCCGGCGCACACGCTGATCCCGCCGATCACCGGCACCTTTCCCGATTGCACGGGTTATGCCTACCCGCCGGACGAGATCGATCACAACGCGAAGCCGAACGGGTTCGAAGGTCCGAGCGGCTGCCCCGACACCGTGACGCTTACTGCGTACGGCCTCTACCGCCACATCGGCCTGATCGTGCACAACAAGGTGACCCACAAGCTGGTCAAGGGCGCGACGTACTCGTTGTGTTCACCGACGGCCGAGGCGCCGGTTGTCGGCGGCCCCGGTTGCCCGATCGGAAGCACCTCGCTGGCGTCCGCGACCACGAACTCGCACGGCTTCCTCGAGTTCGCCGGGTTGTACGCCGGGTCGACCGACTACAGCGTGGTCCCGACGAAGGTGCCGCACGGTTATGGCAAGCCGGGGTCGCAGCGACTCGAGGTGCCCGACGTCACGACGAGCGCCGAAGCCGGGTCGCTGTTCATCGGACACGCCCTGCTGCCACCGTTGCCGCCGATCCTGCGGCACATCTTCGGGACGACGGCCGAAGGGACTCCGATCACTGTCAACGTCTTCGCCGGAGCGATCCCGGTCTCCTCGCCGCTGACCCTTACCGGGCTCGGCCATCCAAGTGACGGGACCGCGACCGACCCGAAGGCCAAGGCGACGTACACACCGAAGGCCGGTTTCGTCGGCACCGACACCTTTACCTACAGCGCGCGCAACCGGCTCGGTGGTGTCGCGACGGCGAAGGTCACGATCCGGGTCACCCGGGTGAAGGCGGCGACGCCGCCGGCGCCCTCGACCTTGCCACTCACCGGCGCCCCGATCGCCGACGAGGCGGGCTTGGGGATCTGGGGGCTCGTCATGGGCGGCTTCCTGACCGTGGCCGGCCGCCGGCGGCGCCGCCGCCACTAATGGCGGCGGCCGCGGCCGCGGGTCTGTGGTGGACGCGGACGGTCAGTGGTGAGGGCGACGAGCGTGTCGTCGAGCTGCGCGGTCACGAGACCGGCGAGCACGGGCCCGGCACGGTTCTCGCGTCCGCGCGGCTGGATCTCTCGCCACTGGTGATCGGGCGCGCCAACCTCGCCGGCACCCGGGTCCACTCGCTGCTTGTCAACCGCGGCCAGGTCGCGCCGAGGATCTGGTGGGTCGAGAGTCCGGAGACCGGCGCCGAGCCACCGGCGATGACGCTGATCGCCTTTGCGACCGCCGATCTGCCGGCGTCGAGGGTCATCGAGCAACCCCGCTTCCGCTCGATGCGGGTCGAGAGCTCGTCGCAGGTCGGCGCGCTCAGGTGGTGGCCGGCGGCCGGTCAGATCCATCAGATCTACGTCGCACCCGAGCAGCGCCGCCAGGGCATCGGTACGTCGCTGCTGTTTGCGGCCGCCGCCTACTCGCGGCTGCGCGACTGGCCGCTGTTGTGGGGGAGCGGTCAGCGAACCGACCTCGGCGAGGTGTTCGTGACGCGCGCCCACACCGTGATCAGCGGCCGGGTCGAGGCCCGCACTCATGACCTGCCGCCGATGACCCCGACCGAGCGAGCGGTCGGCCTGCCCCGCCGCCTGATCGAGCCGGACTAGCCCCCCGATCTGTCAGACTCGCCGGGTGCCATGGCGCCCGCAGAGTCTGACGGAACCGGCTGCCCAGCGTCGCGGTGGACGCCGCGAAGGAAGCGCTCTACACCCTGGATGACGGCGGCGCTGCGGACCGACGCGAACACGTCGAAGGCGTGCTGCGCGCCGGGCAGCTCGGCGTAGACGACGTCCGAGGCACTGACCTTCCGCAGCTGGGCGACCAGCTCGCGGGCCTCGGCGACATCAACCAGCGAGTCGTGCGCGCCGTGGATCACGAAGAACGGCGGTGCATCGGCGCGAGCCAGCGTGACCGGCGACGCGCTGCGGGCGTTGGCCTTGTCTCGGCTCTTGAAGACCGTCTTGGACAGGTAATGATGAAACTCCCGCTCGCCGACCCTGGTGTCGAGGACGTTGGCGAGGTCGTAAGCGCCGTAGAACGGCACGCAGGCGGCGACAGTCGTGTCGACCGTCTCGAAGCCGGGTTGGTAGCGCGACTCGTTCGGGGTCAGCGCGATCATTGCGGCGAGGTGACCACCGGCCGAGCCGCCGGTGACCGCGATGAAATCCGGATCGCCGCCGTACTCCGCGATGTGCTCGCGGGTCCAGACCAACGCCCG
This sequence comes from Mycobacteriales bacterium, assembly GCA_036268295.1. GTDB lineage: Bacteria > Actinomycetota > Actinomycetes > JAFAQI01 > JAFAQI01 > DATAUK01. The sequence goes on along the minus strand of DATAUK010000002.1, from coordinate 45,342 downwards.
TTTGACGGCAATCAGGTGTTCGGGCCAGGTGGCCTTCGGCGACAGCGGATAGTTCGGCGCGACGCAGACCCAGCCATGTGAGGCGAGGTAGCTCATCAGCGGCTGACCCTGCTGCTCCTTCTCGCCGATCACCCAGCCGCCACCGTGGATCTGCAGCAGCACCGGGCGGTTCTCGCCGGGCTGGCGCGGTTGGTAGACGTCGAGCAGGTTGCGACGCGGCTTGGAGACCGCGGCCGGAAAAGGCTCGGTGTATGGGATGTCGGCGATCCGCTTCACATCGGGATGCTTGGTCTGCCACGGCATCAGCACCTGGCGCCAGGGCGTCGTGAGATCGGCTTTGTCCGGCGCCGGATCCAGCTTGCCGAAGTAGTCCTCGCCGAGTCCCTCGGTCAGTGCCTGCTCGACAATGCCGCGAACCCGCAGCCCTTGGCTGATCAGCGCCGCCAGACCCGCTGCCGAGGCAGCGTTCAGTCCGAGCGCGATCCGCTCGCTCCGGCTCAGCGGCCGCCGCCTTGCCCGCTTGCCGGCGAGGTAGGACGCAGTGCCGACGGCGGTGACGGCGAGGTTTTGTACGGCGAGCTCGGTGGTTAGCCAGCCGGCGAAGAAGCTCGGGATCGCAAGCGGCGTGGTACGCGGGATCGGCTGGAGTCCGTTCGCGGTCAAGGCAGCGCCGAGTGCTGAGAGTCGCAGGAAGCGCTTGCCCATCGGTCCAGTCTGCCAGTCGGTGGGCCGGGCCCGGTCGATCGCCCAGGCGGGCTCCTACCTCCCCTGACGGGGCCGTCAGGCTCGCCGTACGCTGGTCTATATGCAACGTCTCGGTGGCCTGGACTCCGCCTTCCTGATCTTCGAGACTTCGACGATGCATATGCACGTCGGCGGGCTGATGCTGATCGACCCTTCGACCGCGCCGCAGCCCTACTCGTTCGCCGACTACCGCGCCTACATCGAAAGCCGGCTGCCACGGGTGCCCGCTTTTCGCCGCAAGCTCGCGACGGTGCCACTGAACCTGTCGCGGCCGTCATGGGTCGAGGACCCCGACTTCGATCTCGACTTTCATCTGCACCGCACCTTCGTCGCGGCGCCGGGCGGCGACCGCGAGACCGCGGATGTTGTCGCCGACATCCTCAGCCGGCAGATGGATCGCAGCCGGCCGCTGTGGGAGATGTGGATCGTAGAGGGTCGCGCCGACGGGCTGATCGGCGTCGTGAGCAAGGTGCATCACTCGACGATCGACGGCATCACCGGCGCGAACATGATGGCCGAGCTTTTCGACCTCGAGCCGGACCCGCCGGCGCACAACGTTGCCGCCGACGACTGGGAGCCGGAGCGGCGACCCAGCGACCTGGAGCTGGTCGGGCGTGCCCTCCTCGAACTGGCGGCGCGGCCGGTCGCGGTGGCGAAGCTGTTGCCCGGCACAGTCTTGAGCGTCGGCAGGCTGGCCAAGCGGCGCGGCGGTGGCGCGGCCGGGATGCCGGCGCCGTTCCGCGCGCCGCGAACCTCGTTCAACGCGACCGTCACGGCTCACCGCACGGTCGCCTTCACCCACGTGACCCTTGACGACGTCAAGACGATCAAGAACGCGTTCGGGGTCAAGGTCAATGACGTTGTTATCGCGATCTGCTCGGGCGCGCTCCGCACCTATCTGGCCGACCGCGACGAGCTGCCCGATCGGTCGCTGATCGCGGCGATCCCGATCTCGGTGCACGACCGTAGCGACGGCGTCGAAGGCACGACCAAGGTGTCAATGATGTTCTCCAGCCTCGCGAGCGACATCGATGATCCGGGCGAGCGGTTGCGTCATATCGCCGCGATGAACGAGGGCGCCAAGGAGGACCACGAGCTGGTCGGAGCGAACCTGCTACAGAACTGGGCCGAGCACGCTGCGCCCAACACCTTCTCGCTGGCGGCGCGGATGTATTCGAGTTTGCGGCTTGCTGACCGCCATCCCGTCGTACACAACCTGGTTATCTCCAACGTGCCCGGGCCGCCGATCCCGCTTTACTTCAACGGCGCGAAGCTGGTCGCGCTGCACCCGCTCGGCCCGGTGATGGACGGCGCCGGGCTCAACGTCACGTTGCTGTCGAACATGGACGCGATCGGCTTCGGATTCATCGCCTGCCGCGAGCTGATGCCGGAGCTCTGGGATCTCTCGGACGCCATCCCGGCCGCGGTCGCCGAGCTGATCGAGGCGGTCGATCAGCTCGACATCAAGACGGCCGGCGGCAAGAAGGCAAGCGCCTCGTAAGGCGCCCTGTCTCAGGGCGCCAGAGGTGCCCGAGCGACGGGCGAGGTACGTCGGGTCACTGAGGCGCAGGCGTCGAGCAGGACCGGCACAAACTCGGCAGCGCCGAGGACCAGCGCGGCGTGATTGCCGGCCACCTCGTAGCTCATCGCCTGCGGAATCGCGGCGGCAAGTGCGTGCTGGCGGCGGGCCGGGATGAAGCGGTCACGGGTCACGACGATGACGCTGGTCGGTACGTCGACCCGGCGGATCCAGGCCGAGGAGTCGAACTTCCCGATCGCGTCGAGCGCTGCCAGCAGTGACCAGAAGCTGGTACTTCGGAACTCCGCCATCGCCCACGGTCCGACCTTCGCGGCATCCGCGGTCAGGCCAAGCGGCGGGTCGGTCAACCGGCTGGCGAGGCTCTCCATGCCGAGCCGGGCGCGTTGGCCGTACCGGCCCATCGCGGCGTTGGTCAGCGTGAACCACAATCGCTCGCGCGGCTTGCCGCGGAAGTTGCGTGACGTCGCGGCGAGCACCAACCCCTCGACGCGAGCCCGGTGGCGGCGCCAGACCAACTGGGCGATCGCGCCACCCATCGAGTAGCCGACGACGGTGAACCGCTCGACACCGAGCGCGTCCGCGACCGCGACGACGTCATCGGCGCAGTCGTCGAGCGAGAACTTCGCCGAGCGGATGCCGCGGCCGTGCCAGCGCTGGTCGAAGGCGATTACCCGGTAGCGCTCGGCGAGTGCGTGCATCGAGGGATACCAGGACAGCGCCGCTGTCGTGGCCAGCGCATGCAGCAGGATCAGCGTCGGAGCACCGGGCGGGCCGGCCAGCTCGATGACACTGGTGCGGCCACGGCCGGGCAGCTCGAGCATCGTGCCCGGCGCCAGATCGACCGGGCGGGCGGCCTTGGCGAAGCGGCCGAGCGCTGCCGTGACGGTCGGTGAAATCGTGGCCATTGCTGGAGAATCTACCTCCTGGCCGGTTGAATATCGGTGATTCGGCAACGCGGCACGGACCGTCAGATCGGATCGCCGGGGTCCTGTTGCAAAACTGAAACCTGTTCTAGAATGTCTTCTGTGCGCCCCTCTGCGCTTGCCGTCACTGACGAGCAATCTGCGCTTGCCGACGCGGTGCGGGGCTTTGCCGATCACGCCGGCCTGAGCAAGCTCGCGCGCGCCGCCGCGGACGACGAGACCGACCGACTGCCTGACTGCTGGGCCGCGCTTGCTGGCCAGGAGCTGCTGGCGCTGCCGTGGGATGCGAAGGTCGTCGATATCGCAGTGGCAGTGTGCGAGCTCGGCCGTGCGCTGACCCCTGGCCCGGTCGTGCCAACTCTGGCGGCAGCCCTGCTGATCCGGCGGTACGGCGACGCGGCGTTGCAGGCCGCAGGTGAAGCCGGCGCCCGCGATGGCAGCTTGTCGGCGGCGGTGTCGCTGAACGGTCAGCTGCTTGGCGGCTCGGCCGTCAGCACCGTCCTGCTTCCGATTGACGATGACTGGTACGCCGTCGACGCCGCCGACCTCGACCTGACCTCAACTGCGGGCATCGATCCGAGCCGTCGCGTCGCAGTCGCGGGCGCTGCGCCGCGCGCCGACGAGGGTCGCAAGCTGGCCGGGCTCAACCGCAAGGAGGTGACGGCGACCGTTGCCGTGCTGCTCGCTGCCGAGGCCGCGGGTGTCGCAGCCTGGTGCGTCGATACCGCGGTCGACTACGCCAAGGTGCGCGAACAGTTCAACCAGCCCATCGGCGGCTTCCAGGCGGTCAAGCATCGCTGCGCCGACATGCTCTGTGACCTCGAGCTGGCGCGGGCCGCGGCCTGGGACGCCGCCACCGCGCTGGATGATCCCGACACCGATGACGACTCGCGCGCACTCGCGGTCGCGGTCGCGGCCGCCACGTCGCTGCAGGCCGCGGTCGACGTCGCCAAGAGCCTGATCCAGGTGCTCGGCGGGATCGGGTTCACCTGGGAGCACGACGCCCATCTCTACCTCAAACGCGCCTTGGCCGCCCGACAACTGCTCGGCGGCACGAGCGCGTGGCATCGTCGCGCGGCGGATCTGGCGAGGGCCGGCGTACGACGCCAGCGGGCGGTCGAGCTTGGTGCCGACGCCGAGCCGAGCCGACGGGCGGTCCGGGAGTTCCTCTCGAGTCTCGACGGCGTCGATGATCCGGCGGCGCGGCGGGTCGCGATTGCCGACGCCGGATATCTGGTGCCGCACTGGCCGGCGCCGTACGGTCGTGCCGCGGGTCCGGTTGAGCAACTCGTCATCGACGAGGAGTTCGCGGCGGCCGGCGTCGCCCGACCGGACCTGATCATCGGCAACTGGGCGGTCCCGACGATCCTGGCGCACGGGACCGATGAGCAGCGGGCGCGGTTCGCCCCGCCGACGTTGCACGGCGAGATGGTCTGGTGCCAGATGTTCTCCGAGCCCGGCGCCGGGTCGGATCTCGCGTCGTTGCAGACCAAGGCGGTCCGGGTCGAGGGCGGGTGGTCACTGACCGGTCAGAAGGTCTGGACGTCGCAGGCGCAGGTCGCCGACTGGGCGATCTGCCTCGCGCGGACCTCGACCGGCGCGAAGCGCCACGACGGCATCACGTACTTCCTGGTCGACATGACCTCGCCGGGCCTGGACGTCCGGCCGCTTCGCGAGCTCACCGGCCGGGCGATGTTCAACGAGATCTTCCTCAGCGACGTGTTCGTGCCGGACGCGTGCGTGGTCGGTGACGTCGACGGCGGCTGGCGGCTGGCGCGCACGACGCTGGCCAACGAGCGGGTCGCGATGAGTAGCGGCTCGGCGTTCCCGTCGGGGGTTGAGGAACTGCTCGCGGCGCTGGCACGCAGCGCCGATCCCTACGATCCGGTCGCGCTGACGCAGGTCGGCAAACTGGTCTGCATGGCGCAGGCCGATGCGATGCTCGGCGTCCGAGCGACCCTTGCCCGAGTGTCAGGCACCGACCCGGGCGCGGCGTCGAGCGTGCGCAAGCTGGTCGGCATGCACTTGCGCCAGGACGCCGCGGAGCTTGCGTTGGAGCTGCTCGGTCCGGCAGCCGTCTCGCTGCCCGACGGCGAGACCGAGCGGGTGGTGGCGACGTTCCTCGGCAACCGCGCGCTTACGATTGCCGGCGGCACCAGCGAGGTGCTGCACAACGTGATCGGCGAACGCATCCTCGGCTTGCCACGATGAAGGGGCCGGCTGCTGATGGTCGCTGACCTGCGGCTCGGGCTGATGCTCGGCTACTGGACCGCCAATCCCGACGACGCCACCGAGACCGTGCTGGCCGCCGAGGACGTCGGGTTCGACTCGGTCTGGACCGCCGAGGCGTACGGCTCGGACGCCTTCACCCCGCTGACCTGGTACGCCGCGCGCACCAGCCGGATCAAACTGGGCACCGGCATCGTGCAGCTATCGGCCCGGACGCCGGCGGCGACCGCGATGAGTGCCGCGACGCTCGACGCGCTTTCCGGCGGCCGGCTGACGTTGGGTCTTGGCGTGTCAGGACCGCAGGTGGTCGAGGGGTGGTACGGCGTACCTTTCCCTAAACCGCTCGAGCGCACCCGCGACTACGTCGACATCGTGCGCAAGGTGTGGCGGCGCGAGGTGGTCAGCAGCGACAGCGCGCACTATCCGCTGCCGTATCCAGGCGGCACGAAGCTCGGCAAGTCGATCAAGCTGACCTTGCACCCGGTGCGCGATCGGATCCCGATCCTGCTCGGCGCCGAGGGCGCGAAAAACGTCGCATTGGCAACGGAAATCGCCGATGGCTGGCTGCCGATCTTCTACCACGTCGACCGCGGCGTCGAGCTGTACGCCGAAGCGCTCGCGGGTGCACCGGACGGCTTCCAGGTGTGCTGCCCGGTAACCGTCGTCGTCAACGACGACGTGGACGCGGCGCTTGAATACGTGAAGTGGACGTTGGCGTTCTATATCGGCGGAATGGGTGCGGCGAACCTGAACTTCCATCTCAACGTGATCGGCCGGTTTGGTTTCGCCGACGCCGCGGCCGAGGTGCAGCGGCACTTCCTGGCCGGTGACCGAGAGGCCGCGATGCGCGCGGTGCCCGACGACCTCGCCGACGGCATCGCGTTGTGTGGTCCGATCGAGCGGATCGCCGAGCGACTCGAGCTGTGGCGAGCGAGTCCGGTCACCACGATGCTGGTCGGCGGCGTCCGTAACCCCGAGCACCTCAAAGCGCTCGCCGACCTGGTCCGCTGATCGAACGTGTCAGATCGACCGTGCGTCATGGCGCCTTGGCGTTCTGACAGATGACGGGGACCCGGCTGGATCCGGCGGCGATCGACGCGCTCATCGCCCGGTCGCGCCGCGACGTCGACGACGGGTCGTTGCCGTCCTGTCAGCTCGCGCTGGCACTCGATGGTGACCTGGTCGTCAACGAGACGTTCGGCGCTCCGATCGGGTCGCGTTGCCTGACCCTCAGCGTGACCAAGGCGTTCAGCGCATCGATCGCCTGGCTACTGATTGGCGACGGCGCACTCAGTGCCTCGACCCGGATTGCCGAGATCGTGCCGGAGTTTGCGGCGAACCGGAAGCACGACGTCACGATCGAGCATTTGCTCACTCACACCGCCGGATTCGCACGTGCCCCGATGCGCCCCGAGGAGGGCGCCGACCGCGAGCAACGGGTCGCGCGGATGTCGACCTGGCGGCTGGACTGGGAGCCTGGGACGCGCACCGAATATCACCCGACTTCGGCGTACTGGCCGCTCGCCGAGGTCATCGACCGGGTGATCGGGGACGACTATCGCGCGGTCTTCGCCGATCGCATTGCCGCGCCGCTCGGTATCCCGGGTCTGACGATCGGTGCGCGGCTCGGCGAGCAGGATGACGTGCTCGCCCTCGAGATCGTGGCCGGCGGGTCCGACGCCGAGGGCCTCGGCGACAGCGTCAAGGAGACCGGCGAGGACTACCTGTTGCGCTTCAACGAGCCCGAGGTGCTGGCTGCAGGAGTGCCTGGTGCCGGTGCGGTCGGCACCGCCTCTGACGTCGCGACCTTCTACCAGGCGCTGCTGCACAACCCGGGCGCCATCTGGTCGGCCGAGGTGCTGCACGACGCGACGGCGAACGTCCGCAACACGATGGCCGACCCGCTGATCGGCGTACCCGCCAACCGGACGCTGGGGCTCGTCGTCGCCGGTGATGCCGACGGGGCGCTCCACCGCGGCTTCGGGCGCAGCGTCGGGCCGCGGACCTTCGGCGCGATGGGGATCGGAGGTCAGATCGCCTGGGCCGATCCGGACAGCGGGTTGTCGTTCAGCTATCTCACCAACGGTCTCGATGCCGACGTGATCGGGTCGTTCGAGCGAGCCGCCAAGATCGCCGGTCTCGCTGCTCGCACGGCGGCCACCTAGTCCCTTAGCAGCACACAACCGGTGGGGCGTGGTGGGGCGATTGGTTGCTCGATGTCTGGTCTCATGACCAAGGCGGGGGCGGTTGTGTGCTGGTAGGAACCGTGACCCCTCGAAGCGGCGGCGAGCCGAGCGCGCGAGCGTCTAACGGTCGAGGAGGGCGGCGGCGATCAGCTCGTTGAGGTAGCGATCGTTCCAGTGGTTGAGCTGGAGCGACTTGGCGCGGCGGAAGAACAACTGGATGTCGAACTCGACGGTGAAGCCGTTGCCACCGAAGATCTGTACGGCGGTCGCCGTCACGTTGCGGAAGGTCTGGCAGGCGAAGCTCTTCGCCATCGGCGCAAGTGCCTCGATCGAGTTGCCCTGGCTGCGCTCCCACGCGGCCTCCCAGGCGATTCCCTGGGCGCCGTCGACCGCGGTCGCGCCGTCGGCGAGGTAGTGCGAGATCGCCTGAAAACCGGCGAGCGGCCGGTCGAACTGCTCGCGGGTGTTCGCGTACTTCACGGCGAGATCGAGAGCGGCCCGTGCGCCGCCGGCGGCCTGCGCCGCGAGCAGCGTGACGCCGTCAAGCATCGTGTCGTGCCATGCCGCCCAGGCCGAGCCCTCGTCGTGGATGACATCCGCCGGCTCGATCCGCACGTTGTCGAAGCTCACCTTGAACTGCGCGTCCGAAGCGACCGTCAGCTGCTGCTCGAGGGTGATGCCGGCTGCGCTGGCATCAACCAGTACGGCGATGACCCCGCTGGTGTCACGGCCGGCGGTCGGCCGGGCGAGCACGACGAACGACCCGGCCGCCTGCGCGAACGGCACATGCACTTTCTCACCGGTGAGCCGCCAGCCATCGCCGTCGGCTTTGGCGAGCAGCTGCACGCCGGCCGGGCCGAAACCGCTGTCCGGCTCGAGCGACGCGACGGCGAGGATGCTTTCGCCACTCGCGATCGAGGGCAGCAGTCGCGCCTTGAGTGCGGCGTCGGCTGACCGGCTGATCAGGCCGGCGGCGAGGATGCAGCTGCCGAAATGCGGGCTCGGCACCAACGCCCGCCCCAGCTCCTCATAGACGACCGCCGCGTCGATCATCGTCATGCCGCTGCCGTCGTACTCCTCGTCGATCGTGAGGCCGAGCACGCCGAGCTCGCCGAGGTGGGTCCAGAGCGCGAGGGAGTAGCCGACCGGGTCGTTCTCCAGCTTGCGGACGACGTCGAGGCCGGCGTGGCGCTCGCAGGTACGCCGGACCGAGTCGCGCAGCAGGTCCTGCTCAGGAGTGAAGTCCATGTCCATGCTGAGTGCTCCCGCTCAGGGTTGCCAGCGCTCGCCGCGGCGAGCCCAGGGGTTGTCGTCGGGGGTCACCGGCACCGCGATACGCCCCTTGCAGATGGTGCAGGTGGTCGTGCCGACCCGCAGTGCGATCTCGACCTCGACCCAGCCACAGTCGACGTCGTCGGTGTCGACTGCGGCGACGGTCGCGGTGAAGACCATCGTGTCGCCGGGGTAGACCGACTCGGTCATCCGGAACGACAGCCGGCCGAGTCGGCCGGTCGGGCCGGTCCAGTCGGTGAGGTAGCGCTCGAACCAGGCCAGCTGGTTGGGCGAGCTGAGGAAGATGTTCTTCAACCCGTTGCGCTCGGTCGCGAATTGGAAGTCGTGATGCTGCGGCCGGCTGTCGCGAGTGGCGAGCGCGCCGACCACGATCGTGGTCGCGCTGACCTCGTAACGAAGCTCCGGCAGCTCGTCGCCCACCGCGACATCGGCGAGGGTCAGCCCGGTGATCGTCGCGGTCATGTCGTCGCCCCACGCCGATAGCCGAAGCCGGTCCAGGACTCGACACCCACGAGGTCGCCGCGCTGGTTGCGGTACTCCACGTCGATCACCCAGAACCGCCCGGTGCCGAGCTTGGTGTGCTTCTCGCCACTGACCGACCGCAGTCGCTGGCAGGTCCGCAGCACGTCACCTGGCCGGACCGGCTCGTAGAAGATCGTGGTGTTGTCACTCATCACCGCCTCCGGCAGGCCGAGTTGTTCCTTGAGATCGAAGTGGACCTGCAGCGGCAGCTTCTGAGTCTCCAACCCCGGCGCCCAGTGATGCGGGCGGAACCAGGTCGAGAGCATCGACGGCGCCGCGATCGGACCGCCGGTCAGCGACGCCGCGACCTCGTCGTCCCAATACAGCGGGTTGCCGTTCTCTACCGACGCGCACGAGGTCCAGATGTAGCCGCGCTCGACCGGGAAGTCGCCGGTCTCGTCGTACTGCGGCTGATCTATCAACGCGGCGATCGACTCCGGGAGATCCTGCGCCATCGCGGCGGTCATGACACAACTCCACGGTCGCGCAGCCCGGAGATCTCCTCGGCCGTGAAGCCGCACCCGGCGAGTACGCCGTCGGTGTCGGTCGAGGAGGTGTCGGGAAGGTCATAGCGGGTCTCACGTCGGGCGCCGGCAAACAACGGCGCCAGCTGGGGCCATTCGTCGCCGGTCGTCGGCCGCGCCGAGGCCACACAGCCGCGCGAGACGAAGCCGGGATCGGCGGCTGCCTCGGTGGCGGTCAACACCGGTGACACACAGGTGTCGGCGTCGGCGAGCAGCACCACCCAGTCATCCCGCGACCTGGCGAGGAATGCCTGCGACAGCGCGTTGCGGGCGTCGTCCTGCGTGCCGTCGTCGTACTGTGCGTCGATCAGCTCATCGAGCCCGAGCGTCCGGCACAGGTTGGCCCAGAACTTCGCCTCGATCGCTGCGACCGCGAGCCAGCGGTCGTCGGCGGCGCGGTAGATGTCGTAGCAGGCGTAACGGCCGGACAGCGGCGCTGCGCCGGGCGCCTGCTCGGCGCCGGTCGCCAGCACGTCGTCGATCTGCAACGCCATCAGGGCGAGTACGCCGTCGGCGACCGCGACGTCCAAATAGCCGCCTTCGCCGGTGGCAGCCCGCGAGACTAGTGCGGCGAGGATGGCGATCACTGCCTGCATCCCGCCGCCCGCGCTGTCGGCGACGGTGCTGCCGGGGATCGTCGGCTTGCCGTCGGCGGTCGGCTCGGTGCCGGCGAGGAACCCGGCGACCGCGAGGTAGTTGAGGTCGTGGCCGGCCCACTGGCTGCGTTCGCCGGTCTGGCCGTAACCGCTGGTGGAGCAGTAGACGATGCGTGGATTGGCGCTCTTGACCGCGTCGTAGCCGATCCCGAGCCGGTCGACGACGCCGGGCCGGAAGCTTTCGATCACGACATCGGCATGCTCGGTCAGCTTGAGAAATGCGTCCCGGCCGGCGGGAGCCTTGAGGTCGATCTGCACCCGGCGAGTGCCGCGACCGCCGCTGTAGAAGTGCGGCTTCGGCGTCAGCGCGGTGCCGGCGTCGCGCGGCAGCGGGCCGACCTTGATGACGTCCGCGCCGTAGTCCGCGAGCCAGCCGGAAGCGCGGACCGCCGGCCCGACGCCGGCGAGATCGAGGACGGTGACTCCGTCGAGCAGCCCGCTCATCGGGCGATCGCTGTCATCAGAAGTTCTTCGGCAGGCCAAGCTTGCGCCGGGCGATGATGTTCTTCTGCACCTCCGACGTACCGCCGCCGATCGTGTCGAGCACGGTGTAGCGGTACGTCGACTCGGCGCGGCCGTTCATAGGCGCATCCTCGGTGCCCACTCGCAGCTGCGTGCCGGGCCCGGCGATGTCCATCGAGGCATTCGCGAGCTGCTTGGAGAACTCGGTAGCGAACAGCTTGTATTCGCTGGCCTCCGCGGTCGGCGCCGCACCGCCCTTGAGCGACTTGGCAAGGAAACGCAGTCCGATCACGCGGGCAACCTCGGCCTTGGTGGCGAGCTCGGCGACCTGCGAGCGGACCAGCGGGTCCTCGCGCAACGGCTCGCCGTCACGGGTTCCGGTCTTGACGTGATCGACGAGCAGGTCGAGCCGCGCCTTGATCGGGGAGTAGGTGAACATCGTGAACCGCTCGAGGTCGAGCGCCTCGGAGATGTACTGGAAGCCACGGCCGAGCTCACCGACGACATAGTCGTGCGGCACCCGTACGTCGTCGAAGAACACCGAGTTGGTGCGCTCGTCGCCCATCGTCCAGATCTCCTGGATCGTCAGGCCAGGATGGTCCATCGGCACCAGGAACAGCGTGATCCCGTGGTGCTTCGGCGCATCCGGATCGGTGCGCGCACCGACCCAGTACCAGTCCGCGAAGTGCGCGGAGGTGGTCCAGATCTTCTGGCCGTTGAGGATCCATTCGCCGCCGTCGCGTACCGCTTTGAGCTGCATCGCGGCGGCGTCGCTGCCGGCGCCCGGCTCGCTGTAGCCGACCGCGAACTCGACCTCCGCGTTGAGGATCTTCGGCAGGAACTCGGCCTTGAGCTTCTCGCTGCCGTGGCGAAGGATCGTCTTGCCGATGATGCCGACGCCCTTGCCGATCTGCGGGCCGCCGCGTTTGGCGAGCGCCTCGTTCAGCAGGTATTCGTAGACGCCGTCGCCCTCTTGGCCGCCGTGCTCCTTGGGCCAGGTGATGCCGAGCCAGCCGCGTTCGGCCAGCTTCGCCATGAACGCGCGCCGGGCGGGAGTGTCGACGATCTGCGCCATGTTTTCCCGGGTCGGATCGAAGACGTCGGGGTCGGCGTTAGCGTCGAGAAACTCCTCGACCTCGGCGAGAAACGCGCGCTGCGCCGCCGTGAAGTCGAAGTCCATGCTGCCGAGTCTAGCCAGAATCTGACGGGTCGTCAGATTCGGTCCCGAGGTGGCTACGATCAGCAGCAATGGACTTCACCTTTACCGCTGAGCAGCAGGATCTGCGTGCCGCGATGCGCGACATCGCGGCCGATCGCTGTGCGCCGTCGCGGCTGCGTGAGGTCATCGACTCGGCCGATGGGTACGACGCTGATTTGTGGCGCCTTGTCGCCGGCGAACTCGGCCTGGTCGGTGTTGCCGTGAGTGAGGCGAACGGCGGCACCGGCGGCTCGTTCGTCGACGCAGCGGTCGTGATCGAGGAGTCCGCCCGGGTGCTGATGCCGGTGCCGCTGCTCGCCGGTGTTGTCGCCGCGGCCGCAATCGATCGCGGCGAGGCGCAGGCTGCGGCCGGGCTGTTGGCGTCGGTGGCATCAGGCGAACGGACGGCGGCGCTCGTCGTGGCGCCGGACGTCGTCGAATCCGGCGGAAGCCTCGGCGGGGTGGCGCTTCATGTGATCGACGGCCATCGGGCGGATGGGTATGTCGTAGCAACGCCGGACGGGCTCTGGGTGATTGATCGCGACGCGACCGGAGTCGAGGTGGTCGGCGCGGCGAGCCTGGACTCGACCCGCTCGCTCGCCACAGCGACCTTTGATTGTGCCGCCGCGGAGCGGCTCGGCGACGCGGCGGCTTCAACCGCTGCAGTTGACCTGTTGCGGGTTGGTCTTGCGATCGAGGCGGTCGGCATCGCTCGGCAGTGCCTCGCGTCGACCGTGGCGTACCTCAAGGCGCGAGTCCAGTTCGGCAAGCCGATCGGATCGTTCCAGGCGTTACAGCATCGGGCCGCCGATCTCGCTGTTGATCTAGAGGCCGCGGCGTCGACGGCGTATTTCGCGGCATGGGCGGCGGCGGACGCACCGGATGAACTGACGGTCGTCGCGCCACTCGCGAAGGCGGTGTGCGCGGACGCGGCGTACCGGATCGCGGCGGAGACGATCCAGCTCCATGGCGGCATCGGGTTCACCTGGGAGCACGACGCGCATCTGTACTTCAAGCGTGCGACCGCGAACCGAATGATGTTAGGAGATGCGCACGAGCAGCGCCACCTGGTCGCGGCGCGAGCCGGCCTGCTCAGGAAGCCGGGCTAACTGTCGCTGTCGCTATCGTCGTCGGTCTCGCCGCCTCGGCCATGTGCCTGCATTCGATGCCGGTCGTGAGCTGATCGCCCAGCTGGCCGAGCACCGAGTGGCGGGACGAAGGCCGTCGAGGCGCCGGCCATCCTGCAACGTGCTGCGCGCCGGTCCGATCTCTCGGAAAGTCGTTAGCGCTTGGGGACTTTGGGGCCGTTGACGCCCCAATAGATCAGCCGGATCATCGCCTGCCGGACGTGGGCGAACGGGATGTCCCACGCCTCGAAGCCGCCCTGATGGCCGGCCATCTGCGGCAGCATTCCGATCAGCGAGCCGGCCATCGCCATCGGGTCGACGTCGGGGCTTTTCCCTTGCACCGTCTCGATTTCCGTTGCCAGCGCCTTGGTCATGCCGTTGAGCATCACGACCCGCAGATGCCGGAACCGTTTGTCGCCCTCGGTCGAGAGCAGATCGAGCACGCGCAGCGTCGGACGGTGGCTGCGCCAGAACTCGATGAACCCGTCCACGAGGGCTTCGGCGCTCGCGACTCCCGCTGCGCCCTTCCATGGCTGGCCGGCGATCAGATCGACGAGCCGCTGGCCCTCCTCCGCGGTGTGCTCGGCAACCGCGAGCAGCACTGTCTCGAGGTCGACGAAGTACTGGTAGAAGGTCGCCGGCGATGTCCCGGCCGCCCGGGTGATGTCGGTGACCTTCAGGTCGCGGTACGGCGTGGTGCCGAGCAGCTCGATGGTGCACTCGAGCAGCCGCTGTCGGGTGGCGAGGCCGCGGCGGCCGGGAACCCGGCCGTCGACCGCGCGCAGCGGTGGCGCGGCTCGATGGCCTCGCGAAGTTGACGAGGCGTCAGATTTGGCCACGAGCGCGATCGTAGTGGGTGAATCGGTCAGTCAGGTGACACGGCAGTGAGAAACGGCGGAAGCTCGCCGCCGCCATGCACGGCGAGGTCGGCACCGGTGACGAAGGCCGCCGCGTCGGAGGCAAGGTACCGACAGGCTTGCGCCACGTCCGCGGGCCGCACCAGCCGGCCCATCGGCATGGTGTCGGCGACGGCGTCGATCCCGGTGTCATCGCCGAAGTGCAATCCGGCGTCCTCGGTCTCGAGATAGCCGACGGTCACCAGGTTGACCCGCACCCGCGGCGCCCACTCCATCGCGAGCGACGCGGTCAGGTTGGCCAGCCCCGCCTTGGCGGCGCCGTACGCCGCGGTGCCCGGGGACGGCCGTCGGCCGGACACGCTGCCGATGTTGATGATCACGCCGCCCGCGGGCTGGTCCTGCATCACGGCGTTCGCGGCCTGCGCGACGTAGAACGGCGCGAGCAGGTTGAGGGCGACGATCTTCTCGATGAACCGAGGCGACACATCAGCGGCAGCCGCCGGCGGCGATCCACCCGCGTTGTTGATGACCACATCGAGCCGGCCGAACCGAGCCGCGGTTGCCTCGACCACTCCCGCAGCCGCCGAAGCGTCTCGCAGGTCGGCCGCGACGAAGTCCTCGATCGGCGGCTGCGGGGCGTTGCGGGCGCAGACCATCACCTGCGCGCCCGCATCACCGAACGCCTGCGCCAGACCGCGCCCCAACCCTTTGGTGCCACCGGTCACAAGCACGATGCGGCCGGTCAAGTCGTCGCTCATCCGTATATGGTGACACCAAAATCTGACGCCGCATCAGAAAGACTCCAGTGAGCATCACGACGTCCGTCACCGATCACATCGCCGAGGTGGTCGTCGATGTGCCGCCGGTCAATGCGCTGACCGTCGCCGGCTGGTTCGAACTGGCGGACGCGATTCTCGCCGCCGGCAACAACCCCGACGTCCATGTCGTCGTCCTCGCGGCGGAAGGCAAGGGCTTCAACGCCGGCGTCGACATCAAGGAGATGCAGTCGACCGAGGGCTTCACGGCCCTCGTCGGCGCCAACCGGGGCTGTGCCGCCGCGTTTGCCGCGGTCTATGACTGCCCGGTGCCGGTCATCGCCGCAGTGCACGGGTTCTGTCTCGGTGGCGGGATCGGCTTGGCCGGAAACGCTGACGTCATCATCGCCTCGGACGACGCCACCTTCGGGCTGCCCGAGGTCAAGCAGGGCGCACTCGGCGCGGCGACCCATCTGTCCCGGCTGGTGCCGCAGCACCGGATGCGACATCTGGTCTACACCGCCGAGCGAGCCACGGCGCAGGAGCTGGCGTCGTACGGCTCGGTGCTGAAAGTCGTGCCACGAGAACAGCTTCGGGCCGCTGCCCGGGAGGTCGCCAAGCAGATCGCCGCGATCGACGCCACCGTCATCCGCGCCGCCAAGGCATCGCTCAACGGCATCGATCCGGTCGATGTCAAAAGGTCGTACCGCTTCGAGCAGGGCTTCACTTTCGAGCTCAACCTGACCGGCGTCTCGGATCAGGCGAGGGACTCCTTCGTCGATCGTCGCGCTGCCTGGTCCAAGGGCACAGCGGCCGAGGAAGCAGAGTCCAAGGACGGCGATGCCTGACAAGCGGATGACCGTCGATGACATTGTCGGCGAGCTTCACGACGGCATGACGATCGGCATCGGCGGCTGGGGTTCGCGGCGCAAGCCGATGGCGGTCATCCGGGCGATGCTGCGGTCCTCACTGACCGACCTCACGGTGGTGTCGTATGGCGGCCCCGACGTGGGCTTGCTCTGCGCGGCGGGCAAGGCGCGCAAGGTGGTGTTCGCATTCGTCTCGCTCGACTCGATCGCGCTCGAGCCGCACTTCCGCAACGCCCGGCAGGCCGGCAGCATCGACTCGCTCGAGGTCGACGAGGGGATGTTCTTGCTGGGCCTGCAGGCGGCGGCATGGCGGGTGCCGTTCCTGCCGACGCGGGTCGGGCTCGGCTCGGACGTCGTCGCCCAACAGCCCGAGATCCGCACCGTGACCTCGCCCTACGCCGACGCCGGGGAGTTTGTCGCGATGCCGGCGTTGCCGCTCGACGTCGCGCTGATCCACCAAAACCGCGCGGACGCTGCCGGGAACGCACAGTTCCTCGGCCCCGACCTCTACTTCGACGATCTGATGTGCCAGGCGGCGACGCGCTCGTTCGTCACCTGCGAACGGGTGATCGAGACCGAGGACTTCGCGAGCAATGGCTCGCATCACACCCAGCGGATCAGCCGGCTGTGGACCGACGGCGTCTGTGAGACACCCAACGGCGCCCACTTCACCTCGTGCCCCCCGGACTACGAGCGGGATGAGGCGTTCCAGAAGGAATACGCCGCGTCGGCCGCGTCGCCCGAGGCCTGGCAGCACTGGCGTGCCGACTGGATCGACATCAGCGAGGACGACTACCAGCGCAAGGTCGGTGCCCGCTGATGGTCAGCAGAGCCGACGTCTGTTGCGTTGCGGTTGCGGAGGTTTTCCGAGGCGATGGCGAGATCGTGGCCAATCCGATCGGCACGATCCCGCGGATCGGCGGGCTGCTCGCCCGTCGCTCGTTCGAGCCGGACCTGGTGATGACGGACGGCGAGGCGATGCTCACCGACGCGGCCGGCAACGTCGAGGCGTGGAACCCCTACCGCTCGATGTTCGACGTTGTATGGTCCGGGCGCCGCCACGTGATGATGGGCGGCTCGCAGCTCGATCCCCACGGCAACCACAACTTCGCCGCGATCGGTGACATGAAGCGGCCGAAGGCGCAGCTGCTCGGCTTCCGAGGCGCTCCCGGGAACACGGTCAACAACGTCACGTCGTACTGGGTGCCAAGCCACGGGCCGCGGGTCTTCGCGGGGAAGGTGGACGTGGTGACCGGCGTCGGCTACGACCGGGCTGCAGCGGCCGGCGCAGCCGCGACCCGGTACCACGAGCTTCGGCACGTCGTCACCAACCTGTGCGTCCTCGACTTCGCGACTCCTGACCACCGGATGCGGCTGCGGTCGGTGCATCCGGGAGTCACAGTCGACGACGTGGTGGCGGCGACCGGGTTCGAGCTGTCGATCCCCGACGATGTCCCCGAGTCGCGATTGCCGACCGAGGCCGAGCTGGCGCTGATCGAGGAGCTCGATCCACGCGGCTCGCGGCTGCGCGAGGTGCCGGACTGATGCACGCCGCGCTGTCGACGCGGTTCACCGAGCTGGTCGGCATCCGCTACCCGATCGTGCAGACCGGGATGGGTTGGGTTGCGACACCGCAGCTCGTAGCCGCCACCGCTGCGGCCGGCGGGCTCGGTGTGCTCGCCGCCGCAACGATGACGTACGACGAACTGGCCGCGGCGATCAGCGATGTGCGCAGCCGCACCGATCAGCCATTCGGCGTCAACCTGCGCGCCGACCAGCCCGATGTCGGCGACCGGGTCGACTTGCTGATCCGCGGGGGAGTGCGGGTCGCGTCGTTCGCGATGGCGCCGGAGCAGGACCTGATCAAGCGGTTGCACGACGGCGGCGTACTTGTCATGCCATCGATCGGCGCGAGGCGCCATGCCGAGAAGGTCGCCGCCTGGGGGGTCGACGCGGTGCTCGTCCAGGGCGGCGAAGGCGGCGGCCACACCGGCTCGGTGCCGACCTCGTTGCTGCTGCCACAGGTGGTCGACGCGGTCGGACCGGACGTCGCAGTGATCGCGGCCGGCGGCTACTTCGACGGACGCGGCCTCGTCGCCGCGCTCGCGTACGGCGCGAGCGGGATCGCGATGGGTACCAGGTTTCTGCTCACCAGCGACTCGCCGGTGCCGCAGGCGGTGAAGGACGTCTACCTCTCGACGTCCGTGGCCGAGACCGTGGTCACCAGGCAGGTTGATGGCGTGCCGCACCGGGTGCTGCGCAGCGAGCTCGTCGATCAGCTCGAAGCGTCCTCGGCACCGCGCCGCTTCACCGGCGCGGCCCGCAACGCGATGGTCTTCCGCAAGGAGTCCGGCACATCGTGGCGTGACCTGATCCGCGAAGGCCTCGCGATGCGCAAGACCCAGGAACTGTCGTGGAGCCAGGTGCTGATGGCCGGCAACACACCGATGCTGCTGCGTGCCGCGATGGTCGACGGCCGGGTCGACCTCGGCGTGATGGCCAGCGGCCAGGTGGTTGGCGTGATCGACGACCTGCCGAGCTGTGCGGATCTCGTCGACCGCATCATCGCCGAGGCCGAGCAGGTGCTCGACCGGCTCCGCTGACCGGTCGCCGTTAGCGCTTCATCGGCAGCGCCACGGTGCCGATTCATTGTTATGCGCATGGTGTTGCTCGCCGCCGGCACGGTGGCATCGGTTGTCCTGCTTGCAGGCTGTGGTGGTGATGGCGGTGCCGCGAAGCTGGTGCCCGGTCAGTCCGATGCCGCGGCCGCCTGCCAGGCGCAAGGTGTGCATGCCGCCGGACTCGCAACCGATGCGGCGGCCCAGAACCCGTTGTACGCCGCACTCGCCGCGGACGAAGGTGCCCTCGCCGCTACTCAGGCCAACCAGGAGAGCGAGCTCTCCGACGGCGACAGCACGGATGACAATGGCCTCGGCTCCTTGGCCGGTGGCGAGACTGCCGGCAGCAGCGCGGGCGTGAAGGTGGTCAGCGACTGCGTCTCGCTCGGCCTGCCCGTCCCGCACTAGCAAACCGCGCGGCAGCGATCGTGGCTTATGCCGGGATTCGTCTCATGCCGGTTCGACGTCCGAACCGCCGCCCGGTTGAGCCCGTTTGGCCGTTGGTTACGAGGCTCGACCGGCCAGGGCGAGGAACTCGGCGCGGGTCCGCTCGTCGGTTCGAACCAGTCCGGTCAGTGCGCTGGTCACCGTTGATGAGCCGCGAGCCTGGACCCCGCGCAACGTCATGCAGCTGTGCTCGGCGCTGAGCACCACGCCCACGCCGCGAGGCTCCAGATGGCTGTCGAGCCAGGTCGCGACCTGTTTCGTCATCCGCTCCTGCACCTGCGGCCGACGGGCAAACATCTCGACGACCCGGGCCAGCTTCGACAACCCAAGGATGCGGCTGCCCGGCAGGTAGCCGACCGCCGCGGTACCGGAGAACGGCAGCAGATGGTGCTCGCACAGCGAGGTGAACGGAATGTCGCGGGCAAGCACCAGCTCGTCATAGTGCTCGTCGTTGGGGAACGTCGTGAGGTTGAACTCCCGCGGCGTCAGCAGCTCGGCGTACGCACCGACCATGCGCTTCGGTGTCTCGGCAAGGCTCGGCTCGCTGAGGTCCATCCCGAGCGCCTGCAGCAGGTCAGCCGCAGCACGTTCGGCAGCGGTCGCATCGATGCAGCCGGTTGGTGAGCCGGTCATCACGGTCGTCTCTTCGATCGTCGCGGACATCAGTGGGAATCTCCTGGGAAGACGTCGGTCTCGCTCTTGTGCCAGACCGGGCTGTCGCCGGCGGTCTCGACGTTGAAGCCGTAGTCATAGACCAGGCTGCCGCCGTACGTCGCGCCAAGACTGACGAGTGCGGCAGCGATGACGGTCAGGACGACGATCAGCGCCGGCGCATATGGGCGGTCGTGATAGCTGGTGAGCCGGATGATCAGGTCGATCAGGATCAGCACGGTGACCGTGATCATCGTGATCGCGTGGGCGTTGATGGTCCGCCGGGCTTGGGTGCCGGGCTCACTGGACTTCGCCCAGTCGATAGTGCCGGTCAGCGCAGCCAGCAGTGAGACGGCCGCGCCACCCAGGACGGTCCAGGTGCCGGCGACGTACAGCTGGCGCGCAACGACCGGATGCCCGCTGTGCAAAGCAATCGACAGGATGTCGAAGACCGCCGCGAACATGTACGCCGTCACCGGGATGTCGGTCAGCGGCGGATGAAGCGGTTTGCCGGCGAAGCCGCGGAGCCCTTTGTTCTTGCGGCCCTTGAAGGTGATCGAGGGCCGGAACGAGAAGTGCCGCATTGTGTCTCCTGTCGATCGGCGTTACTATCATCAACGTCCGCTGACGATAGAATGGATGGAGCGCGAGGCAATGTCAACCGCAGCCGTGCCGCCAGCCGCCTGGGATGTCGCCCACGTCTTGGCGGAGCCAACAAGGCGCGAGATCTTCGACGCCGTACGACGCGCTCGTCGGCCGCTTACCCGTGATGACGTATCTCGCGCATCGGGGTTCAATCGCCGGCTGACTGCCTTTCATCTCGACCGGCTCGCAGCAGCCGGCTTGCTGGTGACCGACTACGCACGTCCCGCCGGCCGGGCAGGCGGCCCGGGCGCTGGGCGTCCGGCGAAGCGCTATACCGCCGCGCCGATCGAGCTCGACCTGACCGTGCCGCCAAGGCACTACGTGTTCGCGGCCCGACTCCTTGCCCAGGCGGTCAACGATGATCCGACCGATGCGGCGGCGGCCTCGATGGCGGTCGCGCGCGCCGAAGGCAACCGGGTTGGCACGCTTCGCCGCCCGGTTGGCCGCACTGCCGCGAAACGCAGCCGAGCTGCCGCGATCAACGCCCTCACCGACCTCGGTTACGAGCCGGCGGCAGAGGACCCCGCGGCGCCGGCCGGAGCGATGCGGCTGCGCAACTGCCCGTTTCGCGCCGTCGCCGACATCGCGCCCGACCTCGTCTGCGGCATGAACCACGAGCTGGTCAGCGGCCTGTTCGACGGGCTCGGACTGGACGAGTCAGGGGTGGCGCTCGACCCGAACCCCCCCAACTGCTGCGTCACCGTGACGTTCCCGAAGTGAGCGAGCAACTGGACGCGACGACCTGGCTGGCCGAGCGCACCTCCTCGATCGCGGACTGGCCGGCCGAGCTGCTGCTCGCCTGCAAGGGCGCGCAGCGGGTGTGCGTGGTGCTTCCCGCCCGCAACGAGGCGGCGACAGTGGGTGACATCGTGGCCGCGATCATCGCAAGGCACGGCAGCGGCTCACGGCCGCTGGTCGACGAGGTGCTGGTCGTCGACAGCGGATCCCACGATGCCACCGCGGCGATCTCGGCGGCCGCCGGCGCTCGCGTCGTGGCATCAGCGCTTGCCGGCAAAGGTGAGGCGATGTGGCGCGGCGTTGCCGCGACCGATGCCGATCTGGTGGCGTTCATCGATGCGGATCTCGAGAGCTTCGACCCGGGTTTCGTCACCGGTCTGCTCGGACCGCTGCTGACCGACCCGACCGTCGAGTTCGTCAAGGCGACCTACGACCGGCCGACCGCTGCCGGCGGAAGCCTCGGTGGCGGTCGGGTGACCGAGCTGATGGCGAGGCCGCTGCTTGCCGCGTTCTGGCCGGAGCTTGCCGGCGTGCTGCAGCCGCTCTCAGGTGAGTACGCCGCCAGGCGATGCCTACTCGAGCGGCTGCCGTTCCGCTGCGGTTATGGCGTGGACATCGGGCTGTTGATCGACACCTGGAGCGACGTCGGCCTCGACGCGATCGCCCAGGTCGATCTCTATCGTCGGCATCACCGTCACTCCGATCTCCCGGCGTTGGGCCGGATGGCCGCGGAAGTGTTGCAGACCGTGCTCGACCGGTTGGCGGTGGCCGGACGAGTGCCGGCCGACCTTGCCCTGACCACCGAGATGGCCCAACCGGAGCGGCTCGAAGGTGGTCTCGGTGTCGTCCGGCACGAGATCGACACCCGCGAGCGGCCGCCGCAACGGCTGGCCGAGCGACTAGCCCTTGAGCAGGTCTGGGCGTAGCGCACTCACCATTCGGCGGAAGCCGTCGTGCCAGTTCACCTCGGCTTGACCGATCAGCTCGTGCATCCGGTCGAGATTGAGCTCGACACTCTGCAGCGACTGCTCGGAGTCGACCAGCTTCGGTGAGAGCCCGGTCAGCTCGCCGAGGTACGCCGTCCAGTCCTCGATGCTGACCTTCTCCTCGCCACCCCAGTTGACCGTGGTCGCGGGGACCGCGGCGACGCCGAGCAACTTCGGCACCGTCGCGACGATGTCGTCGGAGTGGATCGGCTGAAAGACGCTCGGTGCGTCGGGGTGCACGCCGATCTCCTGGCCGGCCGCCATCATCGCGAGGTGGAACGCCGGCCACCCGCCGCCGTCGCCGTACGGCACGTTGAGCCGGGCGATCGTCGTCGGCAAGTTATAGCGACGGGCGCCATGACGCGCGGTCGCCTCGGCGGCGATCTTCGAGATCGAGTACGTCGGCAGGAAGTAGTTGCGGTGGCTGTCGCCTAGCGGTGAGCCCTCGCTGAACTCCACATGCCCGTCGGGCTGGTAGACCGCGGTCGTCGAGCAATGCATGAACGCGGTCGCGTTCTGGTAGCGCTCCATCAGCAGCGCCAAGCCGCTGACGTTGCCGTCGAGGTCGACCGACCACTTGCCGCTCTTCACGACGGCGAAGTGCACGACGTAGTCGACCACGTCCGGCAGGTCGTCGAGCTCGGCGCGCACCAGGTCCAGTCGCACCGTCTTCACGCCACCGGACTCCAGCGGCTCACGCGCCGCGACATCACGGAAGCGCGCCGCACCGAAGACCTGGTTGTCCTTCGCGAGTGACAGCGCAACCGGCTTGGCGACCTCGCTGGTCACACCGGTGACGAGGATGCGGGAGCCGGTGATCTCGGTCATCAGGCGCTGCTCCTTCTGCTCGTCGCGCTGCCCGCGCTCGGCGTGGTCATGGCGCCACGGCGCTCAGGTCCGCGAATCCGCTCGGCGCGTGCCGGCCGATCGTGCCGTGCTCGAACAGCCCCCACCCGACGTCGCCGTTGCAGGTCGCCTTGCCGATGTGGTCGACCACGCCCCACGGTGAGCGGGCCTCGATCGCCGGATCGGTGAAGTCATACGTCGCACCTTCTAGCCAGTCAGGACCGCGCCACTGGCCGTGGGTCCACTCGGGGTCGCCGCCGTACCCGCACCCGACGTGCAGCGGTACGTAGTTCAGCGTGTCGACTTCCATCACGAGCGGGCTGCCGTCCGGCTCGGTCAGCTCGATTCGGGCGTGCTCGGGATGGCGGCTGCCGGAGCGATAGCTGATCGTGACGCGCGGCCAGCCGAGCTGCTCGATCCGGCCGTTTGGATGGATCCGCACCGCATCGTTGAGGGTCCGATAGCCGCTGCCGTCCTCCTGCGCGATCAGCACGATCGCGTAGTTGTCGAACCGGATCGGGACGTAGAGCCACCAGAAACCGAAGTCCTCTGAGCCCTCGGCCGGCCGGCCCGGAGGCTCGCTGTCGCCGACTGGGCGGATCCCCCAGGACCGGTCGCGCGACCCGACCCAGCTGTCGGGGGTGACGTCGTAGGTCACCCCGGCGACCCGCAGTTCACCTTCCCAGGTGCCGAGCTGTGCGAACCGCCAGGCATCGACGATCGGCCGGGTGCCGGTGCGCAGGATATGGCGCTCCTCGTCGATCGCCGGGAATGAGCCCTGCCAGGTCAGGTCGAAGCCGATCCCTTCGGTGTCGGCGTCGCACACCAGCCGGATCCGTTGCAATGGCTCGACAACCTCGATGCGGTACGGCCCGACCGAGAGGTTCATCCGTTCCTCATCGAGGGCGTCCGAGGCTCGCACGACGTACTGCGTCTGGCGGTGCCGAACGACGGCGTAGGCGTCCTTGACGCCGAGGTGCGGGTAGATCCCGAGACCGGTGATCAGGAAGATCTCGCCGCTGCGGTCGTGGGCGTTGAAGTAGCACCGATCATAGAAGTTGCGATCGCTGCTGCTGACGTAGCGCATCGACAGCGGGGCCTGGTGCAGCGGATATTCATCGAGCCGGACTGGCATCTCGGGTGCCCTCAGATTCCTTCGACGTCGGCGAGCAACGACTCCAGATGGGGTCGGTTGTGGAGCAGGTCCTGCGGATCGGCGGGCATCTCCTGCTCGCCGAAGTGCGCCCGCCGATGCCCGGTGCGCAGGAAGACGATGCCCCATTGCAGCGCGGCATAGACCATGAAGAACCGCAGGTCGCGTACGGCGTAGCCGCGGAGCTTTTCGTACTGTGTCGAGACGTCGAGCGCGGTCATGAAGCCGGGCATGCCCGGCAGCTCGAGCACCCCCGCGATGTCCTGGAAGACCAGGTGGGCGTAGATGATCCAGGCGATGTCGAGCTCGGCCGGCCCGAGGGCGGCCATCTCCCAGTCGAGCAGTGCGGCCGGCGCGAAGTCGTCGTAGAGGACGTTGCCGATCCGCGAGTCACCCCACGACAGCACGCTCGTGCTCTCGTGAGCCGGCCAGTTGGCATCGAGCCAGTCGAAGGCCCGCTCGACCAGCGGCGAGTCCACGCCGTCGCGTTTCACCATGTCGTACCACGCCCTCGTGTTGGCGACATGGCGGCGAAGCGGGGTGCCACCAGGCTGTCGCTTTTCGAGGAACGAGAAGCGATTGGTGGCGTCGTCGATGTCGTGCAGCGCGGCGATCGCCTCGATCGTCGTCGACTGCAGTCGCTGCTGCTGGGCGGGGCTGGCATCGAACAGCCAGTTGCCGCCGAACGTGTAGGGCATGACGTCGGGCGGCACGATGCCGTCGACCCGGCTCATCACGAAGAACGGCGCACCGAGCGGCTCGGCGGAGCTCTCGGACCACCAGACCCGGGGGACCGGGACCTCGGTGAGCGCTGCGACTGCACTGATCACGTCGAACTGTCCTTGCAGGTCGTACGTCGCAAACACCGGCACGTCGGCCGGGTCGGGCGCGACCCGGGCGACCAGCCGCTCGTGGCGCGGCCCGTCGGTGTCGAGCCAGGTGGCGTCGA
Organism: Mycobacteriales bacterium; assembly: GCA_036268295.1. Classification (GTDB taxonomy): domain Bacteria; phylum Actinomycetota; class Actinomycetes; order JAFAQI01; family JAFAQI01; genus DATAUK01. The sequence continues at coordinate 20,424 of DATAUK010000002.1, read as the reverse complement.
AGAGCACGGTGTCACTCGACATCCCGTTGGCGTCGGTTCCGGCGAGCTCGGACACCGATGGCGACGAACCCGCACCGAGGATCTCGACAAGCCAGCGCTCGAGTCGCTGCCGCTGCTGCTCGGGGTCGCGGCTGCTTCGTTGCATCCGGGTCGGCTCGGTCACGACCGCCGTCCCCGCTTGCCCCGCTCGGGTGCTTGCAACGTCGTGGTGACGACGAGAGCGACCGCGTGTGCGAACGACTCCGCGTCCTCAGCGCCCTGATTCAACGCCCGGGTGAACAAGGCGCCCAGCATCACGTCGAACAGATCGTCAATGCTGACCGCGGACCGCCGTCCGGTATTGGCGAGAAACGCCTCGAACGACACCCGCATCGGGACCACACTGCGCGCCACCACCCGTTGCCACATCGAGGGATCGTTCTGATACTCGACGAGCAGGCCGGGGATGGCGGCGCGGATCGCCGGATCGGACAGGTAAGTCAGGATCTGCAGGCAGTACGGTTTGAGGTCGGTGATGACGTCGCCGGTGATGGCCTCGGGCGCGAGCAGCCCGCTCGGGAACACCGCCTCCTCGATCAACTCGGCCTTGCTCGACCACCGGCGGTAGACACTCGGTGCACTGACCTCGGCGCGACGAGCGATCGCCTGGATCGTCGTTGCCTGGTAGCCGTCCTCGATGAGGAGCTCGAGGGTGGCGGCGTGGATCGCGGCATCGACGCGCGGGTCACGTGGCCGGCCGACCCGCGCCGGTGCGTCGTCGCTACCCTCGATCGGAGTCGCGGCAGCCTCGGGCATGGGCCGACCCTAAAACGTTTCGTGGTGTAACGCAACGAAGCCGAAGCGACTGCGAAGATCTTTGTCATGACGACGTCGATAACGATCGGAATCTTCTCGCCTGGCGCGATGGGCAGCGCGCTCGGCCGGGCCTGGCAGGCCGCGGGTGCTCGTGTCGTGACGACGGTGGCCGGCCGAAGCGAGCGGACCCGGTCACTGGCCGAGGGGCTGGAGCTGGTGGCGAGCCTTGCCGAGGTGGTCGCCGTCGCTGACACCGTGGTCAGCATCGGCCCGCCGGCACACGCCGTACCGATGGCGAATGCGATCGCCGATGCCTGCCTCGAGCGCGACCGGCAACCGCTCGTCGCCGATCTCAACGCGATCGCACCCAGCACTGTCGCCGAGGTTTCGAACGCGGTCGGCCGCGCCGGCTGCGAGCTGCTGGACGGCTCGATCAGCGGGCCGCCGCCGCGGCCTGACTCGTCCACCCGGCTCTACCTGTCGGGGCCGTCCGCCCACCGGTTGGCCGACCTCGTCGCGCCGGGGTTGAGCGCCCAGGTTGTGGGCGCCACGATCGGTCGGGCGTCGGCGGTGAAGATGAGTACGGCGTCGATGTACAAGGGCTTCACCGGACTGCTCCTGCAGGCGTTGCAGACCGCTCGCGCCAACGACGTGGTCGAGCTGGTGCTGGCCGACCTGCACGACGAGTTCGGCCAGCTGCTCACCGGCGCGGCGGTCCGGATCGCGATGGCTGCCGCGAAGGCCGATCGCTATCCAGGCGAGATGCGCGAGATCGCGTCGGCGCAACAAGCGGCTGGCGCATCACCGGCGCTGTTCGAAGGGATGGCGGAGGTCTTCAGGACGCTCGGAGCGACCGAGCTCGCGATGAAGTCACCGGAAAGCGCTGCTGCGCTGACCGATCTCGACGAGGTCCTTGCCAGGCTCTAGTTATTGACCTGGGGCGAGCAGGATGCTCCAGGTCAGCGAATGGGTGACCGCCGGGCTGACGGCGGCTGACAACCCGCCGGAGGTGCCGCCGTCCGCGGCGACGGAGAGCACCAGGCCGCCGCCGGTCCCGGTCGCCGTGCTCCGGGTCACCACGCCGGCTGGCGGTGTGAGCGTCGTCACCGACGAGGTCCGGCCGGCCCAGTAGGACAGCAGCAGCTGGCCGGGCGCGGAGGGGGTGAAGGCCGGCGTCGTCAGCGTCGACGTACTGGTCTCCTTGGTCGCTCCGGTCGCGGCTGCCACCGGTCCGGCGGCGCTGGTCCCGGAGTAGGCCAACAGCTCGACGGTGCCCTTGCGGACGGCACCGAAGTTGACCGCGACGGCCGAGCCGGCGTCCTTGGCGACCGCGACCCGCTGCCACACCGCGCCGTACATCGTCGGCGAGGACACCGTTCCTACGGAGGTCCAGCCGCTCGGTGCGCTCGGAGCGACCGCAGTGCCGCTGGTCGCAATCAGGATCATGCCGTTGCCGGCGGCGACGCCGGCCGGCACGTGGACGGTCTCCAACGTGGTGTTCGCGGCCGCCGAGGCCGATCCCACGAAGCCGATCGAGGGCGCGGTCACCGACACGTTCTGAGTCGCCGATGAGGTCGCGTTGTTCGCGTCGGTGACGGTCAGCATGACCGGGTAGGTGCCGGTCCCGGCGTAGCCGTGGGACGGACTTGGCGAGCTCGAGCTGGCGCCATCACCGAAGCTCCAGCTGTACGTCATTGGGGTCACGCCGGTCGTGGCTGAGCTGTTGAAGCTGCACGTCAGTGTCGTGCAGCTGGAGATGAAGGCTGCGACCGGCGGGCCGGGCGTGACGACGGTCACGTTCTGCGTGGTGGTGGAGGTCGCGTCGTTCGGGTCGGTGACGCTCAGCGTGACCGGATAGTTCCCAGCGGCCGGGTAGCTGTAGGACGGGTTCGCCGCTGTGGAGGTGGCGCCGTCGCCGAAGCTCCAGCTGTAGGTCAACGGAGCGGCGCCGGTGGTGCCCGAGCTGTCGAAGCCGCACGTCAACGCCGAGCAGGTCGAGGTGAACGACGCGGCCGGCGGTCCGGGCAGCGCGAACTGCGCCGAGCCCTGGTAGTACGGGTCCTGCGACAGCGTGTTGTAGGCGGCCTGCGAGGACGCGGACGTCGAGACATGCCAGTCGCACGCGGTGCCGGGTCGGGTCTCGTTGAACCACGCGATCCCGGCGAACTGTTGATATGGCGCGGTTTTGAACAGCGCCTCCGAGTCGGTGATCCACTGCGCCTTGCGGCCGGGGGTCTTGGCGTCCTCGACGACCCCGAACTCCGGCAGCCACATCGGCTTGGTCGGATGCTGCGCGCCGAACTGCAGGAAGCCCGAGATCTGGTAGGACAGCGGGTGCCAGACGCCGGCCGTGTTGTCGCAGGTGTAGGCCGTGTAGGCGTCGGCGCCGATGGCATCGACGTAGGCGTCGCCGGGATACCAGTTCCAGGCGTAGCGCGGGTCGGTCTTCGGCACGATGAATGCGAACGAGGTCATGATCCACATCCACCGCGCGTTGGTGACGCCCTCGGCGGTGAACACGTTGTGGAAGTTCTGCCAGGCCGCGATGTAGTCGGTGTCGATGCCGAACTTGTCGCTCGCAGCTGCCTCGGGCTCGTGGTTGAAAGTGAAGTAGACCGGGTAGCCGAAGGCCTTGACCTCGTCGGCCCAGCTCTTCATCTGGGCGTAGATCGCACTGCCCGGCTCGGCCGCTGCAATGGAGGCCCAGCTCACCGTCGAGCCGTTGAGGTTCTGGGGCTTGACCGAGATCAGCGGCATCGTGCCGCGGGCGCCGAGCCACTGCTCGTAAGAGGTCGGGAATGGGGAGTTCCAGAGCAGATAGTCGCGGGTGTAGGCGAGCTGATGACCGGTAGTGGCTTCGAACGCGGTGATCTGCTTCTCTTCGGTCGCCCCCGACGCCGGGCCGATATCGGCGCCGAGCGCGATCGATGTCGGCGACGTGGTCTTCACCGTCGCTTTCACTGTCGTCGCCGGCTTCGCCTTGATCGCCTTGGTCACGACCGGCGAAGCGAGGTGCGCCGGCGCGGCAGCCGACGCGGTTGCTTGCAGCCCGACGACGGCGCTGGCCACCAGCAGGCCCGAAACGCCGACACGAAAAACCGTCTTGATACTCAGAATTTTCTCCCCAAAGAAGGGAAAGCATAAAGCGATATCAGATCCGCGGTGCGGCAAATGGCGTAATCAAAATTGGCCAAATCGGTCAACAGAACCGGTTAGCCGAACAGCGACGGCTGTCCGTTCGGCGCGGCGCCTTCGATGTCGAGCAGCCGCAGCTTGGTGGTCACGCCGCCCTGGGCGGAGAAGCCGCCGACCTTGCCACCGGCGGCGAGCACGCGATGACACGGCACGATCAACGGCACCGGATTGCGCCCGAGTGCCTGTCCGACCTCGCGCGCCGCCAGCGGTGCGCCGAGCTCGGTCGCGATCTCGCCGTACGTCGTCGTCTGTCCCGGTCCGACCGCTCGCGCGAGGTCGTAGACCCGCCGGTTGAACTCCGGCACTGCGTGGAGGTCGACGTCGACGTCGTGCAAGTCGTCCGGCTCCCCGGCGAGCAGGGCAGTGATTCGGGTGATCGCGACCTCGATGTCGGGCGGCGGCTCCTGAACCGACGCACCCGGATGGGTCCGGGCCAGCCGTGAGCGGGTTGCTGTCTCAGTCGTCTCCGGCAGCTGGACACCGCAGATCCCGCTATCGCCCCAGGCGATGCCACAGGGGCCGATCGCGGTCTCGAACAGCGCAATTCCGGTTGCCATGTCAGCCAGCCTACGAAGCCGCGACGACAGGTTTCAGATTCCCGGATCGAGGCCGCGCATCCGGCCGGTCAGGAACTCGCGCTCGACGCTGTTGTCGGACAACGCAATCGCCTCGGCGTACTGCGAGCGGGCCTCACCAGCGCGTCCGGCCCGACGCAGGAAGTCGGCCCGTGCGGCTGGCAGGTAGCGATAGCCGGCAAGCTCGGGCTCATCGGCGACCGCGTCGATCGCCCGAAGGCCGGCTTCCGGGCCCTGTGCCATCCCGACCGCGACGGCGCGGTTCAGCGCGACGACCGGCGACGGCCAGATCGTGCAGAGGACGTCATACAACGCGACGACCTCATCCCAGTCGGTGTCGGCCCAGGACCGAGCGGAGGCGTGGACCGCGGCGATCGCCGCCTGCAGTGCGTAACGTCCCGGCGGCCGATGGTCTGAGGCCTCGCGCACCAGCAGCAGGCCTTCGCGGATCTCGGCGGCGTTCCACTGCGAGCGGTCCTGCTCCTCGAGCAGCAGCAACCGGCCGGTCCGGTCGACTCGGGTGCTGCGACGGGCGTCGGTGAGCAGGATCAGGGCAAGCAGCCCTGCGACGTCGGGGTCGCGAGGCAGCAGCAGCCGCAGCATCCTGGCCAGATCGAGGGCGCGTTCCACGAGGTCCCGCCGCACCAGGTCGTCGCTGACCGGAGCGGTGTGGCCGGTCGTGAAGACGAGGTGCACCACCGCGAGCACACCGGTGAGCCGTTGCGGCAGCTCGTCGGCCGGCGGCACCCGGTAGGGGATCCTCGCGGCCGCGATCTTCTTCTTGGCGCGGGTCAGCCGGGCCGCCATTGTCGGCTCGCTCACCAGAAACGCCCGGGCGACCTCCGCGGTCGTCAGCCCGCACAACAGGCGCAGCGTCAGCGCCACCTGGGCCTCCGGCGCGAGCGCGGGGTGGCAACAGGTACAGATCAGCCGGAGCCGGTCGTCCGGAATCTCCCCGGCCGCGACCACGACATCCGCGGCCGGCTCGCCTTGATCGTCGACCAGCAACGGCAGTGCGCGAGCCAACGTGGCCTCCCGGCGACGCAGGTCGAGCGCCCGGTGACGCGCCACGGTGGTGAGCCAGCCGCCAGGCCGGTCCGGGATGCCTCGCGACGCCCAGACCTGCAACGCCTTGGCGTAAGCGTCCTGGACGCACTCCTCGGCGAGGTCGACATCGCCGGTGACGCGCAACGTCGCGGCGAGGACGAAGCCCCACTCGCGGCGGTGCGCGTCGGCGACGGCTGCCGCGACGCAGTCCTGCGTCTGCTCCACCCCTACCGCTTAGCCGAGCACCATGATCGGCCGGACCTCGACGCCGCCGAACCGGGCGGGGACCTGCTTGGCGATCGCGATCGCCTCGTCCAGATTGGCCGCCTCGATCAGGTAGTAGCCACCGAGCGCCTCCTTGGTCTCGGCGAACGGCCCGTCGGTCACGACACCGCCTCGGATCGACGTCGCGGTCGGCGACGGCTGCAGCGCGTTGCCACCGAGGAGCGCCTTCTCGTTGGCCTGACCGAACCCGCCGTGCTCGGCGCCGACCTCGGCCCAGATCGCCTCGCCGCCTTCGACGTACCCGGCTTCGTCTTCGTAGATCAGGATCAGGTACTGCGACATGCTGAGGTCCCTCCGGTTGGGCTCGGGATTCGAGCCGGCTAACCCTTCGACGACCCGGTGTGGCCCGGATCGACAGCCATTGGCAAGAAGTCTCGCTGCTCGGCATGGAGATCGGTGCCGAACAGGTGAACTTTTTGCAACGGTTCGGAGTGTTCTCGGTTGCGGAGCGCGGCCAGTGCGAGGGTGTGGTCGCCGGCCGGACTAGGGTGCGGCCGTGACGTGATCCAATGACTCGCGTCAAGGTCCGGTCGGTCCAGTCGATCGGCGAGAGCAGAAGGTGGCAGCGTGAACTCACGGGGCGCGAACCGCACCAGTAACCAAGCAACGAGCGGTTCGCCGCGATTTTGGGCTGTACGACGGCCACTTCGGGTCGTGACGATCGGCGCGTCGGCGATCGTGATCGCCGGATTCGTCGCGACGCCGGTTTCTGCACTTGGTGCGAGTCATGCCCCGACCCGCTTCGCGCGGGTCAGCAGCGCACCGCGGTTGCCGGCTGGCGCGCACAAGGTCGGCGCGGCAAGCACCAGCATCAAGATCAGCGGTGCGGTCGGCCTGGCACCGCGCAACGCCGCGGCGCTGCAGAAGGCCGCGCTCGCGGTTTCCAACCCGCGCTCGAAGAGCTTCCGTCGCTACATCAGCCGCGGGTCGTTCGCGCAGAGCTACGGCCCGACGGCAGCCACGATCAACGGCGTGGAAGACGCTCTGCGTTCGGCTCACCTCAAGGTGACCTCGGTCTCGAGCAACGGGCTGCTCGTCCACTTCAGTGGCTCGATCGGCCAGGCCCAGACCGCGTTCCGCACTCACATCGCGTCGTACCGGCTGGCAGGCGGGCGCACCGGCACGGCCACGACCAGCGCGGTGTCGTTCCCCGCATCCGTCGCCTCGCAGGTGGTGGGAGTCACCGGCCTCGACACTCTGGTCCGGCCGTCGTCATCGCTGCGGCACGCGACGAAGCCCGCGACCTCGCCAACTCACTCCAACGCGACCGGTGCTGCTCCCGGACCGGTCGCCTGCTCGGCGGCGACCGGGATCGCGAACGAGTTCGGCGGCCTCACCGACGACCAGATCGCTCACGCGTACGGCGCCGACGGTCTCTACAAGACCGGCGACACCGGCGTCGGCCAGACGGTGGCGATCTACGAGCTCGAGCCGTTCTCGCAGACCGACCTGACCGCCTTCGACACCTGCTACTACGGCGCGACCAAGGCAGCGCAGATGGCGTCCCGGCTCTCGGTCACCAATGTCGACGGCGGCCCCGGCACCGGTGAGGGCAGTGGCGAGTCGATCCTGGACATCGACGACGTCTCCGGTCTCGCGCCGGGCGCGAACATCGACGTCTACCAAGCCCCAAACACCGATTCAGGCGGCCTCGACGAGTACAACAAGATCGTCTCGGACGACACGGCGAACGTCATCTCGACGAGTTGGGGTCTCTGCGAGGCGGATGCGATCAACGGCGACCCCGGATCGGTCCCGCTGGAGAACGAGATCTTCGAGCAGGCCGCGCTGCAGGGCCAGACCGTCTTCTCCTCATCCGGCGATGCCGGCTCCGACGGATGCGCCTACGACGCGCCGACCCCGGCCACTCCGACGCTTTCCACCGGCGACCCGTCGAGCCAGCCGTTCGTCACCTCGGTCGGCGGCACCACGATCACCAACGCCAGCAACCCGGCAAGCGAGCAGGTCTGGAACGACGGCAGCGCCGGTGGCGGCGGTGGCGGCGGCATCTCGCAGACGTGGGGGGCGCCGAGCTGGCAGCAGCCATTCCTCGACACTGCGGCGGCCCAGACCGGCGTGACCAACGGCGCCCAGGCCTGCCCGCAGTCCGGCACCGGCGTGCTGTGCCGTGAGCTTCCCGACGTCTCGGCCCAGGCCGATGAATACACCGGCGCGATCACGGTCTATGCAGCCGAGTACGGCGGCTGGACCACGTTCGGAGGCACCTCGTCCTCGACGCCGCTGTGGGCGGCGATGCTGGCCGACATCGACGCGTCGAGCGGCTGCGCTACCTCGTCGGTCGGGTTCGCCACCCCGTCGCTGTACGCGGTGGCTTCGATCCCGGCGGACTACACGGCGTCATTCAACGACATCACCAGCGGCAACAACGATGTGTACGACCTGTGGGCCGGCCAGTCCTACAAGACAAAGACCGGCTACGACATGGCGTCCGGTCTCGGCACGCCCGAGCTCACCAGCCCGACCGGTGGCGTCGGCCTCGCCGCGGATCTGTGCTCGCTTGCCGCGCCCGCAGTCAGACCGGCGATCACGTCGCTGACGCCGACCACTGAGTCGGCCACGACGGTGCCGCTGACGATCGACGGCACCGGTCTCGCCGGCGCGACGGCGGTGTCGATCGGCGGCTACGACGTTCCGACGAGTGACTGGTCGGTGGTCGCCAACTCGATCGTCGTCACCGTGATGCCGACCGCGTCGCAGGCCGGCACCGGCGGGATCGGCCCGCAGGACGGCAGCGGGCATGCGATCGTCAGCGTCACGGTCCCCACCGGCTCTGATGGCACTTCCGCTGTCTCGTCGATTCCGAACGCCACGAGCACGCTGCTCTACGTCGACGGCACAACGGTGACACCGCTGCCTTCGGTGTCCGGCGTGCTGGCGACCGGCGGCCCGCTGGCGGGCGGCAACACGGTCACCGTCTACGGGTCCGACTTCACCGGCGAGACCGGCGTCACGGTTGGCGGCATGGCCGCGACCGTCACCAACGTGAATTCCGACGGTACAAAGCTGACGATGACGGTCCCGGCGTACTCCTCGATCGGCTCGACCTGTGCCAGTGGCAACGATCCGGCTACCGACATCTGCCAGGCCCAGGTCGTCGTGAGCAACACGAACGGTCCGAGTGCGACCGCAGTCATCCACACGCCGTACTCCGGCGTGCCGTTCACCGGCATCAGCGGCGGGACCCCGATTCCGGACTGCGTCACCAACGCCACGTGCGAGGTGGTCCCGGTGTCGTCCGAGTACGACTACCTGGCTACGCCAGCAATCTCGTCGGTCACCACGACCTCGGCCGGCGACCCTACCACCTGGGTCAGTGAGCAGGGCACAACCATCGCCACGATCGATGGCACCGGCTTCGACAGTCTCGGCACGCCGTGGGTCAACATCGGCGACCCGACGATCGCGAACGACCAGGACTTCACCATCGACAGCGTCTCGCCCACCGAGCTCCAGGTGACGCTCAACGGGCACAACCCGACGACCGAACCGTTCACGCGCAACCTGACGGTGCAGTCGATCGAGGGACTCTCTGCACCCTCGATCATCAGGTACGCCGGCGTTCCGCAGGTCACCTCGATCAGTCCGGGCGCCGCGATCGATACCGGCGGCGCGGCCTTCACGATCCAGGGCGAGGGCTTCCAAGGCATCAACAACGCCGACGGCGGCGAGCTCAGCTACGAGTACGTCGAGGCGCCGCTGAGCACCGATCAGCACTCCGGTTACAGCGCGACCTCGGACGGCGTTATCTCGGGCACGACACCCGCTAGCAACCCCGGCGTGTTCGTCGCGACGGTCTGTACGGTGACGTTCTGCTCGGGGCCGACCAGCCAGAAGAGCTTCGACAACTCGTTGATCGACTTCTTCCAGCCCGACAACCCGATCGTGACCTCGGTCAGCACCAAGTCAGGACCGGCGTCCGGTGGCACGAAGGTCATCATCAGGGGCCAGAACCTCGCGGACGCGGTCAGCGTCAAGTTCGGGAATGTGCCCGCAGCGGGGTTCAACGCGCCGGAGCTCCTGACCAACGGGAGCGATACCGAGATCGACGCGGTGTCACCGCCCGGCAAGGCAGGCTCGAAGGTCGACATCACCGTCTCGACCGTCGAGAGCGTCGTGCAGGGCAGGCCGAGCACGGAGACGGCAGCGGCGACCTTCAGCTACAAGACGAGCGTCCCGGCGCCGGCCAGAGACGTCATCGCAAAGCCTCACGGCAGGTCGCTCGCGGTGACCTGGAAGGCACCCGCGTCCAACGGTGGCCACGCCATCACCCGTTACATCGTGAGCGCGATCTCGTTCCGGAACAGCTTCAAGCCAGGCGCCAAGAAGCCGCCGACGGTGGTCGTGAGGACGAAGAACGGCAAGGCCCGCAAGGCTACCGTCGCCGGGCTGCGTGCCGGCTGGGACTACCGTGTCACGGTCAAGGCGGTCAACAGCCGTGGCCACGGCTTGCCGGGACAGTCGCCGAAGGCCTACTTCATCCACGACCCCGCCTGATCGGCGAGTGGTCGACGCGAGAGGAAGTGCATGGAAGACGATCAGATCCACGAGACCATCACCAAGCTGGTCGACGAGGAACATCACCTTCGCTCGCAGTCCAACCACACCGAGGAGCAGCGGGCACAGCTGGCTCGCCTCGAGGTCTCACTCGACCAGTGCTGGGATCTGTTGCGGCAACGTGACGCGCTTCGCGGTGCCGGCGCCGATCCGTCAGCTGCTGCGGAACGGCCGACCTCCGAGGTCGAGGGTTACCTGCAGTAGTCGCCGGTTCGGCTCGCGGTAGCGAACCGGTTTGGTCCGCCACCGCAGGTGTCCGTAGGGTCGGGCTGTGCGGGTCGACGTGCTCGGCCCCGTTTCGGTCATCGACGGGGGCGAGCCGCTAGGGATCGGTGGGCCGAGGCAGCGCGCGGTCATCGGTGTCCTTGGCGTGCTCGGCGGCACGGTCGTTGCGACCGTGGCGCTGGCCGATGCGGTCTGGGCCGGATCGCCGCCACGCACCGCCGAGCACACGTTGCACAACTACGTCCTGCGACTGCGGCGGGTCGGCCTGGAGATCGCCCGGATCGGTGACGGCTACCGGCTGGACACGCCGACCGATGCAGCGGCGGTGGAGCACGCGGTGCGCGAGGCGCAGTCGCTCGGCGGCCGGGCTCGCCGCAAGCTGCTGAGTGAGGCGCTGGGTCTGGTGCGGGGTACGCCAGGGCAGGGCCTGGCTGATGTCGAGCTGACAAGGGCCAGATGCGCCGGGCTCGCCGAGCTGATCGACACGCTGCGTGAAGACGCGGCGTCTGCCGCGCTTGACGGCGCGACAACTGCAGACGCGGCCGGCAGGCTGGTGCCGGAGCTTCGAGGGCTGACCACCGCGGAGCCATACCGGGAACGCCGCTGGGAGCTGTTGATCCTCGGCTTGTACCGCGCCGGCCGGCAGAGCGAGGCGCTCGAGGCCTTCGCTGCGGCCCGTGGCCTGCTTGCGCAGGATCTCGGAATCGACCCGAGCCCCTCGTTGCGTCGGCTGCAGCAGGCGGTGCTGTCCCAGGACCCGGCGCTGGCGGCACCGGGCAAGCCGGCCATGCCGGCAGTGGCCGGCGGCGGCCGGGCACTTCCTGGACTTGCCACCCGGTTGGTCGGCCGGGTCGACGAGCGTGAGGCGTTGCGGAGCGCGCTCGCGACCTCTCGGATCGTGACGTTGCTCGGCCCGCTCGGCGTCGGCAAGACCCGGTTGGCGATGGAGGTGGCCCGCGACCAGGATCGACCGGTCTGGTTCGTCGCGCTGGAGGGACTTCCGGCGCCGACGTCGGTCGCCGAGTCGGCGCTCGCCGTGGTGTCGCCAACCTCGCGGGCCAGCGACCCGCGAGACGGCCTGCGCTCGGCGCTCGCCGCGAGCGACGGGCTGCTGGTGCTCGATGCGGCCGAGCAACGGGTGGCGGAGATCGCCGGGCTGGCGGGCGAGCTGTTGGCCGGCTGTCCCGACATCCGGCTGCTCGTCACCAGCCGGCAGACGCTGGGTCTGCGCGACGAGGCCACCATGTTGCTCGGTGCGCTGACCGTGGCGGACCGCCGGGCACTGCTGATCGACCGGGCGCGGTTGTCCGACCCGGGGTTCGGTCTGACGGCGGCCGATGTCGAGCCGGCCGATCGGCTGGGCACTCTCGTCGACGGGCTCCCGCTGGGCATCGAGCTGGTCGCTCGTCACCTCCGGCTGCTCTCGGTCGGCGAGCTTGCCGACCGCGTCGATGCCGATCTCGACCGCTGGACCGCCGGTGCCGGACAGCAGGCTGCCGGGCTCGTCGGCGCGGTCGCGGTCAGTGTCGGCGAACTGGCGCCGGAGCTGCGGAACGTTCTGACCCGCCTTGCGGTGCTTGCGGCCGAGGCCGACCTCGAGCTGGTCCACGATGTCGCCGCGCCCGGCGCATCGGATGACTGGACCTTCGATGCGATCGCGACCCTGGTCGACCGCAGCCTGGTGCAGGTCCGCGCCGGGCCGGCCGGCGTCCGCTACGGCCTGTTGCTCTCGGTACGCCGGCACTGCCTGACGCTTCTCGACGAGGCCGAGCACCAGGCAGTCGGACGCGCGTACGTCGACGCCGTACTCCGGCGTACCGCTCGGTTGGCCGCGGGGCTGCGGTCCGAGCGGCGCGCGGAGATGCTGCTGGCGCTTGACGCCGACGGTCCGCACATCCGCGCCGCGCTAGCCGCCAGCATCGACGGTGGCGAGGCGGGCGCTGCGCTTCGAGTCGCGACCGAGCTCGCCGACTACTGGCTGGCCCGCCGGCCCGGCGAGGGGCTCGCCTGGCTGCAGCGGCTGCTGGCAGTGGCACCGGTCACCGGCGTCGACCGGGCGCGGGTCTTGCTGCAGATGGGGCATCTGACCTATTGGCTGACCGAGTTCGACCTGGGTGCGCGCCTGCTCACCGAGGCGCGCGACCTGCTCTGCGATCCCGGCGCGTCGACTGACGCCGAGGATCGCGTGGTGCTCGGCCGGGTGCTGCGCCGGCTGGGAGCGATCGCGGCGGCGCGTGACGACGTCGAGAACGCTCGTGCGCTGCTTGCCGAGTCTGTGGCGGTCCTGCGCGACGTCGATGACGCCACCGAGGAGGCGATCTCGTTGCTGCACCTCGGCTCGCTCCTTGCCGACGAGAGCCGCAGCGCCGAGGCGCTCCCGCTGCTGATCCGGGCCCGAGAGGTACTTCGAGCTGCTGGCGACCCGCTGCAGGAAGGCCATGCGCTGGCGGCGTTGAACCTCGCGTGGTGGAAGGCCGGCGACCCGGTCGCCGCGATCGGCGCCGGCGAGCGCGCCCTCGAGCGGTTCGGTGAGCTCGGCCACCGGCCGACTGAAGGAGTCGTCGCCTACCGGCTCTCAGCGATTGCGCGCAGTCTCGGCCGGGCCGAGGATGCCCGCCGGTACGCCGAGGTTGCCCTCGCTGCCGGATTGCAGACCGGCACCCGCACGACGACCGCGCTGGCTCAGCTGGCGCTCGCCAGGCTCGACCTCGACCTCGACCTCGACGAGCGCCCGACCGGCTCTGACCCTGCGGCCACCGGCGACTCTGTTGCCATCGCCGCCGGCCGGGTGGTTGCCGCGCTCGAGCTGCTCGACAGTGCGACCGATCGGTGGGTGCTCGCAGCAGCGCTGGAGACGACCGCTCGGCTTCAGACTAGCCGCGAGCTTCCGGCGCTGGCGTTGCTCGAGCGGGCCGCCGAGCTGCGGCTGATGATCGGGCAGCCGGCGCCGCCGGACGATGTCGCCGAGCTGGCGCTGGTTGCCGACCGGGCCCGGGAGCTCGAACGCGATCGGCGCGCAGGTGCTGTTCGGGCGGACGCGGTCGTGCCCGATGTCAGCGACCCGGCGGCACTGCGGGCCTGGGCGCTCGATCTGTGTTGGGCGATCGGCCCCGGCGCCTCGTCGACCGCTGCCGCTCACTCTTAGCCCTCGGTTGGACCGTGGCTGCGATCAGGTTGCGACCAGTTTGCGATTGGGGTCGACGCGAATCTGCGGCCGAAGCTCGGACACCTGGCGCGGCGGAGGCCGCCGGGTTCCTAGTATCGAGCGGTGACCGACGAACAAAGTCTCAGCCCGCTGTTCGACGCTGATGCCTGGACCGATGTCCCTGGGTTCGAGTTCGGCGATATCACCTACCACCGGGCCCGCGAGTCCGGCACGGTCCGGGTCGCCTTCAACCGGCCCGAGGTCCGCAATGCGTTCCGGCCCTCGACCGTCGACGAGCTCTACACCGCGCTCGACCACGCCAGGGCGCAAGGCGATGTCGGGTGCGTGCTCATTACCGGCAACGGTCCGTCGCCGACGGATGGCGGCTGGGCGTTCTGCTCGGGTGGCGACCAACGGATCCGCGGCCGCGACGGCTACCGGTACGCCGAGGGCGAGACCGCCGAGACTATCGACCCGGCGCGGGCCGGTCGGCTGCACATCCTCGAGGTCCAGCGTCTGATCCGGTTCATGCCCAAGGTCGTGATCGCGGTCGTGCCCGGCTGGGCGGCGGGCGGCGGTCATAGCCTTCACGTCGTCTGCGACCTCACGATGGCCAGTCGCGAGCATGCCCGGTTCAAGCAGACCGACGCGAAGGTCGGCAGCTTCGATGGTGGCTTCGGATCGGCCTACCTTGCCCGCCAGGTCGGCCAGAAGTTCGCCCGCGAGATCTTCTTCCTCGGCGGGGAGTACGACGCCGAGGCGGCGCATCGGATGGGCATGGTCAACGCAGTCGTCGACCACGCCGAACTCGAGACGACCGCCTTGGAGTGGGCGGCGAAGATCAACGCAATGAGCCCGATGTCGGTGCGGATGTTGAAGTATGCGTTCAACGCGATCGATGACGGCCTGGTCGGCCAACAGCTGTTCGCCGGTGAGGCGACCCGGCTCGGGTACATGACCGAGGAAGCGGTCGAGGGACGTGACGCGTTCTTGCAACGCCGCGATCCGGACTGGGCGGATTTCCCTTGGTATTACTGAGGATCTAGTTCGACGCGAGCACGGTCTCGATGCGTTCCAGCGTCTTGGTCATGCCGGCGATCGTCTTGCCGCGGGCCGGCCGCACGACGGCCTTGACCCGCTCCTGCGAGATGTCCCAGGTCTCACGGACCAACGTTGCGCCCTCCACCGGCTCGAGCTCGTACCGCCAGATCCGCCCGCCGGCCAGCCGGCTCGCGATGCCAGGCGCCCAGGTCTGCCACGCAATCCGCCGATTCGGCTCGAACTCGATGACCGTGCTCGTCATCGAGTAGGGAACGCCGAGGTGCATCGACATCCCGAACTTCGAGCCGAGCTCGAGATGGTCGGGCACGTTCTTGGCGTTGCGTACCGTCCCGCTTCCGTCGAAGTCCTTGTGCCGTCGTGGGTCGGCGAGCAACGCGAAGATCTGCTCGGCCGGCACCGGGATGATGCGCTCGACGGACTCGGTGTCGCCGTTGGTGGCCATCGCTCGACGCTACTGGTCGAGCCAGGACGGCAGCGAAACGACTCCGGCGTCGACCAGTTGTTGCGCGAGCAGGTCGTTCCACGGCCGGTAGACCGCGCTGATCTCGCGACGGAACGTTTCGGCGACCGGCGTGGCCGACCAAGAGCGCCGCTGGTTGATCGCCTCATAGGTGCGCCGGGCGTTGACGTAGAGCGACGGGTAGCGGCGAAACAGCGCTCGCGACCGCTTGGCCGCGACCGCTGCGAGCCGTTGCGCGGTCGGGCTTCGATAGCCGGCCGAGGGATTGTTGAACCCGTCGCTCGCGTGTGCGGCGGCCGGGTCGATACCCAGTCTGAGGCACTGGTCGGCGAGCAGCGCATCTGGATCGCTGGCCAGGTCGTCAAAGAAGTAGAGGTCGCAACGCCCCGGAAACGCTTCGAGCCAGGCCGGCAGGAACCGGGCGTACTGACCGCTCCACAACCCGGTGAACACGTTGCTGCTCCGAAGGTTCATGTCGGTCTCCGGCACCGCCTGGCAGCGCGCGACGTACTGCTGCAATGTCATCTCGGCCGGCAGCTGCAGCCGGGTCTGCATGAATCGGAAGAACGAGATGAGCCGGCTGATCGGCTCCCGCAAGATGATCGTGATCCGCGGGTCGCAGACCTCCTTGATCGCCTGCGCGGTGGCCTCGCCGCCGAAGAAGTAGTCCGGCGTGCACTCCATCGTCACCGGCTCACCGGCACAGCGACGGAAGTAGGCCTGGTACGTCGCGATCGGGGCAAGCGCCTCGCCATACCGCACCGCTTGGAAGTAGCGGGTCTCCTTGGTCGAGGAGCCACAAACTTGCGGGTGAGCCGAGAGCGCGTTGAACAACATGGTCGTGCCGGCGCGACTCACGCCGACCACGATGAGGTTCGGCACAGTCCCGCTCGTCAACGGTCACGCTCCGCGGTGAGAGTTATCGTCGGTGCCGGCTGTGGCAGGCTGAATCTATGTCAGCCGCCGCAGGCACCGATGCGGCGGCCGGTGTCGTCGTCGTGATTTCCGCATTCAATGAGCAAGAACGGATCGCAACGACCATCGGTTCGGCGGCCAAGATTGCGGGAGTGATCCGAGTGGTCGTGACCGATGACGGATCAAGTGATCGCACCTCACGGATTGCGACCGAGTCGGGAGCGCAGGTGGTCCGTCACAGTCACCGGCGTGGCAAGGCAGCCGCCATGGCGAGCGGTGCGGACGCGGCGCGCGTCGCCGGCTTTGGCAGCCAGCCGCTGCTGTTCCTCGACGCCGATCTTGGTGCGACCGCGGTGAATGCGGACGTACTGGTCGAGCCGGTGCTGACCGGAACCGCGGACATGACGATCGCGGTGCTGCCGCCGGCCGTCGGCGCTGGCGGGCACGGTTTCGTCATGCGACTCGCGACGTCCGGGATCGAGCAGGCAACCGGATGGCATGCCGTCGCGCCGCTGTCTGGTCAACGCTGCATCACCCGCTCACTGTTTGACCAGGTGCAGCCGCTGGCGCGCGGCTTCGGCGTCGAGACCGGGCTGACGATCGATGCGTTGCGACGCGGGGCGCGAGTCGTCGAGTGCCCGGCAGCGCTTTCTCATCGAGTCACCGGCACCGGCTGGCGCGATCAGCGGCACCGGGCCCGGCAATATCGCGACGTCTGGCTTGCCCTCGCGGCGCGTCGAGTGGTCCGGGTGCGGTGACCTCGATGGCCCGTGACCACCGCCACAACCGAGACCGTGACCGCGCGCCGCAGTTCTGCGCCGCCTGCGGTGGCCGGCTTGACGCGGCCGCTTCGCCTGGCGAACCGCGGCCGTGTTCGAGCTGCGGCCGGGTGCAGTTCCGCGATCCGAAGGTTGGGGTCGGCGTAGTCGTTCACGATGAGGAGGGCCGGTTGCTGTTGGTACGCCGTGGCGTCGAGCCGGCTGCCGGCAAGTGGGCGTTGCCGGCCGGCTTCGTCAACGCGGATGAGGATCCGCGAGAGGCCGCCGGTCGCGAGGCGTTGGAGGAGACCGGGTTCGAGGTCAGCGTCGGCAAGGTGATCGAGGTCTATCCCGGCGAGGCGGGAAGCGGTGTGACGTTCTTCATCTCGTTCGAAGCAGCGATCGTCGGCGGCACGTTGTGTGCAGGCGACGACGCGACTGACGTCGGCTTCTTCGGGATGGACGCGTTGCCTGATCTCGCGTTCGCGAGCACCTTCGCCGCTACAGGCTCAGACCCGCTGTGAGGCTGCCGATCTTGGTGTGACTTCTCGCCGGAACTATCGGCTTATCTTCGCGGCGGGCTGTGCTTGCGTTTGGGGTGCCAGTCGGGGTCGTGTGTGATGTCGATGCGGTAGGGGCCGTTGGTGGTGGTGAGGATGTGGTGGCCGTTGGCGTGGACCCGGTCGTGGTGTCTGCCGCAGAGCAGGGTTCCGTTGGTGACGGAGGTGGGTCCGTGGTTGGCCCAGTGGTTGACGTGGTGGGCATCGCACCAGCCTGGGGGTGCGTCGCAGCCGGGCCAGATGCAGTGCCGGTCGCGGGCGATGATCGCGCGGCGTTGCGCGGGGGTGAAGGTGCGGGTGGTGCGTCCGGAGTCGAGGATCTCTCCGGTGGGTCCGAACACGATCCTGGCGAGCTCTGCATCGCAGCCCAGGCGTTGCGCCCAGGTGCTGCTGCTCGTCGCGCCGTAGGAGTAGTCCGCTGCTGGTGATCCGGGCTTGTCTTGCAGGGTGGGGAGGGTGCAGATGACGCTGACATGCGGTTTCACGCCACCACTGATCGGGAGCTGGCCGGAGCATAGGGCGAGTTCGGCGATGGTGATGAGCGCGTCAGCGCGGCGCTGCGCCGCGGTCCGGTCATCACCAATGACGGGCCGCGACGCGGCGTGTAGTGCGGTCATGACGGTTTCGTGTCCGACTGGGTGCAGGGTCCAGTTCCCGACCCCGATCCCACCCATCGTGGTGGAGGCGTGCAACGACCGGTTGTCGTAGTCGTCGTGCTCGTTGGCTTTGGCTTTGTCCCGGCCCCAGGTGTGTTTGACGTGAGCGATCGCGGCGCGGAGGTCTTTCGGGGTCACTTGGGAGGCGAAGTCGACCAGGTGCGGTTCGGACGCGTCGATCGCCTCGTCACTGACCTCACCTTTCAGTGAGCAGATCAGCTGCGCGTGAGCGGGTGACAGCACACCATCCGCCAACGCGGCGCGGGTCGCCGGGAAACTGTCGGCGAGGTCCCGGGCGAGATGCACGTCACGCGACGCGACGTTCGGCGACAGGCGCAACTCGGCCCTCGCCCATGCGGCGGTAGAGCCGTGGTCCGCGGTCGCGGCACCGGTCCGGTCGAACACTTGCAGGAGTTGCAGGTAGCCGGCTTCGAGCCGGTTGATTTGCCGGCGTATCTCCACGATCTGCTCCGCCAACACCGGACCAGGCAACGCGTGGGCGTCAAGCGCGAGCAGCTCGTCTGCGGCTGACGTCA
The DNA here is from genome assembly GCA_036268295.1 of Mycobacteriales bacterium. GTDB lineage: Bacteria > Actinomycetota > Actinomycetes > JAFAQI01 > JAFAQI01 > DATAUK01. The sequence goes on along the minus strand of DATAUK010000002.1, from coordinate 1,635 downwards.
AGTTCCCCATGGCCAGAACCCTACGACCAGGCTACGACACTTTCCGGCCCTGGAAACCGTTGGTAACAAACAACTTTCGCTGATTCCTGTGGACAACAGTTATCCACAACTAGCGGCGTTAGTACAGCCCGGTGTCGGCCTCGAGTAGTCCGAGGTCGGTGCCGAGCTGGTGATTCGCGGCGTTCAGTAGCGCAGCCAGTTGTTCGGAACGTGGCCCATCGCGAACGACTGCATCAGGATCACCGTCCTGTGGAGGCCCCCGGCGGTGTCGCGGAAGCCCTGTAGATCAGAAGGCCACTGATCGTGAAGGAGACCGTCGACAGTGGGGGTACATGCGGTGACGTAACCGCCGGCTGCCGCTCGCTCGTTCGCAAAGTTCGGCCCGAACACCTGATGGTGACTTGCGAGGGCGGTATCAAAGACCCTGCCACCGTTCTCGCAAGAGTTCAGGAGCTTCCGAAACAGCTGGAGGCTCCCGACAGGTTCCACCGGACTAGGTTTCGGCGACTGCGGGCTTGGCGACTGTTTGCTCGGCGACGGCCCAGCGGAGCCGCCGGAGCAGCTCGTCAGACAGCGCAGTATCGGAATCGCCAGCGAGGCTGCGAGCCGTCCGCTCATCACAACCCTCGGCCATCGCAGCACGTTGACACCCGGCCAGCGTAGAGGCGCCCGGCGCTCAGGTGATCAAAACGGAGTTGGCGGTCGTTATCCGTTACGAGCGAAGGCGCCGCGAACTGTCAGCAAGGACGGGCCACTACCGCAGTGGGGAACGAACGCGCCGGTAGGAGGCCCGTTGAGGCCAACCCGAAGAGTCCCTAGGCCGCGCCCGAGGTGCACCTGGATCCGAAAGCCCCTTATACGGGCGCCGCACCAGTTTTGCCAGGTGAAGTAGATCGCCGCCATCGATCTCTTGTCCGCGCGCAGTTCTCCGGTTCGAATCACGAAGCCTCGGGCCACGCGGAACTTCACCGGCATGACACGGCCATCCAACTGCGTGAGCCCGAGGCGCGGTTTCGTGGTCAGGCGGCAGGCCCGTCCACTTGCATCACGAAGAAGGACCGTTACCGAGGCCGCCCAGCGGCTGCCGTCGCTTTCGCTGCCAGCCGTGGCCTTGAGGGAGTTTGCGTGACATCGCGGTGCTCGGCTCTGACCGGTCGTGGACTTGGCAGTGCTCGCAGCGGCGGCAACCGAGGTCCATTGCACCGGCGTACGGACTCCGCCTCCCGCCGCGGAGCTTGCTCCGCAGCCTGCAGCAGTGATGATGACTGCAGTAAGACAAGCCAGCGATGTGTTGCGCGTCGATGGGGACATCGTCGTCCACCTCCGCTACTTAGACGCGTCCAGCCTGACGTCGGTTGGAGAAGAACGCCTGCACTCCGCCGGACTCGCAACAGCCCGAACTGTGGCAACGAGCCGCGGACTCGGTTCGGCAACTTCTTTACTTTCGGCTGTCGCGGGCCGGTCAGTTCTGGCAGGATCGAGCCGACCGAGTCGAGTTCCGAAAGGAGGTCATTCGTGAACCGATACGCCCGCTGGCCGAGTGTGCGCCTGATCTCTGCCGCTGCCGCACTGACCGTCACCACGGGAGCCACGGTGGCTCTGGCGCCAGCCGCCCAGGCCGTTGTGGCCGACTAC
>DATAUK010000001.1:0-26765 GCA_036268295.1 Mycobacteriales bacterium | reverse complement strand
CGGGCACCGCGCGGACGCTGGTCGCGGTCGGTACGGCGAGGCTGGACTGCATGTTCACGACCGTGCGTGCGGCCGCGCCCTTCAGGATCCGGCCGGCCGGGGCGGTGCTCTCGGCGGTCGTTGTCGGTTGCGTGGTCGGCGTCCCGGTCGACGACCCGGGCGATGAGGCCGGCGCCGCCGTCGGCTGCGCGGCGGGTGCTGCTGCTGCCTTGGGCGCCGCCGTCGGTGCGGCGGCGGCTGCGGCGGCGGGCGGTGCGGTGGGAGCCGCGCTGCTGCCGTTCTTCGGCGGATCGCTCGGCGCGTAATCGGCGAAGAAGTCCCACCACGCCTTGTCGACCGACTCCGGGTCCTTGAGATAGGACTGGTACATCTCGTAGACGAGCCATTCGTTGGGTCCGAACCCAGCGAACTGGCCGGCGTCGACAGTCACTGCGAGAGTCGCCTCTTTCACGCGTTGTGGTCGTAATGGTGACCCAATCATGGTACGCCCGTACGGTTAAATCCATCGGGCTTGCTGGGCACCGACACCGCATTGTGGTGGCTCGGTTGTGCCGCTAGCGATCGAGCCCGGCCTCGGTAGGGTCTCGAGCGACGCCGACCCCGACCCCGACGCCGGGCAGACTGTGAGTGCCACGCAAGCGTCCGCTCCGCCGGCGACATTGTGGACTAGGCGCGCCCGCGTCGCTAGGGTCCATTCGACGCAGCGGCCTGCGCTGCAGTTTGGGGTTGCTATGCGCCGCGCCACCCTGCTCGCGTCCGCGCTTGGGTTCGCGCCGTTGATCGCGCTCGCCCCGAGCCTTCCGGCGTACGCCGGCCTGGCTGGCGCCAGCATCTCAATCACCCACAGCCCATCAACGTTCACGGTCGGCGAGGACGGCACGTTCACTGTCTCGCTGAGCAGCACCGAGAACATCGGCGAGGACATCGACTACGACGTCATCGACACCGTCCCGGCCAGCTTCACCATCTCCGGCGTGGATCAGGGCGAGTTCGAGTGCACGACGGACAACGCCGCGCACACCGTCGAGTGCACGATCAGCGCCGGCATCTCGAGCACCAACACCCAGTCGTTCGTGATCCATACCACGCCGTCGACGGCACTCGGCAGCCCGTTCACCGACACCGCGTCGTACAGCTTCCAGGAGGTGCCGACGACCTCGGGCAACGCCAAGCATGCGCGGCCGGCGCTGAACATCACCGGCCCGACCGCGACCGACATGGTTGCGGTGGATCCGGCCGCGACGAAGTCGCCGACGCCAACACCGACGCCGACTCCGACTCCGACCCACACGACTCACCACCCCACCCACTCGCCGACTCCCGCCCCGAGCCCGACCGTGAGCGCGACCCACGCGTCGACCGCCCCGGTCACGCTGCCGAACACCGGTGGCAGCGATCTCGCCCAGCTGGTCGCGATCGGCGCACTGCTGATCGCCGCCGGCGGTTTGCTGGCAGCTGTGACTCGTCGGCGACGCGCCTGATCCGCCGCCGCGCCGTTGGGTGCTTGGCGTTCGTAGCCGCCGCCGGACTGATCGGCGGTTGTAGTAGTGGCGGGAGTTCCAGTAAGCCCGGGGAGGCGGGCAAGCCCGCTGCCGCCGTCATGGCCGACGCCGCGGCCGCGCTTCGTCACTCGACCAGCTATCGCGTCGTCGGGCAGCTCGACGACCAGCTGACCGTCTCGCTGACTGTGACGCCGAACGGCACGCGTGGCACGGTGACGAGTCACGGCATCACTTGGCAGGACGTCGAGCTCCACGGCAAGGTCTGGTTTCGCGGCTCGCAGCTCTGGCGCAACACGGTGTCGCGGGCCAAGGCGCGCGGGTTCGGCAATCGCTGGGTGCTGGTCCGAGACAAGGCGGCCGGCTTCGGATGGCGCGACCCGCTCTCGGATGTCCAGGTAGCAATCCCGACCGTGTTCTTCGCGCCGAAAGGCGACATGGTCAGCCTCGGCACTCGCACGATCGACGGTCGTTCGGTGGTGCGGATCAAGAACGGCCCCGACTATCACGACGTGCTGGCCTCGGGTACGCCGTACCCGATCGACTGGCTGGAGACCGACGAGCCCGGGCCGGACGGCCAGCCGTGCGGGGTGACGCTGAGCGACTTCAACTCTGCGATCACGGTGACCGCGCCTACCACCTCACTGGTTGACTCCTAGCCCGCGGGAGCCAGTGGATCAGCACACGACACCAGCGCGCACCGACCGGCGTACTGACTGACCGGATCAGCACACGACGCCGCCGCGCACCGACCGGCGTACTGGCCGGATGAGCACACAATTGCCGCGGCGAACGCTTCGGCCTCGCGACGCGTGACGCTCAGCGCGGCGCCGATGCGGGGATGGTGGCGTCGGTTGTGTGTTGATCCGGTCGCAGGACGGCGTGCGCGCGGTGGCGTTGTGTGCTCGTGCGGTCGGGGACTTAGCGGCCGAGGTCGGCGAGGACGAGCTTCGCTGCGTTGTGGCCGGCCGCCCCGATCACCGAGCCGCCGGGGAAGCAGCCGGCGCTGCAGGCGTAGAGGCCGTCGAGGCCGGTCGCATAAGGCATCCGCTGGTCGAACGCGATCGCGTTGTCGACGTGATGGATATGGCCGTGGCGGATGCCGAAGTGCGCTTCGATGCCGGGCGGCGTCAGGGGAAACGTGTCGGCGACGAGGTCCGACGTACCCGGCGCGAAGCGGTCGCAGATGCTCAGCAGGTGTGCGACGTACCTGTCGAGCTCGGCGTCCCACGACGACCCGGCCGGTTGCCACGGCACCGACTGCACGAACAACGCCGAGGAGTGGTGGCCGCCCTCGTCCTGCAGCGAGGCGTCGGCGGTGGTGTGGAGATACCACTCGATGGTCGGGAAGTCCGGCAGCCTGCCGGCCTGTACGTCGTTCCACATCTCGCGCACCGCGGTCATCGGCGATTCCTGGTTGAGCAGGTGGATCGTTGAGCCGAACGGCGAGGGCGCGTCCGAGGGCAGGCAGGTGAACCGCGGCAGGTCGCGCATCGCGAGGTTGACCTTCAGCGTCGTCCCGGCCCGCGTGATCGAAGCGAGATGGGTGCGCAGTGACTCGGGCAGTGGCGCGAGGTCGGCAAGGGTGAACGGATCGCAGCCGGCCACCACCGTCGTCGCGGCGATCGTCTCGCCGCCGGCGAGTGCGACACCGGTCACGCTGCCAGCGTTGGTGGTGATCTGCTCGACCGGCGACTCGGTGAAGATGCGAGCACCCGCCGACCGCGCCCGGTCGGCGATCGTCGCGGTGACGGTGCCCATCCCGCCGCGCACGATCATCCAAGTGCCGTCCGACCCGGGCAGCCGGCACATGTTGTGTGCGAGGAAGTTGTGGCCGCTGCCCGGGGTGTCCGGCCCGGCGTGCAACCCGGAGATCCCGTCGGTGACGGCGTACATCGCGACGATCAGCTCGCTGGCGAATCCAAACCGGCCGAGGTACGTCGCGACATCGCCGCGCACCAGATCGAGGAACGTCTCACGCATCGCCGGCCGGATGTAACGCTCAGCCGTGTCGCTGTCCGACATCGGCTGCGCCAGCCAGGCCGGCGCGAGGTCCTCGCGCAACTGGTCGAGCTCGGCCTGCAGCCGGTCGTCGGCATCGGCGTCGGCCTGGCTGAAGAACTCGATGAACTGCCGCCGGGTCGCGGCCCGGTCGCTCCCCATCACCAGGTAACGGCCGGTTGTGGTCGGCAGGAAGTAGTGCGGGTCGCGGCGTACCAACGGCAACCGCAGGTCGAGCGCCTGCTCGAGCTCGGGCGGCATCAGACCCAGTAGGTAGGAGCCAGTCGACTGCCGCAGCCCAGGCACCTTCGCGAACGGTTGCTCGGTGCGCGCCGCGCCACCGATCACCGCGGCGCGCTCGACCACCACGACATCGAGGCCGGCCCGGGCCAGCAGGGTCGCCGCGACCAGTCCGTTGTGACCGGCGCCGACGACACAGACGTCGGCCGTCGAGGGCATGGCGTCATTCACGCTGCGCAGCGTACGACGGCGGTTCGTATGCTGGGCGAGATGGATCCGCTGCGGGACGCGATTCGGGTCTCGTGGGTTTGTGTCGGCTGGAGCCTGGTCGCCGGCGTCGCCTCGCTGGTCGTCGGCCTGAGATCGGCGAGCCTGTCCTTGGGCGGGCTTGGCGCGAGCGTCCTCATCGATGTCATCTCCTCGGCGGTGCTGATCTGGCGGTTTCGGCACGAGCGAGGGGCTGGCCAGTTCCCTGAGGCGGCCGAGCGGCGGGCTCAGATCGTTGCGGCGGTTGGCCTGCTCGGCATCGGCGTCGTCCTTGCCGCGACCGGCATCCAGCACCTCGCGGCCGGCGACCGGCCGATGGCATCGGCGCTCGCGCTGGTACTCGCGGCCGCGAACCTGGTCGTGCTGCCGCTGTTGGCCCGCTGGAAGTACCGCGTCGCCGGTGAGGTCGGAAGCCGCGCGCTGCGCACCGATGCCCACATCACGATGGTCGGCACATCGACCTCGGCGCTGACGCTGGCCGGGCTCGGACTCGACCGGGCCTTCGGCTGGTGGTGGGCCGACGCGGGCGCCGCGCTGGTCATCGCGGTGATCGCCGCCGACCAGGGCCGGCGATCGCTGTCACCGGTCGGTGAGCCGCCTGAGGAAACGCAAGCCTGACCAGGTCTCATCGATGGCCGCGATCTTGTTCTCGACCACGACGCGGTCGGCGCCGGCCACGAGGCGGACATCTTCGGCTGAGACACTGAAGCCGTCGCCAGCCGATGGCGAGGGGAGTGTTGTGTCGACGACCACTGAGAGCGCAGCGTCGGACGCCGCGTCCGCCGGGCGCGCTGCAAAGCGCCAGGTCCACCCGAACCTGGCGCTCACCGTCATCGCGGCCGCTCAGCTCATGGTGGTGCTCGACGCGACGATCGTGAACATCGCGCTGCCGAGCATCCACCAGGCGCTGCACTTCTCCCCGACCGGCCTGTCGTGGGTGCTCAACGCCTACACCTTGGTCTTCGGCGGCCTGCTGCTGCTCGGCGGGCGCACCGGCGACCTGTTCGGCCGGCGCCGGATGTTCATCATCGGCGTCTCGCTGTTTGCCGCCGCCAGCCTGGCCGGCGGCTTCGCGCAGGACAAAGGCTGGCTGCTCGCGATGCGGGCGGTGCAAGGCGTTGGCGGCGCGATCGCCTCGCCGACCGCACTGTCGCTTGTCACCTCGACGTTTCCGCAGGGTCCGGCTCGCAACCGTGCCTTCGGCGTGTACGCCGCGGTGTCGGGGGCCGGCGCGGCGCTGGGGCTGATTCTCGGCGGGGTCCTCACCGACCTGTTGTCGTGGCGGTGGGTGCTGTTCGTCAATGCACCGATCGGTCTCGCGCTCGCGATCACGGCGCCCTACGTCATCGCCGAGACCGAGCGTCGCAAGTCCGGCCAGCTCGACGTACCAGGTGCCATCACCTCGACCGGCGGGATGGCGGCACTGGTTTACGGACTGATCCATGCCGCCACGTCCGGTTGGGGAGCGACGATCACGCTGGTCTCCTTCGCGATCGCGGTCGTCTTGTTGACCTCGTTCGTCGTGATCGAGGCGCGGACGGCCAACCCGGTGATGCCATTGCGGTTGTTCAGGAACAGCGCCCGGGTCGGCAGCTACCTCGTGATGCTGGTGTTGGGCGCCGCGGTGTTCGCGATGTTCTACTTCCTGACCCAGTTCGTGCAGCAGGTGCTCGGCTATTCACCGCTCAAGGCCGGGTTCGCGTTCCTGCCGGTCAGCTTCGTGATCGTGGTCATGGCACAGATCGCGAGCCGGGCGATCACCAAGGTCGGCGCGCAGCCGATGATCGTGAGCGGGACGATCTTCGCCGGCTTCGGGCTGTTGTATCTCTCGTCGCTGTCACCGACGTCGCCGTACCTCACCCACATCCTGCCGGCGATCGCGTTGATCGCCGTCGGCATGGGCCTGATCTTCGTGCCGATCACGTTGACCGCGGTTGCCGGCGTCGCGTCGGAGGACGCCGGTATCGCCTCGGCGATGCTCAACGTCGGCCAGCAGGTCGGTGGCACGCTCGGCCTCTCAGCGCTCGTCACGGTCTTCAGTACGGCGTCCAGACACGAAGCGAGCTCGCAGGCCGGCGGACTACCGGCGGCGGCGTTGAAGGCGCAGGTCTTCACCCACGGCGCGGATGCCGCCTTCCGCGCAGGCGCGGTGTTTGCGTTGTTCGGCCTGGTTGCGGCGCTGCTCCTGATCCGGGTGCGGGTCGGCGAGTCGCCATCTGCAGCAGGTGACGTACCGCCCGGGTAGACATTGCTACCCGCGACACGCGCCACCTGAGTCGAACCGATCGGGGCCGACAGGCGAAGATCTTGATGTGGCGGAACGTTTGTATGGCTCGGTCATCCGGACCGCGCTCGGATTGTTCCGGGTGCTGGACTTCCGGTTCACCATCGAGGGCGTCGAAAACGTTCCGGTGAGCGGGGGGGCGGTGCTCGCGTCCAACCACGTGAGCTACTTCGACTTCATGTTCATCGGGCTCGCCGCTCGCGAGCAGCGACGGCTGGTCCGCTTCATGGCCAAGAAGGCGGTCTTCGATAATCCGGTCTCGGGGCCGTTGATGCGCGGCATGCATCACATCCCGGTCGACCGCGGCGCCGGAATGGCGGCGTACGGCGCGGCGGTCGGGGCGCTCCGTGACGGTGAGCTGGTCGGTGTCTTCCCGGAGTCGACGATCAGCCGGGCGTTCATCCCGCGGATGTTCAAGACCGGCGCGGCCCGGATGGCCTCGGAGGCGGACGTCCCGCTGCTGCCGGTCGTGGTCTGGGGCGGGCAACGAGTGTGGACCACCGGCCGCAAGCCGAAGCTCACCCGGCACGTGCCGATCATCGTGAGCATCGGCCCGCCGATCGAGCTGACCGGGTCGGAGTCACCGGTTGCGGTGACGGCACTGCTGCATGAGCGGGTCACCAAGATGGTCGAGGAGGTGCAGCGGGCTTACCGGCCGCCGGCCTCGGTCGACGAGTCGTGGTGGCAGCCGGCGTACCTCGGTGGCTCCGCGCCGACCCTCGACGAGGCCCGGCCGATCGAGAAGGCCGCGTTGCAGGCCCGGGTGGACAAGTACAACAAGCGACACCGCAAGCGATCCGCGGAGTGAGCGGACTCACCGAGGGCGCCGCCTCGTTCGACGTACTCGAGCCGACCGGCGACACGACCGCAGTCGCAGTTGTGCTCGGCGGCGGGCGGGCGAACAGCTTCGAGCGCAGCGATCGGTCACAGCTGTCGGCGGTTCGGATGCGGCCGTTCGCCCGGCTGCTTCATCGCCACGGCCGCAACCATGGCCTGGCAGTGTGGACGGTCCGTTATCGCTACCGCGGGTGGAACGGGGGCGAGCGCTCGCCGGTCATCGACACGATGTGGGCCCTCGATGAGATCCGGCGTCGATATGGCGACGTCCCGGTTGCGCTGGTCGGCCACTCGATGGGTGGCCGGACCGCGCTGGCGACCGGCGGCGATCCGCTGGTGCGCGCGGTGTGCGCGCTGGCGCCGTGGACCGAGTCCGGCGATCCGGTCGAGCAGCTCGCCGGCAAGACGGTGCTGATCGCCCACGGCAACCTCGACATGGTCACGTCACCACGCGCGTCCCGTGGCTTCGCCGAACGCGCGGCGGTGGCCGGTGCCCGGGTCGGCTATGTCACGGTGCGCGGCGACTGGCACGCGATGCTGTTCCGCTGGCCGACCTGGAATCGATTGGTGATCGGATTTACGTTGGGAACGTTGGGAATCAAGCCGCTACCGCGACGGATCGCCGGCGTCCTCACTCGCGGCGTCGCAGCCGCCGACGACATCACCGCTCACGGGTAGGCCGTGATCAGGCAGATCGAGCCGGTGTAGACCGGCTGGGTCCGTAGCGTCCCGAAACGGCGGTCCCACTCGCCGGAGTCGAGATCGCGGTGGAGCGCGGCGACCGCCCGGTTGGCGGTCTCGTCGTCGATGAACCCCCAGCCGGACTGCGCGGCGCGCACCGACTCGTCCAGGAACGCTTCGGGCCTGGCGTAGAACGCCTCGCCGAACCCGTCAACACAGTCGATCGGGATCGGGACCGGCGTGACTGTACTGCTGCCGCCGAGCACATCGCAGACGTGGTCGATCGTCGGAAACCGGGCCGCCTCCACCGCCAGCAGCTCCGGCGCATAGTGCCCAAGCCAGAACCGGCTGAGTGCCTCACCGTCCGCGGTCATGATCACGACCGGACCGCGGGCTACCCGTCGGAGCTCCCGAAGACCCGTGTCGCGGTCGGTCCACTGATGGATCGTGATCATGGCCATGGCGGCGTCGAAGCTGTCGTCGGGGAACGGCAGACGCTGCGCAACGGCGTCGACGGCCGGCACGAGGTGTGACGGTCGCTGCCCGCGCATCACCGCCGACGGCTCCACGGCAGTGACCTCCCGGTCGAGCGGTTCGTAGGAGCCGGCACCCGCGCCGACGTTGATGATCTGCCTGGCCGGCCCCAGCGCCGCGTGAACGTACGCCGCGATCCGTGGGTCCGGCCGGCGATGGCGGGTGTAGCCCGCGCCGCGGGTGTCGTAGTCGTAGTCGCCGGCCGGGTTGCTCATCGCGACCCGAGGTCGAGCAGCTCTTCGTAGAAGCCGCCGATCTGGCGCTCCCGGTCGACGAGGTGGATCTCGAGGATCCAGTGGCAGACCCGCCCGCCACTGTCCAGCCCGCGCATCGACCGATCGTTGCCGGGCATGATGTTCGAGATCACGTCCTCGCCGGCAATCTCGTCGTGGGGGAACTGGCCGACCAGATGGCCGGCGATCGTGCCACCCCACTCCCAGCCGGCCTGCTCGGCGAGATCGACGACATAGTTGAACAGCTCCTCTCCGGTGATCTGTGGGTGCGAGGCGAAGTAGGCCCGGCCGGCATCGAAGACCACCGGCAGGTCGGCACACAGTCGGTGTTTCACCGGGTCGTCTCCGAGCACGTAGGTGCGGCCGAAATCGGCCTCCCACTCCTCGAAGATCGGGCCGAAGTCACAGAACACGATGTCGTCGGTCCCGATCACCCGGTCCGGTGGGTTCTCGCGATAGGGGGCAAGCGTGTTCGGTCCGGATCGCACGATCCGCTTGTGCCAGTGCCGGCGTACACCGAACAGTTGCGCGGCCAGGTCACGGATGTCGTTGCTCGCCTCGGTCTCACGTGCGCCCGGCAACAGGATCCGCTGGCTGTCCACCGCCTGGAACAGCTCGGCGGCTTTGAGCTGGGCATCGAGCAGGCCGGCAACCCGAGCGTCCTCGTCGTCGATGAACGTGGTCACCGTCTGACCGTAACAACCAGGTCAGCCGGTGTGCCTGCCCGATGCCCAGCGTTCTCAGCAGGCCGGCGCGTTCCGCACTGCCGGGGTAGCGGCTGCTTCGATGCGGGTGCTGGCGCGCTTCACCTTCGAGCCGTGAACCTTGTACACCAGGAAGTGCGACTTTGCGGTGCACCCCTTGCCGGTCAGGTACTGACCCATGACGATTGCCCGGCTGCTCGAGGTCGCGGCTACGGTCACCATGTCGCCGCCGCTGCCTTCCTTCGGCGCTGCAACGCGGTGCCACGAGGTGCCGGTCGAGTGCAACAGAAGCGGCGTTTCCGAGCTGCTGGTGCGGGACTTCAGGAAGTAGCCGACCGCCCAGACCGACTTGCCGTGCATTGCTAGGTTCAGCAACGTCGATGTGTAGTACTTCGGCGTCTTGACCTTGACCCACTTCTTCCCGTTGTACCTCGCTGAGTAGGGCTGCGAGAGGCCGTTCGAGCCCGTCGTGACGCCGATCATCCACGCCCGGTTTGTCCCGCTTGTCGTGATCGAGAGCTGGCTCACGAGGAACTGCTGGTTGAACGGCGACCACGCCTTGCCGTTCCAGTGCACTACGCCCGACTGCGCAACCGCCCAGGCGTTGTTCGGGCCCGACGTGCTGACGGCGGAGAACAGCGTGCCGGTGGGCTCGGTGGTGTTGACCGCCGTCCATTTCTTCCCGTTCCAGTGCAGGACCACCGAGGTCTCCCCATTGGTCGACGGCAGGTTGCCGACCGCCCAGACGTTGTTCGCCGAACTCGCCGACATCGCGGTGATCGAGGCGTTCAGACCCAGCGCCGGCAGTGAGACGTTTGACCACTTCGAACCGGAGCGCTTCAGGATGACTGGGTGGTAGGCGTTGGCTGCGTAGCGATAACCGCCGACCCAGACAGCGGTCTTCGATCCTGCGGCAATCGTGCTCAGCACCGCAGTGTTATGGATGACCGACGTCGTCGACTTGCCGATGCCGTAGCGCACGGCCGCCGTCACTGACTTCGACCCCTTGGCCATCGAACCGAGCGAGTAGCTTGCGTTGCTGCCGGGGATCGCGGCTGACTCGTGGGTGATGAAGGTGCCCGGAATGCTCGCACTCGCAGGTGCAGCGACGAGGCCACCCGCGACGAGCATGCCGGTGCAGGTCACGGCGCAGGTGCCGGCAGCCGCGATTCGCGCGAACCCGCGCCGTTCGGCGGTGGTGCCCAAGATGTTCACGATGACGTTTCTCGCTTTCTCGCTGCCGGCGTAGAACCCGGCGTGGGTGATTGACGGGATGACTCGATGAGTACGGACCGCAGCTCATCGAAGGCTCCTACGACGTGACGAGCGCCGGTCGCGACCACTTCGACGACGCCGTGGATCTCGCCGTCGGCGAGCGGTCCGGACCGCAGGTGCAGGACGAAGGTTTCGGTCACCGGGGGAGCCTCACATCGCGGCGTCGGGCCGACGTCGCGCGGCGGGCTATCCCGCCACCGGCCCGAACGGACTATGCGACCGACGACGTCACGACGGCGGGCTGCCTCCGGCGGCGGTCATCAGCCGCTGCAGCTCAGGCGGCGCGTCGACGCCGAGCTCGGCGAGGACGGCATAGCCGCGTTGCAGCACGCGGATCGCCGGCTCCCGACGGCCGAGGGCGAGCAGGTGCTCGGCGATCCGCAGGTAGCGGCTCTCGTCGTACGGGTCCACCTCGATCGCCTGCTCGAGGGCGTAGCGAGCCTCATCCAGCGAACCGCGCTCGGCGGCCGCTGCCGCCACCAGGTCTAGCAACTCGACCCGCCGACGCCGCAGCTGGACCCGGGGCCCGACCGCCCATGACTCGTAGGGATCGGCGGGCAAAAGCTCGCCGGTCCACAGTGCAAGAGCGGCGACAGCCAGTCCGGCGCGGTCTGTCGCGATGCCGGCCAGTGCCCGGTCCGCGGCGTCACGAAAGGCTCGGGCGTCGACCCAGGCGTCGGCCAGCCGCAGTCGGGTCCCGTCGCGCATCACGACGTCACCGCCGCGCGTGCGCATCCGCGACAGCGCCCCGCGCAACCGGCGGCGCGCATCGTCGAGGTCGACCTCCGGCCAGAGCGCGTCGATGACCTCCTCGACGCCGAGCCCGTCGGCGTGAAGGGCGAGTAGCCGGACGATCATCGCGGGGGTGCCGTCGGGCAGGTCGACCGGCGCTGCGTTGCGCTGCACCGAGAATCGGCCGAGCACCCGCACGACGAGTCCGGCTGGCGAGAGCAGCTGCTCAGCGGCGGCCGAGCCGGCTCCGGCGGCGAGCGGCATCAGGGTCGTCATCAGAGCCGGCTCGCCGGTCAGCGCGATCCGAGGGTCGCCGAGCTCGGCAGCCTGGTCGAGTGCTCGAGCGGCGAGCGTCCCAGCATCGTCCCGGCCGGCGCGCAGGCTGGCGTAGGCGGCCAGCAAGGTACGTCGCCAGGTGAGCCGCACCTCCAGCCACGGAGCGTGGGTCAAGGCCCGCAGCGCCCTCAGTGCGGCGTGCGGATCGCCGTGGCGGGCCAGCAGCGCCGCCTGGGCTTGGAGCACGAACTCGTCGTCCGGGTTCCGCTCGATCGCCCGGCGCAGGTAGTCCTCGGCGGCGCCTTGACGACCCACCCGGTCGAGCAGCTCGGCGGCGTCGGCGAGATAGGTCGAGCCGCTGGTGATGTCGAACCAGTCTGCGCGGTGCCGCTCGGTCTCCGCCAGGTGGCGTTCGACGGCTTCGGCGTCGTCGTTGAGTGATGCCACCCGGGCACGTTGCCAGGTGACGTACGCGCGGGTTGTCGAATCGTCGTACTCGGCCGCGAGGTCGGCCGCCTCGCTGAGGACCGCCTCGACCGCGGCCCAGTCGCCGCGCATCGTAAGGATCTCGGACAGAAACGTGAGGACCACGCCGCGGCGGGGGCTCTGCGCCGTCAGTAGCTCGAGTGCCGCGCGCATGCCGGCCTCGGCTTCGGCGAGGTCGCCGCGTTGGTAGAACACCGAATTGGCCCGCCAGAACAGCACGAAGCCCTGCCACTCGATGCAGTCGAGGGCGGCGTACTGCTCGGCGGTGTCGGCAAGGATCCGCGCCGCGGCGCGCGAGGACATCTCGTCGCCACGCCACGCCAGAACCCGGCCGAGCGCCTCGCTAGCCCGAGCCCGGGCGACCCGTTCTTCCGGCCCGGCGCTCGCCAGGATCTCGCGGGCGATCTGCTCCGGCCGATCGAGCTCCCCGGTGCGCGCCGCGTCGATCGCACGCTCGGCCGCTGCTTCCCGCTGGACAGGCCCGTCCGCAGCCGCGATCGCTGCCAGCCGATCAAGCGCGGCCGCCCTGCGTGCCAGTCGCTGGCCCGGCTCCAGGGCGCGTGCCAGATGAAGCAGAGCGCTCGGATGCGTGGCCAGCGCTGGGTCGTCAGCGGACTCGATCGTGTCGGTCAACACTGCCAGTGGGAGGCGCAGCGCATCGGCTGCCGACAACGCGGCGATGTCTGCTGGTGTCCAGTCAGGTCCCCGTGTCATCGCACTCGACATTGTGCCTTGCCAGCCTGGCGATCGGCTGGGCCGCAGTTCGCGACCGGCTCCGGTACGACGGTGCGGCGCGACTAGGAGGTGGTACCGGACTTGGGCGGCCGCGGGAAGAAGCCGCTGGTGCGTTTCATGTAGTCGGCGTAGCCGGGCTTGCTCGCTGCCATCTGCTTCTCCAGCAACGGCTTTCCGGTCTTGAACGAGAGGAACCAACCCATCAGCACCGGGGAGGCGATGGTCAGTGCGCCGATCCAATGCTCGGCAGCGATGAGGTACATCCCGGCCCACACCGTGGCGTCGCCGAAGTAGTTGGGATGGCGGGTGTAGCGCCATAGCCCCCGGTCCATGACCTTCCCCTTGTTGGCGGGATCACGGCGGAACGCGCCCATCTGGGCATCACCCACCGATTCGAAGTAGACCCCGATGACCCAGACCGCGACGCCGACGAATGCGAGGAACGACCAGCCGGACCGGATATACATCGCGGCCTGCACGGGCAGCGAGATGAACCATGCGACGACGGCCTGCAGGACGAACACGATGCTTAACGCCCGCAGCGCGCGGTGACGACCGTCGCCGAGCATCGCGTCGTAGCGCGGGTCCTCACCGGCGCCGTGGCTTCGGCGACCGATGTAGAGCGAGAGCCGGCCGCCCCACAGCGCGACGAGGACGAGCACGAGGACCCGCCGCCAGACCGGCACCTCGTGGCCGAGCGACCACAGGAACGAGGTGATCGCGGTGACGACGAACGACGACCCCCACACGACGTCGACGATGTTGAAGCGGCCGATCCGTAGCGCGAGCAGCCAGCACACAACGAACGTCGCGATCGAGACGCCGAAGGTCAGCGGCAATCCGGTGAGAAACGGGCGGACCGCGAAGGAGGTCACGAAGACGAACTATTCCGCACTGCGCCGCGCCTGGCGCCGTCGTCGTAGGTTCCGCGAGTCGCATGGGGTTCCCAGCCGAGCCGGGTCGGTGGCATGCCGGAATGACCGGCGGCGGTCGGCTTGACCGAAAGGATCTGGTCGATGCCCATCCGGTTCTCCTCGAACGTCAGGGCGCCACCGACTAGGTAGAGCCGCCACACCCGGGCGTGCTCGAGACCAACCAGATCGACGACTTCGTCCCAGCGCCGCTCGAACTCGGCGTGCCAGGCCTCGACCGTCTTGACGTAGTGCTCCCGAAGCGCGTGCACGTCGCGGATCTCGAAGCCGGCGGCGTGGATCAGGCCGAGCAGCTCCGGCAGCGGTCGCATGTGCATGTCGGGGGCGATGTAGGACTCGATGAACGGGCCGCCGCCGGGATGGTTCGGCGCGTGGGACATCTGCTGGGTCAGCAGCCGGCCCTCGTCTCGCAGCAGGCGGTAGAGCGTCGAGAGGAACGCCGGGTAGTTGGCTTTGCCGACATGCTCGCCCATCTCGATCGTCGAGACCGCGTCGTAGGGACCGTCGGCAATGTCGCGGTAGTCCTGCAGCCGGAGCTCGACCAGATGCCCGAGGCCCTCGGCGGCCAGCCGCGCATTGCCGAACGCGAGCTGCTCGCGGGAGATCGTGACACCGGTGACCTGGGCGCCGTACTCCTTGGCCGCGTGCACCGACAGCGCGCCCCAGCCACAGCCGACGTCGAGCAGCCGCGCGCCCGGCTTGAGGTCGAGCTTCCGGCAAATCAAGTCGAGCTTGTCGCGTTGCGCGTCGACCACGGTGTACGCCGGGTCGTCGCTGGTCCAATAAGCACACGAGTAGGCCATGTGGTCATCCAGCAGCAGCGAATACAGCGCATTCGACAGGTCGTAGTGGTGGCTGATGACCTGGGCATCGCGCCGCTTGCTGTGAAGTCGCCCCTCGGGTCGCGCCTCGGACACCGGCGGCGGCAGCGGCCGCTTCACCGCGCCGAGCCGGTAGGCCGCCGTTGCCGCCCGCGCCAGCGTCGCCGGTCCTAGCTTGCCCTTGATGTCGCGGTCGCGACTGGCTGCCCAGATCCGCCGGAACGCATCGGCGAGATCGCCCTCGACGTCGAGCTCACCGGTCACGTACGCCCGGGACAGCCCGATTTCACCCGGCGCCCAGAGCATCCGGCGAAGCGCATCGGGTGAGTTGATCACCACCGTTGGCGCCAGCGGGTCGGTGGCACGAAGCTCGCTGCCGTCCCAGCCGCGAACGTTGACCGGCGCCCGGCCGCCGAACAACGGCGTGACGATCTCGCCGAGGATCTCTGCGACCGTGCTCATCTACCCGCGCTCCAGTCTCAGCTGCGCGACGTTGAGGTAGCCGGACCGGAAACCGGCTTCGCAGTAGGCCAGGTAGAAGGTCCACATCTTGCGGAACGTCGCATCGAAGCCGAGGGCGTCGAGTCGCTGCGGATCGGAGTTGAACCGGCTGCGCCAGATCTGCAGCGTGTCGGCGTACGAGTCGGCCATGTGCAGCCGGTCGGTGACTCGCAGCGAGGTGTACTCGGCGCAGACATCGTCGATCACCTGCTCGGAGAGCAGCAGCCCGCCCGGGAAGATGTACTTGTGGATCCAGGTCCATGACCGCCGGCTGGCCATCAGCCGGTCGTGCGGCATCAGGATGGCCTGCAGGCCGATCTTCCCGCCCGGCTCGAGCCGGTCGTCGAGGGTCCGGAAGTACGTCGGCCACCAGCGCTCGCCCACCGCCTCGATCATCTCGACGCTCACGATCGCGTCGAAGCGGCCCTCGACGTCGCGGTAGTCCTGCACCCGGATGTCGACTCGATCGCCGAGGCCGGCTTCCTGCACTCGTTGCCCGGCGAGCTCGGCCTGCTCGGTCGAGAGCGTCACCGTGGTCACGTGGGCGCCGCGTCGCGCCGCCTGAAGCGACAGCTCGCCCCACCCGGTGCCGATCTCGAGCACGCTGCTGTTCGTCGTCACGCCGGCGAGGTCGAGGATCCGCTGGACCTTGCGGTCCTGGCCGGTCCGCAGGTCGGTGTTGCCGGCCTCGAAAAGCGCCGAGGAGTACGTCATCGTCTCGTCGAGGAAGGTTTCGAACATCTCGTTGGAAAGGTCGTAGTGACGCGCGATGTTCTTTCGGGCTCCGGTGTGGTCGTTGTCCTCGTTGAGCGGGTGCCGCTCGCTGTACCAACGCCGCAGCCACTGTGCGGCGGGTGGCACCAGGGTGCCCATGTTGCGTGCCATCGGGGTGAGTACCTCGACGATCTCGTCGCTGTCCCAGTCACCGGCCATGTAGGACTCGCCGAACCCGATCAGGCCGTCGCGGCCGAGCCGGGTGAAGAACTTCTCGCTGTTGATCACCCGCATCGCCGGCGCATTCGGCTTGCCCCACGAGCTGCCATCGGGGAAGCCGACCCGGATGCCGGTGTGGTCGACGACGTGCCGCAGCAGGGTCCTCGCCACTCGTGCCCGCAGCTGCGAGGGCTTCGGGTCGGCCATCGCCGGCCACCGCGAGAGGTCGACGCCGGCGTCGAGTCCGGAGTCGCGGACCATCGTCATGAGACTGCCTCCTGACTGGAGTGGATCGGTCGTGGCTCGACCCGAAGACCGCGCAGATACAGCCGCACGCCCTGATACCGGATGAGGGTGCTGACCCGCAGCGAGGTCGCGGCGGTCATGATCGCCGCTACCACGGCGCGCGTCGGCGGGCGACGGGTGCCCTGCAGCGTCGCGACGAAGGCAAGCTGGCCGGTGCGCATGAGAGTCACCGAGACAGATACCCGCTCGCCGGGTGGTGACACCGCGATCCGGTACTGACCGTCAACCGGGTTGAACGGTGAGACGTACATCGCCTTGTCGATGACCTCGTCGACCCGGCCCTCAGCGTCCGGTCGCAGCAGGTAGGCGTGGCGGTCGCCGTAGGTGTTGTGGACCTCGGCGATGACGGCCGCCAGGTCATCGTCGGCGTCGTAGCACCAGTGGACGCTGATCGGGTTGAAGACGTGGCCGAAGGCGCGAGCGTTGGTCAACATGACGATCCTGCCACCCGCGATGTCGACCGCGTCGGCGGCGAGCACCGCCTCGAGGTTGGCCCGCAACGGCTGCGAGGCTTCACCGATGTGGTCCCGTGCCTCGAAGCTGGCGAGCCAGCGAAGTCCAGCCGGCATCCTCGGCAGCCGGTCCAGGTCGACCAGCCACGAGGCGGTGCGATAGCGGAATCGGTTGCGCAGCGGTGACTGCCGGGCGTGGCTGACGACCGTTGCATAGGTTGTCGCGGCGCTCACCACTCAACTCCGAGCGACCGGGCCGCCTCGACTCCCGACCGGCAGCCGTCCTCGTGAAAGCCCCAGCCGTGATACGCCCCGGCGAAGGCCAGCACGCCGTCGTTGAGGTCCGGCAGCCAGCGCTGGGCGCCGACCGAGTCGAGGGTGTAGAGCGGATGTTCGTAATCCATCGTGTCGACGATGTCGCGCGGATCGACCCGGTCCGCCGAGTTGAGACTGACGACGTACGGCGTCGCGGTCGCGAGCTGCTGAAGCCGGTTCATGTCGTAGCTCACGACGACGTCCTCGCTCGTCGTGGCACACGACGGCAGCAGGTAGTTCCACGAGGCCCGCGCCCGCGGCGCCCGAGGCAGAACGCTGCCGCCGGTGTGCAGCACGGTGGGGTTGCGCGAGTAGCCGAAGGCGCCGAGGACGGTGCGCTCCGCCTCGGTCGGCTCGGCAAGCAGCCCCAGCGCGGTGTCGGCGTGGGTGGCAATGACCACGTGGGCGTAACGCTCCGCACCGCCGTCGGCATCCCGCACCACGACGGCGTCACCGCTTCTCGCAATGCTCCGCACCGCGGTCGCCAGTCGCACCGATGTGAGTCCCTTGACCGCCTTCTCGACATAGCTGCGTGACCCGCCCACCACGGTCCGCCACTGTGGCGAGCCGGTCACGCTCAGCATGCCGTGGTTGTCGAGAAACGAGAAGAGGTAGCGGGCCGGATAGTCCAGCGCGGCCGACTGCGAGGTCGACCAGACGCATGACACGAGCGGCACGATGAAGTGCGCGACGAAGTAGTCCGAGTACCCGCCATCGGTCAGGAACCGGCCCAGCGTCAGGTCGTCACTGCCGGCATCGAGCACCCGCTGTGCGCTGCGGTGAAACCGCTTCACCTCGAGGAGCATGCGCAGGTACGCCGGACGGGTCGCCGACCGCAGCTGAGCGAACAGCCCGCCGAACCCCTTCGCGCCGGCGTATTCCAACCCGCAGCCCTCGCAGCGGATCGACATGCTCATCTCAGTCGGCTGGGTGGCGACACCGAGCTCGGCGAACAGCCGGAGCAGATGCGGATAGGTGCGTTCGTTGTGCACGATGAAACCGGTGTCGATCGCGGCCAGGCCGGCATCCGGCGTCACCACGTCGTGGGTGTGGGCGTGGCCGCCGAGTCGGTCGTCCGACTCATACAGCGACACGTCGAAGCGCTGTTGCAGCACGTACGCCGCGGTCAGTCCGGCGACTCCGCTGCCGACGACAGCAACCCGCTCGCGACCAACCGGTGTGGCCGGTGTGGTGGGGGTGCGGATCACGGCAGCTTTCCCTTCGTTGGTCGTTACCAGGTGTTCGCTGCGAAGCCGAGTTTGGTTCGGTTTTGAGCGAACCGAACACCGCGTCGTGACGAACCGTAGATGTGAGGGCTTTACCCACAATTAACGGTGTCCTGCCGCGATACGCGACGGTTGGTGCGCTCAGCGTCACTACCGACGTGTCGCTGCTGACCGGGCTGCACTCCTTCGGCCGGGTCCCACTCGTCCCGGCAACCGCCGTCGCCTTCGCCGTCGCGGTCGTGGTCAACTACTCGCTGAACCACGTCTGGGCCTTCGACGTCGACGGCCTGTCGTGGCGTCGGTTTGCGCGCTACGGCGTTCTGGTCGCGGTGAACCTCGGGCTGACGCTTGCGCTGGTGGCCGGCCTGACGGACGCGGGTGTCTACTACCTGGTGGCGAAGGGGATCGCCGTCGTTCTCGGCGCCGTGATCAACTTCACCGGCTATCGCTACTGGGTCTTCAGCGAGACTCGCCGGCGACCGCTGAGCCAGGTCAGCACCGAAGCCGCGAGCGCGGTGGCGTAGCCGACTGGGCCGGTGCGGCTGGACAGCCCGCCGAAGATGAACACGATGTACGCCGCCTCGTCCGCGACGATCAGCGTGAGCCATCGCCAGGTGCCGGTCATCGAGGCGAGCGCCACCAGCGACAGGTCCTCCCACGGCTCGCCGGGAGTGACGACGAACAGAATGACGGCGAACAGCACCAACGCCGCTCGCGCCGGCGACCCGAGCCGCTTCGCCAATGCCAGCAGAAGCGTCGCGATGATCGCTGCGAACGCGACTGCTGCAGCGACGTGACCGTGTAGCCCGAGGTCGTGCAGCAGCGTGTAGCGCTTGCCTCCGACGAACCCCTCCTGATGAAGGTAGGTCCGCAGGAATCCCGTCACCCCGCTGCCGACAGCGATCACATGGGGCAGGTAGCCGACCACGAACATCGCGACGATGACGCCGGCGCTGCGAATCCTCCTGCCCTGGATGATCGCCGGGAACAGCACGAGCGGATAGAGCTTCACCAGTCCGGCGGCGCCAATTGCGGCGGCCGCCCACAGCCAGCTCTCGCGTTCAGCCGCCCACACCGCGAGGACGACAAACAGAACCGCCAGCCCGTCGATGTGTGCGTTCTGCACCGCCTCGATGGCCACCGCCGGACAGCAACCCCAGATCGCCACCTGCCGGATGTCGCGACCGGCCTGATGCAGGAATCCGAGCAAGAGCAACGTCGTCGCCACGACGATGACCAGGCCAGCGGTCTCATAGCCGCGATCGCGGGTCGACTGTGGCACGACGAGATGCTCGACGAGGAACCAGAGCTGCGCGAGTGGCGGATAGATGGTGTGCACCGAAGCCCGGTTGAGCAACGTGCAGCCCGGTCGCTGCAGGTGAACGTGGCAGGTGGCGGCGTTGGGCCACAGCCAGCTGTCGTGGAAGCGGTCGAGCACCGGCGAGGCGGGGGCGTAGCGGTAGGGGTCAATGCCAGCGGCCTGGATCCGACCGTCCCAGGCGTAGCGATAAAGGTCGTTGGAGGTTGTTGCCGCTCTCGCGATCGACGCGATGCCGACTCCGATCGAGGCCATCACTCCGACCGCCGCGGCCGGCTTGCGCGGCGACCGCAGCAGCGCGAGAACTGCCGCTGCATAGAGCAACCACCACGCTGCACCGGCTTCGAGCAACCGGCGGCCGACGTCGTGCCGGGCCGAGCCCACGAACAGGTGCGAGGCGCTGGGCAGGGTCGTCGCGAAGACCCGCGCCGGCCACACCATCGCGACTGCGCACACCGTGCCGACGGCCAGCCACAACCAGGGGCGCGCCGGGCGGCTGGCAGCGACCCGAGTTGGTCTCACCGAGTCACCCGCTGCCGGCCGGGTCCGGAGCGGAGGACATCATGAGCGCCGTGCGGGTACTCGTCACCGGTGGGGCAGGCTTCATCGGACATCACATCGTGACCGCCCTGATCGACGATGGCAATGAGGTGCGGATCCTCGACTCGCTGCTGCCGGCGGCGTGGGGCGAGAGCACGCCCGCCGTCGACGAGCGAGCCGAGTTCGTGCTCGGCGACATCCGTGACTCCGACACCGTCCGGTCGTGCCTCGACGGCGTCGACGTCGTGTGTCATCAGGCGGCCATGGTGGGCCTCGGCGTCGACCTCGCCGACCTTCCGGCGTACGCCGGGCACAACGACCTCGGCACGGCGGTCGTGCTCGCTGGGATGACCGCTGCCGGCGTTGATCGGTTGGTGTTGGCCTCGTCGATGGTCGTCTACGGTGAAGGCCGGTGGCGATGTGCGGCCCACGGCGACGTGCGGCCCGGACCACGGGATCGCGCCGACCTCGAGGCCGGCAACTTCGAGCCGCGCTGTCCGCGGTGTCGTGAGTCCCTCGCTTGGGACCTGGTGGATGAGTCGGCCCGCCTCGACCCGCGATCGGTGTACGCCGCGACCAAGGTGGCCCAGGAGCACCTGGTCTCGTCGTGGCAGCGGGGCATGGACGGATCGGTCGTCGCGCTGCGATACCACAACGTGTACGGGCCACTGATGCCGAAGGACACCCCCTACTCCGGGGTGGCCGCGATCTTCCGGAGCTCGCTGGCCAAAGGTGAGCCGCCCCGGGTGTTTGAAGATGGCGGCCAAATGCGCGACTTCGTCCATGTCGACGACGTCGCTCGGGCCAACGTGCTGGCCATCGGCGCGGCGGTGGACGGGTTCGTCGCACTTAACGTCTGCTCGGGCGAGCCGCACTCGGTCGGCGACATGGCACGCGCGCTCGCCGAGGCGATGGGCGGACCGCCGCCGCAGATCACCGCAGAGTTCAGGCTCGGCGATGTCCGTCATGTCGTGGCCTCGCCGCAGCAGGCGGCCGAGGTGCTGGGCTTTCGGGCATCGACGACCTTCGCCGACGGCATGCACGCGTTCGCCGACGCCCCGCTGAGGTGACCGGCGCGGTTCAGGACGGCGGCGCCGACGGGCCGCTGACCCGTCGAAGCCGGATCGCATAGGTCAGCGCGGAGACCGCGAACAGGATGCCGGTGATCAGCAGCCAGTGAGCGAAGTACGGGTGGTTGGACAGGCCGCTGCTCGCGAACTGCGCGGTACGCCGCCGACTGATCTCCGGGAAGAAGATCACCAGCAGCAAAGCGGAGATGGCGACGGGGAAACGGATGTAGTTCAGCCACGGCACCGATTCGGGGCGCGGCACGCGTTGCCAGATCTTGGCGAGCGAGATATTCGCCAGGCTGTACAACGGCACCAGCAGCAGGTCGTGGCCGAGCGCCGCTCCGACGAACCAGACCGCTACCCGGATGGTCATCGTGTGGAACAGCTCGGTCGCGGCATAGCCGGCCAGCGCGAAGCTCGCGATGAACGCGAGCAGGTGAAGCGGGTTGGCGCCGTACAGCTGACGGAAGCGGTTCAGGAGAGTGGTCATCGGCTAGGCCATAAAGGTCAGCTGGGAGACCCATTTGGTGTTGTGGACACCAGGGTTGGCGGGCACGATGATCCGCGCCGGATAACCGTGATCCATCGACAGATCGACGTCGTTGACCTGCAATGCCAGCAGGCTGTCGCCGTTCATCACCTGGTTGCCGGCCAGCGTGACGGCGGTGAACGCGCCACGCTTCTGCAGCGACCGCACGTTGAGTGTGCTCGGCGACGTCACGCCGGCCAAGGCGGCGAGGTCGCGCAGCCGGATGCCGGTCCATTTCTGGTTTCCGGTCGACCAGCCTTCGACGCAGGCGATCGGCAGGTCCGCGGTGTGTTGGGGCATCGCCAGCAGCGCGGCGCGGGTGAAGGTGACCGGGACCGCCCCGGGTGAGCCTCTCAGCATCAGCTGCCAGGACGAATCGGTCTGCGCTGCCGTGATTCCGACTTCGGCGGCTCGCTTGTTGACCTGGAATCCGTTCGGGCCTGACGCGATGTCCGCGTCCCGGGGGGCGAGGACCGCCAGCCGCCTGGTCCAGCCGCCGATGCTCTGTCCGGCGGTGACGACGAAGACGGTGAGCGAGGACGCGCCGACCAAGCCGAGCAGGCCGCGTCGTGACATCGTCGGCCGGGCCGGTGACGGGCTGACGAGGTGGTCCGGATCGGGTGGCTCCGGCTCGGTGTGGGCCACGTCGGTGCGCAGGACGTCGCGCATCCGGCGGGATCGAAGGGCGCGCACCATCTTCGGAAACTTCATGCCGACGTGGACGGCGAACGCCGCCATGAACACCCACGCGCCGTAGAGGTGCAGGGTGTAGAACGAGCCGGGGAATCGGTACCAGTACTGGACGTTCATGATGCCGGTCACGAACTCGAAGATCGCGCCGCCGACAAGCAGGAGCAGCGAAGCCCGCTCGATCAGGTGCGCCGGCGAGCGCACCGGCGGCGATTCGAAAAGCTTCGGGATGACCGACCACAGCTTCGCGAGCAGCACCGGGATGAGCACGAGACCCAAGGTCACGTGCACGCCCTGCGTGACGCGATACAGCCAGTACGGATGCGTCGGCCAGTCGAAGAGCAGCAAGCCGGTCACGTGGTGACCTCGAGTCGTGCTGTTGCCGTGAAGGCCCGGGTTGTACGCGTCGTAGGAGAGCAGACCGGTTGCGAACAGCAACGTGATCCCGACCAGCAGGATCGAGCCGAAGAACGCGGTCAGCCACGGTCCACGAAGTGGGCTGCGAAAAAACCCGCGGCGGAACGGACCCGGCGGCGGCGCGACCGAGCTCAACGGGCGAGGCACGCGAACCACCGCCCCGCGGTTGACCATGAGCTCACGCGCCGCAGCCCGGCGGCGGCGGCCGGCTCGTCGATCATGTCGGCCGCGAGGTGGGCCCAGGTGAACCACGAGCTTCGTTGCTGCGGTGCCTCGATCCGAACCTGCACCGAGGTCGACGGTGAACCCGGCGGATCGAGCTCGACGAGCACGATCCCGGCAGGAGCGAGCAGGTCGCCACACCGGCGCAGCAGAGCCACCGGCTCGCCGCCGATACCGATGTTCCCGTCCGCCAGCAGCGCCGTGCCCCATCGGCCTTCGCCCGGCAGCGTCTCGAAGACCGAGCGGCGCACGACGGCTGCCCCAGTCACCCGTGCCAGCCGCACCGCGGCTGCCGCGATGTCGACCCCGAGCGCCGAGCGGCCCGCCTTGGACAGCGCGCCGACCAGCCGGCCGGGTCCGCAGCCCACGTCGAGCGTCGGGTCCGCGCAACGATCGAGCAGTTCGAGATCGGCGTCGTCCGGCTCGCTGCACCAGCGGGCGATCGCGAGCGGCAGGTCTCGGCCGTCGGCGTACTTCACCCGCCAGATCTCGCCTCGATGACCGTCCGGATTGGCGTGGGACGAGATGGCGACGTCGTAGAGGTCAATCGGCGCAACGCTCACGACGCCAGTTCCAGGGTCTCCCGTGCGCGGCTGAATCTGGAAGCCGGCGCGAGCGCCGCCACGATCTCCGCGCTGTCCGCGTCATCGACGTCGACCAGCTGGGGAAGCTTGACCACCTTGAGCCGGTGTGCCGCCAGCCGCGCGAGCTGTGCCGTGTAGGTGTGCGGCGTCGACATCGGCACGCCGATCAGCAGCGACGGGTCGACGTGGCGCAGTCCGAGCGCCCACCAGCCGCCGTCCGCGGTCGGCCCGAGAACGGCGTCGGTGTCGCCGGTCATCAGGTCGTCGCAGGCGTCGGCCAGCAGGGCCGGGGTCAGCTGCGGAGTGTCCATGCCGACCAACAGCACCGGCGCCCGGTGGTTGTGTTGAGCGTCCAGCAGTCCGGCGGCGAGCCGTTCGTCGAGCCCGTTCCCGCGTTGTGGGATAACAGAAAATCCGGCGGGGAGCCAGGGGCCGACCGCACCCTCGAGGACGACCGTGCGGGCTGCTGCGGGCGTCGCGGCGACAGTGTCCAGGGTGTCCATCAAGGCAGCCTCAGCGAGCACGGCGGCCTCGGTCAGGGTGTACGGCGGGCACAATCGGGTCTTCACCTGCCCGGCGACCGGAGCCTTTGCGATGACGACGAGGTGGACCTCAGCCGTCGGAGCGGCGGTGCGCATCTGCCAACACCGCCCGCATGTCGGTGACCGTCTGCAGCGTGCCTCGCAGCGTGCCGGTGACCTTGGACCTGCCTTCACGGGGCAGGTAGTCGACGTCGGTCTCGTGGATCCGCCATCCGGCTGCGGCGCCCGCGGTGACCATCTCGAGCGGGTAGCCGAAGCGCCGATCGGTCAGGCCAAGGTTGAGCAGCGCGTCGCGGCGGAATGCTCGCATCGGACCGAGGTCGTGAACCTTCACGCCGCTGCTTCGGCGCAACGAGCGGGCCAGGATCGCGTTGCCGAGCCTGGCATGCGCGGGCCAGGCGGACCGATTCCTCGGGCGACGTCGCCCGAGCACCAGGTCCGAGGTGCCGTCGCTGACCGCCGCCGACACGAGCGGGAGCTGGCGTGGGTCGAGTGAGGCGTCGGCATCCATGACACAGACGACTGCAGAGGTCGCTGCCGCGATGCCGGCGTGGCAGGCCGCACCGAAGCCCCGCTGCGGCACCGCCACGACCACGGCGCCGTGCGCCCTCGCGATGTCAGCAGAGCCGTCGGTCGAGCCGTTGTCGGCGACGATCGGGCGGTAGCCCATTGGCATCCGAGAAAGCACCCACGGCAATGCAGCGGCCTCGTCGAGACACGGCAGGATCACGTCCATACCGGGTTGTTCGTAGCTACGGCCGTTTTGGATCCTTCGGGCAGGTCACGTCGAGCCTGGCCGCGGTCACTCCCGCGACGTACACGCACCCTGATGTCGTATCAACCGCAACGGTATTGGGCTGCTGGACGGTCGGAGTTGTGGCGACGACCCGCATCCCGGTGGGGGTCGTCGCCACCTGCACGACCTGATTGCGCTGTGTCAGCGTGACCCACACGTTGCCGCTGGCCGGATCGCTCGCCAGCCCGTACGGGCCGCCGGGCATCGCGAGCCGGCTGACGACGCGCCGAGTCGCCATGTCGACCAGCAGTAGCTGACCGCCCCGGGTGTCCGCGGCGACCGCGACGTCACCTCCTGCGCCGACGGCGTGGGTGGGTCCGGTGCCGAGCGTGATCGAGCCCTCCGCCGCGAACGTCGTCGCGTCGTAGAAGTACATCCGCGCCCCGCGTACGTCGGTGACTCCGACCGTGCCGGCGGCGGTGACGACACCGCCCGGCTGTACCGGCCCGTGCAACGTGGCGATGACGTTACCGGCCGAGTTGATCACCGAGATGGCGGGCGCCAGCTCGTCGGCCACCCAGATGTCGGGCCCGACGACGGCGGCATTGTGCGGCTGTCGCTGCACCGGCGTCGACCGCAGCACGCGGCCGGAAGGCAGTGCCAGCTCATACGCCGTCGCGTCGTTCTCCGCCGGGAGCAGCACCGGGCCACCGGGTTTGACCAGGATCAGGTGCCGAGCCTCGCCGGGCGCGGACCGAACCGTGACGGCCAGGCTTCGGGTGTTGACCAGGGCGATCCGGTCGGGCCGGCGGAGGGCAACGACGGCGGTGTGGGTGTCGGGATCGACCGCGACGCCTTCGGGTTCGCTTCCCGGCGGGAGTGGGACCACTCTTCCGGCGGGCCGCGCCGACAGCGCCGGCGCCCGGGATGGTTCAGCCGCTGCCGGCAGTCGGTCGGCGCGGTCGCGTGGCGCCGATCCGCACGCCGAGATCACGCTCAGCGAGGTGATGAAAACCATGCAAACACAGCACTTTCGGCGAGTCCGCGACATCGGGCAAGTGTGCCCCACGACCTCGCGAGGTGATGACGGAACCGATCCAATCGGGCCTCTCGGTGCGAACTACCCACGACAACTCCCGCATTCCGAGAGGACGAATGATGAATGTCAAGACCCGATCCATCGGCCTGCTGCTCACCGGCGCGCTCGCGCTCGGTGGTGCCGCCGCGTGTGGTTCGAGCAGCTCCGGCGGCTCGACCCCGAAGGCCGCAGCCTCTCCGGTTGCCGACATCGCGAAGCTCAGCGGCGAACACACCCAGGTCACCTTGAACGCCGGGTTCGCTGCGGCTCTGAAGAGCCTGAAGGTGACCCCGGGCCTCATTGGCACCGCGACGCTGGACGCCAAGACCGGGACCCTCACCTTCCCGATCACCGGCGGCAACGTGAAGTACTACAAGCCGGGCACGGTCAGCCCATATGTCCAGGGCAGCATCGACCACCAGGGCAGCGGCTTCTCGCTGACGGCGGGTGGCATCAAGGTCGGCCTCAGCAACTTCGTGGTCAATCCGGGTACGTCGATGCTGACCGGCAAGGTGACGGCGAACGGCAAGGTCGTAGCGGCAAGCGCACCGCTGTTCTTCCTGAACGGCCGCACGTTGCAGCCGCTCGCGACCGGTCCGAACAACACCGCGATCCTCAACGGCACCAAGGTGTACCTGACGTCGACGGCCGCCGCGCTGCTCGACAAGACATACAACATCACGGCGCTCAGCTCGAAGACGCTGGTGGGCGTGGCGAAGATCACCGTCAACACCTGATTCGACACCGCACGTCGCGGCGGTCGTGGCCC